>DASXBN010000022.1:0-2134 GCA_036491675.1 Pseudolabrys sp. | reverse complement strand
CTGACTTTCTCCTCTGCAGCCTCGCACGGTCGGTCTCAGCGCCTTGCGCCTTATCACCAAGCACCGCGATGCGGGGCCTTGGGGCGCCGGGAATAGCACTCAGCATGATTGTCCTGCTCTATGTGGCGGGCCGAATAGGTTGTGAAATCGGCGGCTTCATCGGCGCAGCGGTCCCGGTCATGATGTTTTTAGGCGTCGAAATTTTTTGTTCCGCGCAACACGGCCCTTGCCTCTCCCTCCGGTTCGTAGCGCCAGGCGACTACCGACGACGGCAAGCAGCGGCCCTGGTGCGCGATTAACAGCGCAAGAACGCCATATCGGGAACCCCTTTTCGAGTGGCGATGTTCCTGCAGATCCTTTAGATCGTAGCGCCTTGTCTAAACGCCGGCGGGACGCTGAGCGGCGGGCGGGCAGGAGACACGCATGGCAAATCGCGCCGGCAACACCGAGACTTCGACCGAGGTCATTCCGGCCGGGCACGCGGCGTTGACCGCAGAAGAGGAGCTCGGGGAGAACGCACCGGATCGATCCGCCGGGTTTGCCGCGTTGAGCCTTGCCGCACTCGGCGTCGTCTTCGGGGATATCGGGACAAGCCCGGTCTACACCTTTCGCGAGTGCTTCAACCCCGAGCACGGCCTTCCCCTCGATGCAGAACACGTCCTCGGCGTTCTGTCGATGATTTTCTGGGCGTTGATCATAGTCGTTACGGTCAAATACGTCCTGTTGATCATGCGCGCCGACAATCAAGGCGAGGGTGGAATTCTCGCTCTGCTGGCCCTCGCCTTGGAGCGCGCGCGCGGTGAGCGCTCCACCAATCTCTTGGTGTTGCTCGCCCTCGGCGGCGCCGCGTTGTTCTATGGCGACAGCATGATCACGCCGGCGATTTCCGTGCTCAGCGCGGTCGAGGGTATCGGCGTTGCGACGCCGGCGTTGAACCGTTTCGTGCTGCCGGTGACGATTGTTGTGCTGCTCGCGCTTTTTCTGTTTCAGAAGGGTGGCACCGGACGCGTCGGCCGCATCTTCGGCCCGGTGATGGTCTTATGGTTCGCTGTCATCGCGATAATCGGGGTAATTCGAATCGCCGAAGCGCCGCGCGTGCTCGGAGCCCTCAACCCCGCGCACGCAGCTCATATCTTTATCGCCGCGCCCGGCGCCGGCTTTGTCGTGCTCGGGGCCGTCGCGCTCGCTATTACCGGCGGCGAGGCGCTCTACGCCGATATGGGCCATTTTGGCCGTTTTCCGATCAGGCTGGCATGGTTCGCCGTAGTGCTTCCCGCTCTCGTCCTCAATTATTTCGGACAAGGCGCGCTGATCCTCGGCGACAAAACGGCAATCGACAATCCGTTCTTTCGCATGACGCCCGCTTGGGGCTTGTTCCCGCTGGTGCTGTTGTCGACCGCGGCGACGGTCATTGCATCGCAGGCCGTGATATCCGGCGCGTTCTCGCTGTCGCGGCAGGCGATTCAACTCGGCCTGATGCCGCCGCTGGACCTCTTTCAGACCTCGACCCGCGCGCACGGTCAAATCTACGTCGCGCAGGTCAATTGGCTGCTGCTGATTGCGGTTGTCGCTCTGGTTCTGGGGTTTCAAAGCTCGAGCGCGCTCGCTTCGGCCTATGGTCTTGCAGTCACCGGGACGATGGCCATCACGACGGTCCTCGCCGCAGCCGTCATGCGGGGCGTCTGGCGTTGGCAATGGCCGACAATCGCCGTCGTGCTGGTGCCGATCATGGCCGTAGACCTTGCGCTATTCGGAGCCAATACCCTGAAGATCCCGAGCGGCGGCTGGTTCCCGCTGCTGATCGGAATCGTCGTATTTGCGATCCTGACCACCTGGCGTACGGGAAGGCGATTGGTGCGGATGCAGTTGGCGAGTGAAGCCGTGCCGCTCGCCTCCTTTCTCGCAACCTGCGACGCGGCGCCGGAAGCGCGCGTCTCGGGCACGGCAGTTTTCCTCACCACCCAGACCGAAGATGTGCCCCTAACCCTGCTGCGCAACCTCAAGCACAACAAGGTGCTGCACCGGACGGTACTGCTGGTTCGCGTCATCACCGAGAACATACCCCGGGTGGCCGGCGCAGACCGGATCAAGGCACGCGAGCTCGGCAGCGGCTTTTGGCAGATTGAAGCGCATT
>DASXBN010000021.1:0-1862 GCA_036491675.1 Pseudolabrys sp. | reverse complement strand
AGTAACGCCGCCAGAAAGGCCCTGATCAGCGCGCCGCCGACGGCGATCCAGGTCTTTAGCGAGACCGCTTTCTCGGCGGAGCGTCCAAGTTTGGCGTCCATGGCCGCCTCCCACCGGTGCCGCCTGGTCCGACGTCACTGTCTGCTGTGCCTGATCGATTGTCAGCTTCTGCCGGGCGATCTGCTGCGTCAGCGAATCAATAGTCGTCTGCGCCGCCGCGACGTTGGCGTGCGCCTGATCGAGCGCCGTCTGGTAATCGCGCGGATCGATCCGCACGATCACCTGACCGGCTTTGACGGACTGGTTGTCATTGACCGGAACTTCGCTGATGTAGCCCGATATTTTTGGGCTGATCATCGCCGAATGCACGTCGATATTGGCATCGTCGGTAGAGACGAGGTAGTCGCCGGTGGTCCAATAGTAGTGCCCGTAATCGGCGGCGGGGAAGACACCGACGGCCAGCGCCAAGCCCAGCGCCGCTTCCTTCAGCTTGGCGCCAGATAGGCGTGCGCCGCCTATTGGTGCCGCGGCGGCGCGGGCTTTCTTTCTGCGGGATATCATTTTGGACTCCGTAAGCACGGGTTGAGAAGGTATTCACAAGGTAGCGCATGGTGTCGAACCCCTCGCGCTCGCCGGCGAACTCGCCGTCCGGCGCCTTGCGCTTGCCACGCGGCTGGCCGAAATAAATGTCGCCGATTAGATCGCGCACGATCAGGATGTCGAGCCCGCGCACTTTCTCGGGCTTCAACGGGGACGAACCGATGAGCTCGTCGTACAAGACCGCCGGGCGCAAATTCGCAGATAGCTTTAGCTCCTTGCGCAAGCCGAGAATGCCCTGCTCAGGGCGTAACGCAGGTTCGAGATTGTCGTACTTCCAGACGCCGGTCGCCCCCACGATCACCGCGTCCGCCTGTTGCGTGAGGGCGAGTGTCGCGTCGGGCAGTGGATGGCCGCTGGCTTCGTAGCCTGCACCGCCGATTGGGGCCTCTTCGAATTCGACGGATTCGCCGAGGCCGTTCAGCGCCTTGACCGCTTCTCGCATGTGCCGCACCCGGATACGACCTTCGTTCCGGCCATCACGGCCGTAGGCGATCTCCCCCTTCCGCTGGTGTCGCGCAGCAAGGCGAGCAGGCCGTGAAGCCGCAACACTGTTCCTTGCTCGAGGCGCTCCAAGTCGCCGGGTTCAACGAACAGCAGCGGCAGGACCCCGTAATTCACGAGGTTCTCGCCGTGGATGCGCGCAATGCTGTGCGCCAGCACGACGCGCGCACCGAGATTGCGCACGGCCAGCGCGGCCTGCTCACGGCTCGATCCCTGGCCGTAGTTACGCCCGCCGACAATGGCGTGACCGTCTCCGTGACACTCGCGCGCGCGATCGACGTAGGTTTCGTCGACTGGCTCGAAGGCAATCGACGTCATGCCAGGTACGCTGCTCCAGAGGGACAGCCCGGTAACGCCGCCGGCGACGATCCCATCGGTCGACACATTGTCGCCGAGCTTGAGCAATATGGGCAGCGTGAGCTCGTCGCCGGTCGGTTCGAAGTCCGGCAGGTCCGCGTGAAACGGCCCCTTCACCAGCGGCGGCCGCGCGCCGGGCGGAAGTCGGGCCTCGATCAAGCCGTCGTAAGCCGACGCCCCGGCCGAGTCTTCGAGCCGGGGATAGGGCATGCCAAGCTTGCGCGGATACGTGATGACGCCGTTGAGCGCGGAGGCAGCAGCCGTCTCGGGACTGCACAGGTAGACCTGATCCTCCTTCGCGCCAGAACGCCCGGGGAAGTTCCGCGGCACCGTGCACAGGCTGCGCCGTCCCGCTGCAGGCGCCTGGCCCATGCCGAGGCAGCCATTGCAGCCGGTCTGATGCA
>DASXBN010000020.1:0-1951 GCA_036491675.1 Pseudolabrys sp. | reverse complement strand
CGGTAGCTCAGGATACTGATGCCCACTCCGAGCTCCTTGCCCGGATGGGGCACGCAGAACATCATCTGGTCGACGGGCACGCCGGCCAGGTACACCGGATCCTCCGGGCCGACGACGTTGGTCATCACCAAGCTCGCCTTGCTGCCGAAGATCGAGGTGGCCAGGTCCTCGATCGGCTTCGGCACCCGGCCGAACAGCTCGAACAGGAACTTCATCGCCACCGGCTCGGGCGAGCGCTTGAGCCGGTCCATGCGCGCCTTGGTCTGCGCCAGCCGGTCGGCGGCCTTGGCCGCAGCCACGGGCAAGTCGAGCAGCACGAGCCCGAAATCGTTGCCGAGCAGGCCGACGCGCTCGGGCGGCCGCAGGTCCACCGGCACCATCGCGCGCAAGGTCGTGTGGTTGACGTCGACCCCGCGGCCCTTGAGGTAGGCGCGCAGCGCGCCGGTCATCGCCGCGACGAGAACGTCGTTCACCTTCGCGCCCAGCGGTGCGCCGATCGCCTTGACATCGGCGATCGCGACCGGCGTCGACCAGGCGACGTGCTTGCGCAGGCCGAAGTCGCCCTTGAACGGCGACTGCGGATCGGCGGGCTTGAGCAGTTCGCTCAGCAGTACGGCGGTGCCGCCGAGCATGAGGTCCAGCTTCTCCAGCGTGCGTTGCGGATCGGCGACCGCCTCGACCGTACCGAGCGCGAGCGCAAGCGCGCGCCGCGCCGCACGTTCGAGCGTGTCGAAGCCGAACAGGAGATCGGCCGGCACCCCTGGCCGGGCTGCCGGGTGACGGCGGCGCGGTCGCCGGGCCAGCGGCGCATCGGGCGTCGCATCGAATACCTCGCGCACCACCGCCTGCATCGCGGTGCCGTCGCCGATGCAGTGGTGGTAGCGCCAGATCACCGCGCTGCCGCCGCCGACGTCTTCGACGAAGTGCACGTGCCACAGCGGCTGTTCGCGATCCAGCGGCATGCTGGCGATGTCGTTGAACAGCGCCTTCAGCGCCGCCATGTCGTGCGGCGCCGGCAACGCGATCCGGTGCACGTGCTGAGCGATGTCGAAGTGCGGCATGTCCTGCCAGTGCGGTGTCGGCAGCGGGAAGCCGGTCTCGACCACGCGCTGGCGAAAGCGATCGAATCCGGCCAGACGCAGCCGGTAAACCTCGCGCACCCTGTCGAAGTCCAGCGGCTGCTTCGTCAGCACGACGGCGGTCACCATCGCCAGGTTCGCCGGACCGTCGATGTGATACCAGGCGGCATCGACGGGGTCCATCGGGTAAGTGCTCATGGATCTCTCCTTGCGGAAATGGACTTGCGCTTCGTTACTCCCTGCCCAATCGCATGCCGGGACGGATCGACTCCATCGCAGTAGAAAGCGCGCCGCCGCGCGTGTTGAGGGCGCTCAGTCGGCGGCGCTGCGGCCACCCAGAGTTCCGCCTTTTCCTGGTCGGTGTTATAAGGGAAGCCATAGATCAGGCTGAGCTTCTGGATCATCCGAACTGGAATCCCCGTTTTGCATCCCAACGTTCTCGGAACATACACCTCGCGTAAACCCCTTGTCAGTGCGCTCGGTCACGATTCGTTGTTCTCCTCGGGTCCCGTGCGTTGATCACTGGCAAGTTGCTCCTTCCAGCCACCGGAAACCACGAAAACTGAGCACCTCGAAGCGACCGCTCCCATGCTCAATTCGTCGCGCCAACACGAAGACCGATCCACCGATCGGAGCGTTGAACGCCACCGCCAGCCCGGCGCCCGCGCCGGCGGCCAGCACAACATTTTGGTCGCTCTTGTCGTTGAACTACCATCGCAAAACCGGAAGTTTTCCATGAGGACGTATAACGCCCTACGCGGAGATTTGAATGTCTCACGATTCACGTGTCCGACTTGGCGACTATACGTCAAGTTGGCGCAGTCGGCGCCGCAAGCGTGGAGCCGGGGTTCTCTCTTACAGGAATTCCGGGG
>DASXBN010000019.1:0-37065 GCA_036491675.1 Pseudolabrys sp. | reverse complement strand
ATCCGGCGCGACGGGGAGCCACCGCGGCAGGAGAGCGTGCCGGTGGGACAACCGCACGACATCGAGGTGCCGATCACACGCGAAGGTCCCACCGTCGTCGACTTGTCGGTGGAAAAACTGCCGGGCGAGGTTTCGGCGTTGAACGACCGGGCTGCCGTGACCATCAACGGCGTGCGCGACCGGCTGCGCGTGCTGCTGGTATCGGGCGAGCCCCATCCGGGCGAGCGCACTTGGCGGCGCCTGCTGAAAGCCGATCCGGCGGTGGACTTGGTCCACTTCACCATTCTGCGGCCGCCGGAAAAAGACGACCTGACGCCGCTCAATGAACTGGCGCTGATCGCGTTTCCGACCCGCGAACTGTTCCAGCAGAAGATCGCGGAGTTCCAGCTCATCATCTTCGACCGCTACGCGCGGCAGGGCGTGCTGCCGATGATCTATTTCGAAAACATCGCGCGCTATGTGCGCGACGGTGGCGCCGTGTTGATCGCCGCCGGCCCTGACTATGCGAGCGCCACCAGCATCTGGCGCACGCCGCTCGACGTGATCCTGCCGGCGGAACCGAGCGGCGACGTTACCGAGCGGCCGTTCCGGGCCATGCTCAGCGAGGCCGGCAAGCGTCATCCGGTGACACGCGGGCTGGAAGGGTCCGAGAGCGATCCGCCGCATTGGAGTCAATGGTTCCGGCTGGTCGACACCAAGCGCGCCAACGGCACCAGTGTGATGCAGGGTCCGGACGGCAAGCCGCTCTTGGTGCTCGCGCACGAGGGCGAGGGCCGCGTGGCGCTGCTCTTGTCCGACCACATCTGGCTGTGGGCGCGCGGCTACGAAGGCGGCGGGCCGCACCTCGATCTGCTGCGGCGGCTGTCGCATTGGCTGATGAAGCAGCCCGAATTGGAAGAGGAAGCGCTGCGGCTGATCGTCAAGGGCCACGACATCACCGTGCAGCGCCAGACCATGGCCGACAGCGTCAACGAAGTGACGCTCACCTCGCCGACCGGCGCCACCCGCACGCTCAACCTGCAGCCGGTCGAACCGGGCGTCTGGCGCGCAGAGGTCAAAGGCAACGAACTCGGGCTGTGGCGCGCGACCGACGGCAAGCTCACCGCGCTCGCCAATGTGGGCCCGGCCAACCCGCGCGAATTCACGCAAGTGACTTCGACCACCGAAGTCTTGCAAGCGCTCAGCAATGCCACCGGCGGCGACGCGCGGCGGCTGGCGGACGGCAACACACTTGACGTGCCGCGTGTGGTGCCGGTGCGCACCTCCACCACATTCAAGGGCGACGACTGGATCGGACTGAAGATGCGCGATGTCAGCGTGGTGCGCGGCATCGGCGTGCTGCCGATCTTTGCCGGCCTGATCGGGCTTTTGCTGCTGATCGGCTCGCTCGCGGCGACGTGGGCACGCGAAGGCCGCTAATCTTCTTTATTCTTGCGCACGATCTTATCCGAAAACCGGTTCCCGCTTTTCGAGATTATGCGCGTTCCCAATCCGGCCGGATCATGCCGCTAACGCCCTCGAAGGCGCCGGCGTTGAGTTCCGCCACTAGCAGGCGCGCCGGATCGACTGGACCCGGCATCGTCACCTTGCCCTTCGGGATGCGCTTGAAACCGGTCTTGCGGTAGAACGGCTCGTCCCCGACCAGCACCATCATGGCGTGGCCGGCGGCCTTGGCCTCCTTCAGCGCGCGCGCGATCAGCGCGCTGCCGACGCCGCGCTCGCGAAACGGCGGCTCGACCGTGAGCGGCCCCAGCAGCAGCGCCGGGGTTTCGCCGATACAGATCGGCGTCAGCCGCACCGAGCCGACCAGCAGCGAGCCGATGCGCGCGGTGAAAGACAGGGCCAGCAGATGGCCGCGGCCCTCGCGGATGCGGTAGGCGCTGCGCGCATAGCGGCCGGGGCCGAAGGTGCGCTCGTGCAGCCGCTCGATCGCCGGCGCGTCGTCGGCTGTTTCCGGCAGAATTGTCAGCGCAAGCTCGCTCATGACCCCAAACCGCCGGTGCGGGCACGGACGGCGGCCCGTCCCGGCTAGGCGGTGCCGATTAGCACTTAGCCCGAGCAAGGTCCATCGCCCATGGCGATTTGCGGCCGTATTGCCTAGATGATAGCGGCAAAGGCGGAGGCACTCGGCATGGGACAACTGGTTGACGGCGTTTGGCAGGACGACGTTTCGCGCACCAAGGATGGCCAATTCATCCGGCCGACCACCCGCTTCCGCAATTGGGTCACGCCCGACGGCAGTCCGGGCCCGTCCGGCGAAGGCGGCTTTGAGGCCTCGGCCGGCCGCTATCACCTCTACGTCTCGCTCGCCTGCCCGTGGGCGCATCGCACCATCATCTACCGCAAGCTCAAGGGGCTGGAGAACGTCATTTCCATGTCGGTGGTTTCGCCCGACATGATGCGCGAGGGCTGGACATTCAACAAGGCCGAGGGATCGAGCGGTGATCACGTCAACGGCAAGAGCAAATTGTCGGAAATCTATCTGCTCGCCGACCCGCGTTATACCGGCCGCGTCAGCGTGCCGGTGCTGTGGGACAAGAAACGCAAGACGATCGTCAACAACGAGTCGCCGGAAATCATCCGCATGCTCAATGCGGCCTTCGACGCCTTCACCAACATCCACACCGACTATTATCCCGAAAATCTGCGGGGCGAGATCGACCGCATCAACGATCTCGTCTATCCGAACATCAACAACGGTGTCTATCGCGCCGGATTTTCCACCACGCAGGCGGCTTACGAGCAGGCGTTCCGCAACGTGTTCGACGCACTCGACGAGATCGAACAGATGCTGTCGCAACACCGCTATCTCGCCGGCAACACCATCACCGAGGCCGACTGGCGGCTGTTCCCCACGCTGGTCCGCTTCGACGCCGTCTATTATTCGCACTTCAAGTGCAACTGGCGCCACATCAGCGAATACCCGAACCTGTCGAACTACGTGCGCGACCTCTACCAGCAGCCGGGCGTGGCCGAGACCGTGAGCCTGCAACAGATCAAGCGGCATTATTATTTCAGTCAGCGCCAGGTGAACCCGACCGGCATCGTTCCGGTCGGCCCGCAGCTTGATTTCGCCGCGCCGCACGACCGCGCGAGGTTTGGGTAGCGCGCGTTTCTCGCATCGATTCAATTGTCAAACAGCCAACGCTCCGCTGCCCGTATTCTTTGTCGGCCCCGGGCAGGCCGTCTTCCACTTCCGCCGCCCCGATAAGAGCCGAGGGCGCGCGGGACGCCAGGGGTCCAGACGGACCCGCGGACCTCGACGCCTCGCAGCATCGAGGCGTGCTGAAGTCCGAATTGCCGCAAGTCCGCCCAACCCAAGGCGTCCCGCGCGCGGTGTTTCTAGGTTTGCTCCGCGAAGTCCCCGGTGGTAGTCCGTTCGTCGCGTTTAACCCCATCGCAGGGGCCGCAACACTCCACCGTTTCAGCCTTGGCAACTCGGCCGGCACCGTCTGACCGGACGCCGGCCTACCGGCCGTCAGAAGGCCTCGGCGTGCGGCAAGCACGCCAGGATCGACGCGGCTTGGACCGCCGGGCCTTGCACCGCATCTCCGATGCAAGTCATTCCCCGGCCACCGCTCCCCGCCCCGCGTCTGGAGACGCTGATCAGACACCCCTCGGTCACGAGGGACGGGATAGTTCGGAATATAATCCTTACTAGGAATAAAGTCAACATTTATCTTGCGCGGATACGGGCCCACCCGCCTCCTCACCACATCTCGCTCACCGTCGCGCCGCCGAGAACTTCGGCGATGCGGGCGCGGGTGGCAGGGGTGACGCCGTCCGGGAGCGCCGCGGGCGAAAAGAAGCCGTGCTCGATGATTTCGTAGTTGGGCTGCGGCGCCGCGTCCTGGCGGAAGTCGCGCACGACATGTCCCTTATCGCGGGCAAAGCGGACACTCGCGCGGACGTGTCGGTTTGTCCGCTAATGACCCGAAGCCGACATCATCGCCGAACCAACGCGCGAGGCCGGTTTCTGCCCATTGCAAGGACGAAATCTTCCGCAGCCCACCAGAATTGTGCATTGTGCACTCCGAGCTTAAGCGCTCGCCGTTGGAAGCATATTGAAAACGAATACTGGAGAACTCTGATGATAAAGCTCGCCACCACGCTCGGGTTGGGACTTTTGCTATCGGTTACGCATGCTGGTGCAGCGCCAAAGGTCAAGGATCAGACGGTGGCAACATGGACCACGAATACTGGGACCCCTGACCGCCCTTACCGGAGCGAGTATTCTCTCATTGTCCATGGCGGCGTGCTCGAGTTGCAGATGGTCACTTTCTGTACGGGCGGCCCCGTCCTATGCCCGCCGCAAGGCGACAAAAGCACCAAGAGCATCAAACTCTCCAACGTGAAGGCTTTCCAGGCCAATACCTTCGAGAGCCAAGACAGGTCCAAGGTTTACCGAATCGGGCTCGAAGCGCGCGGGGCTCACGACATGATTGATAAAGGCAGGAGCGGGACGTACCGCAACAACGGCATTCCGGGCTTTGCCGTTTTCTCCTCCGATCAGCAGGCGCTGCGCGATGAAACGTACAAGAAGCTGTGCGAGATGATCGGCCAGAAGCCGTAGCAGCGCTTGGTGTGCTCTCCAATTGTGCGCAAAGTTGACTACATACGCCCGGAAACGTACGGTTTGCCGGGGGTTTTAACGGGGATCGAGATGTCGCACAGAAAACGTATTCTACTAGGGGTCGCAGCGCTCGTTGTCATTGCCGGTTTTGTTCAAACCGAACATGCATATGCCCAAAATGCCAAAGTGTCGCGCGCTGTCTGCCTTCAGCGGTGCGAGACTCATCGCAAAGACTGCATGAGCTTCCCCGACATGTATATCGCCGTTTGTGACCGGGCTAATAAGGAGTGTATCGCGAGGTGCGGCCGCTGACGCAGGTTTTGGGGTAGCGACGCGGTGCGAACCGCCACCTTCTTGATCGCGCTGACCGCGGTTGCAGCATGTCTGCCTACGCCGTCGCACGCCGATTGCGACGCCTACAATAAAAAATTTCTGAAGTTCAATGAACTGAAAAGCGATTTTGCACGCGAATTGGATCGCTTTCGTGCAATTAAGCCTCTGCCAGAAACCGACGTTGCTTTGTGCCGTGCTGCTCTCGCGGTAATGATGCACGCGAATGTTCTTTGGATGAACCCCGAGCCGAGCTGTTTTGAAAATAAGGCCCAAATGAAAGACTTCGCAGACAAAATTCATTCGTTATCCACGGATGCCTGGAAGGTGGCGCAGGTTTCCTGCTCCGACGCGGAAATGCGTCGTCCATAAAGCACACGCAATAATTTTATCAGACTTTGCTACCGCTGCCGTTTTTATTGCTACCAAACGATATGCTCGAGACAAAGCAGACTTCGGCACGTTTATGGGCGCGAGACTGCTTACGCGGGGAGAGCGAACGATTTGGCTCACCACAATTCGCTCATCGTCGCGCCGCCGAGCACTTCGGCGATGCGCGCGCGGGTGGCAGGGGTGACGCCGTCCGGCAGCGCCGCGGGCGAGAAGAAGCCATGCTCGATGATTTCGTAATTGGGTTGCGGCATGGCGTCCTGGCGGAATTCGCGCACGATGTAGAGCGCCACGTGGTCGCGCCGCGATGACCGCTTGTTGAAGAAGATGCCGTGCAGCACGGGCGGCGCGGTCATCGCGATATTGCCCTCCTCGGCCAATTCGCGCGCCAGCGCCGTAAAGAACGTCTCGCCGGTCTCCACGCCGCCGCCGGGCAGGTGCCAGCCGTCGACGTAGGAATGCTTGACCAGAAAGATGCGGCCCGAACCGTCGATCACCATGGCGCGCGCGCCCAAGGTCGCTGCCCGCGCGAAGCGCCAGTAGAAATGCATCAGCCGCCGGATCAGCGGCTCAAGCGCGCGGCGCAGGCTTTGCAAATTCAATCCCCCCTTTTGGCATTTCTCAGGTTATCCAGCAGTGGTGTCAAACAGGACCCTTCCAAGGTTAAACTAGCTCCAATATATGGGATACATGCGCCAGCCGGCGACCCGAGGGGCCCCGTGAAAAGATTTTCCGACCTGACCGAGCAGGAAGTGCTGGCGCTCGCCATCACCAACGAGGAAGAGGATAGCCGCATCTACCGCGGTTTCGCGGAAGGCCTGCGCGAGCAGTTCCCCTCCTCCGCCAAGGTGTTCGACGAGATGGCCGAGGAAGAGGTCACCCACCGCACCTGGCTGTTCGACCTCTACCGCAAGAAATTCGGCGAGTACCTGCCGCTGATCCGCCGCCAGGACGTCAAGGGCTTCATCCATCACACCTCGTCGCCGCTCTGGCTGATGCGTCCGCTCGGTCTGGAAGACGTGCGCAAGTTCGCCGAGAACATGGAATACGAGGCCGGGCGGTTCTATCGCAAGGCGGCGGAAACCGCGCGCGATATTTCGGTGCGCGAACTGCTGGTCAAGCTCGCGGAGGCCGAAGCCGGCCACGAATCGCTGGCGCACAAGCTCAGCCAGGAGATCCTCACCAAGGGCGCGCGCGAGAAGGAAGACGAGACCGCGCGGCGCATGTTCGTGCTGCAATATGTGCAGCCGGGCCTCGCCGGACTGATGGACGGCTCGGTGTCGACGCTGGCGCCGCTGTTTGCCGCCGCCTTCGCCACCCACAACACCTGGGCGACGTTCCTGGTCGGCATGGCCGCTTCGGTCGGCGCCGGCATTTCCATGGGCTTCGCCGAAGCGCTGTCCGACGACGGCTCGCTCACCGGGCGCGGCACGCCCTGGCTGCGCGGCACGGTGTGCGGCTTGATGACGGCGATCGGCGGCCTCGGCCATACCCTGCCCTATCTGATCCCGCACTTCGTCACCGCCACGGTTGTCTCCGGCATTGTGGTCGCAATCGAGCTCGCGGTGATTTCCTGGATCCGCACCCGCTTCATGGATACGCCGTTCCTGCAGGCGGCCTTCCAGGTCGTGGTCGGCGGCGTGCTGGTGTTCATCGCGGGCATATTGATCGGCAGCTCGTAACGGGCGACACGCGGCGATGTTCACCCTCGCCCACCTTTCGGACCCGCATCTGGCGCCGCTGCCGGCGCCGCGCTGGCGCGAGCTGATCAACAAGCGGATCACCGGCTATATCAACTGGCAGCGCCGGCGGCGTTTCATCCACGATGCGGGCGTGCTGGCCAAGATCGTCGCCGACCTCAAAGCGCAGGCGGCAGACCATATCGCCGTCACCGGCGATCTCTGCAATATCGCGCTCGAAGAAGAATTCGCCCGCGGGCGCAAATGGCTGCAGGACCTCGGCTCGCTGCGTGACGTCAGCCTCGTTCCCGGCAATCACGATGCCTATGTGCGCCAGGCCGTCCGCTATGCCCCGCAATGGGCGCCCTATATGAGCGGCGACGACGGGGCCGTCGGCTTTCCTTATCTGCGCCGGCGCGGGCCGCTGGCGCTGATCGGGCTTTCGACCGCGGTGTCGACACCGCCCTTCATGGCGACCGGCCGGCTTAGCGCGCCGCAGCTCGCGCGGCTGGGCGAGACGCTCGCGGCGCTGGCGCACGAGAGGCTTTTTCGCGTCGTGCTGATCCACCATCCGCCGGTCAGCCCGGCCAAGCGTCACAAATTGCTGACCGACGCGGCGGAGTTCCTGCACGTCATCAGGGCGAATGGCGCCGAGCTGGTGCTGCACGGCCACGACCACTTGCACATGCTCAACTGGCTGAGCGGTCCCGACGGCGCCCGCATACCGGCGGTGGGCGTGCCGTCGGCTTCCGCCGCATGGGGCGCGAGCAAAGATGCCGCCGCCTATAATCTCTACGCCATCGGCGGCGCGCCCGGCGCCTGGAGCTGCGAGATGATCGCGCGCGGCGTCGGCGCCGCCGGCACGCTGATGCAGCAGCGGCGGATAAAACTCTTAGGTTAGGGATGCGGCGGGCTGAGCAGCGCCAGCGCGAGCAGGCCGCCGACGCCGGCGATCAGCCCGAGGACAAAGATCAAAAACGCGCGCCAGCGCCGGCGCGAGCGCTGCAGCCGCGCAAGCTCGTCCGCGATCACCGGGCCGGCCGCGACATCGTCCGCCAGCGCGCGCTCGCGCTCGACCAGACGGCGCGCCACATAGCGCGTGACCGCCTCCGCCATCTCGGGAACCTCGTAGGATTCCGCCAATACCGCGCGGCCATAGCGGGTATCCTGCACGAAACGGTATTGCCGCTTGTCGCGGCCCATCTCGATATGCGCGATGACGTCGACCCACAGCCGCGGCACGTCGCCCTTGCTCACGCCGCGGTCGAACAATTCGACGCTGGCCGGAATGTCCTTGAAGACCGGATCGAGCGCCTCGTTGAGCAGCTCAAGCCGCGCCAGCGCCGCGTCGCGCAGATCGACCACCACGGCCGAGCGCTCGGCCGCTTCGATGCGCGCCTCGCGCACGGCGGCTTTGAGCCCATTCGGCGGCGCAGGCATCTGCGCATCGGTTTTCTTGCCGCGTCCCCACATGACGCCAATCTAGCAATCGCTGAGATTCGCGCAACGCGAAAAAGCAAGGATTTTCAAGAAGATTGACGCTGAATCAAAGATTAACGAAGGGGAACCAGGCCATAGGGCTGGGCCCAGCCCAAACCTTCCTCGGTGCGGAAGCGCGGGCGATATTCGGCGCCGATCCAGCCGGCATAGCCGAGCCGGTCCACCGCCTCGAAGATCGTGCGGTAATTGACCTCGCCCTCGTCCGGCTCGTGGCGGGAGGGAACCGCGGCGCATTGCAGATGGCCGATGACCGGCAGGTGCTTCTCCAGACGATAGAGCAGATCGCCGCCCACGATCTGGACGTGATAGAAATCGAACTGCACGCGCACGTTAGGCTTGCCGACCTTGGCGACGATGTCGGCGGCATGCTCGACGCGGTTGAGGAAATAACCGGGGCGGTCGCGCGCATTGATCGGCTCGATCAGCAGACCGATTTTTTTGGCGGCGGCGAGATCGGCCGCGGCCCTGAGATTGTCGATGAACACGCGCTCGGCCGCCGGGCGCTGCTCGAGCGCGACCTTGCCGGCCAGGCAATGCACCGCGCTGCCGCCGATGGCGGCAATATAGTCGAGCGCGCGCGCAAATAGACCTTGAAATTCTTTCTCCCGGCCGGGCACCGCCGCCACCCCGAATGCGCCTTCGCCATCGCCGGGCGGCGTGTTGATGCCGAGCACAGTGAGTTTGTTCCTGGCGATCTCGGCCTTAACCGCGGAGGCCGGCACGTCGTAGGGAAATTGCAGCTCGATCCCCTTGAAGCCACAGGCGGCCGCGGCGCCGATGCGCTCGAGCAGCGGGCGGTCGGTGAACAGATAACCCAGATTGGCGGCAAAACGCGGCATCGTGATCTCCGGCCGTCATCCCTTGCGCGCAGGCGCGCCGACGTATTCATTACTCGCCCTACGTCTGTAATTCCATCCCGGGAACCTCATGTCCGTCAACACCGCCTTCCATATCGCCGTGCTGCCGGGCGACGGTATCGGGCCCGAGGTGATGGAACCGACTCTCGAGATTTTGCGCCGGATCGAGGCGACGACCCCGAGCCTGGCCTTCCGCTTCACCGAAGGCGCCGCCGGCGCCAATCATTATCGCGAAACCGGCAAGTCGATGCCGGAGACCACAATCAAGCTATGCGAGGCGGCCGACGCCATCCTGCTCGGCGCCTGCGGGCTGCCGAGCGTGCGCTATCCCGACAACACCGAGATCATGCCGCAGGTCGAGTTGCGCTTCATTTTCGACCTCTATGCCGGCGTGCGCCCGGCGCGGCTCGTTCCCGGCGTGCCGAGCCCGATCGTCGGCGCGGACCAGCACGGCATCGATTTCGTGCTGATCCGGGAGTCGACCGAAGGCCTGTTCGCCTCCATGGGCAAGGGCGTCACCACCCACGACGAGGCGCGCGAGACGCTGGTGGTGACGCGCAAGACCACCGAGCGCCTGTTCGACTTCTCGCTCAAGCTCGCCGAGCGGCGCAAGAAACGCGGCCGCCCCGGCCGCCTCACGCTGGTCGACAAGGCCAATGTGTTCAAGGCCTTCAACTGGCAGCGCGATATTTTCGACGAACGCAAGGCGAAGTTTACCGACGTTGCGACCGACAAACTCTATGTCGACGCCTGCGCCGCGTTGATGGTGAAGAAGCCCTGGGACTTCGACGTGATGGTGATGGAGAACATGTTCGGCGACATTCTCTCCGACTTGGCCGCAGGCTTGATCGGCGGGCTCGGCATCGCGCCCTCGGCCGACGTCGGCGACAAGCACGCGGTGTTCCAGCCCTGCCACGGCACCGCGCCCGACATCATGGGCCAGGGCAAGGCCAACCCAACCGCGATGATCCTGTCGGCCGCCATGATGCTCGATTGGCTCAGCCAGACGCACGACCATCCGCCGGCCGCCGACGCCGCACTGCGTATCGAACGTGCGGTCGACCAGGCTTACGCGCAAGGCATCAAACCGATGGAATATGGCGGCAAGGACGGCACCGCGGCAATCGCCAAGGCGGTGATGCAGGCGCTGGGTTAGAAGAAAAAAACGCGCACGAGGAACCGATGCTGAAATTCGTAACCAATCTATTCGCCGTGGCGTTCCTGATGTTCGGCAGCGCCGCCGCGCAGAATTACCCGGACCATCCAATCAAACTCATCGTGCCGTTCGCGCCAGGCGGCAGCACCGACTCGCAGGCCCGCGTGCTGGCCGATTATCTCGGCAACGAGCTCGGCCAACAGGTGGTGGTCGTCAATGCCGGCGGCGCCGGCGGCACGCTTGGCCTCAACCAGGCCGCCAAAGCCGCGCCGGACGGCTACACGCTGGTGACGGCGACGCCGTCGCTGACGATCAATCCTTACATCCAAAAGGATATCCCCTACGACCCGATCAAGGATTTCGAGCCGATCGCGCTGGTCGCCACCAGTCCGATCGTGCTCGTGGTGCCGAAGGATTCGAAGATCGCCTCCGTACGCGACCTCATCGAAATGGCCAAGGCGAAGCCCGGAGAGATCCGCTACGGCAGCGCCGGGATCGGATCGGCGACGCATCTGAGCTCGGCGCTGTTCGCGGCGATGGCCGACGTCAATCTCGTGCACGTGCCCTATCGCGGCGCCGCGCCCGCCTTGCTCGACGTGATCGCGGGCCGCATCGACCTGCAATTCGAGAACGCGCCGAGTGTGCTGGGCCATGTGCGCGGCGGCCTCCTGCGCGGCGTTGCGGTCGGCTCGGCCAAGCGCTCGAGCATGTTCCCGGACTTGCCGACCATCGGCGACACGGTTCCCGGCTACGAGGCAACCTCCTGGTTCGGTGTGCTGGCCCCGGCCAAGACGCCGCGCGCCGTCGTCGACAAGATCAATGCGGCGATCAACAAGGCGCTCGCCGACCCCGCCGTGCGCAGGCAAATGGACTCCTTGGGCGTCGAGTTGATCGGCGGAACGCCGGATCAATTCGCGGCTTTCCTCAACGCGCGCATGGCCGAGCTCAAGACCGTTTCCAAGGCGGCCAATCTCGTCCCGCAATGACGCGCCGCAGCGGCACAATCGACGCAGCGCACGGAACCGAACATTGCTCTGGCCGTTGGATAAGAAGTCCAAATATCCAGAGAGGAAACTTCCATGTTCAAGAAGCTAGCATTGGCAGCAGCCACGCTCGCGCTTTTCGTTTCGACGGCCAGCGCGGACTATTACATCGTGCAGGAAAAGGCGACGAAGAAGTGCAAGGTCGTCGAGACGCGTCCGACCGAGACGACCTGGATCCAGATCGGCCCGGCCGCTTTCAAGACGCAGGACGAAGCCGAAAAGCAGGTCGCAGTGGTCTGCAAAGACAAGATGTAAGCAGGTCACGCGAGCCGCTGTCCTTCATCGGACAGCGGCCTTTTGTCCGCGTTTTAGAGCCCCGCGAAAGCCTTGATCGCGGCAATGAACTGCGAGGGCTGCTCCAGCGGCGGGCAATGGCCGCAGCCGGGCAATTCGACGTAACGGCAGCCTGCCACCTTGTCGGCGATCTGCTTGTTGAGCGGCGGCGGCGTGGCCTGGTCGAATTCGCCGCATACCACCAGCGTCGGCACCTGCATCTTGTGCAGCAGCACCGAGAGATCGACTTCCTGCAAGATCTTGCACGCAGCCTGGAACGCCTTGGGCTCGATGTCGAGCAGCACGGCCTTGCGCTCCTCGATCGCCTCCGGATGGGCGGCGAGATAGGCCGGCGAAAACACCCGCTTGGCCGCGATCTCGGCGATGGAGCCTAAGCCCGCTTCGGCGACCTTGGCGGCCATGATCTCGAACTGCTTGCGTCCCTCGGGCGGAAAGCAGGCGGCGGCATCGCTGAGCACCAGCTTGGCGATGCGCTCGGGATGCGCCATGGCGAAGGCGAGCGCGATCGTGCCGCCGAAACCGTTGCCGATCAGGATGGAATCCCTGGCAATGCCGAATTCCTGAAAGCCGTCCTCGACCGTCGCCACGTAGGCATCCATCAGCGCCAGCGGCGTCGGCTGCGAGCCGTGGAAGCCGGGCAGGTTAATCAGCGTGACGCGGTGCTTGGCCGCCAAAGCCGGCAGCACCGGGTCGAAGGTGTGGCGGTCGCTCAGCAGCGAATGCAGCACCACCAGATCGCGGCCCTGACCCGTGCGCACCGCCGTGAGCGAACCGTGGCCGGCGGTGAGGTTTTCGAATTGCATGGAGTTTCCCATTGGAACGGGAATCAACAATAACAAGGACGAAGCGTTCCGTGTCACATCTCCCCGCGTGCGGGGAGAAGGAAGAATTAGTTCCCCTCCCGCCAGATGCCGAGCGCCTCCTGCGCCGGCCGGTCGGAGATCGAGAACAGCACGGCCTCGCTCGCCGCATTGTGCGAATAGCGTTTCCACGGCGGCACCACGAACACGTCGTTGACGCGCCAGTCGAACGGCTTGCCGTCGATGATGGTGGTGCCCTGCCCTTCGGCGACCGCGAAGATGGTGCCGTCGGTCGAGCGGTAGGGCTCGCCCTTGAAGTCCTTCGGCAACAGCGCGAGATGCGCGCCCATGGTGGGCAGCACCGGCCCGCCATTGATCGGATTGGCGTAGCGCACGCGCGCGCCATGGCGCTTGTCGATGTCGCCGGTTTTCTGCAGCCGCTGCAGGATCGGCCGCATCTTGGCGTAAGGGTAGTTGATCACCGGCGACCGGTTGAGCTGCGCTGGCGCGCCGTCCGGCAGCACGCCGGAGGCGTAGCGGTCGAACGAGTCGCCGTCAGCGT
This sequence comes from Pseudolabrys sp., assembly GCA_036491675.1. Taxonomy (GTDB): domain Bacteria; phylum Pseudomonadota; class Alphaproteobacteria; order Rhizobiales; family Xanthobacteraceae; genus Pseudolabrys. The sequence goes on along the minus strand of DASXBN010000019.1, from coordinate 23,881 downwards.
GATTGGTCTTCTGCATCTTCTCGTCGAAATGCTCGGCGAACGATGTCTCGAAATGAATGATCGTCGGCAGATCGAGCACGTCGAGCCACATCACCGGCTGCTTGCCCGGGTTGCCGTGGTCGTGCGGCGCCCAGTTGGCGGTGATGATGAAGTCGCCATGCGCCATCATGGTCTTCTCGCCCTCGACTGCGGTATAGGCGCCGTCGCCTTCCAGCACGAAGCGGATGGCGGAGGCCGAGTGCCGGTGCACCTCTGCGATCTCGCCCGGCAGGATGAGCTGGATGCCGGCGAACAGCGAATTGGTGATGCGCGCCTTGCCGGTCTCGCCGGGATTTTCCAGCACCAGCACGCGCCGTTCGGCTTCCTCGGCGCTGATCATATCGCCGGCTTCCAGCATAAGCCGCTTGACGTCGGAAAATTTCCAGATCGCCGGCCGGCACTCGGTCTTCGGCTCGGCCGTCACCAGGTCCTTGAGCACCTCCCAGAGCGGCGCCATGTGGAACTTGGAAATCTTGTCGTAATAGGCCTGCCGCGCCGGCTGGACATTGTGCTTGGAGCCCGACTGACCTGCGGTTGCGACCGCCATGAGCGTGTTCCCTTCCCAATCGTTGAATGCGGTTTTATATCGCAATTGCCCGGCCGCAGGAATATCCCCGCCAATATGCATGTTGCACGGCTTTTCGCGCTTTATCGCGTGGGGCGGCGGTCCGTGAAACCACCACATTTGCCGCCGAGACCGGACCGTGCGAAGGTGCAAGCACTCTTGCGCTGCGGCAAAGGTGGTCCCATTGGCACCGAAGCGCCGATTTCAACTCGTGCTTCTCAAGCCGTCGCATTACAACGACGACGGCTATGTCATTCGCTGGTGGCGGGCGCTGATCCCGTCGAACTCGCTTGCCGCCGTGTACGGCTTGGCGCTCGACTCGGCGCAACGCCGCGCTTTGGGCGAGGACGTCGATATCGACATCGACGTGATCGATGAGACCAACACCCGCGTCAACCACAAGAAGCTGATCCGGCGGTTCCGCGAGCACGGCAATTTCGGCTTGCTCGGCCTCGTCGGAGTGCAGTCTAACCAGTATCCGCGCGCGCTCGATATCGCCAAGCCCTTCCGCGACGCCGGCATCCAAGTGGCGATGGGCGGCTTCCACGTGTCCGGCTGCCTCGCCATGCTCGACGGCGAGGCGATCGACCTGAATTCCGCGCGCGCCATGGGCATCTCGCTGTTCGCCGGCGAAGCCGAAGGGCGATTCGACGCCCTGCTCCGCGACGCCGCTGCCGGCGAATTAAAGCCGCTCTACAATTACATGAACGACTTGCCCGGCCTCGGCGGCGCGCCGAGCCCGTTTCTGCCGCGCCAATTCGTCGAGCGCACCGCCGGCACCAACGCGGCCTTCGACGCCGGCCGCGGCTGCCCGTTCCAGTGTTCGTTCTGCACGATCATCAACGTGCAAGGCCGCCAGTCGCGCTACCGCTCGCCCGACGACATCGAAAAGGTCGTGCGCGACAACTGGGCGCAGAACATCTCGCGCTTCTTCATCACCGACGACAATTTCGCCCGCAACCGGGAATGGGAGGCGATCTTCGACCGCCTGGCCAAACTGCGCGAGGTGGACAAGATCCCGCTCGGCCTGATGATCCAGGTCGACACCATGTGCCACAAGATTCCGCGCTTCATCGAGAAAGCGAAAAAGGCCGGGGTCACGCGCGTCTTTCTCGGGCTGGAAAACATCAATCCCGACAACCTCGCCGCCGCCAAGAAAAAGCAGAACAAGATCACCGAATACCGCAAGATGATGCTGGCCTGGAAGGAACAGGGCATCTTCCTCTATGCCGGCTACATTCTCGGCTTTCCCGGCGAGACGCCGGCAACGATCCGCCGCGACATCGAGATCATCCAGCGCGAACTACCGGTCGATCTCCTCGAATTCAATATCCTGACGCCGCTGCCCGGCTCCGAGGACCACAAGACGATGTGGACCAAGGGAGTCGCGATGGACGCCGATCTCAACAAATACGACCTCGAGCATCCGGTCACCGATCACCCGAAGATGAGCCGGGACGAGTTGCAATCGATCTACGAGGAAGTCTGGGGCCTCTATTACACGCGCGAGCATATGCGCACGCTGCTCAAGCGCGCCGTCGTTACCAAGGTCCCCATGTTCAGCCTCGCCAAGGTGCTGATCCAGTTTTCCACCATGATGCAGCTCGAGAAAGTGCATCCGCTGCAAAGCGGCCTGATCCGGATGAAACATCCGAGCGAGCGGCGGCCCGGATTGCCGACCGAGAACGCCGTGCTGTTCTATGCGCATTATTGGCGCGACTTGATCGTGCGCAACGCCAGATTCGTGCGCACGATGCTTTGGGTCTTGAATACGACGCGGCGCATCGCCAGCGATCCTAATCGGCACGCCTATAGCGACCTGGCGCTGACGCCGGTCAAGACCGACGAAGATGAGACGTTCGATTACTTGACCAAGACGGACGGGGCGAAGGCCGCGATCGACCATATCAAGAAGATCGATGAGCTGACCCACAAGGCGCCCGCCCACGTGGCGGCGGCCGCGCCGAGCATAGCTGTGCCTAGTTATTGACCGAGCCGCCGTCGACCACGATCGACTGGCCGGTGACGAAGTCGCTGTCGCTTGAGGCCAGGAACACCAGCGTGCCGAGCAGGTCTTCCGGATAGGCGTCGCGCTTGAGGGCGCGGGAATTGCGCACCGGAATGCGTTCTTCCTCCACATGGGTCGCGTTCTCGAGGCCCGTATCGCTGAGGATATAGCCCGGCGACAGCGAGTTGACCGCGATGCCGTATTGCCCGAGCTCGCGCGACAGCGAGCGCGTGAAGGCGAGCATGGCGCCCTTGCTGGTGACGTAAGGCAACATGCGCGGCACGCCCTTGTAGGCGGCGCCCGAGGCGATGTTGATGATCTTGCCGCTGCGGCGCTCGATCATGTGCGGTGCGACGTGGCGCACCATCAGATAGGGTCCGCGCACGTTGATCGCCATGACGCGGTCCCACACGTCCAGGTCCCACTCGTTGAAATTTCGCGGCTTGAGCGTGGAATAGAGCGCCGCGTTGTTGACCAGGATGTCGATCTGGCCGAAGCGTTCGATGGTCTGCGCCACCACGGTCTTGACCGCCTTCTCGTCGCTGACGTCGAACTTGATGCTGGCCACCGAATTGGCGCCGTGGCGGACGGCGATTTCCGCCGCGAGCTCCTTGCCGTCGGCGATGTCGGCGATCATCACGCGCGCGCCTTCGGCGGCGAGCGCCTGCGAATAATGCCGGCCGATGCCCTTGGCCCCGCCGGTGACGATCGCGGTTTTTCCCTCTAGGCGCGCCATGGTCGTCCTCCTATCTGTCATCGCCGGGCTTGACCCGGCGATCCCGATTAGGCGAGCAATGTGCCTACCCAAGCGGGATGGCCGGGACAAGCCCGACCATGACAAAGGAAACGCCCATGCCGAGAACCACCGCCGACCAACTGGAAATCCGCACGCTGGTCGAGAACTGGGCGCTCTGGCGCGATGCCCGCCTGTGGGACCGTTTCCGCACGGTCTGGCACAAGGACGGCCGCATGATGGCGACCTGGACGCAAGGGACGGTCGAGGAATTCATCAAGATGAGCGACGAGGGCTGGGCGCGCGGGATGAAGTTCCTGCATTTCCTCGGCGGCTCATCGGTCGACGTCAAAGGCAAGCGCGCCATCGCGCAGACCAAAATGACGATCTCCCAGCGCGCGCCGATCGAAGGCGTAGTCTGCGACGTGGTCTGCACCGGCCGCTTCTACGACTTCTTCGAAAAGCGCAAAGGCCGCTGGGGTCTCGTGCTGCGCCAGCCGATATATGAGCGGGACCGGCTCAATCCGGTCGATCCGGCGGCCAAGCTTGCGCTTGACCAGAAACTGCTGAATTCCTTTCCGGAAGGCTATCGCCACCTCGCCTATATGCAGACCCGCGTCGGCTACAAGGTGAAGACCGACATGCCCGGGCTTGAAGGCCCGGAACTCGAGGCGCTCTATGGCAAAGGCGCGGCCTGGCTGAAAGGCCGCAAGCTGTGACGGATATACGCAGCTACCGCCCAAGGGGTTGGCTCCAGCGCGCAGAAATGCGAATTTGCGCAAGACGGTAGGGGCTCAAACCATTCGGGGGGTACGATGTCGTTGGCGGCCAACTTCAATCTGTTCAACGAATTCAACATTCTGCGCCTGATCTGTGGCCTGTTCATGATCCCGCATATCTACGGCAAGTTCTACGTGCCGGCCGCGCTCGGCTTCTTCGTTGCCGCCGGGTTCAAGCCGCCCAAGTTCTGGATGTATCTCGCCGGCGCCATCGAGGTCGTGCTGGCGCTCGGCCTGATTTTCAACATTTACACTACTATCTGCGCCGCGATCATGACCTTCCACCTTTTGGTCGCCACGGTCGGCGTCTATAAGGTCACCGGCAAATGGCTGTGGAATATCGGCGGCTCCGAATTCTGCCTGTTCTGGGCGATCTGCTGCTGGGTGGTGGCAATGCACTCCTATTACGCCGGCGGCATCTGGGGCTGACACGTCAATCACCCGCACGAAATCTCCGTTTCTCGAAAGGAAATCCGACCAATGGCTAGCGTTCTGTTTTCTCCGATTACCCTGCGCGGTCTCACGTTGCCGAACCGCGTCGTGGTCTCGCCGATGTGCCAGTACAATTCCAACAACGGCTCGGCCAACGATTGGCATTTGATGCATCTCGGCAATATGTCGCTCGGCGCCGCCGGGCTGGTGATGACCGAGATGACCGACGTCAATCCGCAAGGCCGCATCTCGCCGAAATGCGCCGGCATGTATTCCGACGAGAACGAGGCCGCGCTCAAGCGCGTGCACGATTTTTGCCGGCAATACGGCGTGGCCAAGCTCGGCGTGCAGCTCGCGCACGCCGGCCGCAAGGCGCCGACCACCCCGCCGGCGGCCGGCGGCAAGCCGATCCTGGAAGGGCCGGACGGCTGGACGCCGGAAGCGCCCTCGGCGATCCCCTACGACACCGGCTGGGCGATGCCGCACGCCATGACCAAGGACGACATCAAGCGCTGCATCGGCGAGTTTGCCGCCGCCGCCAAGCGCGTTGACCGCATCGGCTATGACGTGATCGAGCTGCACGGCGCGCACGGCTATCTCGGACATCAGTTCCTGTCGCCGATCTCCAACAAGCGCACCGACGAATACGGCGGCTCGCTGGAAAACCGCATGCGTTTCGTCATCGAAATGTACGAGGCGGTGCGCGCGGCCTGGCCGGAGAATAAGCCGATCGGCGTCCGCGTTTCCGCCACCGACTGGGTCGACGGCGGCTGGACGCCGGAGGAAACCGTGGTGCTGGCCAAAGAGCTCAAGAAGCGCGGCCTCGACTACGTGGACGTGTCGACCGGCGGGCTCTCGCCGGCGCAGAAGATCCCGCTCAGCGCCGGCTACCAGGTGCCGTTCGCCGAGAAGGTGAAGAAGGAAACAGGCATCACCACCATGTCGGTCGGCCTGATATCCGGATTCCAGCAGGCGGAAGACATCATCGCGCAAGGCAAAGCCGACCTCGTCTGCATCGGCCGCGCCGCGCTGTGGGACCCGCGCTGGGCCTGGCATGCGGCCGAGGAACTCGGCGCCGAGGCGCCTTATGCGCCGAAGATGATGGCGAGCCACCCCAAGCTGCGGCCGCAACTGTTCCCCAAGCGGGCGCAGCCAGCGAGCTGACCTTCACCGCTCCCCGTTTGCGGGGGCCGCACCCCAACCCTCTCCCCGCAAGCGGGGAGAGGGAGACGTCAGCGTATCCCTTCATCGGCCCAATAAACGTCGCGAAGGCCGCGAGCTGCGCCTTGATCGCGTCCTCGGTCGGCCGATCCTTCAGCTCGAGTACACCGGCGCATGTCGACGGCGTTGCTGAAAGCCGCCATCACCGCATCCAGATCGCAGCGTTCCACCGTCGATGACACGATGCCCGGAAATACGACAGTTGGCATGAAGAGGAAAACGCGATTGACGATAGCAACCGACTAGCGGATGCTTGCGTCGAATTACCGGTCTAGAGGCAACTTCGTGGAAGCGACCACTCGACTGGCTGATCCGCAAGCGCTTCTCGACGTCGATATCGACGTCCCAATCGTCGTCGATCTCGATCAGACGCTTATCCTTACAGACAGTCTCCATGAGGCTTTCGCGCGCCTGCTATTTTCCGACCCCCTCGCTGCGCTCGCAAGTTTACGTTCGATTTTGCGAGGTCGAGCTGCTTTCAAGGCGCGGGTTGCAGAACAAGGCATGCCAGACATTGCCGGCCTGCCCTACCGGATGCTCCTGGTAGACCTGCTGCAAGCGGAAAAGGCGCGCGGCCGATCGATCCACCTGGTTACCGCCGCAGACCAGAAAATTGCGACTGCGGTCGCCGCGCATCTCGATCTGTTCGATTCGGCGACTGGCAGCGACGGCAAGCGAAATCTAAAAGGATCTCATAAGCTGGAATACCTGCGCGAGCGCTTCGCCGCCGGCTTCATCTACGCGGGCGACCACGCGGCCGACCTGCCCGTTTTCAAAGCGGCCCGCGGAGCCATCCTGTGCGACGTCAACCGCCGCGTCGCTGCGGCAGCCCGCGATGGCGCGACCGTTCTCGCCGACTTTCAACGGCCACCACGCGACCTGACAGTTTGGCTACGCGCCCTTCGCATCCATCAATGGTCTAAGAATTTCCTCATCTTCGTACCGCTCTTCGTCGGTCATGCCTATGGCAATCCGGCGAATATCGTCACCGACATTGCGGGCTTCGTTCTTGTTTGCCTGCTGGCGTCGGCGACTTACATGCTCAACGACATTGCCGATCTCGATGCCGATCGGCTGCACCACACGAAAAGACTGCGCCCTTTTGCCAGCGGCGATCTGCCGATCGCCTTCGGCCTGATTGCCGCGTCTTTATTGATCGTCGCCGCATTGGTCGGAGGCTACCTGCTGGCGCCAGGCTTCGCGATAACGCTGCTGGTGTATCTCGCCTTGACGCTAGGCTATTCGTTCGGCCTCAAGCGGTTGCCGATGCTCGACGTCCTCGTGATCAGCTTTCTCTTTGTACTGCGTATAGTCATGGGAACAGCGCTTCTCGGAATCGCATACTCGCCCTGGCTGCTGTCGTTTTCAGGCGCGTTTTTTCTATCGCTGGCGCTGGCCAAGCGCCACGTCGAGGTCGCGCGCGCCTATCGCCTCGACGTCGAGGACGTGGTCGGGCGCGGCTATCGTAGCGAGGATTGGCCGCTGACTCTGAGCTTCGGCATTGGCACAGGCGTGATCTCCATTGTCATCATGGTGCTGTATTTGACCAATGACGCCGCTCCGTCCGGATTCTACACGAGCCCCTACTGGCTCTATGCGGTACCGGGCTTGATGATGATGTGGCTGATGCGCATTTGGATGCTGAGCAACCGGATGGAACTCGATGACGATCCTGTTGTGTTTGCTCTGTGCGACCCGACAAGTCTAATTCTTGGTGCCGGTGTCGTACTGGCATTTTTCATGGCGCTTTGACGCCTTTCGGCCACCGCGATTCAGTCGGCTTGCGGCGCAAAGGAAAAGTGTTTGTGTCCAAGATAGCTGGTAATGACCGGCACGAGCACGCCAATGACATGCGCCACGGTCTCCGCATGCCACGTGAAGCCCATTGCAGGAAAGACGAATCGCGCCAAGCCGACGCTGACGATCCAGACTTGCACCACGGCGATCAGATTGACCAACGCGAAGCGCGTATATTCGCTTGCAACGTCTCGGCCCGACACCGCAAACACAAATTTTTTGTTGAGAAAATAGGCCGTGGTCATGCCGCAGACATAGGCCGCCAGGATCGCGGCTTCGTAGGGCATCACCAAATTGAAAGCGACGCGGCTCGCGATGTTCACGAGAGCCGCGATACCACCGGCGACAATGAACGCAATCAGTTGCCAACGGCCCGCCGGCGGTTGCCTCGTCGGCTCCAAAACCGACTTCACGGCACCCGCTCCGCCATCATCTTGCCGAAACGCACGCTTTCGGAAATGCCGCGATCCTCGGGATAGTAAAAGCAGGTGTCGGCGATCTGCAGGCCGCCGACTGCGGTTTCGACCAGCGGCAGCGTCGCCAGGAAGCCTGGCGGGCAGACCGGCTGGGCATGGCGCAACCGGCCGACATGGCAGGCGATCAGATCGTCGTCGCGAAGTTGCGGATTCAGGAGCTTCAGGTAGGCGAATCCCTGGGCGCGAAAGTAGGCGTCATCGTTCGCGAATTTCGGGTGCGTCACCGGCATATAATAAGGAATATAGACCACGGTGTCGCCGGTTGCGCGTAGATTGGAGAATTCGACGATGCCCGGGATATCGAAGCGCCGGTCGGTGATGTTGACCCAGAAATGCGGCGTGATCGAGCGCTTGAGCCGGAAGACGACGCAGACGACACCGATATTTTTGATTGCATCGTAACGGGCGGTGTCGATGGCCGGCAGGTCCGAAACCAGGCGCCTGACCAGCGGCGTCGGCACGGTGCAGATCACCGCGTCGGCGGGATAGAACGTCCCGCCGGCGCTGACGCCGGTAACGCGCCCGCCGGATGCCTCGATCCGCGAAGCTGGTGCGTTGAGCGCGACCGCCCCGCCCTTTTTATCGATCGCCTCGACCAGCGCATGGATGAGGGTTTCTGAGCCGCCCTCGATGTGGCCGAGCTCCTCCTGCATCATCGAACGGCGCGATGTGCCGACGCGCTTGATGCGGGTCCAGACCCACGCCGCTGAAATGCTGTCGGCAAATTCGTAGAACTTCAGTTTAAACAGCGGCGCCCATAATCGCTCATAGACGCCGCGCCCACACCACGAAATGATCCAATCTTTGGCAGAGAGTTTCTCGAGACTGTGCCAATCGCTGCGTTTGGTCGCCAGAAACACCATCGCGCCGTAGCGGATCTTGTCGATCAGCGACAGTTTTGGGAATTTCAACAGCGCGACCGGATTGCCCCACGGATACAGTTTCCCATCCACGTAGTAGCCCATCGAGGTCGGCACCCATCGCATCTTGTTGCCGAGACCGAGCTCGGCGAGCAAATCGAACGTGGACTGATCGGACTTGCAGACGAAATGATAATAGCGCTCGATTGACAGGCCGCCGAGATCGAAATGCGCCGCCATGCCGCCCGGCTCGGGCGCTGCTTCCAGCACGATGACGCTGTGGCCCCGCTTGGCGGCGTAATAGCCGGCCGCAAGACCCATCGCTCCAGCGCCAATGACAACTACGCGGCTCATGTCGCTAAAATTCCAGTACAATCCTCGAATATTTTGGATCCTGGAACGTTTGCTCCAGCGCGCCAAGCAGCGGCGTTGCCTTTACTCCAAAAATGCCCGGCCAGTCGATCACTTCGAACACGTCCGGCGTGACCAGCGCCTCGAGCTGCTTGGTCGTGAATGGCGGGTCGCGGTCGAACAGACCATAGGTCCACAGCAGGCCCCAGAACAGGCCATAGGGAATGGGTATAATGGCGCTGTGTGCCCGGCACGCCTTCCTGACGCCGCGCATGAGGTCGATGTAATCGATTTTCTCCTGGCCGGAGATATTGTAGCCGGCGTTGTTCGGGCGCTTGTCGATGCACGACATGATGATGTCGCAGAGATCGCCGACGTAGAGCGGTTGGCGCAGGTAACGCCCGCTTCCCGGGATCGGAAACACCGGGACGCGCCGCATGAAGCGGGCGAGCCAGCCGATATGTTTGCGGTCGAACCAGCCGAACATCAAGGTCGGCCGCAACACCACGTGCGACAGGCCCGATTGGACGACGATGCGTTCCTGTTGCTCTTTGCTTTCGGTGTACCAGTCGACCGCTTCCGATTCGACAACCGACGAACTGAGATGGACCACATAGGTCCGCTTGTTCGCTTCCACCGCGTCGATCAGCCGGCGGGTCGCCACCACGTTGTTCTGCTCGAACGCAGCCGGATCGAGCCCGCCGATCTGGGCGTGACAGACGACGACGACGTCGCAGGCCGCTACCGTTTCCTGCCAGCCGTCGTCGATGGCGAGGTTGGCTTCGATCACCCGGATATCGGGATGCAGCCGGCGCAAAATCGCGGTATTCGCCGGATGCTTGTCGATCGCCACGATGTCGGTGAAGCCGCGCGCCTTCAGCCGCGGAACGAGGTTCTGACCGACAAGGCCGGCGGCCCCGGTCACGGCAATTCGCAAGGTCATATCCGCAGGCTCATATTTTGAGCCGGTTGAAGAGAAACCGGGGCATCAAGCGAATGATCAACATGATCGGCCGCCAGAACCAGGGCGCATAGACGACCGCGGAATGGCGGTCGACCGCCCGCTGGATATCCTGGGCCACGCGATCCGGCTTCGCCCACAGCGGGCCGCCCTTTTCGATCGCCGCGGTCATCGGCGTATCCACGAAGCCCGGCTTGACCCGAACGACATGGAGCGACGTGCCGGCATGGGCATGCGCAAGGCCCTCCAGAAAAACGTCGAGGCCGCCCTTGGCCGAGCCATAGATGAAATTCCTGGCACGGCCTCGGTCGCCGGCAACCGAGCCAATGACAACCAGGGTCAGCGGGCGGGCGGGATCGCGGCGCGCGCGGATCGAGAGCAGCCACAGGGCCACGCTCACGTAATTGACGTTGATGATGTCGGCCGCGTGCGCCAGGTCTGAAAGCGCGCGCTCCTGATCACCCAGGATACCATAGGCTATCAACACTTCGTCGGGAAACCCGTGCCGATCGATGAGGCCGCCGACGACGGCATCGTGATCGACCTTGGCGGCAAGATCGAGAACCTCGATCGCCGCGCGGCCGCCGCGCGCCGTCAAATCGTCGGCATTGGCCTTCAGATGATCGCCATTACGGCCGGTCAACAACAGCTTCGCGCCACCGGCGGCCGCGAGCCGGCCGTAGGCCTGCGCAATCGCCGAGGTGCCCCCGAGAACCCAAATCTTCCGTTCAGCCGTCGTGCTCATTGCGTCACCCGGCGCCAAAAGTCGGACATGATTTTAGGATCACGGAGCGCTTCCAGTTTTGTCCAGTTGGGATAACCCAATCGAAACGCCTCCGCCGACATCGTGGCATCCTTGGCAGGATATACACGCCCTCCCGCCTCCACCACCACATCGGTCATCGCCTGCAGCAGCTTGCGCGTGCTCTCGCCGCGATTGGGCAAATCGAGAGCAAGGGTTGCCCCCGCCATCGGAAAGGACAGAAGACCGGGAGAATTGCGCTCGCCAAAAAGTTTCAACACGACAAGAAATGAACCCTGCTGAAATTCACCGGTCAACGTCAGCAATCGCTGCATCGCGCCGACCGCTGCACGCGTCGGCACCGTCGATTGATGCTGAAAAAAGCCACGCCGGCCATAGAGCCGGTTCCAGCCGAGGACGGAATCGAGCGGATAAAAAAACGGATCATAGTGTACCGTATGACGCCCCAAGGACCAGGGACGGCGACGATAGGCCTGATTGAACAGATTGACCGTGTACGCGTTGAGCAGCCAGGGCGGTGCGTCGAACGGCACGGCCAGACGAGGGGCACCATGGACGCGCAGCCCGCCGCGCGGAAGGTGCCGTCCGCGCATGAACAGGCCACGGCCGAGGCCTCTTCCTCTGGCGAGACAGTCCACCCAGGCAACCGTGTGTTCCCAGTCCCCGCTGTCGCCGGCCAGCCGAAAAAAATGGTCGAGATCGGCAACTTCAATCGTCTCGACGTCGATGTCCGAGGACCCAATCTGCTTGAGCGCCAGTTCGACCCACAGAATCAACCCGGTTAGCCCGAGCCCGCCGATGGTGGCCTGAAACATTTCCGCATTGTCATTTGCCGACAGCTCGAACACCTCGCCGGAGGATCGCGCGAGGCCGATCCGGCGCACATAGCAGCCGATGGTACCGGCGGTCTCATGATTTTTTCCGTGCACGTCGTTGGCGACAGCGCCGCCAAGCGTGACGAATTTTGTGCCCGGCGTCACCGGCAGAAACCATCCCTTAGGCACCGCGATCCGCAACAATGCATCGAGCGTCAGTCCAGCCTCGGCGCGGACGAACCCGCTCGACCAATCGGCCTCAATCATCCGATCGAGCGTGGTCGTGCGTACGAGCTCGCCGTCGCGATTGAGGCAGACGTCGCCATACGATCGCGCGGCACCGAGCGCGAGCGTGGAGCGGCCGCAGTCCGCAAGGGCCGAACGGGCGTCGGCCAGAAAACTAGGCGTCGTGACAGTATGCGGGCGGCGCAAGACGCGGCCCCACGACTCGATCTCGCTGCGCAACTTTATCGGCGCCATTGGTGACCGGCCGTCGAAAACCTTTGGCAGACGTTATGCCCCTCATTAACTGGACCGCCACCTAGTAAAACAGGCTACCAGGCGCCGAAGCGAATTTTGAGTTCGGCAACGGGTCTGTCCTGCAAGCGGGCGCGCTCAGCGTTTCATCCTGGCAATGAACTTGCCGAACGCCGCCAACTGCGCCTTCACCGCGTCCTTGGTCGGCTGATCCTTCAGCTCAAGCGTATCCTTGTCGAATTTGCCCGCAGCGCCGCCGACGAACACCTCCGGCGTGCCGTAGATGAAGGCTTTCAGGAAGGTCATCGACATGCGCCAGTGATACTGCATGCGCGCGCCGCCGAGCGGGCCCTGCGAGCATGACTGGATCGCCACCGGCTTGCCTTCGAACGGTTGGTCCTTTATGCGCGAGACCCAGTCGATGGCGTTCTTGAGCACGCCAGGCATCGACCAGTTGTATTCCGGCGTGACGAACAGCACGCCGTCGGCGGCGCGAATCGCCTCGGCGAGATCGTTGGCCGGCGCCGGGAAACCCGACGCCTCCTGGACGTCCGCGTTGTACGGCGGAAACGTCGCGATGGGCGGCGCCGTAATCAATTTCATCTCGGGCGGCGCCAACGCCGGCAACGCGCGGGCGAGCGCGGCGTTGTAGGAGCCTTTACGCAGCGAGCCGCAGATCACCAGCACGTTCAATTGGTCGGCCATTTCAAACCTCTTTCACTGATCCGGATACGAGAAATCCGGCGGTCATTGTTGTTCAATTCCGGCTTTCTCGCGCACCGATTTCCATTTTGCGACTTCGTCGGCGATATGTTTGCCGAACTCTGCCGGCGTCGATACATGCACGATGGCGCCGACTTTGGCCAGTTGCTCGCGGATCGCGGGGCGCTCCAGCACCTCTTTCAGCGCGGCATTGGTCTTGTCGACGATCGGCTGCGGGGTGCCGGCGGGATAGAGCCAGCCGTACCAGCCGACCACCGAATAGCCGGGCACGCCGGACTCTGCGACCGTGGGCACATCGGGAAGGGTCGGCCAGCGCGCGGGCGCGCCGACCGCCAGGATCTTCAATTGGCCGGCCTCGACCTGGCCGCGCACCGCATGCGCGAGTTCGACCCCATAGTCCACCTCGCCCGCGAGCAAGGCGGCAACCACGCCCGGCGTGTTGCGATAGGGAATATGCTTGACGTCGATGCCGGCCATCTGGAGCAGTAGTTCGCCGGCAAAATTCTGGGTCGAGCCGACGCCGACGTCGGCGAAATTGAGTTTGCCGGGCGAAGCCTTGGCCAGTGCGATCAGGCCCTTGACGTCGTTGGCGGGAAACTCTGTGCGAGCGACGAAGACAAAGGCGCTGTCGGCGACCCAGGAAACCGGCGCATAGTCCTTGACCGCTTCGTAGCGGATCGATTTGAGCATCGCCGCCGACACGGTATGGGCGGGGCTGGTCATGAGGGCGGTGTAACCGTCCTTGTCGGCGCGCGCGACCGCCTCCGCGGCGATCGTGCCGCCGGCGCCCAGCTTGTTCTCGACAATGACCGACTGCTTGAGCAGCTCGGACAGCTGCTGCGCAATGATACGCGAGACGATGTCGGTACCCCCGCCGGCGCCGAAGCCGACGATCACATGGATCGGCCGGTCCGCCGGCCATTCCGCGACGGCGGGCGCGGCTGCCGACAAAATACAGCCGGCTGCAAAGGCTGCCGCGACGATGGTCCGTTTCATGAACTCCCCCTTGGCAATCGGAGCTTGACTCGCCCGGATCAAGCCTTCTCGTCTTCGATTGGATTGCTTAGCACCCCGATGCCCTCGACTTCGATCTCGATCGTGTCGCCCGGCTTCATCCAGACCGGCTCCGGCTTGCGCGCATGACCGACGCCGGACGGCGTGCCGGTGAGCAAAATGTCGCCCGGCTCCAGCGTCATGCCCTCGGTCAGATAGACCAGCGACTCGGCCACCGGAAACATCAAGAGCTCCGTGTTGGACGATTGCATGGTCTTGCCGTTGAGCCGGCTCTCGATCTTGAGGCCCTTGCCGCCGCGCGGCAATTCGTCTGCGGTGACCATCCAGGGACCGACGCTGCCGGTGCGGTCGAAATTCTTCCCCATGCCCCACTGCGTGGTGTGACGCTGATACTCGCGCACGGAGCCCTCGTTGGCGCAGGTATAGCCGGCAATGTAATCGGTCGCATTGTCCATGGTCAGGTGCTTGGCGCGTTTGCCGATGACCACGACCATCTCAGCTTCATAGTCGAGCTGGATCGATTTTTTCGGCCGTATCAGCGGCTGTAGATGCGGCGTGAACGACGTGAGCACACGGAAAAAGATGCTCTGGAATTTCGGAATGTTGTCCTTCTGCGGGCCTTCCTTGATGTGGTCGAGATAATTGAGACCGAGGCAGATGATCTTGCCGGGGCGCGCCACCGGCAGCGTATATTTCAGGCCGGCGAGCGGAATGCGCGCCGTGGCCGGCGCCTTGGCAGCGAGAGCTGCCAGCGGTTTCAAGTCGCCGTTATTGGCGCGCAGATATTCGCCGAGATCGCCCGGCACCGAGGCATCCACCGCCTGCAGGTCGATGACGGCGTCGCCCTCGACCACACCGAGCCGCAGGCCATTTTTCGCTTCAAAACCGACAATCTTCATGAGCCTCTTCCAGCCTTGCTATGACGACGAACGCCCGGCGGACGTGGCCGGGCAAGGCAAGACTTAGCGCAGGCATCCGATTTTGTCATTCCGGGACGCGCCACCGGTCTCGTGTTTATCCGAGATCGGCGATCTAAAATGCCCAAGTCGGCCATGGCCGACTTGGGTGGCGCGGGCCCGGAATTCCGGAGCAGTGTCCGTATGTGTGGCTCTGGATTCCGGGTTTGCTCGCTATCGCTCGCACCCCGGAATGACGAGTGAATTTATTCGCCCAGCCTGAAGGCCTGGATCGAGAAATAATTGCGCTCGTCGGTCCACACGCCGGCCGGCTGCCAACCCGCCCCGCGCGCCAGCGCGCCCAGCGACTCGATGCTGTATTTGTAGCTGTTCTCGGTGTGGATGGTCTCGCCAGCGCGGAAGTCGATCGTTTCGCCGGCCACCTTCACCTTCTGCCGCCTCAGGCTGGCGAGATGCATTTCGATGCGATGCCGTTCGCGGTTGTAGACGGCGCGGTGCTCGAAGGTGTCGAGCTTGAAGGTGCCGCGCAGCTCGCGATTGATGCGTACCAGCAGATTGAGATTGAATTTGGCGGTGACGCCGGCGGCGTCGTTATAGGCCGCGTTGAGAACTTCGACCGGCTTGATCAGATCGGCACCGACGATCAGTGTGGCACCGGCTCCCAGAATGCGGCCGGCGTTGCGCAGGAACGCCGCCGCCTCGCGCGGCTCGAAATTGCCGATGGTGGAGCCGGGAAAAAATCCGACCCGCACGGGTGCGGCTCGCGCCGGCTCCGGCAGTGCGAAAGCCTGCGTGATGTCGGCGGTTACCGGCAACACCTTCAGGCCCGGAAAATCCGGCCGCAGCTCGAGCGCTTCCTGCTCGATCATCTCGCCGCAAATGTCGACCGGCACGTAAGCGCCAAGCGGCGGCAAAGCACGCAGCAGGATACGCGCCTTCTTGCTCGATCCGCTGCCAAATTCGACCAGCGCGGCGCCCGGCGCAACCAGCTTGGCAATGTCACGGGCATGCTCGCGCAAGATTCTGATCTCGGTGCGGGTTGGATAATATTCCGGCAGTTCGGTGATGCGCTCGAACAACAGCGAGCCGGTGGCGTCGTAGAAATATTTTGGCGGCAACCGCTTCGGACTCGCCCGCAAGCCGGCGAGCACGTCGGTTTCGAACGTCGAGCTTTCCGGGATTTGCCGCGGGATACGCTTGCGTGCGACGGCAACCATAATAACGCCTCTCAGACAAACTCGGCGAGCCGCAGCCCGCTGAACTGCCAGCGCGCGCCCGGGTAGAAGAAATTGCGGTAGCTGACGCGCTCGTGTCCTTCCGGTGTCGCCAGCGACGAGCCGCGCAACACCATCTGGCTGACCATGAACTTGCCGTTGTATTCGCCGAGCGCCCCTTCGGCCGCGCGATAGCCCGGATAAGGCAGATAGGCACTGCGCGTCCATTGCCAAGCGATGCCGAAGGCATCGGCCATGAGGCCGGCGCGCGCCGCCACCTCCCATTCCGCCTCGCTCGGCAAATGCTTGCCGCTGAAACGGGCAAAGGCGTCGGCCTCGTAATAGCTGACATGGACGACCGGCGCCGCCAGGTCGATCGGCTGCACACCGGCCAGCGTCAGCGAGAACCAGGCATCATCTTTTTGTCGCCAATGGCCGGGCGCCTGCCAGCCTTCCGCTTGCACCGCGGCCCAGCCATCCGACAGCCAAAGCGAGGGTGTCGCATAGCCGCCGGCATCGATGAATTCCAGCCACTCGGCATTGCTGACCAGATGACGCGCAATCCGAACGGGCGGGATCAGTTCGTCATGCCGTGGCGTCTCGTTGTCGAAGCAGAACCCCTCCCCTGCGTGACCGACGCCGTGAATACCGGCCGGCACATCGACAAAGCTGTGCGGCCCAATACTTCTTGGAACTTGCGTGGCACGTGGCGCCTGCCAGTTCGCGTCATAGACCGGGTCGGTCGGATTCTGCGCGAAGGCATGCAGGATGTCGGTGAGCAGCAATTCCTGATGCTGCTGCTCGTGGTGCAGGCCAATCTCCAGGATCGCGAAGACGCGCTCGGCATCGGCCGCCGGCACTTCTGCGATCAGCCGTTCGACCGCGGCATCGACATGGGCGCGATAGCCGGCGACCTCCTTAGCCGAAGGCCGCGTGATCAGGCCGCGCTGCGGACGGGCGTGCCGCGGCCCGGCGGCGACGTAATAGGAGTTGAACAGGAACGGAAAGCGCTCATCGAAGATCTTGTAGCCAGGGTCGTTGGGCGCCAACAGGAACTGCTCGAAGAACCAGGTGACGTGGGCGCGGTGCCATTTGGTCGGACTGGCGTCGGCCATCGACTGCACGATCTGGTCCTCGGCCGACAGATGCGCGGCGCGGCTTTCCGTCTCGGCACGCACGCGGCGGAACGCGTCGCGCCAACGGCCGCGCGCCTCATCGAGCGATTGAGATATTGGTGCATGCGGCCGCTTGCCGGCGGCGCCTCGCGCAATGTCGGCAATGGCGGGGCGTGCCATGGATTGTCTCCGTAACGGGATACAAAGGGCTGCTGCAGTCGATATAGGTACGGATACGAATTATGGAGGCAATTGTTCCATCGGCGGCAGCCTGCGGCAACCTCTATCCGTATCGGGCCAACCAGCCTGACAGGCTTGTGATTGCGTCGTGATGAAGAAAAGCTTCAACACCACCCAGTTTGCGGTCTTTATAGCGAGAAAAATTTGCGAATTCGCGCTGGCGGCACTCGAAACGGTGCGTGATCGTTACCCTGGACCATCGGAAAAACGAATGCTGAAATCATTGATCATTTTGGCTTCGTTTTGCCAAACTGGGGCCGAATTATAACGACCACTAGTTGTTTTTATAATAAATACAACTATACAAAACTTCGTCGCTTTTCACCTCACGCCTGCTAGGGGGCTGTTTGTCGCCACGCGCTGATAACGAATTCGGCGACAGAGTCAGGCTAACGGCGGTCGAGAAAGACCTGCGCTACAAATAAGCCGGCCCTGCGCAATACGACGTTTTTGTCGCTGAGGTTGAATCAATTGTACGGGCGCGGTGATGGAACACCAAGCCGTCCACATAATTATGCATTCGCTTTGTTCGCTAGGAGAACTTCCCGGCCAATTGGCGCGAAGCGTGCGCGCAATTTTCATCAACGCGCGCCGGCCACAATCGATAGAGGCATTCCGCTTTTTGCGGCCCAAGCCTATTGGTGAACGGCTATTCCCACCACCGCCCAACGCTCAACCATTTTAATCCTTAATTCTCCATGTCAGTCGCAAGACTCTTAGCACCGCGTTTAGCTGCCATTAAGGACGCCAAGTGCCCCGTTGTCGCGATTAAATCAATCGAAAGTAGAACCTGACAGGGTTCTCGCCGCAATATCCGCGGGGCAAGGCGTAAGCCTCTGCTCAACCATTGTATCCTGATTGTGTGAAGGCACTGCCATGTCCGAAGTCGCAACAATAATTCCACCGCAGCTTGTCGCAATATTAGAACGGCCGCCGCTATGTGTGGGCGAAGATCGCGTCCAATATATTCAACTTCGCGAACTGTTGATGGACGAAATCAAGCCAACCACGATGACGGAATATCTGTTGGCCTACGACATTATCGCAGCAGAATGGGAGCTGCTGCGACTGCTCGGCTTCAAAGCGGGGATGATCAATGCGCACATGTTAGCCGCATTGAAAGATCATAGACTCGGGTGGAAGAGCAACGACAATGATCAACTCCCGGCAGTCCTGAAGCTGTTTCGCAGTACTCTTGTCGGAAATTCTGAGGCTCGTAAGAAACTAGAAGGTCGCCTCGAAAAAAAGCAACTTACTCTCAATGACGTGGCAGCCGCAGCATACGAGAGCCACATCCTCGCGCAGAGTCAAACGGATCACATGATCAATGCGACACTACAGCGGCGTGAGGCGGCTTACGCCGAGCTTGAGCGGCGCAAGCGCAATGGGCGAAGTCTATCCTCTATCGATGCGGCAAAGCGCATCGCTGCGCCTGTGATCGATGGTGAATCCTCAACCATTGCGCCCGACAGCAGCGACATCGCATCAAATACAGATTCTAGTTCCATAGCGCCCGTTGGATCCGATCGTAACGATCCTGTCCATGCGCCATGACGTCGGCTGCTAAAATCGTCGCCAATCGGCTTAATGCTCGCAAAAGCACGGGCCCCCGGAGCGCATTCGGAAAGTTGCGGTCACGTCGGAATGCCTTCCGGCATGGTCTCGCCATTCCCATCAGTTCGGACATTGCCTTTGCCGATCAGATCGAACAATTGAGCGACGGACTGGCCGAAAGCAATTCTCAGCGAGGCCAGGCGGCTCAAATAGCGGCCCTGGCCGAGCTCGAGCTTGCACGCGCCCAACACGTCAAAGTGCAAATAATCAATCGCGCCGCGCAGGATCTTCAAAAACAGAACGACTGCGATGACGAACAGCTGCTGCCGGTACTGGCTTATGCCAGTCAACTTAAAACATTGGCGAAATTTAGTCGTTACGAACGCCGTGCGTTGTCGCGGCGTAACCGCGCACTGCGCGCCTTGAACGCCCGCATTCCCCAGCCTCCGACAGGGGTCATTTGCTGGAGTACGTTATTCGTCCAGCCCGTTTGGAAATTCAACATCCATGCTTTGGTGAAGATGGCGATTGGGTCATCCCGGCACGCCTTGGGCGGGAGTTGGGAGTTCCCGCAAATCAACGGTTTGCGCGCAACCTTGCAATTGCAAGGCGATCAAAGCGGGCAGGTCCGCTTTGCTTTTGCTAATGGTCCAAGCCAGGAATTCGCCATTGTGAAAACTTATGATCGGCGTGGTGGGCGCCAGTGGGTTGCCGTTTGCCCCAAGACGACCAAGTGGGTCGAAGATCTATTTCTCAAAGAAATCGAACAGAGTATTGGGACGCGCCACGGGCTTGGTCTTATCTACCGCTCTAAACATTCGAAAAGCATGCTCAGTTCAGCTTCAATGCAGAACATCGCCGAGGCAAACGTCCCAATAGTTTACGCCACCACGACACTCCCGCAGGTGAATGAGCATGAGAATAGCAGCGACGGACTATCGCGGACGCGAGCTAGCGAACTCCCCAAGCCAAAGGCCAACTTATCTCAAAGATCACAAAAGTGTGCTGAACAACATCAGCGGTCCGAGAATTGGCCGCGCGAGGAACCGCAGGGTTTGTTAATTCCAGCCGATCACGCGAACGGCGCTAATTTCACACAACCTTTTGATAACGAATGCCAACAGAGTGAAGGATCGGCAATGCCATTGGATCCGACAGCTGCGCTCGTTTCTGCTACAGCTCTTATTACAGAACCGCTTGCCAGTGAATCGGTCGCGGCCTCAGTTCCGGACAACGTCAGCAACCTCAAAGTCGGCGATGCACTCGCGAACGAAGGTAAGCTTGATGAGGCGCTCGCGCTCTACCACGTGATCTATAGGGTAGACTCTACGAAATCGGGCGGTGGTCATACGGCCAAGCAGGCAGACAAGGCCCTGCATCGAATCGGTGATTTGGCATTCGACTACCTGTTATGTGGCCATTTCGAGCAAGCCCTCACATGCGCTGATGAAGCGCTCGCTGCTCATCCAAAATCGGTAAATTTCGCCATAAGACGAGCCCACTCGCTCATGTTTCTTGGCCGATTAGAGGAAGCGAAGGCGATCTACAGTCGCCATTTGGGCAAGCGTATGACCTCTCGCACGACCTGCGACAGCTATATTCAAGGTGATTTTTGGGATCTGCGCGACGCGGGCCGTCAACATCCGCTGATGGACGAAATGGAGCGGCGCAATTTCCAGCCCTACGAAATAGAAGAGTATTTGGAAGAAGACGTTGAGCCTCTTGGTGAGACCGTCGGCGTCGAACCAGCGCAAGCGCCGGTTGCTATTATACGCCCTATCGATATCGAAATGGGCGACCGGTTATCGGCTGAAGGCAAGCTTGAAGAGGCTCTCTTGAGTTATCGTCGCGCTCTCAGGGGCTGCAAGGCAGGTCTCGCCGAGAGTGGCGCCGATTCGCAAGCGCAGGCTGACTTTGATCTCGCCGTCAGAGGGATTGGCACTCTCGCTTTCAAATTTCTTCTCAAGCACAGCCCAGGACAAGCTCTCCAATCAATCGAGGAGGCCATGTCGTATCGACCAGATTGGATATGGCCCCGTAAGATTCGGGCCTATGCGTTAATGCTCACCGCTCGTATCACCGAGGCCAAGAACATGCACCGTGAAAACTGCGGTAAGACACTGGAGCACGGAGTGACTTGGGGAGATTCTATCCCTGCCGACTTCGACGCGTTACGGGCCGCGGGTTATAACCTGCCGATCATGGATAGTATCGAACGAGATTTCGGGTCCAAAAAATAGAAAGCTTTCCACCTGCAAATAAATAAGTGCGTCGTAAAAATCATTGGCTGACCTGCCCTCTTCAGACGCCCGAGCGCAACTGCGATATTATTGTCGAGCGTCAATACGGATCTGATTGCACGCTTTGGGATCATCCGCGGATGATTTGGCTGTGGCGGGCTGCGCAGTAGCGTCAGTGGGGCGGTTATTTGGTGTTTCTTTTTTCCGGCGCACCTTTAAGCTTATCTATCTTCCGGTCGGGGATACGGAAATGATCTGCGACGCGCAACTTGTGGCGGGGATCGTGTGCGGGTGACAACGCAGGCCGCTAAGACGGCCGATTTTGATCGAGAGAGCTGATAATTCTGCCGCTGAGGGCAGATAGCGATACAGTTGCGCGGGAAACAACATCCACCACTTCGGGCGCAGGCAGTAACCTTTGCGGCGAAATTTCGTATTTGGCCGTTTCCAAGATCGTATCGCGCCCGAACGTTCATACAGAATGATCGGCGTTGGCGCGAGTATCACCATCAAGCTTTATGTGTTGTGCACTCAAGCGCCTGCTTAGTTCTGGTTTGCTTACGCCAATTGCGTTGACAGAATTTTCAATCAGCATCAAATGCGTGCTTCGAATGGATTCAAGACTTTGGCACCAAGATCAGCAATGTCCCCGACATTGCAGGTCACCAGTGTCATGCCGTTAACTTTGGCTGTTGCTGCAAGCAGCGCATCAATTGTCGAAACAGGGCGCTTTGCACTCATGCGACCCCATTCGTCGGCAATGGCCTGATCAATCGGCAGGATGCGGTCGGCGAAGGAGGTCGCTATGGCCGCGAGCCAGATATCGAGAGTTCGTGCACGGGTACGATCGCTCCGCCGAATATGTTCGAGGCCTTTACGAATTTCGCCGAGCGCCAAAACGCTCAGATATATTTTGGTGCCTTCGATTGATCCGTACCAAGCGGCGACCTTGGAGTTACACCGAGAGCCCTTGCGGACCTCGGAAATGATATTCGTATCGAGGAGATGTTTCACAGTTCGACTTTCCGTCCGACGTCGCGCTTACGGATCATATTGATGCCCTCAAGCGGCGCTGATGCCAGGAGCTCTTTTAGGCCATCTGACTTGGCCACGCCGAACCGCTCGCGCAACAAAGCACGCGTCTCGGCTTCGACCGCGGGATCGGAAAGCGCCCGGGCCACGCCGCGCAACAGAGCGGCGTCATTTCTGCGCACATGCACTTCGACTCGCACGACACCGCGTTGTTTGAGACGGCGGCGGTAGTTAGACAGAGACTTGAGCTTGCTTGCCGGCATTGGCTAGCTCCCTTACTTAGGGTTTCCGGAAATACATCCGGAAATGGCGTCTTGTGCAATAACCGTCTCAGCAGTCAAGGTCTTTACTCTGGCCCATTCTTTGCGTCGCCAGGCTACGGGCCTGATACGGCGATCTCATTCCGCTCGCAGTATGACATCAACGCGCGCGGGCCTTTGTTTCGTCCTGAAAGATGGGGTTCTGAAAGGTGGCTTTCTTCATAGGTGACACTCAATTCGTTTGGTTCTCGGCAAATAGCACGAAACGCCCATCGAGTATTTCAAGGTGCCCGCCGGCGTGACATTAGGGGCCCCGCATAGGTGCCTTCCTTGTGACAGTGAGGACAACGCACTTGTATCGTCGGAACCTTTAGCGCCTTCTGTTTATCGAGTGCAGGCGCTTCCGAAAACGGAATCGGCTTCCCACACTTCGCGCAGTCGACGACGAAATACCAAGTCTCAGGCTCCGTGACTTTGACCATGGCCCGCTCTCACTATGACGGCATTCCTAGGATATCCAGCTACAATTGTCAGGTAGATAAATGCGAACAATTATGTAACTCGACCGAGTCTATACCGCCGACTAAAACACCATTGAACCACAACTGACAATATATTTGAATCATGATTGTGCTGATGATAGCCGCGATGATGATGCGGTGACCGCGGTGGGCCTTGCACCGAAGCTCATCTGCAAGGCGACGACAAACAGCGGCAGAATGAACAAGGGACCGAACGCCAGCCCGGTCAGATGCGCCAAAGCCGCGGCGACGAGCGGCAGCACCAGCAGCATGCCGGAGCCGATTTGCAGCGCGCGCTCGGCGCGCTCGCTCGCGACCGGCTGCTGCCACAGCCAGGCCACGACGATCGCGCCGAAAACCAAGTCGTAGTCCAAGACGTAAGGCGTCGCCAGGCAGGTGCCGAGCAGTAGCACGGCATTCTTCACTGTGGCGGGCGCCTGCCTGAACCACGCTGCGGCGACGGCGCAACATGCGATCACGCCGACAGCGCCCTGCACCCAATAGGCGGTCGCAACCGACGCCCCCAGCGAGCGCGCGGCGATGAACACCGAGACCATGCGCACCGAGATGTCGTCCTCGAGAATGACGTGCCGCAACGCCGTCAGGTTGTGCAGGTAATGCGCCCACACCTCCGGCCCGAACACCAGCCAGCTCAAGCCCAGCAGCACTCCGGCGGTTACCGCCGCGGCCGCGATGGCGCGCCACTGCCGCCCGGCAATCAGCGCGACCGGTAGCAGCAGCGCGAGATGCGGCTTGTAGATCATCATCCCGAAC
>DASXBN010000018.1:0-4018 GCA_036491675.1 Pseudolabrys sp. | reverse complement strand
AGTTGACCGATGCCGAACGCGCCAAGGCGGCGTCTGCCGCTTGGGTGGATTTTGTCCGCGCCGAAATCCGCACCGCGACGATGGCTGTTGCGACCGCGATCGGGGAGACGACCCGCGACGCGCTGGCCGAACGCGACCAGGCCATCGAGGACTTACAGACCGCGCTCGCTGCACGCGATCGGCGGATCGAGAAGCTGGAGATCGAAGTCTCTAAGCTTGCTGTCGGGCTCGCCAAGGCCGAGGTGAAACTGGCGCAGGCCGCCGTCGACCGCGACCGGGAGCGCCGCACGGACTTCGTGCCGCCGCCGAGCAGGCGCGAGATGAATTGACCCTTGCGCTTAGATTGGAGGGGCTTTTGGATGTTGAACGGATCGACCGGACTCATGGTTCGGCCGCGCCACGTTCTTATGGCGGCTGCTGCTCGCGCTCGCTGACCACCGGCCGACGACATCTTGATCAATCACCGCCTCGTAGAGGTTGTCGCGAACGATCGCCTCAAGAAGAACTGCGGCAAATTCCGTGCCTGTTTTTCCCCGTTTCTGAGCTTGCTGTTCAAGACGTAGCGCGATGTCTCCAAAAAGCCTAACGGTTAATCGTTCGCGGGGTTTGCTCTCTGAGCCGGCCTTAGACTGACGTAGGCGTATTCCCTGTTGGGAGCATTTCACCCGCAAGCTACTGAGCTTGCACCCAACCTTGTCGGCAATTTCCGCCGCGCCGAATCCCTGCGCGACAAGATTTGAAATCTTCGAGAAGACTTCAGGCGTGAATATTTTTGACATTTCCCAGTCTCGGACAGGTTCTCATTTTCTCTTCTTTTTATCTGAAAAAATTGCACGGGTTTTAAGTGCAGAGTGAGCCGCACCGTGTAGGTGCGGCCATTTAGGTTTTTTAATTGAAGATTGTCTAATCGTTAGTATGCATTAACAACATCTGCGCTGTGCATACTCACGCTGGTGTTCTCTCGTCGCCGGCGGTCCCCCGCCGTATCCATCCGGTAGCGGCCGCCTTGCGGATTAAGTGACGGTGTGAGTGATGTGATTATTCATAGGAATAGTCACATGACGAACGGGCGGGTTGAGGTCATCACATCTGTAGAGCGGCGGCGGCGCTGGAGCTCGGCGGAGAAGCAGCGCTTGGTGGCGACATCGCTGGAGCCGGGCGCCCGTGTGTCGGCGATTGCGCGGGAGGCGGGCATTCATCCAGGCCAGCTGTATGGTTGGCGGCGCCAGCTGCGGGCCACTTCGCAAATCGGCTTTGCGGCAGTTCGGATTGCGCCGGAGGAGGCGCTGGCCGGTCTGCCCGGCGCCGGCACGATCGAGATCGAGTTTGCGACCGGAGCGCGGATGCGGATCACGGGCGCGGTCGACGCGGCGAGCTTGACGGCGGCGGTCGCGGTGCTGGTCGAGGGTCGGCGGCGATGATCCCGATTGTTTCCGGCGTACGCGTCTGGATTGCGACCGGCCATACCGACATGCGTCGCGGCATGAACGCGCTGGCCTTGCTGGTGCAGGAGGGCTTCGAGCGTGATCCTCACGGCGGAGATCTCTACGTGTTCCGCGGCAAGAGCGGCAAGCTCATCAAGGTTCTCTGGCACGATGGCCTGGGCATGTCACTCTACGCCAAACGGCTGGAGGGCGGTCGGTTCATTTGGCCATCGGCCACTGCCGGCGTCGTTTCGATCTCGAGCTCGCAACTCGCTTATCTGCTCGATGGAATTGATTGGAGAAATCCCCAACACACGTGGCGTCCCGCATCGGCCGGATAAGCTCTGAATAAGCTGCGGCGCATTGACTCAGGACGCGAAATTTATTGCACGAATCAGCGCGATTGTGTTGGTGTCCTGCGCATGGCCGAGATCGCCGATTATCTTCCCGACGACAGCGCAGAGCTGAAGGCGGCGCTGATCGAGACGCGCGCCAAGCTGGTGGGCGCGCAGGCGCTGATCGAGCACCTGCAATTGGTGATCGCCAAGATGAAGCGGGAGATGTTCGGTCCGCGCGCCGAGCGCAGCCAGCGGCTGATCGATCAGCTGGAATTGCAACTCGAGGAGCTGGCCGCGGCGGCGGCCGAGGATGAGGCCAAGGCGGCGCGCGTTCACGTGCGGGGCTTCACGCGGCCCGCAGCGACGCGGCGCAACTTTCCCGCTGATCTGCCGCGCCGGCGCGTCGTCCACCCGGCGCCGACGTCGTGCCCGTGCTGCGGCAGCAGCAAGCTTTCCAAAATTGGCGAGGATGTCACCGAGACGCTCGACGTAGTGCCGCGCCAGTGGTTCGTGACCGAGCATGTGCGCGAGAAGTTCTCGTGCCGCTCCTGCGAGAAGATCACGCAGCCGCCGGCGCCGTTCCACGCGATCGCGCGCGGCTTCGCCGGGCCGAGCCTGCTGGCGATGATCCTGTTCGACAAATACGCCAACCATCAGCCGCTCAACCGGCAGAGCGACCGGTTCGCGTGCGAGGGCATCGATCTGTCGGTGTCGACCATGGCCGATCATGTCGGCGCGTGCGCGGCCACGCTGATGCCGCTCTACGAGCTGATCAAGGCGCACGTGTTCGCCGCCGAGCGGGTCCACGGCGACGACACCACCGTGCCGGTGCTGGCCAAGGTGAAGACGCGGACCGGGCGGATTTGGACCTATGTGCGCGACGACCGTCCGTTCGGCGGCGCGGCGCCGCCGGCGGCCGTGTTCTTCTACTCGCCCGATCGCGCCGGCATCCATCCTAAGCGGCATCTCGCCGGCTATTGCGGGATTCTCCAGGCCGACGCCTATGCTGGGTTCAATGCGCTTTACGCGCCGGATCGACAACCGGGACCGATCACGGAAGCGGGATGCTGGGCCCACGCGAGAAGGAAGCTGTTCGAGCTTGCCGACATTGCTGCGCAAGCGCGCACGGGAAAGCAAACCACGATCTCGCCGATCGCGTTCGAGGCGGTTCGCAAGTTCGACGCGATCTTCGCGCTGGAACGCTCGATCAACGGCTTGTCGCCCGCGCAGCGCCTGGCGGTGCGCCGCCAGGACATCGCGCCACTGGTGAACGATCTTATCGAGTGGATGAGACGGGAGCGGGCCAAGCTCTCGCGCCACAACGAAGTCGCCAAGGCGATGGACTACATGCTCAGGCGCGTCGACGTGTTCACGCGCTTCCTCGACGACGGTCGCATCTGTATCAGCAACAATGCGGCCGAGCGCGAACTGCGCGGAATTGCTCTCGGCAGAAAGTCATGGCTGTTCGCGGGGTCCGACCGCGGTGGCGAGCGCGCTGCGGTCGTGCTGACGCTGATCCAGACGGCTCGGCTCAACGACGTCGATCCCCAAGCCTGGCTTGCTGACGTGCTGGCGCGCCTGCAGGATTATCCCGCCAGGCGCATCGACGAGCTATTGCCGTGGAATTGGACGCGCGCCGGTCCACAAATGGCCGCCGCGTAGCCGCTGCCGATCACATCACCCGTCGCGCTGTCAAGGACCGTCCCAGCGGCCCTCACCGGACGGTTACCCCCGCCGCCAGGATGCCCCGCAGCGCCTCATAGGCCAGGCGCGGGTCGGAACCGCCTTCGGTCGCCAGTACGGATACAGTTACCACCCCGATCGCCGATCCGTTGCCAACCAAAATCGGCGGCCCCGCAGTTCGGCCGCCAATTTCTGTCACAATATGCACCGCGTTGATGTTGCTTCTGCACAATATCAATTAGACAACCTTCAGCTCAAAACATAAATCTCACCTCGGTGGCTGCGTGATTAGCCGCCATGCTGGCGTTACCGGCAGCGCGGCGCAATTGGGTTTGGCGCCCCCCCTACGGCAAGACCTGTTACGGGTCGGCGCTGCCGGTCTTTCTCGTTTGAGAATCCCGATTCAATCCGGCCGGGACGTGCTGTAGATACGCTCACAACGCCAATCGCCGATCCGTCGTCAGCTCAGATCGGTGCGCCCGGAGTTCGGCCGCAATTCCCGACGCAATATGTACCGGACTAATATTGTTTATGCATATTCACAATTAGACGGCCTTCAGCTCAAAACTTAAA
>DASXBN010000017.1:0-4481 GCA_036491675.1 Pseudolabrys sp. | reverse complement strand
GGGGGCTGCGGTGCTCCCGGCTTGCGCCAGCGCGCAGGCCTATGCGTCGCGTCCGGTGAAGATCATCGTCGGCCAGGCGGCGGGCAGCGCGTCCGACATCGTCGCGCGCCTGATCGCGCAATTCCTGTCGGAAAAGCTTGGCCAGCAATTCCTCGTCGAGGTTAGGCCGGGCGCCGCCGGCAACATCGCGACCGAAGCCGTGACCCACATGCCGCCCGACGGCTACACGCTGCTGCTGGTGAACTCGCAGAACGCGATCAACGTCGCGCTCTATGAGAAGCTCAGCTTCGACTTTGTCCGCGACATCGCGCCGGTCGGCAAGGTCGAGAGCGTTCCGCTGGTCATGGAGGTCCATCCCTCGGTGCCGGTCAAGACCATCTCCGAGTTCATCGCCTACGCCAAGGCCAATCCCGGCAAGCTCAACATGGCGTCGGCCGGCATCGGCGGCCCGCAGCATATCGCGGGAGAGCTGTTCAAGTTCATGGCCGGCGTGGACCTGACGCATATCCCCTATAAGGGCTCGACGCCGGCGGTGACCGATCTCGTCGCCGGGCAGGTACAGGTGATGTTCGACGTTACGCCGACCTCACTGCCCCAGATCAAGGCCGGAAAGATCCGGCCGCTGGGCGTGACGACGACGGAACCACTGCCATTCCTGCCGGACGTGCCGACGATCGACAGCGTCCTCAAGGGCTACGAGGCGGCCGGCTGGATCGGTTTCGGCGTTCCGAGGGGCACGCCGCCCGAGATCATCGCGACGCTCAACCAGCAGACCAACGCGGCGGTGCTCGACCCGAACATCAAGCAGCGGTTCGCCGATCTCGGCGCGGTGGCGGTGCCCCCGAACTCGCCGGACGAGTTCGCCAAGTTCATCGCCGAAAACATCGACAAATGGACCAAGGTGATCAAGTTCGCAGGCATCAAGCCGCAGTGATAGGGGCTGCTGCGATCCGGGCCGGGCTCGCAACCTGGTCGAGTGGTTCTTCAATTTAGATTAAGCGCTGTCGGCGTGTGGCAACCCGCTACGACAAGCTCGCTGCCGACTACTTCGCATTCGTCCAGCTTGCATCCATACGGCTGTGGCTGCGCATTAATTGAGTCCACGACGTAGCTTGACCATTCGAACGCTCTCTCAAGTTCAGCGCAGCGTTGAGCAGCTGCCGGCCATGGAAGCCTGCGCGCGTGCACGCAGGAGCGGCGCCTCATCGCTTCGTGCTGCCGCTGAACGGATGTTCACGAAGCAAAACGACCATTCACATTGATAAACGTCGGTTCATGTACGTGTGACATTTGTAATTAGGAGAAGAACGCAAGAGTCATTACTTTTCGAGCACAAGCAAAGAGAGACGCTTTGCTTGTCATCACCCCAGGAGGACATCATGAATAAGCTTGTGCTGGTACTCGCGACCGCTGCCACCTTCGGCTTCGGGACGGCGGCGTTCGCCGCATCGCCTTCCACTGCATCGACGCAGGAGCGCGTTCAGCCCGCGCAATCGCAAGCGACCGGTGCACATAAAATGAAGGCGAGCCACCGGGCCGACGGGAAGAAGGTCATGGCCCGTCATCACCGCACCGTGCATCTCAAGGCCTCGCACGCGCGGCATTATCGCCACGACAACGGCAAGAAGGTCGTCGTCAAACATGTGCCTGCCAATAGGACCACGAGGACGAAAGCCTCCTCGTAATATCCCTGGCTCGCTTTGGCAGCTGGTCCGGATTGAAACGGGCCAGCTGCACCTCGGCACCGTTGCTCTGTCGCCTGCGGTTTCCGGCCGCGCTTTGCGAAAGTCAGAGATTGGCCGCACGGACCAAGTGCGATTGCACTCTACTGAAACGGCGCTGCCAAGGCGCCGGCTATTTCCGGTGCGGACCCCACGGGCCGGGCTCTGCTGACGGCGAGGAGCCGAGCTCGACCGGCGGCCGGCTTGGCAGAAACGGCTCGCCGCTTCCGGGCGCTGGTTGCGATCCGCCCCACGGCCCGGCGGGAGCACTCTGATCGACATCCTCGCCCTCGTCGGCTTCTACTTCGCTCGGCACGGGCAGCGCCAGCGGGCCCGGGTCGTGGCCGCCGGCGAATTTCACCAACGCCGCCACGCGCGCATCGATCGGCGGATGGGTGTCGAAGATGTTGGAAAATCCCTCGCGCGGATTGTCGATGCACATTTCCATCACCGCCGAGGTCGCGCCCGGAAGCTCGCCGCGGCCCTCGATCTTGCGCAGCGCCGAGATCATCGCATCCGGGTTCTTGGTCAGCTCGACCGAGCCCGCGTCGGCGAGATATTCGCGCTTGCGCGAGAGCGCGAAGCGGATGACGATCGACAGCATCCAGGCGACCGCGATGAGCACGAGGGCGATGAGGATCGCCACGCCGGCGCCTTTGCGATCGCCGCTGTCGCGCCCGCCGCGCCAGCGAAACCCGCCTTGGAACAGCAGGCGGAAGACGAGCTCGGCGAAAAACGCGATTACGCCGGCGATGATCACGGCGATCACCAGCATGCGCACGTCGCCGTTGCGGATGTGGGTCAACTCGTGGCCGAGCACCGACTCGATCTCGGCGTCGTTGAGCGCATTGATGAGGCCTGTGGTGACCGTGATCGAGTACTGCTTGTCGTTCATCCCCGTGGCGAAGGCGTTGAGGCTGTCATCTTCGATCACCTTGAGCTTCGGCGTGGTGATGCCGCGCGAGATGCACAGATTCTCGAGCAGATTGTAGAGCCGCGGCTCCTCCTGCCGCGTCACGTCACGCCCGCCAGTTACCGCGTCGATCATGCTTTGATGGAATTTGTAGGCGATGAAGATCCACAGCGCCGTGCCGAGCGTCGCCCAGGGCGCGGCGTAGAGCGCGTCGCTCAGCGCGCGGCGCAACAGCACGTCGGGCGGCGCGTCGATGGTGAGCGCCTCGCCCACGAGCGCGCCGGCGTAGACCAGGAGATAAACGAGGAAGAACAGGCCGATGAGCAGCGCGATCGATCGCCGCTTGTTCGACTGGATGTGGGTGTAGAGTCCGTAGGCGGCCATTAGACCTTCCTGTCATTCCGGGGCGCGCCGCTGTACCGAAATGTTGATCAGCTCACATAACTGTCGTCCCCGCGCAAGCGGGGACCCATAACCACCGCCTCTGGAATATGGGTCCCCGCTTGCGCGGGGACGACGGCAACCAGCTAATGCTGAGATCGATAAGCTGAATGCCGGAATGCTGCATCAAAACTTCACCTGCGGCGCCTGGTCGAGCACCTTGCGCTCCTCGACGCCGACATCGAAGAAATCCTTCGGCGCAAATCCGAGCGCGCTCGCCAGCAGCACGGCGGGGAACTGTTGGATGCCGGTGTTGTATTCCTGCACCGCGTTGTTGAAGAAGCGGCGCGCGGCGGCGATCTTGTTCTCGATGTCGGAGAGCTGAGCCTGGAGCTGCTGGAAGTTCTGGCTGGCCTTGAGATCGGGGTAAGCCTCGCTCAGGGCTAACAGTTGCCGCAGCGCTCCGGTGAGCACGTTCTCGGCCGCCACCTGGGCGGGGACCCCTCCCGACTGCGCGGCGATCGCCGCGTTGCGCGCCTGCACCACGGCTTCCAGCGTGCCGCGCTCGTGACCGGCATAACCCTTCACCGTCTCCACTAGGTTGGGGATGAGGTCGTGGCGCTGCTTCGTCTGCACGTCGATGTCGGAGAAGGCCTGATTGACCCGCTGGCGCATGGCGACGAGCCCGTTGTAGATCGAGATGATCCACAGCACGAGCACGACGATCACGCCGATGACGATCCAGGTGACGGCGGTGGAGGACATGGAAGGCGGCTCCTCGGAAGGCGACGGTTTATGGCCGCGCTCAATCTATGGCGCGGCCGGGGCGAAGGGAAGCGGCGCACCCACGGCATCGCGGAACGCGCCGGCGCGCAAATCGTTGCCCTGAACGGAAGGCGCATGCTGCGGCCATGATGAGGCGATGATGACACTGACGGTCCCGGCCGCGGCGCCCGCGCCGTCACAAGCCAGCGCGGCGGTGATCACGACCGACATCCCGGCGCGGCTCGACCGGCTGCGCTGGGGCCGCTTCCACACCCTCGTGGTCGTCGCGCTCGGAATCACCTGGATCCTCGACGGCCTCGAGGTGACGCTCGCCGGCGCCATCTCGCCGGCACTGAAGGAGAGCCCGCAGCTTCGTTTCTCCAACGCCGATGTCGGGCTTGCCAGCAGCGCCTATCTCGCCGGCGCCGTGCTCGGCGCGCTGTTCTTCGGCTGGCTCACCGATCGGCTCGGGCGCAAGCGGCTGTTCTTCATCACGCTCGCGGTCTATCTCATCGCCACCGCATCGACCGCGCTGTCGTGGAATCTGGCGAGCTTCGCGTTGTTTCGCTTCTTCACCGGCGCCGGCATCGGCGGCGAATACACCGCCATCAATTCGACCATTCAGGAGCTGGTGCCGGCGCGCTACCGCGGCTGGACCGATCTCGTCATCAACGGCAGCTTCTGGATCGGCACCGCGCTCG
>DASXBN010000016.1:0-2499 GCA_036491675.1 Pseudolabrys sp. | reverse complement strand
AGTACGAAGATAATCAATGGTTCACCAGCGAATGCGATCAGCACCGTTCCGATCATGCAGTGGCCACGCTAGACTATTATAGTTTCTGTCGCGAAAGGCAAAATATTACGGTGGAATAGAGGTTTCCAGCGTTTTTTGCTGGAAGTTTTGCTTGCCATATTCATGGGTGATGTGACACACATGAGAGATGATTCGCGCCAAGACCGAAACGCCTGCCGATGTCATTCGCTGGATGCAGAGCGAGGCGGCGGCGTTGTGGCCGGCGATGCTCGGCTCACTGAGCTTTCGACGCAGTCCGTGCATACACCCTAACTGCCCGGCGTGTTTGTCCGGCGAGCAGCATCAAAGTCACGTTCTGTATGGTCGGCACAACGGACGCCGGTTCGCGGTTTACGTGCCTGAAGAACTGGCCGGCGAAGTGCGCCGCGCCGTGGACAATGGGCGTGCGCTGCAGGATTTGCTGATCCAGGCCGGGCCGCGCTACGTCAAAGCGTTGAAGCGCACGCGTACCAGTGCAGGCAAGCGCAAGAGCTGAGCCGTGGCGCGACCGGCGGCGCGGCAGATGAGCTTTGCTGATGTCGAACTGATGCGGCAGGGCGTGCGCCTGGAGCCGTTGCTGGAGGCGATTTCGAATTTCCTCGACACCCAGCACGAGATGATCGAGCGGGTGCGGCGCGATCTGGTCGGCGGCCTGAAGAAGCCGCGCAAGGGCCGTCGCGGTTTGACGGCGGCGCAGGTGCTGCGCTCGCTCGTTCTGATGCGCGTCAAGAACTGGGATTATCGCGAGCTGCGCGAACGGATCGCCGACGGATTGACGCGGCGCCAGTTCACCGATTTCTACTGCGATCCGGTGCCCAAGCATGACGCCTTCAACCGCGGCTTCAATCGACTGACGCCGCAGACGCTCAAAGCCATCAATGATCTCGTCGTTCAGGCCGCGGTCGTGCTCGGCTTGGAGGATGGCGCCAAGCTGCGGGTCGACACCACGGTGGTCGAGACCGACATTCATCACCCGACCGACAACACCTTGTTGTGGGACGTGGTGCGCGTCGTCACGCGTCTGGTCGGTCAGCTCGCCAAGGCGCTGAAGTTGCGGCGTATCAATGGTTTTCGCGATCGCCGGCGCGCCACGCACCGTCGCATGTACGACATTCAACGCATGACGACGCGCCAGCGGCAAGGGGCCAAGTCGCGACAGCCCGCGACCTACCGGGCGCTGATCGAGATTGCCGAGGAGGTGGTGGCGAGCGCCAAAGCCGCACTCGCCAAGACTGCCAAGTTGCGCGGCAAGGACCTGATGGCCGCCATGACGATCGACGCCCTGCGCGAGGAGATCGCGCATTATTGCGGTCTCGGCGAGCGCGTGATCGCTCAGGCACGCCGCCGCGTGCTCGACGGCGAGCAGGTCCCCAATGCCGAGAAGATCTATTCGATCTTTGAGCCGCACACCGACCTGATCAAGCGCGGCAAGGTGCGCAACCCCGTGGAGTTCGGCCACAAGGTGTTTCTTGCCGAAAGCGCCAAAGGTTTGATCACCCAGTATGAGGTGCTCAGGGGAAACCCGTCGGACGAAGTTCATGTGGCGCCGTCGCTCCAGCGTCACCGTCGCGCCTTCCGACGTGCCGCGGAACTCTATGCGTCGGATCGCGGCTTTTTCACCGAGCGCAACATCGCATCCTGCGTCAATGACGGCGTCAACACGGTGTGCATTCCGCAGCGCGGCGGCAGCAAAACGCTGCAACGCCAGGCCTACGAAAAGTCGGCGGCGTTCAAGCAAGGCCAGCGCTTTCGAGCCGGCATCGAGGGCCGCATCTCGGTGCTGATGCGCGGTCGCGGCATGAAGCGCTGCCGTGCCGAGGGCGCCGAGCGCTTTGCGTTGTTCGTTGGCGCGGCGGTGCTCGCCAACAACCTCATGATCATTGCCGCCCTCCTGACCAAGCGCTCGGCGCGCCGGCGCAAAGCCACCCGATAAACCATCGCTGATCGTGGCGCAGGTGGAGCAAAAGCCGCCCGCGCCTCATCACGTCGCCAGCCGCAAGACTGCGCCCGGCAGACGCCAATCCATGCCGAAAACAACGCGAAAAGACCTGGCAATTCCGCCGCCCTTAATTTTAGGCCAAATTCATCGGCATAACCGACGCGTGCTCGCGCAAATCCGCGCATTTCGCGACAGAAACTAGTCTAGCCCTCCAGGATGTCCCGGAGCGGCCGGTTGAAGGCGAAGATGACGATGCCGGCCAGCGCGGCCAGGCCTGCGAGCATCGCGAAGAAGCTCACCTTGTCCATGGCGCTCCAGAAGCTGCCGAGCCAGCCGGCCATGAGATTGCCGGTGAAGCTCGTCGCCAGCCATAGTCCCATCATCATCGAGAGCATGCGCGCCGGCGCCGCCTTCGACACCAGCGAAAGGCTGATCGGCGAAAGATAGAGCTCGCCGACGGTGAGGACGACAAAGTAGGCCAATAGCCACCACCAGCTCGCCTCGTCGCCCTGCGCGACCCA
>DASXBN010000015.1:0-74229 GCA_036491675.1 Pseudolabrys sp. | reverse complement strand
GCAAATATTAGTCGCACTATCATCGCCATTACGTCACCCGATGATTGGCCGGACGGCGAGATTATCACACAGCAAGCCTATACAAAAAACCCATGCGATTGCGCTTAACTGAAGGCCGCGTAATCATTGGTTCTGCATAAGACCATATACGCCATACAAAAACCAATTGATTGTCGTATAGACCTCGCTATGATTCAGCCATAGCAAGGGAGATTAGCGATGATGATGGCTCGCAAACGCAATGCTGCAATCTATTGCCGTGTTTCAACTGATGGGCAAAGCGTCGAAAACCAAGTGCGAGAGCTTAGGCAGATCGCAGAACGCCGAGGCTGGGAGATCGTCGAGACCTACAGCGATGCAGGCATTAGCGGCAGCAAGGGCCGCAATCATCGGCCAGGACTCGATGCCCTGCTCAATGACGCCAAGCGGCGCAAGTTCGATGTTGTCATGGCATGGGCCATAGATCGCTTGGGGAGGTCGCTGATTGATCTGCTCGGCACGATCCAAGAGCTAGAGGCTTGCGGCGTCGATCTATTCCTCGAACAGCAGGCAATCGACACGACGACGCCAGCAGGCAAATTGATGTTCCAGGTCTGCGGGGCGTTTGCTGAATTCGAGCGGTCAATGATCCGCCAGCGGGTCAAGCTCGGGCTCAAGCGGGCTGTAGCCCAAGGGAAGCGGCTTGGCAGGCCAAAGATTAGCGGCGAGATCGAGCGCAAGGCTCAGAGGGAATTGAGGAAGGGAACCGGCATTCTGGCAGTCGCCAAGGCGTTGGATCTCGGCACCGGCACCGTGCATCGCATCAAGCGCGAGATGGCGTAAGTCAGCTTTATCGCCACCACTTCACGCAAACGTTAGGTCACAATCAACATGGATTCGGCTTATCGTACCGTTGCCTTGGAGAGGAGTGCCCATGAAAAAAGCCCTCGCACTTATTGCCATCGCCTTTGCGCTCGTCGTTGGCGTCACGGCTGTGGCGACCGTCAGCCCGCAGCAAGCCTTCGCTTGTGACCCTGACCATCGCGGCTCCTAATCCATCCCAAAGACTAAGGCCCCGGTCACAAGCCGGGGCCTTTGCTATTGCTGCGGCCCCGCTAGACGCGGTTGTGAACCACGGATTTGCCGTAGGCGATGCGCCGCGCCTGAAT
Source organism: Pseudolabrys sp. (assembly GCA_036491675.1). Taxonomy (GTDB): domain Bacteria; phylum Pseudomonadota; class Alphaproteobacteria; order Rhizobiales; family Xanthobacteraceae; genus Pseudolabrys. Next base: position 73,081 of record DASXBN010000015.1, on the reverse strand, counting down.
GGCTTCCAGGTATGCAAACGCCTCACTGGCTTGCCGATCTAGAAGCTCAGCAAGGCCTTCCCGATCACGCTCAGTGATTTCGCGGAAATTGCTGCTAGGAAACTCTCTCAGCATATGGTCCGCGAGATCGGCAAACGAGTCGCAGTGGGCAAAATCGCCTGGGCCGCCAACCTCCACCTTTTGCACCAATAAGCCGCTAATCCGCGCCTTTTCGCTGATAGCTTTCACAGCGGCGGAAAGCTGATCGAGGCCGTCAGCACGAATGCGAGCCTGTTCCAACTCAGCCAGCAAGCTCTCCACCGTCACCTCGGTTTTCTTAGCCGCTACAGCCTGTAGCTCGGCCAAACGGGCCTTGATGTCGTCTTTTGTCATCAATCGAGCTGCATTTTGACGACAGGGCTTGTAACCAGCTTGCGAGTAAGCCTCGGTAGCGCTTCGGCCTTCAGCAAGCGCCAAAGCGAAGCGCTCGTGTCGATTGTTCTTGAGGGGTGGCATTAGGCGCTTACCTGTCTCACCGTTGCCGCTGTCCGGTCACTAGTTCGTGCTGGAGGCGGAGCTTTCCGCGAGCCCATTCGAGTTCTGACACACCGCTCGCCTTCGCCAACGCCTTCTCCTCGACGGTCAAGCGTACTCTGGAGGGATTGTTTTCATGGTCGCGGCCGAATCTCCCAACCTCGCCACGGCTAACCGGCGCGGACATGAAGGCGGCGGGGTCGGGCAGCTGCATAGTTTAATACGCCAGAATCGGATTAGCTTCAATGTCCCGGACGGTCCTAGCGTATACTCATAAATTAGGGGCGATTGGCCGTTGATCAATGTCCGCTATTGTCCAGTAGCGACCAAATTGTTGCAGCGCTGTGAATGACCGCTTTGGGCCATAAGCGGACATTCATAGCCAACAAAAAGACCCGAGCGTTGCGCCCGAGGGTTTCCGTCCACTGCCGCGAAGTAAATTAGATTTAGGCGGCTTGGCTTCGATTCCTGCGCCAGCCGGGCAGACCCAACGCGCCCAGGCCGGTGGCGAAGAGTGACAGCCAGCCCTGAGCATCGAAGCCCCCACAGTAGAAGCAACGTTCAGCGCGAACGCGGCTCGGCCATACGCGGAGTCGCGATACCTCCCATCATCGTGGCGGCGGCGCGGGCGATCTCGTCGGGGTCGTCGTCGATTCGGTCTGTCAGCAGACGCCCCCACAGATAGCCAACGAACAGGTCCGCGAACGCCTCCGGATCCGCGTCATCCCTCACCTCGCCGCGCACTCGCGCGCGCTCGACGACCCCAGTGATGTTCTCGCGCCGGTCGCGCGCGTACTCGGTCAGCGGACCGAGGGCTTCAGGCTCGGATTGCGCCGCCACAATCACCGAGCGAAACACCGCGCCCGCGGGTGTGTCGCGCCAAAAGCGGTACACGCCGCGGATTATCGCCACGAGATCGCCTTCGAGCGAGCCTGTATCTGGATTGGGCACCTCAAGTTTGCGCTGCCGGTAGACGTCGAGAAGCAATGCTGTCTTGCTGCCCCACCAACGATAGATCGTCGGCTTACCGGCGCCTGCGCGACGAGCGACCGCCTCGATGGTGAAAGCCGCATGACCGCTCTCGTTCAGGATCGCCTCGGCGGCCTCAAGAATGGCGGCCTCGGTCTGCGGACTGCGCCGCGGGCCAATCGAGGTGCGCTTCTCGCTGTGGCCATGGCGGACGGATGTCGCGGTGTTACTCATAGAACGCCTCGATCATGTCAATGCGGTATCCGGGCACCGGGACGAGCGTCCCCCAGTGTTTCGGTGCCCGGCCGAAAGGTTTCTAGCGAACATCTTGACATAACGGAACGAGCCGTTCTATATAATTATATCGAAACGATACGTTTCGTATATCAGAGGAGCGACGTTATGTCTACACAAACCCATTCTGCATCAAATCCTGCTGCTATATCTCGTCCGGCACCGGTGTCCCGCGTACGTTTTTCGATTGCAGTTGCGGCCGGCGTCTACCCGGTCCTCACCGGACTGCTCTACGGTCTGTGGCCCTTGATTGGTCCTTGGCCCATGTGGGGGAAGACGCTCGCGCTTGTGCCGCTCATGGCGCCGATCATGGTCTGGGGTGTAATTCCGGCGGCGCATCGCTGGCTCGGTGGATGGCTACATCCCGCGCGGGCAGTTTAAATGGAGGTCGATCGGCGCGCCATTTTTAGTCCACTTTTCATCCACATCTCCGGCGAGGCAGAAGCCTTCATAGGTTTTCTGCACGCCGGAGGCAGCCGGTTATGCTTGTCTTATGTCGATACTAGGAACATTTCTCAAATGGCGTTTTGGGCCATCGTACGTCGAAACAAAAGCTCCTCCGTACGTGCCGGAATATGCCTCTCCCGATATCGCGCGTATCCAGAACCCTGACCCTAAAAATATCCAGTTGACTTGGGTTGGGCACGCGACCTTTCTTATCCAAGTCGCGGGTATGAACATTCTTACCGATCCGATGTGGGGCGAACGTGCTTCGCCTATTTCCTGGTTGGGGCCGAAAAGGCACGCGCGGCCCGGCATCCGTTTTGAGAACCTCCCCCGAATCGATGTCGCGCTTGTCAGCCACACGCATTATGATCATCTGGATCGACCGACGATACTGCGACTCGGCAATGTACCGCGATATGTCGTCCCGGAGCGCGTGGGCACGTGGTTCAAGAACGAGAACATTACAAACGTCGTTGAATTGCCGTGGTGGAGTAAAATCGCTGTGCAGGCGATTACAATCCACGCCGTGCCCGCGAAGCACTGGTCGAAGAGGTGGCTCTTCGGCGACGAGCGTGAGATCGGCTGGGGCGGATATGTTGTCGAGTCTCCCGCCGGCATAATTTATTTCGCGGGCGATACTGGATACCACTCAGAATACTTCAAAGAGATCGGAAAGAGATTCGCGAAGATAGATCTCGGACTCGTTCCGATAGGTGCATATTTCCCTCGGGAAGTTTTTGGCAATTACCACATCGACCCGCGCGAGGCATTTGAGGTGCACAAAGAAGTCGGTGCGAAACAATCTATCGGCATGCATTGGGGTGTGTTCAAATTGACGCGAGAGCCGCTCACCGAGCCGCCGACGCTTCTGGCAAAAGAGCGCGAGACACTACAGGTCTCGCCGCAAGAATTCTCAATTATGAAAATCGGCGAGACAAGGTCCTTTTTATGACAGCTTACTTTTCATTTCCGCTCTGAAAACGGATATTTCGATTCTTTATTCCTGAGCAGAATAATCGGTAGCAAAAACAGGAGGACCGGCGCTCCAAAATGTCCATAAAAAATGAGAGGACGACGAAAAGGATTCCAGTGCGGTAGACACGTCCGCTATGGGCCAATAGCCGACATTGATTATCACTCGTCGTTCTTCTCGTCGTTGGTAGCTCCGAACGAGCCGATATGAGCTCCATCCCGGGATAGAGCCGTCGTTGCCAACGGCCGCAGTACGAGCATTCCTAGGAGCCCCCGACAAGCCTTATGTTTTGATCGAGACGACAGAAGCCGATGGTCGTGCATCCGAACATCGTCCGATTAGAATTAAAATGGCATTTGTCGAAATGGAGCGAATAAATGAGATTTCTTAGACGTCATTGGTACGATCTTGGCGCAGTCGTTGCGATTGGCGTGGGGGCAGTCTCATTTTTTCTGTGGCGCGACATGTCGTTGATACAGCGCGTGCTGCTGCTGAATTTTATAATGATGCTTGCGCATCAATATGAAGAATATGGGTGGCCGGGCGGCTTTCCGCCGCTGGTCAACCTCGTGGTTTGGCCAAGCAGCAAGCCAGACCGCTATCCGTTGAATCAAAACGGAGCGATGGTCATCAACCTGATCTGGTCATATGTGCTTTATCTCGCTCCTGTCTTTTTCCCGACTGTAATTTGGCTTGCGCTCGGACCAATGTTGGTGGGATTTCTACAAGTCGTTGCGCACGGCATTCTCACCAATGTGAAACTAAAAGCGCCATATAATCCCGGCATGGTAACTGCCCTGCTGGGATTTCTTCCGCTCGGTGTTTACTACGTCTACCTAATACAGGGTGTGGCGACTACGTGGGACTGGGGGATCGGCTTCGCGTACATGGCCGGCTTCCTTTATTTCGGAGTCCTCAAGCTGAACTTCACGTGGCTATCGGCACCCAACTCGCCTTATCCCTTTGCTCCGGAAGAAATGCGACGATTCGGATTTCCTGACAGGGCAAAGCGGCTCACCTGACGATGATTCGCTATGGGCTTGCAGGGAGCACAATAGCCGGCCAACCGCCGGTGATGCGACTAACGCATTGGCGAAGGCTTGGTGGTTTTGACGATGTCGTCGAGCTCGTATTGATAGTTGACCATAAAGCCGTGACCGGCAAGCATAGCCGAAGCGCCTCGCCGCGGCGGCATCCGCCTAGTTACCTAACACGCGTTACGCCGCAATGTCGGCATAAAGGGAGGAAGTAATGACCAGACGCATAATGGCCCTCGCATGGGCGCTTTCAGCGATTATTTTCACGAGTGAGCTCGCGTCAGCGCAATCTTACCCGAACAAGCCGATCCGCGTGATCGTGCCGTTCTCGGCGGGAAGCAGCGTAGACATCGTCGCAAGAATCGTGATGGAGCAGCTTTCTCAGCAACTGGGCGGGCCGATCGTCGTCGAGAACAGGCCCGGTGCCGGCGGTGTAATTGGTATTCGGTCCGTCGCAAAGGCTGAACCGGACGGTTATACCTTGCTCGTTCAATCGGCCTCATTTGCTGTGGTTGCCACCACCAACTCCAATCCCGGCTATGATTCTCGCAAGGACCTCGCTGGCATCACCGCGCTTGTGAGCATGCCAAATGTGCTTGTCGTACAGCCCAACAAGTACAAATCGGTCATGGATCTCGTTGCCGATGCGAAAGCCAACAAGGGCAAAATGAACTATGCCTCCCCTGGCGTCGGCACTGCCGGTCATCTCAACGCAGAACGTTTCCGTATGGCAACGGGCATCGAGGCGCAGCACGTCCCATACAAAGGCGGACCGGAAGGTTTGACCGCCGTAATGCAGGGCGATTGCGCTTTTTACTTCATTCCCCTGCCCGCCGCGCGCGCGCTCGTCGATAGCGGAAAACTTTCGATTCTTGCAGTCTCGGGCTCTTCGAGGTCATCCCAATTGCCGAATGTTCCGACAACGGTCGAATCCGGCGTACCAAACTCCGCCTATGACTTCTGGGTTGGCTTCTGGGCGCCGAAGGGCACGCCGCAGGACATCATAGAACGACTCAATGCTGAAGCACTCAAGGCGCTGCGGAATCCCGCTACCAAAGCAAAGCTTGCGGCGGTGGGCGGCGATCCACAGCCGATGACGCCTGGCGATTTCGACAGCTTCGTGAGCAAGGAAATCGATAGCAATGCTGCGCTGATCAAAGCGGCCGGCGTGGAAATCAAGTAAACGACGCATGAGACGCTGGCCTCAACGCGCCAACAAAAAAATCCGATGATGGTCGCCCAAATTAATGTCTGCTCTTCTAGTTTTGAGTCCGCTTTGGCCCCGAAAGCGGACAATGGATGGCGCGCCTGAGATGTCTGCTAAGGGCCACTTTCGGACTCGTGCAATGCAGCAAATTTGATTGCGTGTTGCGCGCTGGGCTGACGGTGGCCGCAAAGACGATTGCCAACTTTATCGAGAAGGCGTCGTGCGCTTTATGAGCAAAAGCGCGGAGCGGTTTGGGCCGCTACTGCGCTTGAGATGTACGTCAGGCGATGGGTCAGGGGGGCGAGGAGCGAATGCTTAAACCCGGCAGATCATCACAAGATGCGAATTGATGGTTTCAGCCCTCACTTGAGGTGTGATCATTATTCCGCATCTTTATAGACCCTGATTTCTAACCTGACCTTTTCTATCTACATCCTGATGGGCGCAACCGTTCGCAACGATTGCCGCATAGATCGTATTTCTGGGAAAAAAAACGATCCGAGCGATTTACTGCTGTTTGACAATTTTTGATACATTGAACGAATTTTGTATAATCACACTTTCCCGCTTGAGCGAATGACGAACTCGCCAAAACAATCGCAGCTGCTATGATCGTGTGCGTGCCTGCATGCGCGAGCACCTGTGTGAACCGGGATTTTTCCATGGGAATTTCCTTCGCGCAGGGGGCGGAAGCCGGCGCCCGACGTCGGCCGCTCAACGCTGCTCATATACCGAACATCTCTGGCGGAAGAAGCAAGAACAGCACAGGCCCAACGGAAAACTCTGCGGTATGTTCCGGGGCATGACGCCTTGCTACTGTGCGAGGTGATAGCGGGGTCAAGTCGGTTTAGGGTCATAAGCGGAGTAAATAGTCGTCACTTCGATGTCGGCTCCTCCCCCGAAAGCGGACGTGAAACCGCAATTCGCGACCTACAGAACCCTCGGCAAATTTGGGGACGGAAATTAATTTTCGTTGCGTTGCGAGGGGCAGAAAATAACTGCATTGTTCCCTTTCGGGGGATGACATGAAGACCTTTATTGCGCTGCTTACGGCTATGCTTCTCGCAACGCCAGCCTACGCGAGGAATTGGGTCTATCTTGCGGAGGACGATCTTTTCGGCGGCCCCCCTATGGTTTGGCTCTACGACAAAGAATCGATTCTCATCAACAATACCGGGCGCTGGATTATGTACAAAAACTCGCGCCTCGATGGCGATGACAGCATAATTGTCTTTCACACCAAGTGCGACGGCTATGCCGAGCTTGCCCACATCAACTCCATGAACCAGCCCAAGGTGGTCGATGTAGAGGGGCCAGTCTTAAAGGCGCTATATCAAAAGCTGTGCAGGTGAACACCGGCTGTCCCGGCGCATAAGGCCCTCACCAAATCCGGACATCCTGCGCCGCATTGCTCACGTTCTGCGTACGACCTTAATCACCCGTCTCCGGATCGACGATCTCTAGCGCGTGGCGTTGCAGAGCCTTCAATTCGGCTTCCGCCTCGGCCACCTCCAAGTCGGTTAGCGCCTCTGGTGGTGGCCGGAACATACCCGGCTGCCTCCAATGCGGCGGTCGCTCCTTGGCGACTAACTCGCGCTTGGTGGCGGCATGGGCAACGACTCGTGAGAAGCTGTGGGTGCGCCCTGCCTCAACTAGGCGAATGTGACCTGTCTTGGTCTTATAGGTGAAATCGACAAGCACGAACCGGCGTTCGGCCATGCCCCTACCTCAAATGGATTGAGCCGCGAATATAGCGCACGAAACTAAGTGCCGTCGAAGGCCTCGTGATAGTCCTCGCCGCCGAGGTCGGTCGGTTTGAGGGTGAGAGTCATGGCCGACCCCTAGCGCGGCGGGTGGTGGTGGCGGCGGTCGTGGTAGTCGTGGTGGTGGCGGTTTTGGTCGTGGAATCTGTTTCATGACCTTGCCCGGACTGGGCTGCCCCAACGGGCATTCGCGCTGCACATCGAGCCGTACAGGTGCAGGCTATTTCGATTCATAAAATCGGCCTGCAATCAGAACGCCGATAAGAGAAATCACAAGCCCAAGAACGGAAACCGTTACGCCCAGCGGAAGTGTCAGAAATTCATCATTTAGTTTTTGCACGCCGTCCCATCTGACGTCATCCAGCCTAGCAACCCGACCAAAAAATATTAAGACGCCCAAGATGGCGGTGAAGCCACCAAAGAGAAAAGTTAACCCGCCGATCTGACTTGCAAGAGCTTTCATGTCTTGCCCCCAGCGGCGACGCTGGCGCTCAGACGTTATCAAGCATCGAGCTTGACGAGTAGATCGCTGAACGCGAAAGATTGCATCAAGACGGCTTCGGCGAACTTTGCAGATTGTTGCCCCGTATGTTGCCCTAAGTATTCTCGAGTAAGATTGTCGTTTCAAAAAACTGAGTTAAGTATTTGGTTTTGCTTGGTGAGCGCGATGGGACTCGAACCCATGACCTACTGATTAAGAGTCAGCTGCTCCACTGCGGGGATTGCGGACACCGGTTCGGCGGAGCGGTCGTCCGCCTATAATTTTTAATATTCTTTGCTATCCAGGGGGTTAGAAGACCAAGCGGCATTGTACCCACAAACTAACCCCCAAATTTCATACCAGAGCATGTGCTCCGGCCCTGCCCGCGGCCCCACCGTTTGATAATTCAGCTGCCGGATGAGGTGCACAAAAATCGGCCTTTCTCGGCTCAAAGCGTCATGAATGAATTTGGTGTCATCTCGTCCTCGGCTTCCTGGTAACGATCGACCAAGCTGGGCTCCGGCTTCGTTGGCGTCGGACAATTCACGGCTTCAGGCGTTTCGTTGGGCACGCCCCTCGATCGGAATTTGGCCCACCGCAATTTCTGCGCTGACGCTATTCGGGCTCGTCCCTCAACTGTCCGGGGACCGGTCGATAGGCCGCCGTGAAACCTGCAGCGGCGTTTACCAGGCACCGCCTTGTTGCCGCACGACCTGCCCTGCCTATTCGTTGCACCGCAAGTAGGTCGCCGACCGTAGGCTAATTGAGTACCGTCTCCAGCGAGCCCGAACGCTGCCATCGCTTGGCAGGAAGATCCAACGCCGCATTGTGGGTCACTGCATGTCCATTTTGTACGGGGACAAACCACCCACCCGTATTTGTTCCAGCTAAGCCAGCCGTCGAACGAAATCCCGCTGCCGACGGGCGGCCCGGCTGCAATTCTGTCTTGCAGCTCCGTCTGCACAGCTAGCTCGGCCACCCTGGATCGCGCAGAAATGGCTTTCGCGAAATTAGATTGCCTTCCCATCCCTTCCGCCTCGCGCTCTTATGGCGCGCAAAAGCTGTTGTTTCCTTTATTTCTTCTAAGACCCCATGAAGGCTAGTCTCACCGCCTGAGCGCGGCGGGCTTCTTGCCACGATGCCCAGCATTCGGCATGGAGCCAGGCGTGGGTTCCAGGCTCTGTTCCAAAGGGCAGGACAACGGCGTTATCGGTCTCGGATTGCCCACACCATGCGCACCGACCTACCGGTGATGGTGCCGGATTCTGGTTCAGCCACTCGACGATGAAAGTTTCGAAGGTTCGGGTCTTGACTTGGAGACTCTGTGGCCCACCGACATGCGTCAACTCCTCGCCAGCCAAGTCATTATGCGCCGCGAGTGTCGCCAGGAGATCGGCCTTGGCCTCGCGGACACGGCTAACAAGCGTGGCGGGGATCGCGGTGGGCCCAGCGTGTAGAATGAGGCGGTCGCCCGCGGGCTCGATCATCGCGCCGATCGTGGCGAGGTCGTCGAGCAGATTGCGTGCGACGTTCATATTTCCGTCTCCGCACCGGGCGGTACGACGTCACCATCAATGGCATCGGGCATAGGACCCATAGGACTCATAGGCGCTTCAGGGTAGGGCCTATCCGTCCTATCAGTCCTATGCCCTGTCACGCCCAGTGGCGCAGCTTTGGTGAGCACGTAGGTGGCGGCAGCCCATTTGCCTGCCGGTTCTTGGCGGGTGAGCACGAACCCGGCAGCGTGAGTGCCGGTAATCCCTGAAAGGAAGGTCGCCAGATACTGCCGCCCGCGTCCCTGAGGATCGATAATTGCCTTCACCGTGTCCGCTAGTTGATTGGCCTTTATCGGAGCCGCCCCATGTTGCTCCCACCATATCCGGAACAGGTCCGCAATGCGCTGGCGGCGAGGGTCGTTGGCCTTTAGTGATTCGATGCGCTCGACGGGATCGCGGCATCCGAGGGTCACGAATGGATCGCGGCACCATTCTGCCCATCGCTCGAAGCTCCCGAGCGGCTTGCCGCGTGTGAGCCCGGTCGCATTTTGGCGACCCCACCGCCAGATTGTGAGCACTGCGGCCAAGAGTTCAGAGTGGCGTTGCTCGATCTGTTCAAAAAATCCTGTTGGAAAGGCGCGTAATTCTGGGTCTTCGCAGTGGGCGTCAAGCCGGCAGAAAACGAACCGACGGGCGAGGTCTTCAGTGACGGTGAGACCGTTGCCAGTGAGGGCCACGAACGCGGCGCTATTCAGCAAGACCATTCGCGTCTGGCCGAGCAAGCGAACCCTAGCTGGGCGCTCGGTCAGCACCGACGCAAGCGTATCGGACCGCAGTGCAATCCCGTTTGCGTTATCCAAGAACAGGGCAGGCTGGGCCTCGATCAACTCTGCTGCAAGCCACTTATCGAGTTCATGCCGCTCACCGCCTGTAGTGAATGCGCGAGGGCGGATACCGAAAGCGATAGCGCAAATCGATCGAACCAATAGGCCCTTGCCAGTGCCCGCCCCCGACATGGCCGGTGCGACAATGATTAGTCCCGGCGCTAGCCATAGGCTGGGGCGACAGACTGCAGTCACAAGGGCGATAAGGAAAGCACTCTCATCGCGTCCTGGCGGTTTGGCGATATCGATGACCTCGATTCCGACCGATGGATCCCAACACCGCACCGCATCGCCAAAGGGAAAGGTCCGAAAGGTCTGGCGTAGCAGCCCCAACGCCTCCTCAGCATTGGCGCGAGACGGGCGCACCGGCAGCCTCAGCTTGGGGACATTACAGCACCACATGCCTGTGGCGCGGTCGTAGCCGTCAGCCGCACGCACGCTTCCATCCGCGGACAGCAGCGGTGACGTGTTGATGCCGGAGAGCGCCGGCAGGTTCCACTCACCCGACATATCGAGATACATCTGCGCGACGCGATCAGGCAAAGTAACGGGTATCAAGTTTCCATTTCGGTCAATCTTCATGGGCTGGCAGAGGTGATGCGCCTCAATGACAACATTGTGCCGGGTGAGCAGCCTTGCTGATGGCGGGCCGCCATCAGCGGACCTTATGATGCGCACCGGTAGGTCACGCTCGAACAACTTCCCAGATGCCGCGAGCAAGTCACGCAATGCCTCCGCCGTTGCAGGAAGGTTGCCGCTATGAATGGTGAGTTCAGGCTTAGGTTTGAGCGCCAGATCGACAATTTCGGCGGCGGCGGCGCGTTGCTCGGTCATTTCACGCACGGGTAACGGCTCCACAATTTATTTACCGCGTCGAGATTGTAGGTCGCATCCTTGAACCCGTGCGGCGTCGCCGGCTTCTTATCAGCGCGGCACGGAAAGCAGGGCAGCCCTTGGCTGATTATCGGTAGCAGCGCTTGGGTAATGTCGGCGGTGTTCACGACGCGGCTTGGCTATAGGTAGAAAGATTTTTGAGCCAAGCTTCGGCGGCGTCTGCCGGAACTAACGTCCTTTTGCCAACTTTAATGATCGGTAGGCGTTTGGCTTTAATCTCGGAGTAAGCGCTGGTTCGGCCGATGCCGTAGCGATTGCAAAACTCATCAATGCTGAATGCGCGTTTTTCAATTTTCATTTTTCATCTCGCCACCAGATACCGGAGTTGTCCCGGCGACCACGCCCGCGTTCAGGCGGACGACGGCAAGACTAAACGTCAGGTCAGCGTGTATTGGAAGCGGCTACGAATACACGACCCGCGAAGCGAACTTTGCGCGGTTAAGTGCTCGAGCCTTGAGCTCGTTGGGGCGCTTCTCCTTGATGAGAAAAGTAATTAGATCGCACCCAACTGAAAAAATCTCGGCGGCATGCTCATTTTTCTTTCGGCTGCGAGAGCTGAGAGTCTTTCGCCATTCCAGAATGGTCTGCTCCCAAGAATAATCTTGTCTGTGTGACTTCTTTCCGGCCAATTTCTTTATTCCCGGAAAACTTGCGAGAAGCATCTTAGCCGCTTGGCGCGGCTTCTCGCCCAGCCTGATGAACGCTTCAAGTGCGAAGGCAACCCATGCCTTTGCCGCTTCAATTTGTGTTGAATTAGGCGATGATTTTCGTCTTGGACCTCGCAAGATCTGAGGCCGCGCTCCAATATTTAGATCGGTGAGCGCATCGCCCAGCTCAAAGAAACGATCTGCTTGCGGTCGCCCGATTTTCATTAGGAATCTACCAATCGCCGCCAGAGCAGTCGCATATCGCTCGCGCTCTAGCTCAAGCGAAGGCGGACCATCAGTATGATGGCCGAACGCAAAATCCAACCCGCGGAGCATTTCATTTAGAGGCTCCGTCACATCAACGGGCGCACATTTTTTGGTCATGACCATCGCCACTCACCGCCGATTTGGTGGACGCAAGCGGGGCCGGATGGCGGTGGTAGGATGTCCGGCGACGGACTTTAGATCCGGGGGTCGGCACCTTTTATGTAATTAACGCGTGCCAATATTATTCTATCACGTCCTGTCGAATGGAATGATCTTTCGTTGTCCCACCACCCTTGGCGTGCTGCAGAATTTGGCCCATTCAGCCATGATACGGCGACGACGATCAAACAAATCGCCCCTACGATAGGCGGCCTCGACCTTATTCCCCACGGCATGTGCCAAAGCCATCTCGGCGACCTCGCTCGGGAAATTCGTGCGCTCGGCTACCCAATCGCGGAACGTTGAGCGGAAGCCATGCACCGTTAGATTGTCGCGTTTCATTCGGCGCAGAACGCTGAGCATTGCCATATTAGAAAGCGGACAATCCGACTTGCCACCGGCAAAGACGAAACAGTCATCGTAGCCTGCCCACATGGCCTCAAGGACGCGTAACGCGCTTGCCGAAAGTGGCACGCGATGTTCGCGGCCCGCCTTCATGCGTGCGGCTGGCACCGTCCACACACCCTGTTCCAAGTCGATCTCCGTCCACTTGGCACCGATCGTTTCGCTCGTTCGTGCCGCAGTGAGGATCGTAAATTCGAGCGCACGTGCCGCGACGCCGTCTTGTACTTGTAAGTCAGCCATAAACGCTGACAATTCCTCATAGGATAACGCAGCGTGATGCTCAACCTTTGCGACTTTGCTCTGTGCCGGCAGAAGATTGTCGAGATGCCCGCGCCAGCGGGCGGGATTGTCGCCTTCGCGATAACCACGTGCCTTGGCCCAATTCAGTACTGTTTCAATACGCCCGCGGAGCCGGCTAGCCGTCTCTGTTTTTGTTGACCACAACGGTTCAATAATCTTTGTGACCAGAGCAGTATCAACTAACGCTACAGGCAATTCGCCGATGATCGGATAGGTATAGGTCGCTAACGTCGCCCGCCATTGCGCGCGATGTTTTTCGTTGCGCCAGCTTTTTTCATGTGCGGCGATGTATTTATCAGCACAGTCCTTAAACGTGATTTCGATGGCCTGCTTGAGTCGCTTTTCGGCTTCTGCCGCGTTTTTTGAGGTAAGCGGGTCGACCCCTCGCGCGCAGAGACTGCGCGCATCAGCCGCCTTCTGACGCGCTTCCGCGAGACCTACGGCATGCGTCGCCCCGAGGCCCATCTCACGCGAGCGGCGATCAAGCATGTAACGAAAGGCCCATGACTTCGCGCCGGACTTGGTCACCCGCAGATAGAGTCCAACGCCGTCGCTGTAGAGCCCCGGCTTAGTTTCCTTTGCAACTCGGAGTGCGGAAAGTTTCTCGACTGTTCGTGCCATGTTCGATTCCCAACTCGTCCGCCAAACCCCATCCCACAAATTGTCCCATGAATCGTTCGCGGATTGTGCCGGATGATCAGGAACGCGTGCAACGGAAAAGTTCGGAGAACAACAGCAGGATCAGTTGGTTACCGAACGATGGCGAACGATGGCGAACACAGTAGTGGCGGAGGGAGTGGGATTCGAACCCACGTTACGGTTTCCCGTAAACACGCTTTCCAAGCGTGCGCCTTCAGCCACTCGGCCACCCCTCCATATCGGCTGGACTAGCAGGTCATGCAGGCGCGAGCGGTCTTTTTCAAGCCCACAGAGAGCAAACAGCCATTTCTGCGCTTGTATGTTTATTTTACGTAGATTGACCAAATATGGAGCAAGAGCGCAATATATCAGCCAGATATAACGTCGCGATTATCGGCCATCGGCGGGCACAGGGATAGCTAGGAATTCGAAGTGACGGGCGAGGTATCCGCACTGCACATGGTGCTGACCGGTGACCCCGGGCTGTTCGCCATTGTGCGGCTGTCGCTGATCGTCAGCCTGAGCGCCGTGCTGCTCGCGGCACTGATCGGCGTGCCGGTCGGGGCTTTCCTGGCATTGACCCGCTTTCCGGGACGCGAGGCGACAATCGTTTTCTTCAACGCACTCATGGGTTTACCACCGGTCGTCGTCGGACTGGCGGTGTTCCTGGCGCTGTCGCGCTCGGGCCCGCTCGGAGAGTGGGGCCTGTTGTTCACGCCGCAGGCTATGGTGATCGCGCAAACCATTCTGGTGGCTCCGATCATCGCCGCGCTCACAAGGCAAACCGTTGAAGACCTATGGGTCGAGTATCGCGACGAGTTGGCCGCGATGAATGTCGGGCCGGCCGGGCGCGTCATGACGCTGGTCTGGGACGCGCGATTTTCCCTTGTGACAGCACTACTTGCGGGCTTCGGGCGCGCGGCGGCGGAAGTCGGCGCCATCATCATCGTCGGCGGCAATATCGACGGCTTCACCCGCACCATGACCACGGCGATCGCGCTGGAAACCTCCAAAGGTGATCTGTCGCTCGCGATCGGCCTCGGCATGGTGTTGATATCGATCGTTATTTTGATCAATGCGCTGGCCTGGGGCGCGCGTCGCGCCGGCGAGCGCTACGCGGGATGAACATGCGCGCACCCGCCTCCGATCTGCCGGTCATGCTCGTAGAAGTCGGAATCCTCGCCGGCGAGGTGATGATCCTCGAAGGTATTTCGCTCACGCTCGGCCCCGGTGCCCCGACCGTTCTGATCGGACCAAACGGCTCCGGCAAAACGACTCTGCTGCGCGCCGCCATGGGTCTTATCCCCGTCACGCGCGGCCGCATCACCTGGGGCGGCCGCGAATCGTCGCCGCCGGACCGCCGCGCGATTCTGTTCCAGCGCCCGGTCATGCTCCGCCGCAGCACGGCCGGAAACATCCGCTACGCACTGGCCGCGGCCGGCGTGCCACGGCACAAGCGCGCCAGCCGCACCGCCGAACTCATCGCCGATGTCGGGCTTGAAGAACTCGAAAATCGCCCCGCGCGGCGGCTGTCCGGCGGCGAGCAGCAAAGGCTGGCGCTCGCGCGTGCGCTGGCGCGCGATCCGGCCGTGCTGTTTCTCGACGAGCCGACCGCCAGCCTCGATCCGGCCGCCACCAAGGGGATAGAGGACATCGTGCGCGCCATCACCGCGCGCGGCGTCAAGGTGGTGATGTCGACCCACGATCTCGGGCAAGCCAAGCGTCTCGCTGGCGAGGTGGTGCTGCTGCATCGCGGCCGGCTGATCGAAACGGGCCCGGCGCCTGAATTTTTCGCAAACCCGCGCACCAAAGAGGCGCGAACATTTATCGCCGGCGAATTGCTGGTCTAACGCAAGACAAAAGAGAGTGGAGGATTCACATGCTCACGCGCCGCACAATCATCGTCGCCGCCGCACTCAGTGCGCTCGCCGTCGGCACACCGCCAGCGCTCGCGCAGGACAAGTCGATCGTAGTCGCGTCCACCACATCGACCCAGGATTCCGGCCTGTTCGAATATCTGCTGCCGCTATTCACCAAGAAAACCGGCATCACCGTGAAGGTGGTCGCGCAGGGCACCGGGCAGGCGCTTGACACCGGCCGGCGCGGCGACGCCGACGTGGTGTTCGTGCACGCCAAATCCGCGGAGGAGAAATTCCTCGCCGAGGGCCAGGGCGTGAAGCGCTTCCCCGTGATGTACAATGACTTCGTGCTGATCGGGCCGAAGAGCGATCCGGCCGGCATCAAGGGTATGAAGGACGTCGGCAAGGCGTTCACGACCATCAAGGACAAGCAGGCGCCGTTCATCTCGCGCGGCGACAAGTCCGGCACCCACATCGCCGAACTCGCGCTCTGGAAGGCGTCCGGCATCGACATCGAAAAGGATAAAGGCGCCTGGTACAAGTCGATCGGCCAGGGCATGGGCGCGGCGCTCAACACCGCCGGCGCCGGCAATGGCTATGTGCTGTCCGACCGCGGCACCTGGATCCATTTCAAGAACAAGGGCGATCTTGCGATCCTGGTTGAAGGCGACAAGCGCATGTTCAACCAATACGGAGTCATCTTGGTGAACCCGGCCAAGCACCCGAACGTGAAGAAGGATCTCGGGCAAGCGTTCATCGACTACCTGGTCTCGCCGGAAGGGCAGAAGAACATCGCCAACTACAAGATCGACGGCGAGCAGTTGTTCTATCCGAACGCCAACGATGCAGGAGCGTGATGGTTTTCTTTCTTCCCCTCTCCCGCAAGGGGAGAGGGAAGAGAGAATGCGGTGTCTTCATGCAACAAAAATTGCTCATTGCCGCGATACTGGCTCTTTGCGCGATCGATTTCATGACCACCCCTGCCCGCGCCGACACCGTCCAGCTTTACGCCGCCGGCAGCCTGAAGGCGGCATTGACCGACGTGACCAAGGCGTTCGAGGTCAAGACCGGCAACAAGGTCGATGCGAAATACGGCGCGTCCGGTCTGCTGAAGGATGAAATCGCCGGCGGCGCCAAGACCGACGTATTCGCGTCCGCCAACATGGAGCATCCGCAGGCGTTGCATGACGCCAAATTGAGCGGGCCGGCGATGCTATTTGTGCGCAACCGCCTCTGTGCGCTGGTGAAGCCAGGGCTGCGTGTGACCAGCGAGAAGCTGCTCGACCGCATGCTCGATTTGCATGTGAAGCTGGCCACCTCGACGCCAAAAGCCGACCCGTCCGGCGACTACGCGTTCGAGGTGTTTCGCAAAGCCGAGGCGATCAAGCCGGGCGCGCAAGCCATCTTGGAAAAGAAGGCGCTGCAGCTGACCGGCGGCGCCAGCAGCGCCGCGCCGGCTGCCGGCCGCACGGTTTATGGCTGGCACGTGGCGGAAGGGCGCGCCGATATTTTCCTTACTTATTGCACCAATGCGGTGGTCGCGCAGAAGGAATATCCCGGACAGCAGGTGGTGGCGCTGCCGCGTGAACTGGCGGTCGGTGCCGACTATGGGCTGACGGTGATGAATGGCGCGTCGGGCGCGGCGAAAGACTTTGCGCAATTCATCATGCTCCCGGAAGGCCAGAAGATTTTTCTTGGGTACGGCTTCTCGACGGTGAAGTGAAAGGAAACATCATGAAACTCAGCGCGCGCAATCAGCTCAAAGGAAAGATCGTCGAGGTGAAGAAGGGCGCCACCACCGCCCATGTCCGCATCGACGTGGGCGGACAAATCGTCACCGCCTCGATCACCAATGAATCGGGCGACGAGCTGGGCCTCGCGCCCGGCAAGACCGCCTATGCCATCATCAAAGCCAGCAGTGTGATGGTGGGGGTAGATTGAACATGGTCCGTATCGGAATCGCCGCAGCCACGCTGGCCGTTCTGCTCGCATCCGCGCGCGCCGAGGATGGTTGCGACAAATTCGCCTGGTCGCTGGCGCGTGAGCGCGCTTTGTTCGGGGCTGCGGAAAAGCCCCCCATGAAGGCGGGCGAGACGCTGGCGGCAATTCCGAAGGGCGCGTTCGTTTTGAACCTGCAGCCCAACACGGAGGCGACCTTGGCCGCCTACGCCATGCCGCCGGAGCGCAAGCCGAAGGCGGAGCACTGGTTCGGCGGCGCCGTGCGGTTTCCGGCGGTGGAGAAGCCCGGCATCTATCAGGTGACGCTATCGGAAGAAGCCTGGATGGACATCGTGCAGGACGGCCGCTACGCCCACACCGTGGGGCACACCGGCCGCGGCGATTGCCCGGGCTTGCGCAAGAGTGTGCGGCTCGAGCTTAACGCCGCGCCCTTCGTTCTCCAGATCAGCGGCGTCGCAGCGGACAAGGTCGTCGTGGTAATCGGCGCGCGCGAGTAGAAAACGGCAGGAGCAGAGCTAGAGCTTCGCCCTGCCGGCCGGCGTTCAGCCGGCTTAAATTAGACTGCCACGGCTTTATCGCGCGTCTTCGCGACTTTGCGGCCGATCAAATCGGCATAGGCATCGATCGGGAATGGCCTGCCGGTGAAATAGCCTTGCACCTCATCGCAGCCTTCCTGCGCCAGGAACGAAAGTTGAGTTTTCGTCTCGACGCCTTCCGCAAGGATCGGAA
Source organism: Pseudolabrys sp. (assembly GCA_036491675.1). Taxonomy (GTDB): domain Bacteria; phylum Pseudomonadota; class Alphaproteobacteria; order Rhizobiales; family Xanthobacteraceae; genus Pseudolabrys. The sequence goes on along the minus strand of DASXBN010000015.1, from coordinate 55,159 downwards.
TATTCAGGCTGTGTCCGAGCGTAATGATGGCGCGGACGATCGCCATCGAATGATGGTTGTACTCCAAGTCGCCGATAAACGTGCGGTCGATCTTGATCTTTTCGAACGGGAAAGCGTGCAGATACGACAGCGACGAATATCCGGAGCCGAAATCATCCAATGCGATGTGGATGCCGAGCGATTTCAGTTTGCGCAATATCGAGACCGCGCGTGAGAAATCGTCTATTAGGACCCCCTCGGTGATTTCCAATTCGAGTCGCTCCGGGTGCAAGCCGGTTTCGAGCAGGACCGAGTGGACGAGATTTGGTAAATCGCCGTGATGGAACTGAACCGGAGAGATATTCACGCCGATTTTAAGCGGTTGCGGCCACGAGGCTGCTTCGCGGCAGGCCTCGCGCAGGATCCATTCGCCCAAGGGGATGATGAGGCTGCTTTGCTCGGCAACCGGAATAAATTCGCCGGGTGAAACCATCCCGCGCTTCGGGCATTGCCAACGGGCGAGCGCTTCGAAACCGGTGACTTTGTCCAAGCCAATCGTACTTTGCGGCTGATAATGCAAAAGCAGGTCGCCTCGATCGAGCGCCGCCCGCAGGTCTATTTGCATCTCGCGTTGCTCGCGCAAGCGGGACCCGAGTTTCGCTTCGAAGAATCGCAACGACCCGCGCACTTCGGATTTGGCCTGATAAAGCGCAGCGTCGGCATTGGCGATCAGCGTTTTCACGTCCGGACCGTCGGCCGGGAAGATTGCGGCCCCGATACTGAGGCCAACCTGGATGCGGTGCCCGTCGACCACGAAATCGGGCTTGAAAGCGGCAAGCAGACGGTCGCCGACCGCTTCGGCCGCCTCCGGCAGCTCGCCGCCCGTCAGCACCAAGATGAATTCATCGCCGCCGATCCGGGCAAGATATGCTCCCTCGGCAGCGGTTTGCAGACGGCGGGCCGCTTCGCGGAGAAGCCCGTCGCCGACCAGATGGCCATAGACGTCGTTGGCCTCCTTGAAGTGGTCGAGGTCGAGACACATGACGACGAACTGCTGGCCGCTTTTCGAGGCCGCGTCGAACGTCGCTTCAAGATGCTCGAGGAACGAAGCTCGGTTGGGAAGGTTGGTCAGCGAATCATTGTGCGCCAGATAGGAGATTCGCTGTTCCGCGCGCCGGCGTTCGGTGACGTCGTCAAGCACCGTCAACAGATATTGCGGCTGGCCGTTTTCGTCCCTGATCGCGGTCTTTTTCGCCGTCACCAGGCGAATTCCGTTGCGCACCGTCGGTATCTGATGTTCGGGGGTGCAGACGACTTGGTCGGTCCGCAGGGTTTCGTCGTCGGACCGCACGACGATGTCGGCACGTTCGGCCGGATAGATTTCGTGCGCGGTCTTGCCGATCAGCTGGCTTCGGTTATCACCGGTAAGATCTTCATAGGCTCGATTGAACAAGGTAAACCGGTTTGCGCGCGTATCCGTGCCCAATCCTTCTACGTCCCGCACCACGATCGGAACCGGAACGTGTTCGATCACTGCATCGAGGAATAGTTTCGTTCGCTGAAGTTCGCTTTCGGTCCGTTTTGTCTTGGTAATATCGTGGATGGCGGCCAATCGCGCACTGGTGCCGTTATAGATCAGCAATTTGGAACAGATCGCGACGTCAATCTGCGTGCCATCCGCCTTGGTGTGCTGCCCGATATTTTCAACGAATTGGTTGTCCGAAAGCGTGTGCATGAACTCCACGAAACGCGCGCGGTCCTCGAACGGCCGCAAGTCGGCAACCGTCATCGACATGAATTGGTCGCGGCTGAAGCCGTAATGCGCGAGCGCCGCCTCGTTGACCGCAAGAAACCGCAAGCTCTTGCGGTCGATGACCCACATCGGAACCGGATTGCCCTCGAACAGCAGGCGGAACGATTCCTCTCGTTGTCTCGCCTCGGTGATATCCTGGTGGGTCGCCACCCATCCGCCGTTACCCATCGGGCGGTGGACGACCGCGACATAGCGCCCGTCACGCAGGCGATTGATGGTCTCATACGGCTGATTGACCGTAACCTCGTTGAGCCGGTCGCGAATGTAGGTTTCATAATCTTCCGGCGCATTTCCGCCGGCAATTCTGTGTTCCAGAATCACGTGCAGCGGCGTGCCGGGTTTCGTCTGCTCGTCGCTCATGCCATAAAGGTCGGCATATTGCTTGTTGCAGATGATCAAGCGCTGCGACGCATCGAACATGCAAACGCCTTGCGAAATATTCTCCAAGGCGGCGTTCAGCTGTTCTTCCTGTTTGCGCAATTCATTTTCCGCCGCCACCTTCTCGGTGATGTCCTCATGCGTGGCAACCCAGCCGCCGCCGGGCATCGGCTGGTTCGCAATCTTGATGATGCGGCCGTCGGGAGTTTCCGCGTTTTGAACGGTCAGCGTCCGTTTGGCGATTTGCTTCAGCAGTTTGGAATAATATTCATTCGGGTCACCGCTGAACGAACCCGTCGCCTTGCGATGCTTGAGCAGATTCAAGAGAGACAGTCCGGGTTTAACAACGTCCCGGGACACGCCGTAGATTTCTATGAACCGCGAATTGCAAACGACGATGTTCGACCAGGCGTCGAACATGATCAGGCCCTGCGACATGTTATTCAGCGCTACGTCGAAGCGCAGACTTTGTTCGCGCAGTTGCTCGGCTTTGTTGCGTTCGTTTCGCGCCTGCAGAAGCGCCTGGTAGTTCCGGAACAGGCGCGTGAACAGAACGGCGAAAGCCATAATGATGGCGACGGTCAAAAACGCCGCGCAGGCGATATAGGTGGCCGTCTTCCACCAGCTGGCGAGAATTGCCACGACGGTTCGTGTCGCCGTTATCACCATCGGATAGCTGCTGACCCGGTGGGCGGCAACCATGCGTGGCGCCCCATCGATCACGCCCGGGCTCACGCCGACGCCGTGATCGGAATTGGATACAAGTTTAAGAGCAATTACGGTGGGGAACCGGCGGCCGATTTGTACTTCATTTATCGGAAAGCGGGCCAGCACGGCGCCATCATTGCGAAACAAGGCGACGCTGCTGTTGGGCTCGGCGCTGATTTCACCAAAATAATTCTGCAGATATTCCACATCCACGGAGGCTGCAACGATTCCCAGGAACTCGCCATTCGGCCCCGAGATCCTGCGGGTCAAATGGAGGACCAAGGCGCCGGTGGCACGGCTGCGAAGCGGCGCGCCCAGGAACGATGTCAACGTCGGGTCACGTTTGATTTCCACGAAATAGTCGCGGTCCGCGACACTGATGTCGGGAGCCGGCCAGCGGCGAGACGTATTGATGGCCCGGCCATCGGCATTGAAGATCGTCAGCGAGGCGACATAAGGCATGCCGGCGACTTCGTGGCGCAACTTAACATGCACGTCATGACTTGCGAGCTGGCGTGTTATGGATTCATTGTCGAGTGAGGACAAATGAGAAAGCTCATCGGTGAAGCCTCGTTGCACGGCTTCCACCGTTTTGAACGTCTGCTCGATCTGCTTGGCGAGGATCAGCGCGGAATTTGAAAGAGTTCGTTCGTTTTCGGCAAGCGTTCGGCTGCGGAGATTCAAAACGACCAGGCTGGCGCCAACGACAACAACAATGCAGAGCGCGACAGCGCTGGCAATGATCAGCCGTACAGGGCCGGCAAACCTGGAATTGGCTCGCGCTGCCGTCTTTGCAGCATTCGCCGATACCAGTTTTCGAAACCAGCGTCCCATGCGATCACGCCCAAAAAACTACGCGCTGCTCGTCCACCGCTCACCCTGGGCCCTGATAATGCAAATGATTTAATCATTCGCCTTTCTGTTGGACTGCGCGCCGATGTTTGGTATTGCGAAACCGTCACAGTGGTTAACAACCGCTTTCCATAAACATTTTATATATTTCGATTGGGCGCGTTGAATCCGCCGCCAATCGCGATTGATCGGCCTAATTCTGCAAATGCCCGCTTTCGGGCGGATAGCAAAGAGGGTGGGCCGTGCTTTATGAACGCACGGCCTCGTCTTATCCCTGCGAGATGAACTTGGTGTTCATGTAGACCTGCAAGCCCTCGATGCCGCCTTCGCTGCCGTAGCCGGATTCCTTGACGCCGCCGAATGGCGTCTCCGGCGTCGAGACCGCGACGGAATTGACGCCCACCATGCCGGACTGGATGGCGTCGCCGATGGCGGCGGCGGTCTTGTCCGACGAAGTGAAGGCGTAAGCCGCCAGCCCGAATTGCAGCGAGTTGGCGCGCTCGACCACTTCATCGAAGGTCTTGAACGGCACGATCGGCGCCAGCGGCCCGAACGGTTCCTCGGTCATGATCTTGCTGTCGTCCGGCACGTCGGTGATTACGGTCGGCTGGAAGAAGAAGCCCTGGTTGCCCTGGCGCGAGCCGCCGGTTTGGATTTTGCCGCCGCGGTCCTTGGCGTCGTTGACGAAACTTTCCATGGCGTCGAGCCGGCGCGGATTGGCGAGCGGGCCGAGCGTAACGCCCTTCTCCAGCCCGTCGCCCATCTTGAGGCCCTTGGCGTATTCGGTGAAGCGCGCAACGAACTTGTTGTAGGACTGCTCCTGCACATAGAAGCGCGTCGGCGAGATGCAGACTTGCCCGGCGTTGCGATACTTGAAGGCCGCGATGGTATCGGCGGCCTTTTCCGCATCGGCGTCGGCGAACACGACCACCGGCGAGTGGCCGCCAAGCTCCATAGTGGCGCGTTTCATGCCCTTGGCGGCGAGCCCGGCGAGATGCTTGCCCACGGGGATCGAGCCGGTGAAGGAAATCTTCTTGACGATCTTCGACGGGATCAGATGCTCCGACACATTGGCCGGTACGCCGAACACCAGGTTGAGCACGCCCGCCGGCAGGCCGGCATCGGCGAAGCATTTCACCAGCTCGACGCAACCGCCCGGCGTCTCTTCCGAGGCCTTGATGATGAGCGAGCAGCCGGCGGCGAGCGCGCCGGCGATCTTGCGGATTGGCGTCAGCGTCGGGAAATTCCACGGCGTGAAAGCGGCGACCACGCCGACCGGCTCCTGCAACACCATCTGGCGCACGCCCTTCTGGCGGCCCGGGATGACGCGGCCATAGGTACGGCGGCCTTCCTCGGCATACCAATCGATAATGTCGGCGGAGGTGAGCACCTCGGCGCGCGACTCGACGTAAACCTTGCCCTGTTCCTGGGTTTGCACCTTGGAGATGTGGTCGTAACGCTCGCGCACCAGATCGGCGGCCTTGCGCATGATCTTTGAACGGTCATAGGCCGACGTCGCCTTCCAGACCGCGAAGCCCTTCTCGGCGGCGGCGAGCGCGGCATCGAGATCGGCGGTCGAGGCATGCGGCAGAGCGGCAAGCGTCTTGCCGGTCGCGGGGTTGATCACGTCCTCGCCCTTGCGGCCTTCGCCGTTGAGCCATTTGCCGTCGATGTAAAGCGCGAGATCGGAATACATGGGAACCTCACTGTGCGCGGAAAAACAGTCGGCGCTGGATTAGCACTTTCGGGCGCGAGCGGCCACCCTCACGTATTCGGGCAGGTCGGCCTAATGCAAGTTCGCGCCAGCGGCGAGTTTCTTGCATTGCTTGGTGTATAAGGGCTGCCCTTCAAACAATTTCTTGAATACGCCGGTCGAGCGCTCGATCGTGTAGATCGTGCCGTCGAGAATGTCGGGCCAGCGGATCGCAATTGCGGCGATTTCTGCCGGCGAACTCTTCTCTTCCGGCGCAATTGCGCCATGGCATTCTTGTAGAACAACAAAGCGGTATTGCGGCCGAAATCGATCTCTACGCGGTCGGCGGCCCCGACATTGTTCGTGCAAACAAAGCATACGGTTTCGGCCTTGGCGGCAACGCTTCATGCAATACTGACGATCAACGCGATCAGAATTCGGCTCATGCGATACCCCTACGTTACTTAGCCCAAGAACGCGCCGCCGTTGACGTGGATGGTCTGCCCGGTGACGTTGCGGCCGCCGGGACCGGCCAGGAGCCGAACCATGGCGGCGACGTCGTCCGGCTTGCCGGGCTCGCCGGTGATGGTGCCGTGGGTGAGATGATGCGCCGGGTTGAGCGAGGTGCGCGGCCGCGTAGTGTGGATCGCGCCCGGCACCACGCAATTGGCGGTGATGCGGTCGGCGCCGAGGTCGTGCGCCAGCCCGCGGGTGAAGCCGACCAGGCCGGCCTTCGCCGTCATCACATGGGAGCGGCCTTTCGAGCCGATATGCGCGCTCATGCCGCCGATATTGATGATGGTGCCGCCGCCGGCCTTTTTCATCGCCGGCAGGCAGGCGTGCACGCCGTGGAACGCGGAGTCGAGCGTGGCGTCCATGATCTCGCGCCAGTCGGCGTAAGACATCTCGCCGATCGGCTTTTCGCGACGGAGCGAAGCATTGTTGACCAGGATATCGATGCGGCCGAACGCTTTCAGCGCCGCCTGCGCCATCGCCTCGACCGCAGCCGGATCGGCGACGTCGGCGAGCACGGCGATCGCTTTGCCGCCGGTTTTCTCGATCTCGGCGACGACGCCATCGGCTTCCGCCTGGTTCGAGCGCGCGTTCACCACCACCGCAGCGCCGGCTTGCGCCAAATGCAGCGCGATCGCGCGGCCGATATTGCGTCCGGCGCCGGTGACGATGGCGACTTTGCCGGTGAGTTCCTTGTCAGACATTCATTACCCCCGTAACGGCGCGAGATCGATTTTTCCATCATATAGCTTCGCCAGCAGCTTGAGCGCGGCGGCGCCGCGCTTGCCATCCCAGCCGCCGTGGCGCGCATTGAGCGTGAATTTTTCCTCGATGTCGGCGCGCATGAGCGGCTCGAGGGCGCCGCCGCGGAAGTGCGGCTGGCGCTCTTCCACCACCTGGCCATCGTTGAGCACGGCGCGGATGTGGCCGGTAAAGCCGTTGGGATAAGGGTTATCCGGGTCGATCACGTAGCGCACCTTGGCGGCGAGCGCGAGCACTTGGCGGTCATGCACCGCATCATCGGTAAAGGCATCGAGCCCGACGCCGCCCTTGACGAAGCCGGTGGCGAGGATGAAAGGCGTGGCGAATTTCGCCGCATAGCCGTTGGGCGGGCATTGCTTCGCCGGCAGCGGCTCCCACAGCCGGTGCACGGTGCCTTCCGCCACTTCGCAGATCATTTCCTTGACGTCGCCTGCTTTGATGCCGCGCGCGGCGAGCCGCTTGGCGCAATCGATGTAAGGATGCGCCATTGTACCGCAGGGATAGGGCTTGAAGGCGAGCGTCTCGGTCACCCAGCGGCTGCCGAAATCGTCGAGCGCGGCGTAGTCGCCTTCGCTCGTGTGGGCGAAGCCGTGGAATAGCCCGTGCACGCCCTCGAACACCGTGCGCGGACCAAGGAAGCCGCCGCGCGCAAGCAGCGCCGCGCGCAAGCCCGATTGCGCCGCCCAGCCGGGATGCAGCCGCTTGGTCCAGGCACCCTCGGCCAGATATTCGATAATGCCGGAGGCGAAGCTGCCGGCGATACCGAGCGCATCGACGATCTGTTTGGGCGTCAAGCCGAGCGCGGCGCCACAGCCGGCGGCGGCGCCCATCACGCCGAAAATCGCGGTCGGATGGAAGCCCGCCTTGTGCACCGCCTTCGGCACCACGGTGGAGAGCCGGCACATGGTCTCGACGCCGGCCGCGATGCCGACGAGCGCGGCAGCGCCGTCCGGCCTGTGGCGCTCGCAGGCCGCCAGCACCGCCGGCACCACCACCGCGCCGGCATGCACCGGACCGCCCTCGAAGGTATCGTCGAAATCCTCGCCATGCGCCGCGGTGCCGTTGACAAAGGCGGCGCCGGCCGCGCTCAGGGTGCGCGCATGGCCGATCGCGGTGCAGGGGCCGTCGTCGTCGAGCCCGGCGAGCGCGGCCTTGATGTAGTCCTCGTTGCGCGCGGTCACACAGAGCCCGGCGACGTCGACAGCCAAGTCCTCGCATTTGGTACGGACTGCCGACGGCAGCGTCTTGGCATCGAGCGCGGCGACGCGCGCGGCGAGCCGTTCGGCGACGGAGACCTTGGGAAGATCGGCACTCATTATCGTCATCCGACCGCGACGTCGCGGCGCGCGTTGCGCCCGCGCAAGCTGTTGGCAAGCGCCACGATGCTGAAGGTGATTAACAGCATCAAGAGGCCGAGCACCGAAATCGCCGCCAGATCGCCGCTTTCGTTGAGATCGTAGATCAGCACCGACAGCACCTTGGTCTCCGAGGTGAACAGCATGATGGCCGCCGACAGTTCGCGAATGACGCCGACAAAGACGAAACACCAGGTCGCGATCACGCTGGTGCGAAGCAGCGGCGCGGTGATCTGCCGGAGCGCGCGCAGGCGTGTCGCCCCGAGGATGCGGCTGGCATCCTCCAGTTCCGGATGCACCGAGCGGAACGCCGATTGCATCTGCTGGTAGGCCGCCGGCATGGCCAGCGTCACGAAGGCGATCAGCAGTATCCACATCGTGCCGTAGAGCACGAAAGGCGGCCGCGTGTAGGTGAAGAACAGGCCGACGCCGAGCACAATGCCGGGAATGGCGGCCGGCGCGGTCGCCAGGAACCCGAGCGCGCGATGGCCGGTCACCGCCTGGCGCGTCGTGACGTAAGAGATCACCAAAGCGATGACGGTGCAGCAGGTCGCTGACAGGATACCGAGAATGAAGGTGTTACGTAGCGCGAGCGGCGTCGCCGACAATTCGAAGAACACGAAATGCAGGTTCTGCAAGGTGAAATTGCCGGGCGAGACCAAATGCGAGGCGACCTTGGAGAATGAGGCGTTGAGCAGCGCGAAATAGGGCAGGAACACGGGGCACATCAACACCAGCATGGCGGCCGCCAGCATCGCCCAGCGCCAGAGGCCGAGCCGCACGATGCGCGGTTCGCTGTTCTTGCCGCCGACCACCGAATAGCCGCGCCGGCCGAGCACCACGTGCTCGGCGCGCAGCAGGATGACGGTGAGCACCAAGAGCGGCAGCGAGGCCGCGGCGGCGAGTTCCGGCTTGGGCGGAAACTGGAACAGGCTCCAGATCTTGGTGGTCATGGTGTGGAAGCCGGCCGGCATCGCCAGGATCGCCGGCGAGCCGAACAGCGTCATCGCCTGCAGGAACGCCACCAGCGCTCCCGCCAGCACCGCCGGCAGCGCCAGCGGGATGGTGATGCGGCGCGCGGTGTCCCAGGTCTTGCCGCCGAGGATGGCGGAGGCGTCCTCGAGATCGCCGGGCGTGCGGTCGAGCGCATTGGCGACCAGCACAAAGACGTAAGGGAACGTGTAGCAGCTGATGACGAACACCAGCCCCGTGAAGCTGTAGATGTTGAGCAAATGCGAATCCGGCGGCGCGCCGGTGATCTCGCGAAACAGCTGGTTAAGCAAGCCGCTATTGGGCGCGGCCAGCAGTTCCCAGGCGATGGCGCCGAGGAACGGCGGGGTGACGAACGACGCCATCACCAGAATGCGGATCGTGCGGCGCAGCGGCATATCGGTGCGCGCCACCAGCCAGCCCATCGGCGCCGCCACCGCGCAGCAGATCAGCGCGGATAAAGTCGCAAGCGCAAACGTCGTGAGCAGCGGATCGAGATAGGCGGCGTCCGACACCAGCCGACTGAAATTGCCGGCGGTAAAGGCGCCGCTTTTGTCGGTGAAGGCGTAGAACACCAGCCACGACAGCGGCAGCACGATCAGCGCGAACAGCACCGCCGCGAACACCAGCAGCACCGGCTTCGACAGGTCGAAGCCGTACCTACGGCGTGTTTGCGTTGCAGGTAATGCAATCGTCATGCCGGTACTCGAGCCATCAAACCTTTCACCGTCATGTCCAGCCTTGCCCCGGCCATGACGTTGTTAAGACTCATCGGATTACGGTGCGCCATTACACACGGAAAATCTTGACGTAACGCGCCTTGATCTCCTCGCCCATCTTCAACACCGCCGCCGCATCGTCCTTCATCAGCTTGATATCCTTGAGCGGCGTGCGGCCGGCCTTTTCCTTGGTCTGCGGGTGCGCCGAGCGCAGGCCGCCGACGTTGATGCAGAGTTGCTGGCATTCGGGCGTGAAGCAGAAGCTCTGGAACAGCCGCGCGGCGTTCGGATTTGGCGCCGCCTTGAACAGCCCGTTCGGCCCGACGATCAGCGGCGTGCCTTCGGTCGCGTAGACCGGCTCGACCGGCTGGCCGGCTTCCTTTTCCGCGAAAATAATGTACTCGACGCCGTCGGCCATCACCGCACGCTCGCCGAGCGCGATCTTCTTCGGCGGGTCGGCGGCCGACTGCACCTGCAGGATGTTCTGCTGCGCCAGCTTCTCGAAGTAGCCCCAGCCGAGATCGCGCGAGGTCTGGTAGGTCGCGGTCATGATGGTGCCGCTGTAACCCGGGTGCGCCTTGACGATCTTGCCTTTCCATTTCGGGTCGAGCAGGTCGGCGAAGCTTTTCGGCGCTTCTTCCTTTTTCACCAGATTGGTGTTGTAGGCGATGACGCAAAGGAACACGCGGAAGCTGGCGTATGTGCCGTCCACGTCCCGGTGTTCGGGCGGATAGAATTTGGCGACGTCTTCCGGGACGTAAGCGTCGAGCATGCCCTGGTCTTTCCAGTAGACCAGCAGCGAAGCGTCCGACGAGTTGACCACGTCGACCGCATGCACGTTGGCGGAATATTCCTGGCCGATGCGCTGCAGCAGGCGCTCGGCACCGCTGCGCTCCACCTTGCAGATGACGCCGGGGTACTTCGCTTCGAACGCCTTGCCGATCTGCTCGGACAGCTTGAGGTCGATCGAGGTGTACCAGACCACCTTGCCTTCCTTCTTGGCCGCTTCGATCAGCGCCGGCGTGACCGCGCTCGCCGGCGGCGCGGCCGACAGCACGCGAGTCGAGAACGCGGCGCCCGCGACCAGTGCGCCCGACCCGATCACCACATCGCGACGTGATAGTTTTGAACCCTTCATCGGCGTGTCCTCCCTGACTTTGCTTTTGTTGTTTCGTCCCGGCGAGTTTCTTCTTGCTATCCGGTGAGTGCCCGGCATTTTTCCGGCGGCAAATGCAGCCAAACCGCGCTGCCCTGCGCAATGCTCTCGCCCGCGGCGGTGATGACCCGCAATTGCGTGCCGTCCTTGAGCTCAACCATATAGTCCCGGCTGCCGCCGAGAAAGACCTGGCGCGTAACGGTCGCCGGGATGGCGTTCTCCGCTTGCGGCAGCGGCGTCGCGGAAATCTTGATGTCGTGCGGGCGGATCGAGACCGCGGCGTCGCTGCCGGATTTGAGCCTGTTGCCGACGCAGCGCAACACGGCGCCGGCCAAGTCGATATGCTCTTCGTCGCGGGCTTTGCCCTTGACCACGTTGCTCGAGCCGATGAAACGCGCGACGAATTCCGAGCGCGGCCGGTCGTAGATGTCCTCAGGGCTGCCCGCCTGTTCGATCTTGCCGCCATTCATCACCGCGATCAGATCGGCGGTCGTCATCGCTTCCGACTGGTCGTGAGTGACGTAGACCGTGGTGTAGCGATAGGCGTCGTGCAGCCGACGCACCTCGAAGCGCATCTCCTCGCGCAAATTTGCGTCGAGATTGGACAAAGGCTCGTCAAGCAGCAGTGTCTCAGGCTCCACGATCAACGCCCGCGCCAAGGCAACCCGCTGCTGCTGGCCGCCCGACAATTCGCCCGGATAACGCTCGGCCAAGGCGGCCAGCCGCGTGGTGGCGAGGATGGCGGTAAGCTTCTTGGCAATGGTGTCGCGGTCCATCTTGCGCAGCTTGAGGCCGTAAATAATGTTTTCGGCCACCGTCATATGCGGCCACAGCGCGTAGCTCTGGAAGATCATCGACATGTTGCGCCGCTCGGGCGGCAGCGAATGCGCGGGCGAGGAGATCAATCGGTCGCCGACGCGAATTTCGCCGGCGCTCGGCTCGACAAAACCGGCGATCAGCCGCAGCGTCGTGGTCTTGCCGCAGCCGGAGGGGCCGAGCAGGCACACCAGATGGCCGTGCTCGATGGCGAGCGATATGTCGTCCACCACCGCGATATCGCCATACCGCTTGGTCAGGCCCCGCAGTTCAACCGACGCCACGCAAATCCTCCCTTGATCGCCGCTTTGCACGGCTGTCTTATTTGGCGCTTATTATATCAACCCCGCAGGCACCGATCCCTTGCGGAGCTTGCAATCAGGTCCCGGTGAAAGCCGGCTTGCGCTTTTCCATGAATGCCGTGCGGCCTTCCTTGTAATCGCTGCTGGCGAAACATTCCGCGACCAGGTCAGCGCATTTCTTGGTGTTGCGCTCGCCAGCATCCTTCACGACCTCGCCGACGATGTATTTGACCGAATTCACCGTCATCGGCGCATTGCCGCTGATGGTTGAGGCATAATCCGTCACGTATTTCTCCAATTCGGCGTCCGGCAGCACGCGGTTCACGAGGCCCATTGTCAACGCCTCCGCGGCAGTGAACTGGCGCGCGGTGAAGAAGATTTCCTTGGCGAAGGACGGCCCGACCACGTCGACCAATTTCTTGATGCCCTTGAATCCGTAGCCGAGGCCGAGCTTGGCGGCCGGCACGCCAAATCTGGAATTGTCCGAGCAGATGCGCAGGTCGCAGCATAGCGCCAGCCCTACGCCGCCGCCGATGCAATAGCCGCGGATCATGGCGATGGTCGGCTTGGGGAATTCGTAGACTGCGGTGTTGGCCTTATCGACCGCGATATTATAACGGTCGATCGCCTCCTTGCTGGAGCGCTCGCTCTCGAACTTGGAGATATCGGCGCCCGACACAAAGGCCTTGCCGCCGGCGCCGGTGATCACCACCACGCGCACCGCCTTGTCGGCGGCGAAGTCGGCGAGGATGCCTTGCGCTGCCTCCCACATATCGAGCGACACCGCGTTGTGCCGCTCCGGATTATTGAAGGTCAGGGTGCCGACGCCGCCCTCCTTGCGGGACAACATTTTGTCGGTCTGCGTCATTCTATTAATCTCCGTTATTCCTTGAAATGCGTCACACCGCCTTGGCGGCGTGCAGCGCGTCGATTTCCTGATCGGCGAACCCGAATTCCTTGAGCACCTCGTCGGTGTGCTGGCCGGCGCCCGGTGGCGTAGCGGCGATCGTGCTCGGCGTGCGCGACAGCGCAAACGGCTGGCCGACGAAAGTCTGTTCCTTGCCGTCGGGGCGGGTGGCGTTCTGCGCAATGCCTAAATGGTTTACTTGCAGGTCGCCGAATACCTGGTCGATCGAATAAATCGGCCCGCAGGGAACGCCGGCTTCGCTGAAGATATCGATCCATTCCGCGCTGTTCTTGCCGGCCGTCTTGGCTTCGATCGCGGCATTGCAGCCATCGCGGTTCTTTGAGCGCAGCGCGCCGGTCTTGAAGTCGGGATGCGCGATCAACTCGGGGGCGCCGATGGCGTTACACAGGCGCTCCCACATCACCTGGCCGGTGGAGCCGATATTGATGTGGCCGTCCTTGGTTTTGAACACGCCGGTCGGAATGCTGGTCGGATGATTGTTGCCGGCCTGCTTGGGCACCTCGTGCGCCTGCAGCCAGCGCGCGGCCTGAAAATCGAGCATGAAGATCTGCGCCTGCAACAGCGAGGTGGTGATCCACTGCCCCTCGCCCGAGACTTCGCGCTCGTGCAGCGCGGTCAAGATGCCGAGCGCGCAGAACAGCCCGGCGCAAAGGTCCGCGACCGGAATGCCGACGCGCACCGGGCCCTGACCCGGCAGGCCGGTGATCGACATCAATCCGCCCATGCCCTGCGCGATCTGGTCGTAACCGGGCCGGTCGCGATAGGGGCCGTCCTGGCCGAAGCCGGAAATGCTGGCGAGGATGATGCGCTTGTTGATCGCGCGCAAGACCTCGTAATCGATGCCGAGACGGTGCTTCACGTCGGGGCGATAGTTCTCCACCACCACATCGGCCTTGGCGACCATGCGCTTGAAGGCGGCGACGCCTTGCGGCGACTTGAGGTCGAGGGTCAGGCTGCGCTTGTTGCGGTGCAGGTTCTGGAAGTCCGGACCTTGGCGCGGGCCGCCTTGCGCCTCGCCTTTTTCCAGATGCGGCGGCGTCTCGATCTTGATGACATTGGCGCCCCAGTCGGCGAGCTGACGCACGCAGGTCGGCCCCGAACGCACCCGTGTGAGATCGAGGACGGTGAAGCGGGAAAGGGCCTGGGATGCCCGGGGAGATGGCATTTCGATAGCTCCGGCTGGCTAATTGCGGCCAATAACTGCGATTTAGGGCCCGACATTCCCCGATCTAAAGCGGCTTGTCCATCAGGCCAAACGTGCTGTTTCGGCCACTTTATTCATCATTCGGCGGAATAAGGGATACCCCTGCCTTGAAAAGACCACGGGTCGCTGTCATATGACCGGCACGGACGAACACCCGACCTCGGGTTCGCGGGCTGCGTGCACGAAACTCTTTAAAACGAATTTCGCCCCGCCTCTTCCGTTTCTCAACCTGACGACAACCCTGGCCACGCGGGATGTCTTTTAAACCCCGCGATTCCGCCGCTTGCATGAGCAAGCCGGCCGCTTCGCCGTATATAAGAAAGAGACTCTTTGACTTCATTTAACGACTTCGGCCTCGTAGAGCCGATCCTTCGCGCCCTCGCTGAAGAGAAATACGTCAGTCCCACACCGATCCAGGCCCAAACCGTTCCAATTGCCTTGCAAGGCCGCGACGTCATCGGCATCGCGCAGACCGGAACCGGCAAGACCGCAGCCTTCGCGCTGCCGATCATCAATCACCTGCACACCAAGCGTCTGCGGCCCGACAAGAAGGCTTGCCGCGTGCTGGTGCTTTCGCCGACGCGCGAATTGTCCGGCCAGATCGCCGACAGCTTCCGCGCCTATGGCCGGCACATCCGCCCGCTCGCCATTGCGCTCGCCATCGGCGGCGTGCCGATCAACAGGCAGATCCGCTCGCTGGCGCACGGCGTCGAAGTGCTGGTGGCCACGCCTGGCCGCCTGATCGACCTCGTCAATCAGCGCGCGCTGCGCCTCGACCAAGTCGAGGTGCTGGTGCTCGACGAAGCCGACCGCATGCTCGACATGGGCTTCATCCACGACATCAAGCGGATCGTCGCCATGCTGCGCAAGGAACGGCAGACGCTGTTCTTCTCTGCCACCATGCCGCAGGAAATCACCCGGCTCGCCGACGCGATGCTGCGCGATCCCGCCCGCGTGGCGGTGACGCCGCAGGCCTCGACCGTCGAGAAGGTCGAGCAACGCGTCATCCTCACCGAAAAGGCATCAAAGCCGGCGCTGCTGGCAGAGCTGCTCAAGTCCGAGCCGGTCGACCGCGTTCTGGTCTTCACCCGCACCAAGCACGGCGCCGACAAGGTCGTGCGCGCCCTGCAGAAATCAGGCTTCAGCGCCGAAGCGATCCACGGCAACAAGTCGCAGAACCAGCGCGAGCGCGTGCTCTCAGCCTTCCGCAACGGCAGCTTGCGCACCTTGATCGCCACCGACATCGCCGCCCGCGGCATCGACGTCGACGGCGTCAGCCATGTGTTCAACTACGATCTCCCGAACGTCCCGGAATCTTACGTCCACCGCATCGGCCGCACCGGGCGTGCCGGCGCCGCCGGCGTGGCGATCTCGTTCTGCGATTACGAGGAGGCGCCGTTCCTGCGCGACATCGAACGGCTGATCCGCATGTCGATCCCCTCGACCGACAAGCGCACCGGGGCACGCCCCGCCCATAAGCCGGCCCAGCACAATGCCGGCCATCGGCACAATGGCCGGCCGCAGCGCAATAGCCACCAGAAACGAGGGCATGGCGGCGGCAATGGCCAGCACGGCAATAACGGCCACCGCTCGCAGGCCCCTGGCAACGGCCATCAAGGCCGTCCGAGCCAGAACGGCCACCCGGCGACCCGCCCGCAACTCGCCTCGGTTGAGCCTATTCAAGGGCAGCCAAACGGCATCGGAAATGTTACATTCCTACAGCGCCCGCATGAGCCGCGCCGCAACGCCGGCCACCGCGCACGCTAAAGCATGATCCCGAAAAGTGGGAACCGGTTTTCGGATAAGATCATGCGCAAGGTAAAATGACGACCGGGAGACGAATGGATGGCGAAGGAAGAACTGCTGGAGTTCGACGGTACGGTGACCGAGGTTCTGCCGGACGGCAATTTCCGGGTGAAGCTCGACAACGAGCACGAGGTTCTGGCCTACACGGCCGGCAAGATGCGCAAGTTCCGCATCCGCACCGGCGTCGGCGACCGCGTGATCGTGGAAATGTCGCCCTATGACTTGCAGCGCGGGCGCATCAGCTTCCGCCACAAGGGCGATGCACCGGCCCCCTCCCCGCAGCAGCGCCGGCCGAATTTCCGCCGGCGTTGATATCTATCTCAAGGATTGCTGGGGGCACGCATAACGATCGTACCGGAGTGCGGCGTGCCATGAAGACTTCTTCAATCTTACGTCTTGCGCTGGCGATGATCCTCGCCGGCGCGCTCGGATCCGCCGCCGCGCAAGACAAGCCACACGACCGACCGGCGCGCGCCGAGCAGCACGAGGTTGGAAAAGGCGTATTGCGGCTGCTGCCGGCCGATGCGGTTAGCGAACATTCCATCGACACGCCGCGCGGCAAGCTTGCTTATACGGCGACCGCCGGCACGCTCGCTTTCTACGATCAATCCGGCGAGCAGAGCGCGGCGGTGTTCTACACCGCCTATGTGGCCAAAGATTCACCAAACAAGGGCGCGGCGAACCGGCCGCTCACTTTCGTATTCAACGGCGGGCCGGGCGCGGCCTCCGCCTTCCTGCATCTCGGGCTGGTCGGCCCGCGCATTCTCGAGCTCGGGCCCGACGGGCGGGATGCCGCGACCGCGACGTTGCGCGACAACCCGGACACCTGGCTCGCGTTCACTGATCTGGTGTTGATCGATCCGATCGGCACCGGCTGGAGCCGCACGGTGAAGCCGGATGATGGCAAGCAATTCTGGGGCATCCGCAGCGACGCCGACTCATTTGCCAAAGCGATCGCGCTCTACGTCGTCAAGAACAACCGCGCCGCCTCGCCGAAATATCTGTTCGGCGAAAGCTATGGCGGCTTCCGCGCCGCCAAAGTGGCGCGCGCGCTGCAGCGCGACCAGGGCATTATAATCTCGGGCATCGTGATGCTGTCGCCGATGCTACAGGGCTGGCTCACCTTCGGCGACGACGAGTCGGCGCTGCGCGCGGCACTGCAACTGCCGTCGCTGGCGGCGGCCGAGCTCGAGCGCAAGAACGCGTTCAGCCCCGCGGCGCTCGCCGAGGCGGAAAAATTCGCCATGACCGACTATCTGACGACCTTGGCCGGGGCGCCGCCGCAAGGCGCGGCCGGCAATGCCTTCTATCAACGCGTGGCGCAAATCAGCGGGCTGCCGCTTGACGTGGTGACGCAGGCGCGCGGCTTTGTGGAGAACGACTACGTCAAAAGCCTGCGCGCGGACGGCAAAATCGTCAGCCGTTACGATGCGGCTTTCGCGGTCGACGACCCCTATCCCGAACGGCGTTCCTCGCGCAGCGGCGACCCGATCCTGGATGGCGTCACGCGCGCCTACGGCGGCGCCATGGCCGTTTACGCGCGCAACGAACTCGGCTTCAAGACCGAGATGACCTATGCGCTGCTCGCCGGCGATGTCACCGGCCATTGGGACTGGCAGGGTAGCCGGCTGCAAGCCAGCGCGGAAGACGACCTGCGGACGCTGCTCGCGTTCAGCCCGTCCTTCCGCCTGCTGATCGCGCACGGCTACGCCGACATGATCACGCCCTACGGCATGACGCGCTATGTGCTCGACCATTTGCCGCCGACGAGCGCACCGGGGCGCGCGCAGCTCAAGCTCTATCGCGGCGGGCACATGCTTTATCTCGACGCGGGCTCGCGCAAGGCGTTCAGCGCCGATGCGGCGGCGTTTTACGCGCGGCCGGGGGAGTAGAATCTAACTGCCCGTGAACTCAAGCACGTCAAAGCCGACGTGGCGGTCGACCATATAAATCAGGCCGCGCTCGTCGAGCATCACGTCGTTGCTTTGCGGCGCGGCGCGGCCGCCGACTGGATCCGGGACAAAATAGCCGACCTCGCGCGGCGCCATCGGATCGGCCACGTCGATGATGCGCAAGCCGCCGCCAAACCAGACCGCGTGCACCAGCGTGCCGGTCATGCGCTCGTGGAACTGATGCGCGCCGAAACGCGCGCCGGGCGTGCGGGCGAACGGCGAGTCGAGCTCGCTCACCTCGAACAGCGACAACGGTCTTACGTTGGCGTAGTCGCTGATATCGAACACGCAAATTCCGGCATGCAGGCGGCCGCGGCGCGCCTCTTCCTCATTGGCGCTCTGCGCCTGGTCTTCCTCGTCGATTGAGAGCGCGATGCGTTTTCCCCCGATCTTGCCCGGTACCGGCATGAAAGTATGCGTCGGTTCGGGGAACGGCGGGTGGTAATTGTAGGACGCGACCGTCTTCGGCTTGCCTAGATCGCTCACGTCGATGATGCGGCAGCCGCCGTGCCAGCAGCTCGCGAACATCTCGCCGTCGAAGCGCAGCGCGTGATGCAGCCGATGGCGCTTGCCGGACCAAGTCGGCTTTTCGCCGCCGGCGGTGTGCTGACCGGGCAGCCACCAGCGCGAGACTTCGTTCGGGGCTTTCGGATCGCGCAGGTCGTAGGTGACGAGCATGGCGCCGAGGAACCCGTCCATCTCGGTCGAGATGTAGGCGTAGCGCTCGTCCATATCGAAACGGTGTACACCCCCACCGCCGGTCAATTGATGGTGGAGGAACTTAGGCTTTGCCGGATCGGCGATGTCATAGATGCGGAAGCCGCCATTGCGATAGGGCGTTTTTTCCGCCGCCTCGACCTCGACGACATTGGCCTCGGTGATGTTGAGCCGCTGCGCCAGTTCGGCGCGCGTCGGTTCCCGACCGAGCGCCGCGCGCAATTCGCGGCGCACGCCCGGCATCTGCTCGGCGCGCCGCCCGACCGGCGTCATGTTGCGCTCATGATTGACCACCATGAGGCCGCCGGCCACGCGCACCTTGTGGCTATGCGAGGTAAGATCGCCGACCGCGACGCTCGCCACGAGCTTCGGATTAGTAGGGTCCGAAATATCGAGGATGGAAGTGCCGAGGTCCTGCTTGTTCGGAATGTGTCCGACGTAGGCGTAACTGCCGGAAATGGTCACCTGCCCGGCGCCGGGCAAGTCGACATGGCCGATGCGCCGCACATTGCGGGCGAGCGCGCCGTTCGGATTGCTATTGGTCATTATTTCCCCTTGCGCATGATCTCATCCGAAAACCGGTACCCACTTTTCGGGATCATGCGCGATTACTTGTCCATCGTCGCGCCGGAGGCCTTCACGATCGCCGTCCATTTCGGAATTTCGGCCACGATGTAGGCTTTGAACTCATCCGGCCTGTCACCGACGATGTCGACACCGAGCCGGCCGAGCGAAGTCTGCACCCCCGCATCGTGCAGCGCCTTGACGGCCGCGTCATGCAGCGTCGCGACCACTTGCGGCGGCGTGGCGGCGGGCGCCACCAGCCCGTGCCATGTGCTGGCATCGAAACCTTTCAGCCCGGCTTCGTCCATGGTCGGCAGATCCGGCAGGGCCGCCGTGCGCTTGAGCGTGGTCACGGCCAGCGCGCGCACATGTCCGTTCTTGATGTGGCCGACCACGGAAGCCGCGGTGGCGAACATCATCTGGTCGCGGCCGCCGATCACATCTTGCAGCGCGGGCGCAGCACCCTTGTAGGGTACGTGCACGATATCGACCTGCGCTTCTGACTTGAACAATTCACCGGCGAGATGCGCGGCCGCGCCATAACCGGACGAAGCAAAATTAATCTTGCCGGGCTGCGCTTTGGCGAGCGCGATGAGTTCCTTTAACGAATGCGCCGGGACGTTCGGATTGACCACAAGGATATTTGCCTGCGTGCCAATCAACGTGATGGGCATGAAATCCTTTTGCGGGCTGTAGGTGAGTGTCTTGTATAGGCTCTCGTTGGTGGCGAGGATGCTGTTGTTGCCCATCAGCAGCGTGTAGCCGTCGGCCTTTGCATGCGCGACGAAATCCGCGGCGATATTGCCGCCGGCGCCCGGCTTGTTCTCGATCACGAAGGGCTGCCCGAGCAGCTCCTCCATCTTCTTGCCGACAATGCGGGCGAGCACGTCGCTCGGGCCGCCGGGCGGGAACGCCACCACCAGCGTCACCGGCCGGCTCGGATAATCGGCAGCCCGCGCCGGCACGGCAAATATCAGCACGGCGGCAACGACGATAAACAGTGCGGCGCGACACGTCTGGATTGCGGGACAGGTCATGGCCTTGCCACTCCGAATCTAAGGCGCGCGCCCTGTAGCGATCTCAAGCGCATGCTATCCCGAATCGCCGGCGCGTTCTCCATTATCGCATCCAAGTGCAACCTAGTATCATCAAAGAATAGTCAATGAACTTCCACGCTAGTCTTTTCGCATTACCTGCGGCGGGCCGGGATCAATTATGCGGTCTCCTTGATGTAAGTCAAAGCCACCGCGGCCTAATACTGTTGTCTTCGCCAAGGCTCATTTCTGCCGGCGGCTAGCTATTCCGAGCGGGCCGGTATTTCGCACCAGCTTTGGTCTGCCGAACGTGGCACAGCCGAGGCGCTGTTTTCAGGCGAAGCGTGAATCGTCGGCAGCTCCAGAAAATGCGCCTGCGTGAGAATTCGAAGCAACTGAAGAAAGAATCAATCGGAGGAGATCGGAAATGAAACGTCGAGAATTCATTACGGCCCTAATGGTCAGTACCATTATCGGCTTGAGCCCCGCCATGGCGGCGAATGAGCCAAGCAAGATCAAGGTCGGTATCCTGCTTCCGCTCACCGGGCCGTTCGCGGCGGTGGCCGAAACTCAGAAACAGGGCGCACTACTGGCGGTCGACGTCATCAACAAGCGGGGCGGTCTCAATATGCCCTGGGGCAAGGTGACGGTCGAAGGCGTCGTCGACGACGACGAAGCCAAGCTCGACGTCGGCGTCCGTCGCTACCGCTACATGGTATCCGAAGGCGTCAAAGGCGTCGGCGGGCAGACTTGGTCGCCGCTGGCCTATGCCATCAACGCCATCGTCTCCAAGGAACCGATGCCCTACTTTCCGGTCTGCGTCATGGCGAAGGAAGCCTTCCAAAAGGGCAAGCTCGCCGATTCCAGCTTCGCCGCCGCCTACAGCCCGTGGACGGTCGGTTACATGGCCGGCAAGTCGGCGGTGCAGACGCTCGGCAAGAAGAAAGTGTTCTTCCTCGCCCGCACCGACAGCTGGGGCTGGGATATGCGCGACGGCGCCTATGCCGCCGCCAAGGAATTCGGCGGCGAGGTCGTCGGCTATGACGAAGCTTCGCTCGGCACCAGCGATTTCACCACCATCCTGCAGAAGGTTAAGGCCGCAAAGCCGGACGTTCTGATCGCGGCGCAGTTCGCCGCCGACTCGGTGGCGCTCCTCAAGCAGGTCTCGCAAATGGGCCTGGGCAAGGAGATGACCATCTTCAATGCCTTCATCACCAACGTGGTCGCCAAAGGCCTGCCGCCGGAAGCGCTGCAGGGCGTCTACGCCATGCACTACTTCTATTACGACCTGAGTAGCTTTGCGGATAAGGACGTCGCCAAGAGCGCGACCGAATTTACCGAGCTGTTCCACGCCAAGTACGGCACACCGCCGGATGCCTATTCGACCATCTCCTACATCGCCTACATGGAGATGTTCCGAGGGTTCGAGGCGGCGAAGTCGCTGGATGCGACAAAGGTCTCGGCCGCACTGATGGCGGGCGGAGGTCAATTCAACTCCGTCAAGGGCCCGGCCGCCTGGCGCCAGGACCATTCGGCCGCCTTCAAGTACGCGGCCTTCCTGGTGAAAGGCAAAGGTGCCGAGCGCAAGGGCGAGTGGGATCTGTTCACCGTGGAAGGTTCCCTCGGCGGCGATTCTGTGTTGCCGACGCTCAAGGAGCTGGGCTACTGATCCCTGCTTCGACCCGGCGCTTCTCCGCCGTCCGTCGATGAAAGTCGTCAATCTGCGCCCCGGCGCAAGCATTTTGTCTTGCGCCGGGGTGATGATCTTAGAACAAGGTGAGATGTGGATACGCGCGCCGAAATCATCAGAGCGGAAAGCGTCACGAAACGTTTCGGCAAGCAGGTCGCAGTCAATAGTGTCAGCTATCTGCTCCGCGAGAACGAGGTCGCCGGCATCATCGGGTCGAATGGTGCCGGCAAGACAACGTTTTTCAATCTGCTGACGGGATATTTTACGCCCGACGAAGGCTCGATTCTCTACAAGGGCGAAAACATCACCCACATGACGCCGCAGCAACGGGTGGCGCGCGGCTTGATGCGGACATTCCAGCTGACGGCCACCTTCGACAATCTCAGCGTGATCGACAATCTGGTGCTCGCCTTTTTCCGGGCGCACCGGAAGTCGTCTTTGCTGCAGCTACTGCTGAATACCTGCAAAGGACAGCACAACGATCCGAAGATTCTCGAGATTCTGGAAACCTTCGACCTGCAGAATTTGCGCGACCGGATGGTGAAGAACCTGAGCCTGGGCGAAAAGCGCCGCCTGGAGATCGCGATGGCGGTCTTGGTCGAGCCCAAGGTGCTGCTTCTCGACGAGCCGCTGGCGGGGCTTTCCGAGTCCGAAATCCAGGGCGTGCTGAGCGTGCTTCGCCAGCGCGTCGGCCGGCAGACCATCCTGATCGTGGAGCACAAGATTTCCCACGTGCAGGACTTCCTGCAACGGCTCACGGTCATGCACGAAGGCCGGGTCATCGCCGACGGCGGCTGCGAGGAAACCCTGAACCATCCGGAAGTGCGCCGAAGCTATTGGCAGATCGACGCCACCGGCGAGCAGGACAGGATCGTCGTCGCATGACGAACAATGACGATATCGTGACGGTCGCTAACCTGAACGTCGCCTACGGCGAATCGAAGGCGCTATTCGACGTCAGTATGAACGTGCGCCGTGGCCAGGTCGTCGCCTGCGTGGGCCGCAACGGTGCCGGCAAGAGCACGCTGCTCAAGAGCATTACCGGCTTTCTCAAGCCGACGTCGGGATCGATCGTGTCCAGCGGCGCCAGCTTGGTCGGGCTGTCCGCGTTCGTCATCGCCGGCATGGGAATCAAATACATCCCGCAGGACAAGAAGGTTTTTTCCGACCTGACGGTGCGGGAAAATCTCGAACTCGGCAGTTACGCCAGCCAGGACTACGACTGGGGCCCCGTCATCGATTATTTTCCCAAGCTGCAGGTGCTGATGGACCGCAAAGCGGGCTATCTGAGCGGCGGCGAACGTCAGATGTTGATGATCGGCCGCGCGATCCTGGGCGGCCCCAAACTGCTGCTGGTGGACGAGCCGACCGAAGGCTTGGCGCCCAGCATCGTGATGCACCTGCGCGACGTATTCAAAGAACTGGCCAAGAAGACGGCGCTGGTGATCGTCGAGCAGAACCTGCCGCTGGTCTGCGCCATCGCCGATAAGATCTACGCCCTGAAGGAAGGCCACATCATGGCCGAGCTGACGGAACGCGACCAGATCAAGCCCGAGGCGTGCGAGAAGTATCTCTAGAACAGGTTCGATAAAGGCGTCCGCGATGAACGTTTTGAGATGGTGGTGGGGATTGCTGCTGGCGTTCGCGCTGCTGGCGCTGGTGCGGGTATTTCTGCCGCTGCCGTTCGCCAACGAGATCGTCATTTTTTCGATCTACACCATGGGCTGCAGTTATTTGCTCGGCCGCATCGGGTTCATCTCGTTCGGGCAGCCGGCCTATCTGGCGGTGGGCGCCTATGCCGCCGCGTTTTACCTATTTTACTTCGGCAACAATCCTTACGTCGGCATTCTCATCGGCGTGGCTGCCGGGATGGCCGTGTCCTTCGCCATCGGTCCGCTGTTCGTGCGGTTGCGCGGCGACTACTTCGCCTTGGTCAATCTCGCGCTCGCGGTGATCATTTTCTATCTCATGCAGAAGGTGCTGGCGGACATCACGCATGGCGACAACGGCCTGTGGTTCCTCACCAACCTGACGTCCACACCGGTCTTGGACCTGACGCGGCCGGATCAGTTCTTCATCTTCGCCTTGCTGGTCGCCTTCGCGCTTTGGGCGTTCTTCAAGTATCTCGACGATTCGATCTTCGGCGCCTGCTGCCTGGCGACCAAGATCAATGAGGACAAAGTGAAATTCCTCGGCTACAGCAGCTTCAAAATCCGGCTGTTCGCCTTCGTCATCGCCAACACGACCACCGCCCTCGCCGGGGCGATGTATGCCGTCTATCTCGGCTTCGTCAGCCCGGCGATCACCAGCCCGGAGCGCGCTGCCGATCCGGTGGTGGTGACGATTCTCGGCGGGGTCGGCACGCTGTACGGCCCGATCGTCGGCTCGATCGTCTACACCGGCATGAAGGACGTGCTCAGCAAGGTCCTCGGGAATTGGGAGCTGGTGATCGGCTTCGTGCTCGTGTTCATCATGCTGGCCGGCGAAAAAGGCATCTGGGGCACGCTGGAACCGCTGATCAAAAAGACGTTCCTGCGCGCGACCGGCAAAGCCGCCGACCAGGGAGGCAACGGCCGATGATCGACATGCAATTGCTGATCTCCGGCGTTATCTTCGGCCTGAGCCTGGGCGGCATCTTTTTCCTGATGGCGATCGGGCTGTCGCTCTGTTTCGGCCTGATGCGCATCATCAGCCTCGACCAGCTGCTCTACTACTCGGTGGGCGCCTACATCACCTATTCGGTCAGCCTGGCGCTGGGCAATGTCTGGCTCGGCGTGATCGCCGGCGTCATCGTCTCGGGCGCCTCCGCCTTGGCGGTGGAACGGATCGTGTTCAGGCGCATCTACGACCGCGATCTGCCGTTCACCATGATCACATCCTTCGGCGTCCTGATCGGCGGCGTCGGCGTCATCAAGTTTTTCTGGGGACTGGTGCCGCGCCCGGTGCCGGTGCCGATCGACGTGCAGGTCACCATCATCGGGACGGAAATCCCGGTCTATCGCCTGGTGGTCATTGCCATTGCGGCGCTGGTTTATTGCGGCATCTGGCTGTTCCTCAACCGCACCATCATCGGCAAGGCGATTCGCGCCGGAACCGAGGATGTCGAGCACGTCGAGGGCCTGGGCATCAACGTCTACCGGCTGTTCACCATCACCTTTGTCCTCGCCGGAGGGTTGTCCGGTCTAGCCGGCGGCCTGCAGGCGCCGCTGATCATGGTGGATCCGCAGATGGGGCTCGAGGTGCTGGCCTTCGTCTTTATGGTCGTCATCATCGGCGGCCTGGGCAGCATCAAGGGCACGCTGGTGTCGAGTTTCCTGGTGGGACAAGTGGTTTCGATCGGCTCGCTGGTTTATGCGCCGCTGGCACAGATGGCACCGTTCGCCATCATGCTGCTGATCCTGCTGATCAGACCGACCGGCCTGTTCGGCAGCCAAATGCTCAAGCGATAAGAGGCCCCGGCCGCGACCGATCAGGCCGGAATTTGCTTCTGCTCGGCCGCGCGTTTGGCCTTGATCGCGGTCAGCACCTTTTCCGACGTGGCCGGAAGCGACGTTACCCGCACGCCGACGGCATCATGAATGGCGTTCAATACCGCGGCCGATGTCGGCACCGCGGTCGGCTCGCCGACGCCTTTGGCGCCGAATGGCCCGGTCGGATCGAAGCCCTGCACGATATCGACTGTGATCTCCGGCATGTCGAGCGAAGTCGGCATGATGTAATTCGTCAAATTGGGATTGACGTGGCGCCCATTGGCGTCGAACAGCATTTCCTCTTGCAGCGCCATGCCGACGCCCATCGAGATGCCGCCTTCGACCTGGCCTTCGACCAGCATGGGATTGATGGCGGTACCGCAATCGTGGGCAGCGGCGATGCGCAGGATCTCGACCTCGCCGGTCTCGTCGTCGACGTCGACCTCGGCGATCTGCGTGGCGTAGACGTATGTGGCGAACGGCTTGCCCTGCCCGGTTTCCGGGTCCATGGCGACGGTCGGCGGATTCCACGATGCGCTGCCAATCGCCGGCTGGCCGATCACAACCTGGGAGCGGCGCGCCACGTCGCCAATGGAGACGTTGCGCTGCGGGAAGTTTTTCACCTGGATCTTACGGTCTTTCGCCTCGAGCTGACTAACCTTCACCCCCAACATGGGCGCAGCGGTTTCGAATAGAATCGCCTTGGCGGCTTCGGCGGCGAGCCAGATGGCGTTGCCTGTGACGTAAGTTGTGCGGCTGGCAATGGCGCCGGTATCCATCGGCGTGGTGTCGGTATCGGCGGAGACCACATGCACGTCGTCTGTGGCAATGCCGAGCGCCTCGGCCGCTATCTGGCCGAGCACTGTCAAAGAGCCCTGGCCGGTTTCGACCGTGCCGGTGAGCACCGTGGCAGTGCCGTCTTCATTAACTTTCACTGTCGCCGCGCTCGGATTGGCGTCGACGGTAAAGCCGATCGGATACCACATGCAGGCGATGCCGCGTCCGCGCCGTTTCATGAACGCGGCTCCCAGCCGAAGCGCTCGGCCGCCTTGCGCAACGATTCCTTGACCACCACGCTGTGCAGCACCTGCCCGGTCGGGCTCGAGGAGCCCTCGTCGAAGGCATTGAGCATGCGAATCTCCAGAGGATCCAATTTGAGTGCCTTGGCGATATCGTCCATCTGCGATTCGTACGCAAAGCACACCTGCGGCGCGCCGAAGCCGCGCATCGCGCCGGTCATAGTCTTGTTGGTGTAGACCACGAAGGCCTCCGCTACCACGTTGTCGATCTTATAGGGGCCGGGCGACAGGATGCAGGCCTTGCCGAGCGTGGTCGCGCTCCACGAACAATAGGCGCCGCCGTCGAGCACGAGCCGGATCTGGCGCGCCAGGATGCGGCCTTTCTTGGTGACCCCGGTCTTGTAATCCATGATGATGGGATGACGTGTCGTGGTCGCGGTGAATTCCTCGCCACGCGTGAACACGCCTTTCACCGGCCGGCCGGTCTTCTTCGACAGCAGCGCCAGCGCCGGTTCCTGCGAGATCTCGTTCTTGCCGCCGAAATTGCCGCCGACGATGGTGCCGACGATGCGGATGCGGCTCATCGGCAGCTTCAGCGTGCGCGCGATGTCGGAGCGCGCGAGCGTAATGCGGCCGATGGTCGCCCAGATGGTAAGACGGCCGTTGGCGTCCCAATCGGCAATGGCGGCGTGCGGTTCGAGCGACACGTGCTCGATCATTTGCGTGCTGTAGCGGCCCTCGAAAATGTGGTCGGACTCGGCAAACCCCTTCTCGATGTCGCCTTTGCGGATCACCTTGGTCGCATAGATGTTGCTGTCGGGCGCGTGCACTTTGGGCGCGTCCTCGCGCATGGCCGCGACCGGATCGAGCACGGCCGGTAGCGGCTCATATTCGACCACGATCTTGTCCAAGGCCTCGTTTGCGATCTGCTCGGTGAGGGCCGCTACCGCCGCGACGCCGTCGCCGGCGTGGCGGACGATCGGATCGGCGAGCACCGGCTGGTCCTGAAAGGTCGGCCCGAAGGAATTGGTCGGAATCTCTTTGCCGGTGAGCACCGCCATCACGCCGGGCATGGCCTCGGCCGCGCTGGTGTCGATGCGCTTGATGCGGGCGGAGGCGATGCCGGCGCGCTTGATGCGCGCATAGAGCATGCCGGGGAAGCTGAGATCGTCGATGTATTTGGTCTGCCCGAGGCCATGCAGGCGGCCGTCCGGCCGCGTTGCGCGCTGGCCGACGGCGCGGGTCTGCTGGCGGGCATCAGGCGTCAGCGTCTCGATCGGATAAGGCTCGCGCGGAACCTGCACCGGCAGCCGCAGATCGACGTCGGACGGCGGCTCGGCGATATTCAGCTTATCGCGCTCCAGGACTCGGCTGTGTTCGTTCATGATGCGGTCACCTCGGTTCGCGCGTGGGTGATCTGGGTGCGGGGCTCTTCACGCAACAGACGGGCGGCGTCCTGCACCGCCTCGATCATCTTGGTATAGCCGGTGCAGCGGCAGAGATTGCCCGACAGCGCATCGCGGATTTCTCGCGTCGACGGGTTGAGATTTTCGTCGAGCAAGGCCTTGGCCGACATCAGCACTCCGGGGCCGCAGAAGCCGCATTGCAGCGCGCCGCTGTTCTCGAAGGTCTTCTGGATCGTGTGCAGGTGGTTCCGGCTGGCGAGGCCCTCGATGGTGAGAATCTGGCGGCCGTCCGCCTGGCCGGCGAGCATGAGGCATGAATTAACCGCCTGGCCGTCGACGATCACGGTGCAGGCACCGCAGTCGCCGACATCGCAACCGAGCTTGGCGCCGGTGAGATTGAAATGCTCGCGCAACAACTGGAGCAGCGTCGTTTCCGGCGGCACCGAGGCGCTACGGGTCTGGCCGTTGACGGTCATCGTTACATCGGTCACGCCACGAGTTCCTTCTGTTTTGTCGTCGCGACCGCCTGCGCGTTGGCAAGCGCGCGCTTGACCAGAACGGCAATGAGATCGCGCCGGTAATCGGCACTGGCGCGGAAATCGCTGATCGGCTTTGCCTCGGTTGCAGCGATGCGGCCGGCTTCGGCCATCGCCTCGGCGCTGATCTTGCGGCCGCCAAGATAGGCTTCCGCCTTGGGTGCGCGAATGACGGTGGGCGCGACCGCGCCGAGCGCAATGCGCGGCTTAAGGAAATTTCCTTTGTCGATGAAAAACGCCGCCGCCGCATTGACCAGCGCCAGCGCCTGGCCCTTGCGCAAGCCGAATTTCTCGAACGCCGCCGGCTTGTCGAGGCTCTCCTTCGGGATCACGATATCGACCAAGAGATCGCCGGGCTTGAGGCTGGTCTTGCGCGGGCCGACGAACAGATCGGCCAACGGCATCCGCCGCTGGCCAGCAGAGCTGGCGACCGTCACCGACGCTTCGAGCGCGATCAGCGCCGGACCGCTGTCCATCGACGGGACGCAGGTGACCAGATTGCCGCCAAGCGTGCCGAGGTTGCGCGTCTGCATCGCGCCGATCGAATGGGCGGCATTGACCAAGGCCGGGAACATGCCGCGGATGACCGGCGAACTCATGATGTCGGAGTGCGTGGCAAGCGCGCCGATGTGCAGCCCATCGTCGCGGACGGCGATATCCTTGATTTCGGCGAGCCGCGAGACGTCGACGATGATTTCCGGGTTGTGGACCGCGTGCTTGAGCTCGACCAAGAGATCGGTTCCGCCTGCCAGAATCTTGGCCTTGGCGCCGTGCTCGGCGAGCAACGCCACGGCGTGCCCGACATCTTTAGCCATTACGTATCCGAACGCCTTCATCCAGCCTGTTTCCTTGCTAACGCGCCGATCATAATTCGCAGCGTCCGGCCCCACTCTCCAAAAGGGAGGACAATCGGAATCGCGGGGGCCGCAACTGAGAAGTCGGGAGAATAAGCGGCTATGTCGGCGTAATCTAGGTCAAAATGCCGATTCAAATTTGAAAGTCCTTCGACATGGTTGAAATCGCTGAGATTTGCGCGCTTGGGATGGGGGAAAGTGACGGAATCGGCAGCCACCTACCGCCACCCCTGCAATTCTTTCGCGGCTGGAAAGCGGTCAGAATTCACGGCCGACAATGAGACGGTCGAGCGAATACGCGCCCCCGCCGTGCACGAGAAAGTAGATCGCCGCGAGCGTCCACATCAGGGTGTATTCGAGGCCGAGCTGGTTCCAGAAATACCTACCGACGCGCCAGCGCTCGATATTGGATACAGCCAAGAACAAGACGATCGGCAAGGCGGCAAGGCGCGTGAACAGGCCGAGCGCCAGCAGCGGCCCGCAGATGAACTGCGTGAGCGAGATCGCCGGCGCCCACACGATCCCCGGGCGATAACCCTGCATGTCCATATAGTCGGCGAGCATCCTGATGCTGCGCATCGGCTGGCCGGTGGCAGGAAACCAGCCGAAGGTATTGCGCAAGGCGTGCGGCACCAGCGCCAGACCGACCATAACGCGCAAGAGCGCCTCCGCCAACGGCGCAAGGGTTTGATAGAGCGCGCCGAGCTGCGGAAAGACGAGAGCGATAGAAGGGTCAGACATGAAGACCGCGATAGAATCCTATAAGCGGATTTCACCGAGATTGAGGCTGGCGCCGAGCTTGGCGGCGACGGTCTTCTTGGCCCGGCCGGCCGCCGCGATCTCGACGACATAATCGCCCGAGTTTTCGTCCAGCCGGTCAAATTTGAAGTCGCCGTAATTGTCGGTCGCGGCCTGCGCCACCGCGGCACCGCCCTTGAGCAGGCGCACGGCCGCGCCCTCGACGCAATCGACGGCGCCATTCGCTTCCATCGAGACGGACCCGCCGATGAAGCATTTCGAGTAGCGCCACAAATTCTTGTAATAAACGCGCGGGCTCGTCGCGAGCTCGGGCTTTATAACCTCGAGCCCCTGCTCGCGCGCGAGCGCCGCCATTTCCGCATCTTCCACGCAGATCGCGCGCATGGCGCCGGTCGGACAGGACTGCTGCCCGCGCGTCTGCTTCCAGCCCTGGTCGATGAGATGTGCGTCGAAGGTCCAGGCCTGCGGCAGTTGCAACTCCTCGTTCCACCAGATGTGGCCGTAGGGACAGGCCTCTACCAAATCCTTGCGTCCCTTCGCCTGGAGCGGGTCGATGAGCACGATGCCGTCATCGCGTTTTTTGATCGCACCGCCGCCTTTGGCGATGCAGGGCGCGTTGTCGCAGTGATTGCACATTGTCGGCACGTAGGCGATGTCGATCAACGGAAGCTGGCCGCGTTCCTTCTGCAGAATGTCGATCCACTTGTGGCCGTGCTTGGGCATCGGCGCCGAATACCCGGGAAACTCGTTGCCGACGTATTCGTCCATGGCCGCGAGCGTGCACAAATTGCAATTGGTGCACTCGGCGACGTCAACGATCAGGTTCCATTTATTCATCGTTCAACTCGCAACGTTCAGTAGCGCTTCCGCCTGAGGCCTTGTGGCCTCAGGCGGTCGCCATCACTTCGGTATCTGCGGCACGATCAGATGAAAGAGCTTCAGCGACGCGCCACTACCAGCCTGGATTGTCGCGGTTTCGGACGGGCCAAGGTAGACGCCCGCGCCTTTTTCCACGCTGTAATCCTTGTCGTTGAGGCGGATATTGCCCTTGCCTTCCATCAGGTAGATGAGCTGGTGCTTGTCGGAGGCATCCGGCTTGAACGTCTCGGCAGATTTGAGCCAGCGCAGCGAACCGTGCACGTTCTTCGCCCCGCACAGCGCCTGGTTCAGAATCTCGGTGACCTCGCCTTGGCCGGCTGTAGCCTTCTTGGGGAGCTTGGTGGTTTCGATGAATGTCAGCGACATAATGATTGTCCTATGTTGTCAGGCTAAATTCAGGTTTGAATCCAGACGCGGCCATCCTTGCGGTCCCAGCGCAAGTCGTCGTCCGTGCCTTCGAGAATCGTGGTCTTGAAGCGATTGGGCGCCTGCCACTCGAAATAGAACAACGGCGTGGTTGCGCGCAGCCGGTGCTTCTCTTCGGCCGGGATGAAGATCATGTCGCCGGGCCCGACCGGCCGAATGCCGGCATCCGATTCCACCGTCGCCTGGCCGTCGATTATGAAATAGAAGTGCTCGCAGTTCTTGTGCAGATGCAACGGCGAGGCCGCATCCTTCTTGTAGTACATGACGCCGGCCAGCATGTCGTCGATGTTGGCGAGCTCCTGGTTGACGAAGAAAATCCGCTCGCGTGCCTGCTTGGCGTCGATCAGCGAGGGCAACTCGCCTTGCTTGAACAGATAAGCCATTACTCTCTCTCCTCCTGTTGCGGCCACGGCTCGAACCCGGCATGGGCCCGGGCCATCGAATTCATGCCAGTCTTCATTTCGCCGGCACCAGCGGTGACGGCTCGCTTTTGGTATGGACTTTCTTGTCTTTCACGGTCGCGGCGAAGGCCGCCGAGACATATTCGACTTTGCGGTCCCACGGCTCGATCTCGACCAGGCCCTGCGCACCGGCAAGCGCATGCGTCGACTTGGTCTGCGAGCGATGCGGCATCAACAGATTAACCACGCCGCCGCGATCGACAGACAGGCCCGGCTCACCCATGGGTTCGTAGAGCGCCGAAGACTCATAACTGCTGGCCACGCCCCGCGGCAGCCGTTGTGTCAGCACCGCCGCACAAATCACCGCGCCGCGGTCGTTGTAGATCTTGACGAGATCGTGCTGTTTGATGCCACGTTCGGCCGCATCCTGCGGATTCATGCGGACGACCCAGTAGTACCAATCGTCCACTTTGACCCGATGGTCGGGAATGTTGAGCAGGAAGCTGTCCTTGCCGTCGCCCTGGGTGTGGAAACTGTATTTGACGTGCGGCGTTATCAGTTGCAGCGGATATTTCCGGAACTCCTCCGACTGCGGACCCTCCCAAGATGGTACGTATTCGACGACCGGCGGCCGTTCCGGATCGTTCAGACGCTTGAGACTGTTGCACTCGAACTCAAGCTTGCCGGATTGGGTCTGCAAGCCTTTGAGGAATTCCGTCGAATAGTCGGACGGCAAGGGATGCGGTTCGGGCACATCCTTTTTACGGCCTTCCCAGAACCAGCGGAACGAAACCGGGGCGCGCAGTTTCTCCTTCTCCGACGGCACGACATAGTAGCCGCGCTTGATGAACTTCTTCCACGAAATCTTCTTCGACAAATCGGACGCATCGAACAGGCGCTTGACCCAATCGATTTCGTTGACGCCCTCGGAGAAGTAATTGGCGAGACCGAGCCGTTTGCTGATCTCGTTGAAGATCCAGTAGTCGGGTTTGGACTCGCCGAGCGGCGCGATCGCCGGCGCTTGGAAGATAATGACGCGATGGTTGAGCTGCTGCTGGCCATGATGGCCGTAGCCGCCGAGCGCGGCCCACTCGCTGATGTCCGCCCGCTCGAAATTGGTGCATGCCGGCAGAATAACGTCGGCGAATTTGGTATCGCCTTCGAACCAAATCGCCTGACTGACCACAAACTCCAGATTCGGCGACTGGAACATCTTCACGTGGCGGTTGGTGTTGTTCATGGTCGCGATCAGCGACCCGCCATATTTGAACATCATGCGAACCGGTGCATGTCCGGCCGCCGGATAGCTGAACTTGGCGAACTGAATTTCGATCGATTTGCCGTTCCATAGGTAACCGCCGTCGGCTTTGCCGTCGATGATGGCCTCCGGCAGATAGAGGCGCGGGATCTTCTGCTGCGGCGTATTCATGGTCGGCAGTTGCGGCATGCGCTGGAACAGCTCGACCGCCATCGCGGTCTTCTCGATGTCGCCCGACATGCCGCCCTCGGCATAGCCGGGGAAGTAGAAATTGAGATCGACCGGCGCGCCCCATTGCAGGTTGCCCATGTTGATGCCCGGCTTGCCGAGGCCCTGCATAGCAATCAGGCACACCATGGTGCGCGCCCACTGGATGCCGGTCTGGTTACGGCAGGCGCCGCCATGGCCATTGCCCCAGCCGCCGCAGCCGAGATAGGTGCGCTTGGTGCCCCATTCGCGGGCGAGCGCGCGCACGTCCTTGGCCGCAACGCCGGTTTCCTTCTCCTGCCATTCCGGCGTCTTGGGCACGCCGTCGCTCTCGCCCATGACATAGGCTTTCCAAGCATCGAAGCCGACCGTGCGGGTCTTCACGTATTCCTTGTCGTAGAGCCCCTCCTTGATCCAGACGTAGGCAATCGCCAGGGCGAGCGCCGGCGACGTGGTCGGCTTCGGGCAAATCCATTTGCCGGGCAGGAACTGGGCCGAGGAGTTGTAGTGCGGGTCGATGTGGACGACTTTGATGCCGAGCTTCTTCAGCCACTGCCGGCGCACGGTGCCTTCCGAGGCGCCATAGGAACCACTGTTGGTTTCCGGATCGGCCGACCAGAACACCACCATTTCGGTATTTTGCAGCAGATCCTCGACGGTCCCGTAGGTCTCGCTCTGCCCGACGCGCAGCGTGTAGCCCCAGTGATGCGCGGCGCCCCAATACCAGCCTTCCCAGCTATCGGGATTGTGGTGCACCGGCGTATGGCCGACGGCATTGCTGAAGCGATAAAGGGCGCTGAGGTAATAACCGATATGGCCCCAGGTATGGTGCGAGCCGTGCGACACCGTCATGGCGCCCGGCCCATGATCGTGCTTCACGCGCTTGATTTCGCTGGCGACAAGGTCGAGCGCCTCGTCCCACGAGATGCGAACATATTTCGACTTGCCGCGGTTCTGCGGATTGCGCTCGCCCTTCGGATCGAAATCAACGCGTTTCATCGGGTAGAGCAAGCGGTCGGGTGAATAGATCGTCGACCGGCAAATCTGCCCGTGCGGAGCAAGCGTCGTTTTGCGTGGCGGCGTCAATTTCATGCCGCGTGCTTCGATGGTCCACGGCTGCGGGTCGGTCTCGTCGAAATCGATCGGCGTGGTACGGATAATTCTGCCGTCCTTGACGGTGACGAAGAGCGGCCCGCCATTGGCCATGTTGCAATAGCGCATCGAGCCATCCGGCATTGGCGTGCCGAACTTCCAATGCGCGGTCTGCATGCCCATGAGAACTTGCGCGAACCAATTGGTCAGGTCTTCGGACCCTTCGACCGACAGCACGAAATCTTTCTGCGCGTTGATCTGATTGAGCCAGTTGATCGGCGGCATCAGCAGCGAGGCGCCGATCGTGGCGTTCTTGAAGGCGAGCGTGATGTCAGGTTTAGGATGAATGCCCGCGCGCGACGTAATATTGCCGTCGCGGATTTCGATCCAGCGGCTGGTGCCCTCGTCGCGCGCCGTAATCTGCGCCACAAGATTGCGCTCCTTCAGCCGCGCGGCGAAATGCGGATGCCGCCAGCGCACGTAGCGAAGCATCAGCGAAAGCGCGAACAGGATGACGGACAGTTTGAGCTGCGAGAACATCGGGGCGCTTCCTCAAGCTTTTGGTCGGTGCGCGCAAATAACGCCGCTCGCCCCCATCGATGGGGCACGGCCAACTTGCACGGGCGATTATAGGATTTCTGGCTATCGTTTATCGATACAATTTATCGGCAGTGTGATCGAATATTTCGATCACTCCGCGGCGGTCTTCAGGGCCGCAGGCGCGCCGCCCGCCGCACATTGCCGACCGTCACATCGATCTTGGCCGCGGTCTTCTGCAGCTCAGCCAGAAAAGCCACGCAAACCGCCGAGAGTTCGTGCCGGCTGCGCGAAATCGCCACCACCTGCCAAGGCTGCATCGGCGCATCGAGCAGCACCGGAGCGACCGAGGGCGCGTTGCGGTTGCCGGCGAAGATCTGCGAGGGCACCAGCGTGACGTAGTCGCCGTTCTCGACCAGCGCCAGCGCGCAGGCGAAGGAGGTGCACTCGATCGTGCTTTTCGGCGGCTCCAGCCGGTTGGCGATGAAGGTCTGCTCGAACACATCGAGGCCGGTGTGGCTGCGGCGATAGATGATCCAATCGAGTTCGGTGAGATCCGCGAGCGTGACTCTGCGCCGGCCGAGCACTGGGTGGTCGGCACGCACCGCCGGCACCAGCCGGTCCTTCACCAGGCTGATGTAACTCAAGCTGTCATCGCGCGGCCGGCCGGGCACCAGGCAGATCGCGAGATCCAGATCGCCGGTGCGGATCGCCGGCAGCATGTCGGGATAGACGCCTTCGAGGATGTGGAAGCTCACGCGCGGATGGGAGCGCTGGAAGGCGATGACAGCGCGCGGCAACAGGCCGGTGGCAACCGAAGGCGAGGCGCTGACTCGGATCTCGCCCAAGCCAGCGCCCTGGATGGTTTCGACGTCATTGCGGGCATGGCGCAGTTCCGCCTCGATGGTCTTGATGCGCGCGAACAGTGCCTTGCCCGCTTCGGTGGCGACAACGCCGTGGGCGCCGCGATGCAGCAGCTCGACACCAAGATCGTCCTCCAGCTGCTGGACGCTCTTGGTCACCGACGACTGCGACAGATTGAGAACCTTGGCCGCCTGGCGCACCGCGCCGGCCTCGACCACGGCGGTGAAATTGCGCAACTGGCTGAGTTTCATAGGCTGTGGGACGTCCGCATCGTGATCGAGAAATACTATCACCTAACCGGAAATATATCTAGTTATACGATCGCCAAAATAAAGACGCCGCGGCCATGACAGCCGCGGCGTCCCGTTCGCTTGGGATTCCTGCAATCTCTTTGGGTCTTGTTAATTGCCCTGGAATACCGGCTTCTGCTTGGCGACAAAGGCCTCATAGGCGCGCTCGTAGTCCTTGGTTTGCATGCAGATCGCCTGCGCTTGCGCCTCGGCCTCGATCGCCTCTTCGACGCCCATGTTCCATTCCTGGTGCAGGCATTTCTTGGTCATCGAGTTGGCGAAGGTCGGACCGTCGGACAGTTGCTTGGCCAGCGCCTGCGCGTCGGCGAGCACGTTCTCCGGCTCGGAGAGCTTGTTGTAGAAGCCCCAGCGCTCCGCCTCAGTGCCGTCCATGATGCGGCCGGTGTAGAGTAACTCCGAAGCGCGGCCGTGGCCGATGATGCGCGGTAGGATCGCGCAAGCGCCCATGTCGGCGCCGGCAAGCCCGACGCGCACGAACAGGAAGCCGACCTTGCTGCGCGCGGTACCGACGCGCAGATCCGACGCCATGGCGATAATAGAGCCCGCGCCGGCGCAGATGCCGTCGACCGCGGCGACGATCGGCTGCGGACAGGCGCGCATCTCCTTGACCAACTGACCGGTCATGCGCGTGAAGGCGAGCAATCCGGCCATGTCGTCCTTGCGCTGCATCTCGACCAGCGGGCCGATGATCTCATGGACGTCGCCACCCGAGCAGAAGTTGCCGCCGGCCCCGGTGATCACGACGTTCTTGATGTTGTCCGCATAAGTGAGGTTGCGGAACGTGTCGCGCAGCTCCGCGTAGGATTCGAGCGTCAGCGGGTTCTTCCGCTCCGGCCGGTTCAAGGTGATGGTTGCCACCTTGCCGTCGACGTTCCACAGGAAATGCTTCGGCTTGAAGTTCGAAAGATCGAGTCCGGCGGGACTAAACCGCTTGGCAGTGTCGTTCATAGTTCTTGATCCTCTCGGTGGCTGTTTCTGGAATTAACCGGCAAACGTCAGGCCGCCGCTCACGCTCATCACCTGGCCGGTGACGTAGGCGGACTGCGGACTGGCGAAGAACACGACGGCATCGGCGATTTCTTCCGGCTTGGCGAAGCGGCGGAACGGGATTGCCTTCAAGAAGGCCTCGCGCAGCTTCTCCGAACGGGTGGCGAGCATCGGCGTATCGGTCGGGCCCGGGCACACGCAGTTGACGTTGATCGAATAGCGGGCGACCTCGCGCGCGAGCGACTTGGTAAAGGCGATCAGCCCGCCTTTGGCGCCGGCATAGACCGTCTCGCCGCCACTGCCGACGCGCCCGGCGTCGCTGGCGATATTGATGACCTTGCCGCCATTGGCGGCAATCATCGGCGGCAACAGCGCCTGCGTCAGATGCGTCGGGCCGGCGAGGTTGATGGCAATCACGCGATTGATGAAATCCGGCGTGTTCTGCATGTAGGGCTGGATGTCTCCCCAGCCGGCGGCGTTCACCAGAATGTCGACGAGCGGATAGCGCTTGAGCACCTCGGCGGCGCCGGCGCGGATCGAATCGGAATTGCCCATGTCGATGGCGACGAAATCGACCTTGAGCTTGCCGTGGGCCGCTTCCTGCTTCAGTTCCTCGCCCTTGGCGGCGTTCACGTCGGCGCAGATCACCGTCGCGCCCTGGCGAGCGAACGCCATCACCGTGGCCTTGCCGATACCGGACGCCCCGCCCGTCACCAGCACAACCTTGCCGTCGAACATCATAGCTTCACTCCTTATTTTGCTTGCGCATGACCTTGTCCGAAAATCGGTTCCCGCTATTCGGGATCATGCGCGTTTCAAACTTACTTCGTCGGTTTTGCGGTGTCGGCCGCGCCGGCAAGGAACGCCTCGACGCGCTGACGCGTCTCCGCATTGCTCAACAGTTGCCGGGTGGAATCGAGTTCGTCGGTGTAGCCGTCGCGTCCCGGATCGCAGGCAGCAGCAATGCAGGCTTTGCTGGCGGCGAGCGCCGCAGCCGGCAGTGCGGCGATGCGCTGGGCGATTTCCGCCGCGCGCTCACGCAGCTCGGCGCGCGGAAAGGCCCACTGCACCAGCCCGAGCTGACAGGCGGCCGCGCCGTCGAGCACCTCGGCGCCGAGGATCAGGCGCGAGGCGATCGTGCGCCCGCAAAGCCGCGTCAGCCGCTGGGTGCCGCCGGCGCCCGGAATCAGGCCGAGGCGGACTTCCGGCAGGCCGAGCTTGGCTTCGTTGGCGGCCACGCGCAGATCGCAGGAAAGCGCCAACTCAAACCCGCCGCCCATGGCGGCGCCGCCGATTTCCGCCAAGGTCACAAACGGCAATTGCTCGATGCGGAAATACAGGCGCTGAATATTGGCGACATAAGCGTACATGCGGTCAGGACCGTCGGCGATCTGCATGCGCTCGCGCACTTGCTTGAGATCGGCGCCGGCGCAGAACACCTTCTGCTCCGAGCGGATATGCAGCACCTTGCAGTCGGTGCGGGCGCTGAGTTCGTCGAGCTTGGCGTCGAACAGGCGCAGCCATTCCTCGCTGATCGCATTGACCGGCGGCCGGTCGAGCGTCAGCGTGGCCACGCCGTCGGCGATGTGGGTCTGGAACATGATCAGGTCCGCCCTTCCTGCCCCGACTGAGTCACCAGCGCGCGGCTGATGACGAGGCGCTGGATGTCGTTGGTACCCTCGTAGATCTTGCTGCCGCGAACGGCGCGATAAATCCGCTCGACCCCGGCGTCGGCCATGTAGCCGGCGCCGCCCAGCGTCTGGATGGCGTCGGAACAAATGCGTTCGGCGGCTTCGGTGGCGAACAATTTCGCCATCGAGGCCTGCTTGAGACAGGGCAAGCCCTGGCTGCGCAAGGCGGCGGCATGCAGCACGAGTTGGCGCGCGGCCTCGAGTTGGGTCGCCATGTCGGCCAGGCGAAAGGCCACGGCCTGATGTTCGATGATGGTTTTGCCGAAGCTGCGGCGTTCCTGCGCATAGGCGACCGCGATCTCATGGGCCGCGCGCGCCATGCCGACGGCCTGCGCGGCGATGCCGATGCGGCCGCCTTCCAGATTGGCGAGCGCTATCCGGTAGCCCTGCCCCTCGGCGCCCAGCCGGTTTTCCGCTGGAACCTTGAGCTCGTCGAACGCCACCTCGCAGGTATCGGAGGCCTGCTGTCCCATCTTGTTTTCGATCCGGCGCACGCAATAGCCGTCTTGCTTGGTGTCGACGATAAAGCAGCTGATGCCCTGCTTGCCGAGCGCGAGATCGGTGGCGGCAATGACCAGCGCGACGTCGGCGTTCTTGCCCGAGGTGACGAATTGCTTAGTGCCGTTGAGAATATAGCCGCCATTGCGGCGCTCGGCCCGTGTGCGGATCGCGCCGGCATCCGAGCCGCTTTGCGGTTCGGTGAGGCAAAAGGCGCTCAGCATTTCGCCGCGCGCCATCGGCCGCAAGTATTTCTCCTTCTGCTCCGGTGTCCCGTATTCGACCAGCGGCATGCAGCCTACCGAGTTATGACCGCTCATAATGGTCGACACGGCGCCGTCGCCGGCGGCGATTTCTTCCAGCGCCAGCGCGTAGGCGATATAATCGGTGCCGGCGCCGTCCCATTCGGGCGGCACCGTCATTCCCATGAAGCCGAGCTTGCCAAGCTCGCGCAGCGCCGCGCGCGGAAATACCGCTTGGCTGTCCCATTCGGCCGAATGGGGCGCCAAGTGGGCTTGCGCGAACTCGCGCGCGCTGTCCCGAATTTGCTCCTGCTCCTCGGTCAGCAGCATGAGTCCTACTCAGCGGCCTTGCGCCGCGTGGCTTCGCGCGCCTTGAGCAATTCGCGCGCAATAATCAGCTTCTGTACTTCGGTGGCGCCTTCGTAGATGCGCAGCGCCCGAATTTCGCGGTATAGCGCTTCGACCTTGACGCCGACGCGCACGCCGTTGCCACCGAAGATTTGTACGGCGCGATCGATCACCCGCTGCGCCATCTCCGGCGCAAAGGCTTTTGACATCGACGCCTGGCGCGTGATGCGCGCCGCGCCGCTGTCCTTTTCCCAAGCTCCGCGGTAAATCAGCAACGCCGCCGCATCGATGTCTATGGCGCTGTCCGCAATCGCGACCTGAGTGAGCTGCAGATCCGCCAGCGGCGCGCCGAACAAGTTGCGCGTTGCCGCGCGCTCGACCATCTCATCGAAGGCGCGTCGCGCCATCCCGAGGGCGGCGGCCGCGACGGTCGATCGGAAAATATCGAGCGTCGCCATCGCCACTTTGAAACCTTCGCCGGCGCCGCCGAGACGGTTGGCCAGCGGGACGCGGCAGCCGGTGAAGCGCAATGCCGCCAGCGGATGCGGCGCGATCACGTCGATGCGGCCGGCGATCTCGAAACCGGGGGTGTCGGCGTCGACCACGAAGGCGGACAAGCCCTTGGCGCCGGGGGCCTCGCCGGTGCGCGCGAACACGACATAGTGGTCGGCGATGCCGCCGTTGGATATCCAGGTTTTCATGCCGTCGATGCGGACATGCGCCGGCCCGTCTTTGGTCGCGGTCGTCGCCAACGCGCTGACGTCGGACCCGGCTTCGGGTTCCGACAGCGCAAAGGCCGCGATATGACGGCCTTCGCACACCGGCGGCAGATATTTGGCCTTTATCTCATCGCTGCCGAAAAGCGATATCGATGCGGTTCCCAGGCCCTGCATGGCGAACGCGAAATCAGCCAGGCTGTCATGCCAGGAAAGAATTTCGCGCGCGGCGCAAATCGTCCGCACGTCGAGTTTTTCCGACAAGCCACCATAGGCCGCCGGCACGACGGCCTTGAGCCAGCCGGCATCGCCCAAAGCCCGCACCAGAGATCGGCAGGATTGGTCTATGTTTGCGTGATCGACGAGGCGGCCGACTTCTTTGCCGGCCCAATCGGCCAGCGTCGAACCAAACCGCCGGTGTTCCTCACCGAAGAACGGCCAAGCAAAGTGCGCGAGCGGCGGCATCAGTGATCCCCACCATTCAGATCGAGGCCTTTGTCGCGCAGCATGAAACGCTGGATTTTGCCGGTCGCGGTTTTTGGCAAATTGTCGACAAACTCGATCCAGCGCGGATATTTCCAAGGACCGATCGCGCGCTTCACATGCACTTTGAGTTCCTCATAGAGCGCGCGGCTACCATCAGCCTCATTTTGATTCTTGAGCACGACAAATGCCTTAGGCTTGATCAGGCCATTGGCATCCTCGACCGGCACGACCGCGGCCTCGAGCACTTTCGGATGCGAAATCAACGCGCCTTCGACCTCGAACGGCGAGACCCAAATGCCGCTCACCTTGAACATGTCGTCGGTGCGGCCGCAGTAAGTGTAGACGCCATCCGGACGCCGTACGTATTTGTCGCCGGTACGGGTCCATTCGCCGATAAACGTGCGGCGCGTTTTTTCGCGCTGATTCCAATAGCCGGCCGCCGACGATTCACCGCGTACCAGGAGTTCGCCCATCTCATTGTCGGCGACGTCCTGCCCGTTCTCGTCAACCAGCCTGAGGTCATAGCCCTCGACCGGCACGCCGGATGTGCCGTACTCCACGGCATTTGGAAGATTGGTCAGGAAAAGGTGACCCAATTCGGTCGAGCCAACGCCGTTGACGATGTCGAGGCCGAAGCGTTGCTTCCAGCCTTCGCCGACATGCACCGGCAACGGTTCGCCGGCCGAGAAGCAGAGGCGCAGCCGGCGCGACATGTTTTCCGGTTTGCATTCGGGATCGGCAAGCATCGCCGCATAAAGGGTCGGCACCGCAAAAAACATCGTCGGCTGGTATGCGCGCAGCGTCTCGAACACGGTCTGTGGCGTCGGCCGCTCCGGATAGAGCACCGTGGTCGCGCCGACCGCCATCGGGCACAGCATTGCGTCGCCGAGGCCATAGGCGAAGAACAGCTTCGGCGCGGAAAATATGATGTCGTCTTCGCGGTAGCCGATGCGGCTCTGCCCCGAGGTGCGCGCGATGCTCATC
This sequence comes from Pseudolabrys sp., assembly GCA_036491675.1. GTDB lineage: Bacteria > Pseudomonadota > Alphaproteobacteria > Rhizobiales > Xanthobacteraceae > Pseudolabrys. The sequence continues at coordinate 13,257 of DASXBN010000015.1, read as the reverse complement.
GGCGTCGAATGGACATGCATCGTTCCCTTCGGCATGCCGGTCGTGCCGGACGAATAAAGCCAATACGCGACCTCATCGGCACAGGTTCTGGCGGGCGCCGCACCTTCGTTCTCGGCCGCCAACAATGTCTCCAGCCGCGGCACCGACGCGGGACCGCCACCAACGACGACGACGGACTTCAGATTGGGCAGGTCCGCCGCCGCTTCCTCAATAACGGGCAGCAGCGCGGCCGAAACGAACACCGCCTTGGCGCGCGAATCTTCAAACAGGTAGCGATACTGGTCGACGGTCAGCCGCGTGTTGACCAGAACCGGCACAATCCCCGCCCGGATGGCGCCCCAGAACAGCACAGGGAAATCTACCGTGTCGAGCAGCACTAGGGCGATCCGGTTTTCCGATTCAATCCCCATACGTGCCAGCATCGGGCCGATGCGCGCCGCATTGTCGCGCAGTTCGCCATAGGTCAGGTTGCGCGACGGGTCGATGAACGCGGTCTTCTCGCCCCGTCCCTCGGCGACGTTGCGATCCACGAAATCGACAGCGGCATTATAGTCGCGAACGTCGGTCATCGAGTTCTCTCACTTGACCTTGGCGAGGATGATGCGCGCGTCCACCGCCAGGCAGCCGTCGTCAAGCGCCAGGCAGGGGTTGAGGTCCACTTCGTCGATTTGCGGGTACTCCTCCAGCAACCGCCCGAGCGAGACCAGCATGGCGGCGATAGCGTCGACATTGAGTTTCTTGCGGCCGCGCGCGCCGGCGATCAGCTTTGCCGGCAGCGTATCGTGGATCAGCGCGCGCGCCTGCTCGAGGCCGAACGGCGCCAGGCGGAAGCCGACGCGCTTGAGCACTTCGACGTAGATGCCGCCGAGGCCGAACATCACCACCGGGCCGAATAGTCTGTCGCGGATCGCGCCCAGCACCAGCTCGGTGCCGCCCGACATCATTTTCTGTACCAGCACGCTCGGCTTGCTGATTCCGGGCGCCGCCTTGCGCACGTTATCGACAAGCTGCGCATAGGATATTTCCAGCGCGCTGTCGGAGCCGATGCCGAGCATGACGCCGCCGATATCGGACTTGTGCAGGATCTGCGCCGACACCACTTTGATCACGACCGGGTAGCCGATCTCTCTGGCGGCCGCCAAGGCGCCCTCCAGCGAATCGACCATTTTGAACGGCGGCACCGGGATGCCGTACTGCTTGCACACCGCATAGGCTTCCGGTTCGAGCAGATTAATGCGCCCTTCTTTGGTAGCGGCGGCGATCAGCTGCGCCGCCGGCCCTTTTGTGGTGGCCAACTCAATCTTTCCGTCAACCGGCATCGCCGACGGCCGAACGACGGAGTAATTTGAGAGATTGGCCGCGACCCGCGCCACCGTGTCCGGGTAATCGAAAGTCGGCAGGCTGGCGCCTTCCAAGCCACGGCGCAGATTGTCGGCAAAATCGCCGAAGGTAATGACATTGAGCAGCGGCTTCGGCGTTGAGCCTTGCGCCTGGAACGCGGCGGAAACTTCCTTGGCGAGCTGCGGCTGATCGAGGAACGCGCTGGGCGCCAGGATCTGGATCACCGAGTCGACGTTCGGGTCCTTGAACAGAATCTGCAGCACTTGATGGTGCAAGCGCTCGAAATGCGCGGCGGTGAGGTCGATGTAACCGGGCGGATGGCCGACATTGGCGGCGGGCGACAGTATCGCCTTCAACGCCACCTGGGTTTCATCGGTGAACGACGCCATCGTGATGCCGGGCAATTCGGAAATCTCGTCGATGCACATCGTGCCCGGCCCGCCCATGTGGGTGAGCACAGCGACGCGGTTACCTTTCGGCACCGGTTGCATCGAGAACGCCCGCAGCGTGTCGTAGAACTCCGCGACGCTGCGCACACGCATCAATCCGGACTGGCGGAACGCGCCCTCATAGATCGCCTCTGCGCCGGCGATCGCGCCGGTGTGGGAGAGCGCGGCGGTCGACCCCAGTTCGCTGCGACCGCTTTTCAGCACCACCACCGGCTTGATCGCGGCGGCTTCGCTGGCTGCCTGGAAGAAGCTGCGCGGGTCCTTCAGGCCCTCGAGATAGATGCCGATGACGCGCGTTGAATCGTCGTCCTTCAGGAAGGCGAGCAGTTCGGCCATCTGTACGTCGGCCATGTTGCCCATGGAGACATATTTGTTCAGGCCTACCCGGCCGCTCGTCCCCGAAGCGAACAGAAACGAATTGCCGAAGGCGCCGCTTTGCGTCAGCACGCTAATGCCGCCGCGCGGATAGGAACCGATGTCGAAATTGGTGTTGAAGCCGCTCACCGTGTCCATGACGCCGACGCAGTTCGGCCCGATCAGCCGGATCGACGCGGAACGCAGGATGTCGATCAGATCTTTTTGTCGTTGTTTGGCTTGCGGTTCATCGATCTCGCCGAAGCCCGCCGACATGCAGATCGCGCCCCTGACGTCGTCGAAACGCTTCTTTCTCTCCGCCAGCTCCTTGGCGACCGGCACGGTCAGCTCTGCCGCCACCATCAGGATGCACAGTTCGACCGGTTCGGGGATGTCGCTCACGCTCTTGTAGCAAGGCAGCCCCAGAATGCCCTTTTCGCGCGGATTGACCGGGTACAATTTTCCTTTGTACCCCATGGAAATCATGTGACGCAGAGCGGTGTTGCCTGGCTTTTTCGGGTCCGATGAGGCGCCGACCACAGCGACGCTATTCGGATTGAAAAACACACCCAGCGCGGAAATAGCTTGCGCTGCTTGTTCCAGATTTTTGCCTGCGAAATCGACCGCCGGAGTATAAGCGCGAAGCGCCATCGTTAGCCCCGCCCATGAATAATTATGCGGGAAAATCTACCGGCTGATCGCGGGCCGAGCCTTGACTTCGGTCAGGTGGATCGCCGGAAGACCCTGTATTTCAAACGACTTGTCTTGATTTTTGTCATGGAAACATGCCGGCAAACGGCGCATTTTTTCCTTTGAGGAGCGCTCCGATGCATGCACCGGGCCCGCCGCCGAAAAAGCGGCTGCTGAGATTGAGGCTTAACGGGCGCTGGCGCGAAGACGCCGTCGCCGAAAAAGAGTTGTTGGTCGACTATTTGCGCGACGTCGCGCATCTCACCGGGGTGAAGACCGGCTGCGACGGCGGCGAGTGCGGCGCGTGCACGGTGCTGGTCGACGGCGAAGCGGTGCCGTCCTGCATCACGCTCGCGGTGCGTTGCGAGGGCCGCGACGTCGAAACGATTGAAGGCTTGGCCACGCAGGGCCGCCTCAACCGATTGCAGCGCGCCTTCCACGAGAAGCTGGGCACGCAATGCGGCTTCTGCACGCCGGGTATGATCATGGCGGCGGAAGCGCTGCTTCGGCGAAATCCGAACCCGAGCGATAAGGAAATCCGCACTGCATTGTCGGGCAACCTCTGTCGTTGCACCGGCTACGTGAAGATCATCGAATCAGTGCAAGCAGCCGCGGAATCGGCATCATGACGATGGCTCCGGATCAGACGCGGCTCGCAAAACGTCCGGGCGTTCCGCTCATCGACGGCATCGACAAGGTGACCGGCAAGGCCCGCTATACCGCGGATCTAGACCACAGCGATGCTCTCGTCGGACGCCTCTTTCGCAGCCCGTTCAGCCACGCGGATATTATCCGGCTCGATGTGAGCAAGGCCCGGGCGCTCGACGGCGTGGTCGCAGTCGTCACCGGCGACGATTGTCCGCACACTTACGGCGTGCTCCCAATCGCCATGAACGAATATCCGCTGTCCCGCGGCCGCGTGCGCTATCGCGGCGAGCCGGTCGCGGCCGTGGCCGCGATCGACGCGGAGACTGCCGAACGGGCTCTCGGCCTGATCGAATTCGAGGTCAAGGAACTCCCGGCCTATTATACGTCCGCCGACGCCCGCGCGGCCGATGCCGTGCTTCTGCACGACAACAAGCCCGGAAATATCGAACGCGATGTTCACAACGAGTTCGGCGACGTTCGCCAAGGCTTCGCCGCGGCGGATCTGGTGCGTGAAGAGAAATTCAGTTGTGCCGAGATCAATCACGCGCAGATCGAGCCGCATGCCAGTCTCGCCGAATACGATCCGGCGACCAACCGTCTCACGGTGCAAACTGTATCCCAGGTCGGCTATTACCTGCACTTGATGATCGCGCAATGCCTGGAGATGGACTCCTCGCGTATCCGCGTGATCAAGCCTTTCATCGGCGGCGGTTTCGGCGCGCGCGTCGAAGCCTTGAATTTCGAAATCATCACCGCACTGCTCGCGCGCGCCAGCGCCGGCAAGGTGATGATGCAGCTTACCCGCGAGGAAACCTTCATCACCCACCGCGCGCGTCCGCAGACCGATATTCGGCTGAAACTCGGCATGAACAAGGATGGCCGGATGACCGCCTGCGAATGCGAGGTGGTACAGCGCGGCGGCGCTTACGCCGGCTACGGCATCATTACCATTCTCTATGCCGGCGCGTTGCTGCAAGGCCTCTACGATATTCCCGCAGTCAAGTATGACGGCTACCGGGTCTACGCCAATCTGCCGCCTTGCGGGGCCATGCGCGGACATGGCTCGGTCGACATGCGTCACGCGTTCGAATGCCTTGTCGACCGCATGGCGCGCGAGCTCGGGCTCGACCCTTTCGCGGTGCGCCGCGCCAACCTGCTGCAGGCGCCCACCCGCACGATGAACGATCTGATGGTCAACAGCTACGGCCTCGCTGAATGCCTCGACAAGGTGGAGCGCGCGAGCGGCTGGCGCGAACGCCTTGGCAAGTTGCCGCCGGGCAAAGGTCTCGGCATGGCGTGTTCGCATTACGTCAGCGGGGCCGCCAAGCCGATCCACCGGACCGGCGAGCCGCACGCGGTGGTCAACCTCAGGCTGGATTTCGACGGCGGCGTGACGGCGCTGACCGGCGCCGCCGATATCGGCCAAGGCTCCTCCACCATGGTGGCGATCGCCGTGGCAGAAACGCTGGACATCTCGCTCGACCGCATTCGCGTCATCGCCGCCGACACCGCGGTCACGCCCAAGGACAACGGCGCCTATTCGTCGCGCATCACCTTCATGGTGGGCAACGCGGCAATCGACGCCGCGAAGAAGTTGAAGGCGGTGCTCATTGTCGCGGCTGCCCGCAAGCTTGAGGCGCGCGCCGAGGATATCGAATGCGTCGGTGAGGTGTTCCGCGTCGGCACCGGCAAGCAATCGACCCTGCCGTTTGCCGACGTCGTGGCCGCCGCGCTGGTCGACGAGGGCGCGATCACCGTCAAAGGTACCTTCACGACTCCACCCGAAGCGCAGGGCGGCAAGCACCGTGGCGGCGCCGTCGGTTCGACCATGGGCTTCAGTTACGCCGCCCAGGTCGTCGAAGTGAGTATCGATGACGCCTCGGGTTTGGTCACCGTCGACAAGGTCTGGGTTGCGCTTGATTGCGGCTATGCCATCAACCCGTTGGCGGTCGAAGGACAGGTCGAAGGATCGGTCTGGATGGGAATGGGGCAAGCGATGTGCGAGGAGACCCGCTACCTCGACGGCTTGCCGGCGCATGCCAGCCTGCTCGAGTATCGCATGCCGACCATTGCGGAATCCCCGCCCATCGAGGTTCAGATCGTCGAGACCAACGATCCCTACGGGCCGTTCGGCGCCAAGGAAGCGAGCGAAGGCGCCTTGGCCGGCTTCCCGCCGGCGCTTGTCAACGCCATCGCCAACGCGATCGGCATCGACCTCGACGAATTGCCGGTGACGCCTGACCGCGTGATGGACGCGCTCATTCAGCGCCGGCGGCAGGCGAGGCTTGCCAGCAGCAAGAAGGCCGCGTCATGACCGCACCGTTGGCCGAATTCCGCCTGGCTCAGCCGGGCACCGTCAAAGAGGCGATCGCGGCGTGCTTGAAGCATCCCGGCAGCCGCTTCGTCGCGGGCGGAACCGATCTGCTCGTCAATATGCGGCGCGGCATCAACAGCCCGGAATTGCTGATCGATCTTGCCGGCATCGATGAACTGACCGAGATCAAGACCGACGGCAACGGCGTAGCGATCGGCGCCGGCGTAACGCTTTCCACGCTGGCGCGCAATTCGGCGATCGCCAACCAATATCGCGCGCTGGCGCAAGCCGCCGCCGCGATCGCCGGGCCCGGTCACCGCGTCATGGCGACCGTCGGCGGCAATCTGTGCCTCGATACCCGCTGCATCTACTACAATCAAAGCGAATGGTGGCGCAGCGCCAACGCCTATTGTCTCAAGAACCGCGGCGATACTTGTCACGTTGCCCCGCAGGGACAGCGCTGCCATGCCGCCTTCAGCGGCGATCTGGCGCCGGCTCTGCTCATCTATGGCGCGGAAGTCGATATTGCCGGACCACGAGGCGAACGCCGAATTCCGCTGAGCGATCTGTATGTCGAAGACGGCAAGGCCCATCTCACTTTGGCCGCCGGCGAACTCGTCGTAGCGGTGCATTTGCCGGCAACGCCGCCTGCGGCGGCCTATGAAAAAGTGCGGGTGCGCGGGGCCATCGACTTTCCATTGGCCGGCGTCGCGGTTTCGCTCGCGGCGTCTGGGACCACTATCGGCTCACTCCGCATTGCGCTGACCGGCACCAATTCCCGGCCATTCCTGCTTACCGGCACCGAAACCTTCGTCGGCCGGTCCGTCGACGACAAACTGCTGCAAGAAATCGACAGGCTGGTGCAGAAGCAGGTGCAGCCGATGCGCACGACGCTCGCATCGGCCAATTATCGCCGGGTTGCTGCGGCGGCGCTGGCGCGGCGCCTGACCGCAAGGTTGTTCTCTGAAGCCGGCGCGAGCAAATAATCCCGTTCATTCCCGCGCAAGCGGGAATCCTGAAACGAAAGTTCGGATTTAGAAATCAAAGCACGGGGGTCCCCGCTTTCGCGAGGGACGAACGGTCTTTATTCCGGAACGACCGCCGTCGTTTCCAATTCAATCTTGGCCGGGAAGTCGAGCAGATCGGCGACGAAAATCATGCTCATTGCCGGGAAGTGATTTCCGATCAACGCTTTCCAAATGCGCCCGAGTTCGCGCCGGCCCGCGAGATAAGCGGGCTTGTCGATGCAGAACGCCGTCATGCGGCAAATGTGGGCGGGCTTGGCGCCGGCCTCCGCCAGAATCGCGATGATATTTTTGAGCGCCTGCTCGAATTGCGGCACGAGTTCTTCGCTTTGAAATTTCTGATTGGCATCCCAACCGACCGTGCCGGCAACGAAAACAATCCGGCCCGCCGGCACGCTGATGCCGTTGGCATAGCCGATCGGCGGCAACCAACCGGGCGGATGGAGAATCTGCAAGGGCATTAGCGCACCGCCCGCAAGGTGCCCCGCACCGTGCTGCGATCGTCGTTGGCAAGCTGACGCAGTTTGGCGACGTCTTTGACAACCACGTGGGATGCGTCGACCACGACGCCGATGCTGCGCAACCGCGCAAAGGCGCGAGACAATGATTCCGGCGTCAAGCCGAGCCGGCCGGCGATCAGCACCTTGTCGTAAGGCAACGCGACCGCGCAATGACCCTGTTCCGCCACCGACAGCGACGCCAGAAACTCGGCAACCCGCTGCACGCCGCTTTGCGCCTTGAGTTGCTCAACCTGCTGAACGAGATGATGCATGTGCTGGGAAATCGACGCGATCATTCCCAACGCGATGTCGGGACTTTGACGGATGCAGCGCACGATATGATCGGCCGGAATGCGCGCGACGCGCGCTTCGCTCACCGCTTCGGCCGTGGCCATATATCGATTGCCGGTGAATGCCACCGCCTCCGCGAAGCTCTGGCCCTTGGTCATGATCTCGATAACGGTTTCGTCGCCGGAAGGGGTGCTGCGATAAAGCTTCACCCAGCCGTCGATCACGATGAAAAATGCCGTCGCCGGATCGTCTTGACGGATGATCCATTCATGCGGCCGCAACATCAAGGCCGTCGCGGGCGCGATGATGTGCTCAACGGTCTCCGCTTTGAGTCCGCGAAACACCGCGATGCGGGTAATGATTTGAAGATCGCCAGCCGTCAGTTTTGAAGCCATAAACAAAACCTTAGATCGACCCAGGCTGACTCAAGGTGGCGAATGGCCGGGCCGCCTTGATCTCGATCAAGGATTACCGAGTCTCGATTTTTCAATTATGTTGCGGCGCACCATGAATGCCCGCATGGGGCCTTCAATCATTGGTCTTGCGGCATCGCCACGGCCCCGCCGCAACGTCCGGTGGTAAACCATCATTCTGCAAATCAAAGCCGCGATTGATTCCGCCGAGCCGGCTTGTCGGCCTTCGAACGCCGGCCGTTGCCGGCGGCCCGGCGGTCCACGAGTTTGCGCATCGTCGCAATGGTGATCGAGCCAAGCGTCGCGCACGCGATATCGTCGATTTCGTAGAGAACTTCGCGCAGGGCTCGGTCCTCGGGCGTCGTCTCGGCAATCCCGCTGTCGTGCTCAACGGAGCTCAGTTCTTCGAACAACTGGGCAACATCCAGCAGCGTTGTTCGTCGCGCATTGCCGGCGAATTGATATCCGCCGCCGGCGCCGCGAACCGATCGGACGAGGCCGGCGCGTCCCATGACGTGCATGACCTTCGCCAGATGGTGACTGGAGACGCCGTATTTCTCACCGATTTCCGCGACCGAAAGCTGACGGCCTTCGCCCGCGGTCAATTCAAGCACCGCGAAAATGGCCAGACGGGTCGAAATCTGCAGCCTCATGTCAATCGAGGTCCTTCTCAAGCTGCAAGTACGGGCCGGCCATCATCCCTTCGCTCCGGAAAAACAGCATCGGAAGCTGGGCATCGCGCGCCACCATCGTCCGCATCTTGCTGACGCCGGCCTTCTTAAATTCAAGCGAGATGGCGTCGAGCAATGCGCTGCCGACGCTTTGTAGTCGGATATCCGGTTCCACCGACAATGCGAATACCCAGCCGCAGGGCGTGGAGCCGAATTCCCAGGCGCGGATCTCGCCGACGATGAATCCGAGCACGCGCCGATCAGCGCGGCTGGCACCGCCTTCGGCCACCAAGAAGAAACGTTCATGCAGGCGTTGCCGGCCGTAGCGTTTGAAAACGTCGGACCAATATTCGCCCTTGGCCAGCTTGGTGACGCGGGTATCGAGCCCGATCACCTGCGGCAGATCGACGGCTTGCACGCGCCGGACGCGCACCTCGTTGTCGGCTTTGCGCGCGCTCGCTTTCGTGGCGATTGCCAAAAGGGCTGACCTTTGATTCTGATCAAGAAGCCATAGCGTATAATTAGGCATTTTGGTACCAATTTATACCCCTGGCGGAGTAATGCGGTGCATCACCATCACGATCACGCGCGCCCGGCGGACGGATCCCGCAAGTGGCGGACCGCCGAAGGCATCCATCTCGACCTGCGCGGCCTTGCGCCGCCGGCGCCGATCGACACGGTTCTGCACACCATCGAAAGCGGCGAAGTCGATGCCCTGCTCGTCGGCCATTTCGACAGCGAGCCGATCTCGCTTTATCCGGAGCTCGAAGAGCGCGGCTGGAGCCACGAGACGATCGGCTCGCAATGCGGCGACTGCGAGGGCGGCTTCATGGTGCGGATGGTGCGTTGGGGCGCGTGAGCGCACTGCACCATCAAATAATCAAATATATTGTCCCGCGTCGACGCGCAGCACTTCGCCGGTAACGGCGCGGGCGGCGTCGGACAACAAGAACAGCACCGCGTTGCTGATGTCCTGCGGATCGGCAAGCTCGGCGAGCGCCGCTTCGGCCACGGCCCGGGATAGAATTTCTTTCGGCAAGGCCTGCGCCATGTCGGTCATGACCATGCCGGGCGCAACCGCATTGACGGTGACGCCCTTCTTGCCGAATTCGCGCGCCGCCGTCTTGGTCAGGCCGATCAGGCCAGCCTTTGCAGCGGCATAGTTGGCCTGGCCGAACTTGCCGCGCAGGCCGTTGATCGACGTGATGTTGACGATGCGGCCAAAGCCCTGCGCGACCATCAGCGGCGCGACCGCACGGATCATGTTGAAGGCGCCAGTGAGATTGACATTGAGCACCGCGGCCCAATCGGCGTCGCTCATTTTGGCGATCGAGCGGTCGCGGGTGATGCCGGCGTTGTTGACGAGCAGGGTCGGCGGCTCGCCGAGCGCCGCCACGGCGGCCTTCACGGCGTTGGTGTCGGCGATGTCGATACGCACGAAGCGATGCGGGAAGTTTTCAACGCGCTCCGGCTCGCCGACATCGAAAGCGTAGACCAGTGCCCCGGCCTCGCCGAGCGCGTCGGCAATCGCCCGGCCAATGCCGCGGCTGCCGCCGGTGACGATGGCGCGATGGTCGCGAAAGTCGAAGCGCGGCTGACAAGCAAGTTTCGATTGGACCAGCATCGATGCAGATATCAAATGAGCGGCTGGTCGAAACAGAGCTGCTGCGCCGGCAGGAACCCATTGCGATTGAGATAGGCGAGCAGATCGTGGTCCTGCCAATCGACTTCGGTGCGCACCTTCTCGACGCGCAGCGTGCCGAGATTCGCCAACAATTGCGACACCAAGGCGCGGCCGACGCCCCTGTTCTGATAGTCCGGATCGACGCCGATGGTATCGATGACCGCTGTGGTTTCGACCCGGCCGAATTCACCGAGGTCGACGCGGGCCATGATGAAGCCGACAGGGACGCCATCGAGCTCGGCGACAAGCGAGACGCACACATCCGATTCAGTCAGCGCGTCCGCCAGCTTGCGCTGAAAATACTCGACTCGGTCGCGGCCGGTAATGCGACGGTCGATCGCCACCAGGGCGCGCAGATCGCGTTCGGCCATCGACCGCACCGGTATACGGTCGCGCGCGAGCGGCCCGAAATCGGCAGCGGGCTCGCCGCTGTAATTGACCTCGGCAGCCTCCCCCACGCGTTGCGGGATGGTGATTCCGGTCCGTTGAGCCATGCCGCCGCTCCTAGTCTTGCCGTCACTCGTCATCGGGAGCCTCCGCCAGCGGAGTCAGGACGGAACGTTCCAGCACAAGGCGCGGTGCCAGGCCGAAGCCGGATGAATCGAAAAACCGCAGCAAGGCATGATTGGTCCAATCGGCTTGCGATTGCAGGGATTTCACTCCCTTCTCGCGCATAATCTTGGTGAGTCCGTCCATCAAGGCGCGGCCGACGCCGTGCTCGCGGCTATCATGCTCAACGCCGACCGCATCGAGCGTTGCGATAGCCTGTTCACGGCCGAATTCGCCGCGCAGGACACGGGCAAAGGCAAAACCGACCAGCGTATCTTTGCGGACAACGCCGACGTGCACGAAATCTTCCGGGTGCTGCTTGGCATGAGCCAGCCGCTTTTCGAAAAAGTGGCGGCGCGGCTCGCCGACATGCGCCGAATCGATGGCGATCACGCGTTCGAGATCGGCGGGACGTAACGGGCGGACGTTATTGCCCGCGTTCACGGCGGCGTTGTTCATGCAAGAGCCTCATGCATTCAAGATGTATTCCTCGTAGAGGCGGGCTTCGGTATCCGCATCCATGGCGGTTTCGAGCATGGGCAACAACGCCATGTCTTCTTTTCGCGCATGCGGAACCAAACTATCGTTCAGTTGTAGTCCGAGCTGCCGGAATTCAGTCCAGCGCGAGGCATCGAAGCCATGCGCGCGGACATCACCGATGAGCTTGACCAGCGCAGCGCCGATGGGGCGGATGATCGTGTGCTCGTAGGTTAGATGCGCGCCGATCCCCTGGTTGCCCGCCTCGCTGAGATAAGGGAACAACTCCGCCTCCTCGAAGGCGAAGTGACGCTCGACCTCGCCCGGCAGCTCGGCGGCGAGGTCGTTCATGAGCTTGGAGAGCATGGGATCTTTCGCGTCCGGAACGTCGTCGCGGTGACGGGCGATGGTTTGCGCCAGCCGCTCCAACAGGGCGATGACGGCGGCGTGCTCTTCGTGCAGCTTTTGGCAAACGCGGTTTTCGAAATTCATGGTTCAGCCGTGCAACTGCTCGTATTTGGCGAGCAGATCCTCTTTTGTTTCGTTCCAGTCCGGATTGAGCTCGATGCAATTCGCCGGGCAGACCAGTTTGCATTGCGGCTCATCTTCGGCGCCGACGCATTCGGTGCATTTCAGCGGATCGATGACATACATGGGGTTGCCGGCAGTGATCGCCTTGTTCGGGCAAACCGGTTCGCATGCATCGCAAGCCGTGCAGGCATCGTTGATCAATAGAGCCATAGCGTCATCTCCTCAGATTCTAGATTCCTACGCCGCCTTGGGCGCCCGGTTGGCGGCGGCAAGTTTCTCGAACCGGAACGCGCCCCATAACGCAGCCCCGATTGCGCCGGCGTAAATCGAATCCGGGTGGCTGCGAACCGCGACCTTCATGTCCTTGATATGCGAGATATCCTCTTCGATGGCGGCAACCAGGCCTTTGTCGAGCGCGAGGCCGCCGGTCACCATCACCGCGCCGTCGACCACGCCGATCGATTTCAGCAGCTTGGACAGGCGGGCCGCCATCGACAGGTGAATACCTTTCAGGATATTCGGCGCCGAAATTCCGCGCGAAACCATGTTGATCACGTCGGTCTCCGCGAGCACGGCACAGATGCTGCTCACGACCTCCGGGTTATCGCCCTGGCTCGACAGCGTTCCGATCTCTTCCTGGGCGATGCCGAGATAGCGGGCGATGTTCTCGAGGAATTGCCCCGAGCCCGACGCGCACTGGCTGGTCATCTTGTAGCTGAGCACCTTGCCGCGCCCATCGATCTGGATGGCGCGGCCGTGCAGTGCGCCGATATCGAGCGCCGCCCGCGATTCGGCGTCGAGAAAGATGGCGCCGCGCGCATGCGTCGTCATCGAATAGAAATGGCCGGTGTGGAACGGCACGCTTTCGGCCTCGCCCGTAGTCGCAACATAATCGACGTCCTCGGGCCGAAGCTTGGCGTCCTCCAGAACCGCATCGTAGGCGACGCGAGCCAGTTCCATGGGATCGCGTTGCCGTATGCGCATCGTGTAGCGCGACAGCCAGGTCTCCTTGTCGTTCTCGACCTTGAACAGCACCGCCTTGATGGTGCTGGTACCGATGTCGATTCCCGCCGCGATTGTCATTGGCCGACCCCTTCCGCCTGTCCCAGATGCGCGCGACGCGCAAATTCCGAAGCACCGAGGGCTCCGGTATAGATCGAATCCGGATTGATATTGATGGTGACCTCGCCGTAGTTCTCCTTGATCAGCTTGCGCAACTCGCGCACCGCCGCCTCGTTCTTGGCCACGCCGCCGGTGAAGGTGAATTCATTGGTGACGCCGCCCGAACGCGAGATGATGGAGATCGCGCGCAGGATGATG
>DASXBN010000014.1:0-39770 GCA_036491675.1 Pseudolabrys sp. | reverse complement strand
TTCGATCACCTCGTCGGCGCGGGCGATCAGCGACGGCGGAATGGCAAGGCCAAGGACCTTGGCGGTCTTGAGATTGATAACAAGGTCGAATGTAACCGGTTGCTCGACGGGCAGGTCTTGCGGCTTGGTGCCATGCAGAATCTTGTCGACGTAGAGCGCGCCGCGTCGAAACAGGTCGGGGAAGCTCGGTCCATAAGACATCAGCCCCCCGTCGACGACGTTGCGCCGAATTTGAAACATCCCGGCGATCCGGTTCTTCAACAGGAAGTCGATAACCAGGCCCATATGCGCCTGATGCAAAGGATCATTCGTCGTCAGTATGGCGTCGGTGTGCGCGGACACGATCAGCGCAAAGGCCCGATCAAAATCGGCCAGGCTTTGCACCTCGACGGACAGCAGCGTCATCTGGAACAAGGGCACCGCCTTGCGCAACTCGTAAAGAATGGCGGCGTTTGACGCATTATCCGGATTCCACAGCAATGCCACGCGCGCGACGGAAGGAATGGCGTCCTTCAGGATTTGCAACCGTTTTGTCACGACGTCGGGGCCGAGAATTGTGTTTGCGGTAATGTTGCCGCCGGGCTGCGCATAGCTGGATACCAGCCCTGCCCCAATGGGATCGCCGATCGATATCGCGACCACGGGGACGGTCTTGGTCGTTTGATGCACGGCTTGCGCCGCAGGCGTGCCAAACACCGCAATGACATCCACCGGAATCCGAACCAACTCGGCGGCCGCTGCGAGCAATCGATCCGGAATTCCGTCCGCACGGCGATACTCGAAGATGATGTTTTGACCTTCGATATAGTTCAACTCGCGCAATTGCCGACGAAATGGATCCCAAGCCGAAGAGTCATCGATGATGCCGACGCGCGCGACCTTGCTCGGGCTCCGTTGCGCACCCGCGCTACGCGGCCATCCGGCGGCCGCACCGCCGAGAAGCGTAATGAACTCGCGCCGCCTCATCGCCTCCCCCAAGGCACCGGACAAGGCATTGTATCAATTCGACGGTGCGCTGAAAACGGGGCCGGATGCGCGGTCTGGCCACGCCGTCATCGAGCGGTGACGCGCGGATCAATACAGTTTGAGGGATTTGCCTCACGCGGCTTTAGCCCTTTGGGCGAGTTCTTGTTTTCAACTAATGCGCGAAACATAAAATTCCTCCGTACGCACTGCGCTTGCAATGCCAGAACGTGCCGACGAGGCGCGAGGTAAAACAGGAGGATTTCTTCCATGAGTGAATCCAATTGCTGCTGCTGTTGCGCGTATTCGACTCCGCCCTGGTGGGTCACCATGGGCTATGTCCCGGGCGGCACCGTCGCGGGCACGCCGCCGGCAACATCCGCGCCGCCCGCGACTGGCGGGCCGGCCGGATCGAGACCGCCTGCCACCGGTACGAATCCGGGTCTGGGCGGCATTATCGGAGGCGTCGGACAGACCGTCGGCGGCATTATCGGTGGAGTCGGAAGTGAAGTCGGCGGCGTCGTCAGCGGCGTTGGAAACGCAGTCGGTGGGGTTGTCAGCGGTGTTGGAAACGCGGTCGGCACCGTGGTCGGAGATGTCGGTAGCGCCGCCGGATCGGTCGTCAACGGCGTGGTTAGCGGCATCGGCGATTTAATCAGTCTGTTATAGGAGAAATTTATGGACGAAAAAACAAATCTGCTCACCCTGCTGCAAGTGACCGTTCCGCCCGACACCGTACTGACCGTGCAGTCCGAAGTTAAGATCCTCGAATTGCTCGGCATCGTTTCCAATCACGAGCTGGTCAAGGCCATGCGAGTGACGTTGCTGGTCGTTCCGCCGGCAGCGCAGGCAACCGTCAAGGGTTTGTTCGAGCTGCTCGCCGGCTTGATAAGATTGAACACCAAATCGACCAAGGCGCATCACGACACCCTGACCAAACACCTCGGCGATCTGGCCAAGATTCCAGATGCCGTTCTGACTTATGGAACGTTCCTGTCTATTTGCGAAGCTCTGCTCAAGGCAGCGCACGCCAAGGGCAAGCACGGCGCCTGACGGCAAATAGATTCCCGTTAAATCTGGCCGCAGCGCGTGCTGCGGCCTTTCGCTTTCTCGGTCGGCCATGGTCCCGGCTCCGAACCCATAGCGGCGAAAGATCATACTTTTTCGCGCGGGCTGACGATGCAACAAGACTTGGCTCGCCAAGCTTTTAGCGCGCGTTCTCACATTGGAATAATTCAAGAATACGAATTGGCTCTTGCATCATTCGCTTTTAATGCTTTTGTGAGGGCTTGATTACACAGTGGAAGCGCAATGAAATGCAGATGCCCGCAAAGGGCCTGACGATCGCGGACCTTAAGCATGCTTGGCGCCCTCATCATCGTCTTTCGCGAAGTCATTGAAGCCGGCCTGATCGTCGGCATCGTGGCGGCGGCGACGCGCGGCGTGCCAACCCGTTGGCGCTGGATCGGGTTCGGCATCGGCGCCGGCGTGCTCGGCGCCGGCGTGGTTGCCGCTTTCGCCGGCGCGATCTCGCAGGCCTTCGAAGGCGCCGGCCAGGAACTGTTCAATGCCGGCGTGCTCGGCATCGCCGTCGTTATGCTGATGTGGCACAACGCCTGGATGGCGCGGCACGGCCGCGAGATCGCCGAGGAGATGCAATCGATCGGCGTGGCGGTGAGCGAAGGCGCCAAGCCGCTGACCGCGCTCGCCGTGGTGGTGGGCCTCGCGGTGCTGCGCGAAGGTTCGGAAGTGGTGCTGTTCCTTTACGGAATTTTCGCGTCCGGCACCTCGGGCGCGGCCCTGCTGGTGGGCGGCTTGCTCGGCATCGCCGCCGGCGCGGCTTTCACCGGTCTGACTTACATCGGCCTGCTGGCGATACCGACGCGCTACATTTTCTCGGTGACGAGTTGGCTGATCGCGCTGCTCGCCGCCGGCATGGCGGCGCAGGCGGTGCAGTTCCTCAACAATGCCGGCGTGATGGTGGCGTTCGACCGCACGGTCTGGGATACGTCGTGGCTGCTGTCGGACGGCAGCCTGTTCGGCAAATTGCTGCACACCTTGATCGGCTACACCGAGCGGCCGACCGAGATGCAACTGATGACCTATGTCGCGACGCTGTTCGCGATGTTCATGCTGATGCGGCTGGCGCGCCCGGCGCCGCGCCAGCGGGTCCCCGCCGCGGCGGAATAGTCGGTCAGCGCCGTCTTCCACCCAAAGCGGCGAAGGCCGCGTCGGGCGCCGTATCGATCAGCTTGAGCAACGCGCGCGCCGGCCCGCGCGGGGAGCGCTTGCCCTGCTCCCAGTTGCGCACGGTCTCGATCGGCACTTCGATCTTTTCCGCGAAAGCCGCCTGCGTGAGTCCGCAGCGCACCCGCACCTGACGCACGAACGACGCCGGATCGGAATGATCGACGGTCTTCTCGCTGCCGTCGGGCAGGATTTCCACGATCCGCCCATCAGCCTTCAGCCGCACCCGCATCATGGCTTTCCCCATATTTTGCTGGCGCGCAATCCGGGCGGCTAACCGGTGCCCACTTAGCCTGACTGCGCGCGTGGAGTCGGCTTGAGGCCTAGCTGATTCGCGGTCCCGAGAAGTTAACACTGACCCAGTCCACCAATGACCGACTCGGCCATCGACAGTCCTGCTAGGTCATTGGCCTAGCGCGTCTTCTCGAAAATCTCCCGCCCGATCAGCATGCGGCGGATTTCCGAGGTGCCCGCCCCGATCTCGTAGAGCTTGGCGTCGCGCAAGAGGCGTCCGCACGGAAAATCGTTGATGTAGCCGTTGCCGCCCAGGCACTGGATGGCTTCGAGCGCCATCCAGGTGGCGCGCTCGGCGGCATACAAAATGGCGCCGGCGGCGTCCTCGCGCGTGGTGCGGCCCTCGTCGCAGGCCTTCGCCACCGTGTACACGTAGGACTTGGCCGCGTTCATGGTCACATACATGTCGGCGAGCTTGGCCTGCACAAGCTGGAAGCGGCCGATCGCCTGGCCGAATTGCTGGCGCTCGTGCACGTAAGGGATCACCACGTCCATGCAGGCCTGCATGATGCCGAGCGGCCCCGCCGAGAGCACCACGCGCTCGTAGTCGAGGCCGGACATCAGCACGTTGACACCGTTGCCGACTGCGCCCAGCACATTGTCCTCCGGCACCTCGCAGTCGGTGAACACCAGTTCCGAGGTGTCGGAGCCGCGCATGCCGAGCTTGTCGAGCTTCTGTGCAGGCGCAAAGCCCTTCATCGATTTCTCGATCACGAAGGCGGTGATGCCGCGCGCCCCGGCGGTGCGGTCGGTCTTGGCGTAGACCACCAGCGTGTCGGCGACCGGGCCGTTGGTGATCCACATTTTCGAGCCGTTGAGGATGTAGCGGTCGCCTTTTCTGTCGGCACGGGTGCGCATCGACACCACGTCGGAGCCGGCGCCCGGCTCCGACATCGCCAGCGCTCCGACGTGCTCACCGGAAATCAATTTGGGCAGGTATTTCTTTTTCTGCTCGGCATTGCCGTTGCGGCGCAACTGGTTGACGCAGAGATTGGAATGGGCGCCATAGGACAGGCCGACCGCGGCGGAAGCGCGCGAGATCTCCTCCATCGCCACGCAATGCGCGAGGTAGCCGAGCCCCGAGCCGCCATATTCCTCCTCGACCGTGATGCCGTGCAGGCCGAGCGCACCCATTTCCGGCCACAGCTCGCGCGGAAAGCTATTGTCGCGGTCGATCGCGTCGGCGCGCGGCGCGATACGGTCCTGCGCGAAGCCGCTGACGGTCTTGCGCAGCATCTCGACGTCGGGTCCGAGGCCGAAATCGAAGCCTGCCCAGGTATTGGGGATCATTGCGTCATCTCCGGCAGAACGCCGACAACTCTATAGGCTTGCGGTCAGGCTGTCAGCGTGCCGGGCACCATCGGCGCCGGCAGGACGCGCGCTGCCGGCGGATTTCCCCAGCCCCAGCAGGCGGTCGATCGCCTTGGCCGGCGCGGGCTTGGCGAACAGGAAGCCCTGCATCTCGTCGCAGCCGGCGAGCCGCAGCAGCACGCGCTGCTGCTCGGTCTCCACGCCCTCGACCAGCACGGTGAGGCCGAGCGCGCGTCCGAGCGCCACGATCGCCTGGATGATCACCCCGCCATTGGCGGATTTGCCGAGCGCGCTCACGAAGCTGCGGTCGATCTTGAGCTTGTCGAGCGGGAAGCGCTGCAAGTAGCCCAAATTGGAATAGCCGGAGCCGAAATCGTCGAGTGCAATGCGCACGCCGAGCGCGTGCAGGTCCGCGATGCGCTTGACCATCTCGTCCGGGTTATCGATCAGCACGCCTTCGGTGATTTCCAGCATCAGGCGCTCCGGCGGCACGGCGCTCTCGGCCAAGGCTGAGCGCACCAGCTCGACGATTGAAGCATCGCGCACCTGCAACGGTGACAGGTTCACCGCCACGTAAATACCCGGCCAGCGCTTGGCCTCTTGCAGCGCGCGGCGCAACACGAAGGCGCCGAGCGCGTCCATCAGCCCCATCTGTTCGGCGACCGGTATGAAGGTCGCCGGCGCAATCGGCCCGCGCGTGGCATGAGTCCAGCGCAGTAGAGCTTCTACCCCTACGATGCGCGCGCCGTTCGACGATACGATCGGCTGATAGTGCAACTCCAGCTCGGTGGCGGAGAGCGCGCGCGGCAGTTCGCGGTGGATGAACTTCTGGTCGGTGGACACGGTGTCGATCGCGCGCTCAAAGCCGATGATCGCGCCCGGACCTTTCCTGGCGGCGGCGCGCAACGCAAGCCCGGCGCGGCGCGTAAGTTCGCCGCGGGTGTCGGCGTGGCGCGGCGCCTGCGCGAAGCCGGCATGCGCGCTCAAGCGCACCACGGTCTCAATCCAATGCGGCCGCGCGACGGTCTCGATCGCGGCGCGGACGACACCTAAGGTGTCGACGTCGGCGCCGGCCGTGAACATTACCGCGAATTCGTCGCTGCCGACGCGGCCGCAGATCGCGTCCGCCGGCAGCGCGTCCTGCAGCCGCGCTGCCACCGCGCTGATGAGCTCGTCGCCACCGTACACGCCGAGCTGCGCATTGGCGTCCGCCATGCCGTCGAGCTCGATCAACGCAAAAGTCGTGACGTCGCCGTCGGCGCGCTCGGCCAGCGCAAGATCGAGCAATTCGAGCGTCTTGTCGTGATTCGGCAGGCCGGTCAGCTTGTCCCGGTCGGCGGCGTAGCGCGCCTGCTTCTCGCTTGCCGCCAAATCAAGCCGCGCGCGCTTGAGCTGCCACAGCGAAAATCCGGCGAAGCCCACCAGCACGATGGCGATGCCGGCCACGAACGGCATCAGCCGGTCCATCGCACCCAGCATCGGATGGGCCCTCTCCCACGTCAGGAAGCCGGCGATGCGGCCTTGCGCGTCGATTACGGGCTGCTGTTCGCGCCCGCTTGCGGCCGGATCGATTTCGAATTTTAGATCGTTGAGGCCGACGCTTTGTTCAAGCATGCGCACGAAGCGCGGATCGACCTCGTTGGATTTACCGAACAGATTGCGGAATTCGCCGATGGCGTTGCGCAGCGAGGCGCGCTGCTCGACCCACAGCCGCTCGTCGCTCTGCCGCGCCATTGTGTAGCCGACGGCGCCAGCGAGCAGGGTCGCCCCGACGGCGAGCACTGCAAGCACGACGATCAGTTGCGAGGCCGACAGCATGTGTTTGGCGCGGGCGCGCGGCGTGCCGGTGCGGCCATCCACGGCGCGTTCGCAAGCGCGGCGCGTCCATCCCAGCAGCGAGCGGCGCGGCGTCGCGCCGGTCGCCTGCAGTTTGACCTCGCCGTCCACAGGACTCCCCCGCGCCACACTGCGGTATGCGAAGTGGACGCTAGGGATTTAGCGTTAATGGCGGCTCAGCAAACATGGTGAATGAAAAGTAACCAAGGGTCACGCCGGCTTAATGATGAGGCGCGGACAGAGGTCCAATCTGTGCATCAATAAAGAGGCCGCCAATTAAGGCGGCCCCATAAGTCTACAGTCGAAAAACGGCTCAGGCCGGGCAGACAGACAAGCCGCTGCAGGCCGCCAGCGTGTAGTAAGCCGCTTGTTCCGTACCCGCCGCAACCTCTAACGCTTCGTCGGAGATTTCGAAGGCAAGGATATCCTGTTCG
Organism: Pseudolabrys sp.; assembly: GCA_036491675.1. Lineage (GTDB taxonomy): Bacteria > Pseudomonadota > Alphaproteobacteria > Rhizobiales > Xanthobacteraceae > Pseudolabrys. The sequence continues at coordinate 32,685 of DASXBN010000014.1, read as the reverse complement.
TTCTGCTCAAGTCCCATCGTGGCGTCGGTCATGGTTTGATCCCTTTGTTCCCTGATCTAGTAGGAACCACCTACCACAGGCGGAAACGCCCATGCAACTCATTGACGAAGGATTTCCTCGCAACCACCCGCAGATTCAGGCCAATAACGCCCGTACCTGGGCTCGAAAAGCAAAAACCCCGCAGGACCAAAGCGGGGCTTCTGGCTAACTCTTAATATTGAACGATAAGGGCGCGCCAGCCGGATGATTAGATATACCCGCCGCCCAATCAGCAATCGAATTCAGGTTAAATGGGGAACATCGCCAATTTCAAAAGGAACCAGCATCGTCATTATCGCGCTGACCGCGGCCACCGTTGCGTCGGCGGCACTGGCAGCGCCCTGCCCCGGCAATCCGGACGCGCTCGGCACCGCACGCGTGCTCACGGTCGATGCCGGCAGCACGCCGCGGGTCGGCCGCAAGAGTTTCCCGAGCACCCTGCCGCTCCAGCGCAAGGAGTTGGTGCTCACCTTCGACGACGGCCCCTGGCCGGGCACCACCCCGAAAATCCTCGATGCGCTCAAGCATGAATGCGTGCACGCCACGTTCTTTTTGCTCGGCCGCAATGTCGCGGCACACCCCGAACTGACACGGCGGGCACTGGCCGAGGGCCACAGCCTCGGACATCATACGTTTTCCCACCCATTGCTCGCGCGCATGGCGCCGGCCAAGGCGGAGGCCGAGATCAACCGCGGTATCGCGCAAGACGAACTCGCGCTTTACGGGGTACGCCGCAACGATCCAACCACGCCGTTCTTCCGCTTCCCCGGTTTCGCCTCGAATGCGGCACTGCTGGCCCGCCTGGAGGCACGCCACATCGTGGTGTTCGGCGCCGATGTCTGGGCCAGCGACTGGCTGGCGATGCGGCCGGAGCAGGAAATGCACCTGATCCTGTCCCGTATCGAGCGGATTGGCAGCGGAATCGTGCTGTTGCACGACACCAAGACGCAGACCGCCGCGATGCTGCCGGCCTTCCTCCGCGAGCTCAAACGGCGCGGCTATCGCATCGTTCAGGTGGAGCCTGCTGGCAAGTAGGGCATGTCCCGCCAGTAGGCGCGTACCGCTCTGCAAAACCATAGGAAAAGCCGGGGGAAAATTGCCTGTGGGCTGCCTTGGTCGGTTAATTTGCCGTTAATGTTGAGATTCGTAATTTCTGGGAGCCGCGTCATTCGGGGGTAGAAGGCGCGTGTTGGGGGCCGGGGAAGTTTCATGCGGTTTGTCGTAGGCGTTGGTATTTTGCTGGCCGCAGCTTTGGGGCCGGCCATAGCCGAGGAATGCCCGGGCCATCCGGATGCGCTGGGCACCTCCCGTGTGCTCACGATCAGCCCGGAAGAATTCAGCCGCGTCGGCGGCATGCAATACAAGCAATCGCTGCCGCTCGCCGATCATGAGGTGGTGATCACCTTCGACGACGGCCCGCTGCCGCCCTACTCCAACATCGTTCTCGATACGCTGGCCGCGCATTGCGTGAAGGCCACTTATTTCCTGGTCGGCACGATGGCGCGGGCCTATCCCGCGGTCGCCCGCCGCATGTTCAACGACGGCCATACCATCGGCACCCACAGCCTCGATCATCCGCTCATCTTCCAGCGTTTGGGGCTGGAGCGCGTCGAACGCGAAGTCGACGGCGGCATCGCTTTGGTCGACACGGCGATCGGCGATCCGAAGGCGGTGGCACCGTTCTTCCGCATCCCTGGCCTCGGGCGCTCCGCTGTTGCGGAAAGATTCCTCGCCGAACATTCGCTGGTGACCTGGAGCGCGGACGTGGTTGCCGACGACTGGTTCCACCACATCAGCGCGCAGCAGATCGCGAAGCGAGCCCTGCGGCGGCTGGATGCCAAGGGCCGCGGCATCCTGCTGCTGCATGACATCCATCCCGCCACCGCCATGGCGTTGCCGAGTTTGCTCAAGGAGCTCAAGAGCCGCGGCTATCATGTGGTGCAGGTGGTCCCCACCGGCGAGCGGCCCGCCTCGGTGCCCGCGCTGGCAGAATCAGCCGATCAAGGCGGCTGGCCGCGCGTGCTGAAGACCAGCGTCACCGCGACGGTCAAGAAAAAAACGGTGCTGCGCCATCATGTCGGAAAAAAGCTCGCCGGCCGGCATCGCGTGGCTGCGGTCGGCAAGCGGAAAACGCCCCGGCACACCGCCGAGAAATACGGTCCCAACAAAATTTGACCATTACCGCGTCATCCGCGCCGCCATCACTACCTTCTGAAACAGCGCCGTCATTGCCTGCGATATCCCGTCGGTCGGACTCACTTCAAAATAAAATCCGCGCGACGCGCAACTCGGCATGTTCGCGGCGATTTGGCTGTTGGGCGACGGACCACAGGGCCCTTTGTTGAAGGGATCGATCCAGTTCATGGACCAACCGTTGGTCGGCAACGGCAAAGAGTTGCGCGCGCGTGAGCGGGCCGCTCCCGCTCGGGATTTAATCTTCGACGTCGGCTTGCTCAGGCCGCGCCGGCGCTAATACCACCCACTTTTGTCGCACTAAATATGTACCCCCCGGGTCTGGACATTCGCCGCAATGCGCCGACAATGCCGCCGCAAGGGGAGCATATGAGTGGCGACATAATCCTTGAAACAGAGGATCTGACCAAGGAATTTGCCGGATTTCTGGCCGTTAACGGCGTCAGCCTGCGCGTCAAGCGCCGGACCATTCATGCTTTGATCGGCCCCAACGGCGCCGGCAAGACCACCTGCTTCAATATGCTGACCAAGTTCCTCAGTCCGACGCGCGGGCGCATCGTCTATAATGGCCAGGACATCACCGCGCTGGCGCCGGCCGATGTGGCGCGGCTCGGGCTCGTGCGCTCGTTCCAGATTTCGGCCGTGTTCCCGCACATGACGGTCTTGGAAAACGTGCGCATCGCGCTGCAGCGCCAGCGCGGCGGCTCGTTCGATTTCTGGCGCTCGACCTCCGCGCTCGACCGGTTCAACGAGCGGGCGATGGCGCTGATCGCCGACGTCGGGTTGACCGAGTTCGCCGCTTGGACCGCCGTGGAATTGCCTTACGGCCGCAAGCGCGCGCTCGAAATCGCCACGACCTTGGCGCTCGATCCCGAAATGCTGCTGCTCGATGAGCCGACCGCAGGCATGGGCCACGAGGACATTCAACGCATCGCAGAATTGATAAAACGCGTCGCCGCCGACCGCACCGTGCTGATGGTCGAGCACAATCTGTCGGTGGTGGCCGATCTGTCCGACCACATCACCGTGCTCACGCGCGGGCGCGTGCTCGCCGAGGGCGACTATGCGGCGGTCTCGAACAACGCCGAGGTGCGCGAAGCCTATATGGGGGTCGGGCATGCTTGATGCGCGCACCCCCCTGCTCGCGGTCAAGGACCTGCAGGCCTGGTACGGCGAATCGCACATTCTGCACGGCGCAAGTTTCGATGTGCACGAAAGCGAGGTGGTTACCCTGCTTGGACGCAACGGCGCCGGCAAGACCACGACGCTGAAGTCGATCATGGGGATGGTCGGGCGGCGCGAAGGTTCGGTGCGCTTCGAAAGCCAAGAACTGATCGGCCGCTCGTCGGATCAAATCGCCCGCGCCGGCGTCGCGCTCTGCCCCGAGGAGCGCGGCATTTTCGCCAGCCTCAACGTCGAGGAAAATCTCATGCTGCCGCCGGTGATCCGGCCGGGCGGCCTCTCGATCGAACGCGTCTTCGACTTGTTTCCCAATCTCAAGGAACGGCTTGGCGCCAGCCAGGGCACAAAGTTGTCCGGCGGCGAACAGCAGATGCTCGCCATTGGCCGCATCCTGCGCACCGGCGCGCGGCTGTTGCTGCTCGACGAACCGACCGAGGGTCTCGCCCCCGTCATTATCCAACAGATCGGAAGAACAATCCGGGCGCTCAAGGAACAGGGCTTTACCATTCTGCTGGTCGAGCAGAATTTCCGCTTTGCCGCGACCGTCGCGGACCGCTACTACGTCATGGAAAACGGGCGCATTATCGATCAGTTCGCCACCGCCGAACTGGATGCCAACGTTGAGAAACTGCACGACTATCTCGGTGTTTAACCAAACGTGCCGTCAGGGCACGAAAAAATGGGGAGGCGTCAATGAAACAAACAATGAGTTTGGCGGCCCTTGCCGTCGTGCTGGCTTGCGGCACGGCAAACGCCCAGCAGATCAACGTCAAGATCGGCGTGCTCACCGACATGTCGAGCCTTTATGCGGACGCGACCGGCCCCGGCTCGGTTGCCGCCGCCAAAATGGCGATCGCCGACTTCACCAAGACGCACCCCAACGTGAAGGTCGAGCTGGTCAGCGGCGACCATCAGAACAAACCGGATGTCGGCTCGCAGATCGCCAATCAGTGGTACGACGTCGATAAGGTCGACGTCATTGTCGACGTGCCGAATTCTGGCGTGGCGCTGGCGGTGAGCCAGATCACCAACCAGAAAAACAAGGTGTTCGTCGTGTCCGGCGCGGCGACCTCCGACCTTACTGGCTCGAAGTGCAACGCCAACACCGTGCAATGGACCTACGACACCTGGATGCTCGCCAACGGCACCGGCAAAGCCATGGTGAAAACCGGCGGCGATAGCTGGTTTTTCCTCACCGCCGATTATGCCTTCGGCTACGCGCTCGAGCGCGACACCGCTGCGGTCGTGGAGAAGAGTGGCGGCAAGGTGCTCGGCAAGGTCCGCCATCCGCTCAACACCAACGACTTCTCCTCGTTCCTGCTGCAGGCGCAGGCCTCCAAGGCGAAAGTGGTCGGCCTTGCCAACGCCGGCGGCGACACCATCAACTCGATCAAGCAGGCCTCGGAATTCGGCCTCGTCAAGGGCGGGCAAAGTCTTGCCGGCCTGCTGGTGTTTGCCACCGACATCAATGCGCTCGGCCTCGAGGTGGCGCAGGGTCTGTTCCTGACCGAGACCTGGTACTGGGATTTGAACGACGCCAGCCGCGCCTGGACCAAGCGCTGGCACCAGGAGCGCGGCGCCACCAATAAATATCCGGCGATGAACCATGCCGGCGTCTACGCGGGCATCATGCACTATTTGAAGGCCGTGGTTGCCATCAAGAGTTCCGCCGACGGCAAGGCGGTGGTGGCGGAGATGAAGAAACTGCCGACCGACGATCCGCTGTTCGGCAAGGGTGGCGTCCGCGTCGACGGCCGCGTCACCCACCCGGCCTATCTGTTCGAGGTCAAGAAGCCGTCGGAATCCAAGTATCCCGGCGACTTCTACAAGCTGCGTGCCACGATTCCGGGGGATGAAGCCTTCCGGCCGCTCAAGGAAGGCAACTGCCCGCTGGTGACCGGCTGAACGTGACGGATTGGGTCGTTGGTCGGATGACCGGAGTGACACTGGACGGCAGAGGTGAGAAGCGTCACGACTAACGCGATGTGTAACGGAAAGTGCCGTTCGGCACGATAATGGAGGACTTCATCAATGAAACAAAAGTTAGGCTTGGCGGCTCTTGCCGTCATGTTGGCCTGCGGCACGGCCAGTGCCCAGCAGATCAACGTCAAGATCGGCGTGCTTACCGACATGTCGAGCCTTTATTCCGACGTCGGCGGCCCGGGCTCGGTGGTCGCCGCCAAACTGGCGATCGCCGATTTCACCAAGGCCAATCCGAACGTCAAAGTCGAACTCATCTCCGGCGATCATCAAAATAAGCCGGACATCGGTTCGCAGATGGCCAACCAGTGGTTCGACGTCGACAAGGTCGACTTGATCATCGACACGCCGAACTCCGGCGTCGCGCTGGCGGTGAGCCAGGTTGCCGCCGCCAAGAACAAGATATTCATCGTCTCCGGCGCGGCGGCGTCCGATCTCACCGGTCCGAAGTGCAACGCCAATACCGTGCACTGGACTTACGACACCTGGATGCTCGCCAACGGCACCGGCAAGGCCATCGTGAAGACCGGCGGCGATACCTGGTTCTTCCTCACCGCCGATTACGCTTTCGGGCATGCGCTCGAACGCGACACCGCGGCCGCGGTCGAAGCCAACGGCGGCAAGGTGGTCGGCAAGGTTCGCCACCCGCTCAACACCAACGACTTCTCCTCGTTCCTGCTGCAGGCGCAGGCCTCCAAGGCCAAGATCATCGGGCTCGCCAATGCCGGCGGCGACACCATCAACTCGATCAAGCAGGGTGCCGAGTTCGGCATCGTCAAGGGCGGGCAGAAATTCGCCGGCCTGCTGGTGTTTGCGAGCGACGTCAACGCGCTGGGCCTGCAGACGGCGCAAGGACTGACGCTGACGGAAACCTGGTACTGGGACATGAACGACGCCAACCGCGCCTGGACCAAGCGCTGGCAGGCCGAGCGTAACGCGCCCGGCAAGTTCCCGACCATGGTGCAGGCGGGCGTCTATTCCGGCATCACGCACTACCTCAAGGCGGTGGTCGCGCTCAAAAGCGCCGCCGACGGCAAGGCGGTGGTGGCGGAAATGAAGAAGCTGCCGACCGACGATCCGCTGTTCGGCAAGGGCGTGGTGCGCGCCGACGGCCGCAAGCTCCATCCGGCCTATCTGCTGGAGGTGAAGGCGCCGGACGAATCCAAGTATCCCGGCGATTTCTACAAGGTGCGCGCCACCATCCCGGCGGATGAAGCCTTCCGTCCGCTCAAGGACGGCAACTGCCCGCTGGCGAGCGGCTAAGCGATACCACGACGTTGGGGCGGGCTTTGGCCCGCCCCTTCTCGCCGGCATGGAGCGTTCTTGGTGTTCGAAATCTTCGGCATCCCCTCGACCGCGTTGTTCGGACAGCTCCTGATCGGGCTGATCAACGGCTCGTTCTATGCGCTATTGAGCCTGGGGCTCGCCGTGATCTTTGGCATGCTCAACATCATCAATTTCAGCCACGGCGCCCAGTACATGCTGGGCGCCTTCGCCGCGTATCTATTGCTGCAGTATTCCGGGCTCGGTTACTGGACGGCGCTGATCGTCGCGCCGCTCCTGGTCGGCGTCACCGGCGTAATCGTCGAGCGGCTGTTCCTGCAATGGCTCTACAAGCTCGACCACCTGTACGGCCTGCTGCTGACCTTCGGGCTGGCGCTGATCATCGAGGGCGTGGCGCGCAACTATTTCGGTTCGGCCGGCCTGCCCTACACCGTTCCGGCCTCGCTGCAGGGCGGCCGCAATCTCGGCTTCATGTTTCTTCCCAATTATCGCGCCTGGGTGATCGTGGCTTCGCTCACGGTCTGCATCGCCACCTGGTTCGTGATCGAGCGCACGCGACTGGGCGCCTATTTGCGCGCCGCCACCGAGAACCCCAGCCTGGTGCGCGCGTTCGGCATCAACGTTCCGCGCATGATCACGCTCACCTATGGCTTCGGCGTCGCGCTCGCCGCCTTTGCCGGCGTGATGGCGGCGCCGATCTACAATGTGTCGCCGCAGATGGGCTCCGAGCTGATCATCGTGGTGTTCGCGGTGGTGGTGATCGGCGGCATGGGCTCGATTCTGGGCGCCATCGTCACCGGCTTCGGCCTCGGCGTGATCGAGGGCCTGACCAAGGTGTTCTTCCCCGAGGCGTCGAACACCGTGATCTTTGTCATCATGGCGATCGTGCTGCTGGTGCGCCCGGCCGGCCTGTTCGGACGGAGGGGCTGATGGATCGCGTGGTCGCCCCGCTGACGAGTCCAAGTCCGACGGCGATGCCGGCGAGCAAAATCATTGTCTTCGTCGTCATGGTGGCCGTGCTGGTGGTGGCGCCGTTCTTCACCTATCCGCTGTTCCTGATGCAGGTGATGTGCTTTTCCCTGTTCGCCTGCGCCTTTAACCTGCTGATCGGCTATGTCGGACTGCTGTCGTTCGGCCACGCGCTTTATTTCGGCTGGGCGAGCTATCTCGCAGCCTACTCGGCGAAGGCCTGGGGCTTCACGCCCGAGCTTGCCATCCTCACCGGCACCGCGACGGCGGCGCTGTGCGGCCTTGCGGCCGGCTCGCTCGCGATCCGCCGCCAGGGCATCTATTTCGCCATGATCACGCTGGCGCTCGCGCAGATGATGTTTTTCTTCGCCTTGCAGATGAAGTTCACCGGCGGCGAGGACGGCATCCAGGCGGTGCCGCGCGGCCACCTGTTCGGTCTCATCGATCTGCGCAACGAGATGGCGATGTACGGGGTTGTGCTGGTGATTTTCCTCGCCGGCTTCCTGTTCATCTACCGCATCGTGCATTCGCCCTTCGGCGAGGTTCTCAAGGCGATCCGCGAGAACGAGCCGCGCGCGATTTCGCTTGGCTACAAGACCGACCGCTACAAACTGGCGGCCTTCGTGCTGTCGGCGACATTGGCGGGCGTGGCCGGCTCCACCAAGGCGATCGTGCTGCAGCTCGCCTCGCTCACCGACGTCAATTGGCCGATGTCGGGCGAGGTTGTGCTGATGACGCTGGTCGGCGGGCTCGGCACCATCTTCGGCCCGATCGTCGGCTCCGCCGTCATCCTGACCATGCAATACAAGCTCGCCATCGTCGGCGAATGGGTGCTGGTCATCCAGGGCGTGATTTTCGTCGCCTGCGTGCTGCTGTTCCGCCGCGGCATAGTCGGCGAGATCGCCAACCGGCTGCACATCCGGCTTTGAAACCGGCTGCGGCCGGGACGTCGAAAAATCTGCTGGTGCGGCCGAGAGGACTCGAACCTCCACGGGTTGCCCCGCTAGCACCTCAAGCTAGTGCGTCTACCAATTCCGCCACGGCCGCATTTTCATTGAGCATGACCCTACCCGAAAACCGTCCCCATTTTCGGGATCATGCTCGCAGGGAGGACGAAAAGCCTTGCAAAAACCTCGCGTCCCGACGAAGCGCGGTTCCTCTAACAAATAGAGTCTTGAGGGACAAGTGCCGCATTGACCCGCTTTCGAGCCGCCTTAAGCGGCTCAGCGCATGTCCTGCTGGCGGGGCATGATCTCGTTGACTTCGACCGCGATGCGGTTGCCGTTGACCACTACCGTGCCCTTGGCGACCGGCATGTCGTTGGCGAGGACGCTGACGGCGTCGTCCTCGGCCGATTCGAGCTCGATGATGGCGCCGCGGCCGAGTCGAAGCACTTGGTGAACCGGCATGGTGGTGGTGCCGAGCACCACCGTGATATCGACCGAAACCTTGTCGAGAGTTGCCACGTTTTTTCTTCCCACTTCCACCCGCAATTGCGGGCAGGTTCAGGTCACCATGGTATGGTTAGCGGTCGGTTAACGGCGTGCGGTCCGGCGCGAAAGGTTGCTATAACGACCGGGCTTTAGGGGGTGAAACCATGAAAAAACTTCCAATTGCGACGCTGGTTGCGACGATTGGCGCCCTGGCCGCGCAAACTCCGGCCTTTGCGCAATGGCCGGCCAGTTCGTCGAATTGGAAATCCTTCTCCGGGGCCATCTCCAATTGCGTAACCCGCGCGAGCAACGCACTGCTGCAGGCCGGCTTGAAAGAGACGATCCACAATGCTGGCGATGGCGACGATGTTTCGGTCTACGGTCATTCCGGCAGCTATGCCGCCGAGGTGCGCTGCATCGTCAGCAAGAATATCGTTGTCTTCTTCACCACCGGACCGAAGCTCGACCAGGCGACAAAGTACCGGCAGGCCGTTATGGAGAAGTTCTAGCGATCGGCCGCGTCCTGAGCGCGGCGTCGGCGTTTACCGCGAATGGCATCACTGATGACTCAAGCCCGCGCACGGCTCGGACTGCTGCCTCCTGCGGACGGCGGCGCCGCGGTCGAATGGCGCGTGGACAATGCGCTGGTGCCCTACGAGCAGGCCGTCGAATTCATGCAGGCGCGCGCCGCGGCCGTCGCCGCCGGCACGGCGCCGGAGCTGGTCTGGCTGCTGGAGCACCCTGCCCTCTACACCGCCGGCACCAGCGCCAAACCCGATGAGCTGATCGAGGCGCGCTTTCCGGTGTTCGAATCGGGCCGCGGCGGGCAGATGACCTATCACGGGCCGGGCCAGCGCGTGGCTTACGTGATGCTCGACCTCAAGCGGCGTGGTCCGGACGTGCGCCGCTTCGTCGCCACGCTCGAGGAATGGATCATCCGCACGCTCGCGGCCTTCAATGTCCGCGGCGAGCGGCGCGAGGATCGCATCGGCGTCTGGGTGCGCCGGCCGGACAAAGGCGACGGCTTCGAGGACAAGATCGCCGCCATCGGCATCCGCGTGACGCAATGGGTGACGCTGCACGGCATGGCGCTCAACATCGATCCGGACTTGACGCATTTTTCCGGCATCGTGCCCTGCGGGGTAAGCGAGCAGCGCTACGGCGTCACCAGTCTCGCCTATCTCGGCATTCTGGTGTCGATGCCGGACGTCGACATGGTGCTGCGGCGGGAGTTTGAGGCGCTGTTCGGCGCGGCCGCCGATCAGAACAGCACCGAGAACAACTCACCGGGCGCGCGCTTGGCAAGCTCGGCCTCGGTGCCCTCGCGCTGATCGAGCGCCTCGACGTGCGCCAGGCGCGGGCCGCGCCGGCAGGCCTCGATCATGTCGGCGACGACCGCGGGCTCCCCGGCAAACACCGCCTCGACCGAACCGTCGCGGCAATTGCGCACCCAGCCTTCGAGGCCGCGCCGGAGCGCCTCGCGCTCGACGAAAGCCCGGAAGCCGACCCCCTGCACGCGGCCGCGCACGATCATATGGCGGATGACGCTCATGCCAGCTCCTGGGCGTCGATGACGCGCGCGCCGGTGAAGCGCGAGACCGACCAGCGCTCGACCGAGCGGATATAGCGCTCCGGCAGTTGCCAGGCGCGCGCCGACGCCGCGATCATTTCGACGTAGCCGGGCTTCGGCCGTCCGGGCGCGCGGCGGCGCAACAGATAGATCATCGCCGTGCGGCGTTGTGTGCCGCTGCGCACCGGCAGGTGGCGCACGTCATAGAGGCCCTGGTGCAGCAGTTCGTAGGCATGCAGCGCCGCCACGTCGCGCGCGGTCAGCCGCCACAGCACGCCGTGCACGGCATCGCCTGCGCTCGGCTTGACCGAGCCCCAACCGTCGATGCCGACGAAAAAGCGGTAGCCCTCAAGGGTTGCCGCCCCGACGGCGCGCGCGGCTGGACAGCGCCGCCGCATGGCGGCGCGGTTCATGTTGGAACCGTAGGCGAAGTAGAGGGTCATCGATTCATTCTCGTCGTCCCCACGCAGGCGGGGCCCATAATCACCTGCCTTACGAGAGTCCACGGCGTATGGGCCCCCGCTTTCGCGGGGGCGACACTTACGCAAACTCCAAGATCACCGCGTCGACCGCCAGGCTGTCGCCCGGCTTGGCGTTGATCTTCTTCACCGTGCCGTCGATCTCGGCGCGCAGCACGTTCTCCATCTTCATCGCTTCCACCACCGCGACGGTCTCGCCGGCCTTGACCTCCTGGCCTTCCTTGACCGCGATCGAGACTACCAGCCCCGGCATCGGGCAGAGCACCTGCTTGCCGGTGTCGGCGACCTTTTTCGGCGGCATCAGCCGCGCATAGCCGGCCTCGCCTTCGGTGTAGACGAAGGCCTTGGCTTCGACGCCGCGGTAGGCGAGCGCAAAACCGTTCGGAATCGGGCGCACCTGCACCGCGACGGAGAAGCCGTCGATGGTGCCGACCCATAATGGCTCGCCCGGCTTCCAGTCGGAGACGAGCTTGTGCCACGGCGGCTTGCCGAGGAGCCGCACGGCGATGGCGCCGTCCTCGCGCTTGACCTCGAGATTGTGCTCCTGCGTGTCGAGCCAGACCGCACGCAGGCTTTCGCGCGTAACGCTGCGGCCGTTCATCTGCCCGGAGATCTTGCGCTTGCGCTCGCCCAGCACTGTGTCGATCGCGGTCGCCACCGCCGCGATCACCGTGGCACGCAGACCGTCCGGAGCGTGCGGATGGAAGCCGTTGGGGAATTCCTCGGCGATGAAGCCGGTCGACAGCTTGCCGGCGCGCCAGCGCGGATGCGCCATCAGCGCCGAGAGGAACGGAATGTTGTGGCGGATGCCGTCGACGACGAAGGCATCGAGCGCGTCGGCCTGCGCCTCGATCGCCTGCTCGCGCTTAGGCGCATGCGTTACCAGCTTGGCGATCATCGGATCGTAGTAGAGCGAAATCTCGCCGCCCTCGTAGACGCCGGTGTCGTTGCGCACGGTGACGCCGTCGGCACTCTTCTCCTCCGGCGGGCGGTAGCGCGTCAGTCTTCCGGTGGACGGCAGGAAGTTGCGGTACGGGTCCTCGGCATAGACCCGCGTCTCAACCGCCCAGCCGTTGAGCTTCACGTCGCTCTGCTTCAACGATAATTTTTCGCCGGCCGCGCTGCGGATCATCTGCTCGACCAGATCGATGCCGGTGACGAGTTCGGTCACCGGATGCTCGACCTGCAGCCGCGTGTTCATCTCAAGGAAGTAGAAGCTCTTGTCCTGGCCGGCGACGAATTCCACCGTCCCGGCGCTGTCGTAACCGACGGCTTTGGCGAGCGCGACCGCCTGCTCGCCCATCTTCTTGCGGGTGGCGGCGTCGAGCAGCGGCGATGGCGCCTCCTCGATCACCTTCTGATTTCGGCGCTGGATCGAGCATTCGCGCTCGCCGAGATAGATGACGTGGCCGTGCTTGTCGCCCAGCACCTGGATCTCGATATGGCGCGGATCGGTGATGAACTTCTCGATGAAGACGCGATCGTCGCCGAACGAGGACTTCGCCTCCGACTTCGCGCGCACGAAGCCTTCTTCCACCTCGGCCTTGGAATAGGCGATGCGCATGCCTTTGCCGCCGCCGCCGGCGGAAGCCTTGATCATCACCGGATAGCCGATCTCGTCGGCGATCTCGATCGCCTCGATATGGTCGGTGATGACGCCGAGATGGCCAGGCACGGTGGACACCTTGGCGGCGGCCGCCGCCTTCTTCGACTCGATCTTGTCGCCCATGGCGGCGATGGCTTTTGGATTGGGGCCGATGAACACGATACCGGCAGCTGCGAGCGCCTTGGGAAAGGCCTCGCGCTCGGACAGGAACCCGTAACCCGGATGCACGGCCTCGGCCCCGCTCGCCTTGCAGGCGGCCACGATCTTGTCGATCAGCAGGTAGCTTTTGGCGGCTTCCGGCGGGCCAAGGAGAACCGCGCTATCGGCCATCTCGACGTGCAGGGCGTCCTTGTCGGCTTCGGAATAGACCGCGACCGTCTCGATCCCCATGCGGCGGGCGGTCTTGATGATCCGGCAGGCGATTTCGCCGCGATTGGCAATCAGGATACGCTTGAACATTAAGGGAAACGCCCTTTGCCATCCCGGGTTGAAATGGCTGCGGATAGCCGGCTTCTGTTACAATACTGTCTTGCGGTGGCGGTATCTAGCGCGGCATTGCAACAAAGATAAACAAGGAGAATTGCCATGTCGCTCAGGTCAAAAGCGCTGCACGCCCTGGCTTTGGCGGCAGTCGGCCTGCAACTGACAGCGGCCAGCGCCGAACCGCCGCATAACGTGATCCTGTTCGTGCCCGACGGTCTGCGCGCCCTTAAAGTTACGCCCGAGACCGCGCCGACCATGGCGGCGATCCGCGACAAGGGCGTCAATTTCAAGAACCCGCATTCATTGTTCCCGACCTTTACCACCGCCAATGCCTCCGCCATGGCGACCGGTCATTATCTCGGCGACACCGGCGACTTCAGCAACACGATCTACACCGGCTATCCGGTCGGCCCGGCCGGCGGCACCGTGACGCCGTTCCTGGAGAACGACGCGGTCCTGTTCGACGTCGACGAGCACTTCGAAGGCAACTATCTCAACGAGGAAACGATCCTGAAGATCGCGCGCGGCCAGGGCTTCAGCACCGCCGCCATCGGCAAGCTGGGGCCGACTTTGATCTTCGACCACACCGACCGCGTCGACCGGCCGGGCGAGCACACCATTGTCGTGGATGACTCGACCGGATCGAAAATCGGCGCGCCGCTGACGGCGGAGATGCAGGACGCGCTCGGCAAGGCCGGCCTGCCTCTGGTTGCGCCGACGCGCGGCGCCAACGGCAATGCCGGCACCTTCGAGAAACCCGGCACGACGACCGCCAATATCGAGCAGCAGGCTTATTTCACCGACGTCGCGACCAAGATCGTGCTGCCGATGTTCAAGGCGCGCAACAAGCCGTTCGTGCTGGTGTTCTGGTCGCGCGATCCCGACGGCACCCAGCACAATCAGGGCGACAGCCTCAATGCGCTGACGCCCGGCATCAATGGACCCTCCTCGCTCGCCGCCATCAAGAACGCCGACGACAATCTTGCCGCCTTGCGCAAGGCGCTCGACGATCTCGGGCTTTCGGCAACGACCGACGTCATCGTGTCGGCCGACCACGGCTTCTCCACCATTTCCAAGCAAAGCAAGACCAGCGCCGCGGCCAAGATCGACTACGCCGATGTATCGAAGGGCCTGTTGCCGCCCGGCTTCCTTGCCATGGACATCGCCAAGGCGCTCGAGTTGCCGCTGTTCGATCCCAACAAGAAGAATGCGGCCGTTACCGGAAATAGCCATCCGAGCGCCGGCAACGGCGTGATCGGCAAGGATCCGGCCAAGCCCGACGTGGTGGTCGCCGCCAATGGCGGCTCCGACCTCGTCTATCTGCCCGGCAAGGACCGCAAGGTCGCGGCGCGCGTGGTGAAGGCGTTGCTCGAACAGGATTATGTCAGCGGCATCTTCGTCGATGGATCGCTCGGCCGCTACCCGGGAACGCTGCCGATGTCGGCCATCAACTTGAGCGGCGCGGCGCGTCCGCCGCATCCGGCGATCGCCGTCAGCTTCACATCGATCGCGGCCGGCTGCGAGCAGCCGCTGCTGTGCGCGGCCGAGATCGCCGACACCGGCCTGCAACAGGGTCAGGGCATGCACGGCAGCTTCAGCCGCGCCGATACCATGAATTTCATGGCTGCCGTCGGACCCGACTTCAGGGCCGGCTTCGCCGACGAGGCGCCGGTGAGCAATGCCGATGTCGGCAAGACCATCGCTCATATCCTGGGACTGAACATCAAGGCGAATGGCCGTTTGGTCGGCCGCGTCATCAACGAGGCGATGCCGGGCGGACGCTCGCCGAGCGTGCTCTCACACACCGTTCGTTCGCCGATTTCGGAAAACCGGCTGTGCACCGTGCTGCAGTACCAGTCGGTCGGCCGCACCCGTTATTTCGACGTCGCCGGATTCCCCGGGCGCACGGTTGGCCTTGCAGACGAAAGCACGGCCGCCAGCCGCTGACGATCATCGGCGCCGCCTTGCGAAGATTCTTCCCCCGCGGCGCCGGTTCCGCAAAGCTTTATGCTGTGCTGCGGCAGGACGGCGCAGCAGCGCCCCTCTTTGCGCGCAGCCCTATTCCGCACCCGCCGAGGCGCCTATATTAAGCGCCGTAACCTAAATTGAGCACGTATTTGGAGGTTGGTCATGGCATTGGCGATTGGCGATACCGCCCCGGATTTCGAGGCGGAAACCACCGAGGGAAAAATCCGTTTTCACGACTGGCTGGGCAATTCCTGGGGCATGCTGTTCTCGCACCCGAAGGATTTCACGCCGGTCTGCACCACCGAGCTCGGCGCCATGGCGAAGCTGAAGCCGGAATTCGACAAGCGCAACACCAAGATCATCGGGCTGTCGGTCGATCCGGTCGACAACCACAAGAAATGGGCGGTCGACATCAAGGACGTGGTCGGCATTGCGCCGAATTATCCGATGATCGGCGACACGGATCTCAAGATTTCCAAGGCCTACGGCATGCTGCCCGCCTCGACCGGCGGCACTTCGGAAGGCCGCACGCCGGCCGACAATCAGACCGTGCGCAACGTGTTCATCATTGGGCCGGACAAGAAGATCAAGCTGATCCTGGTCTATCCGATGACCACGGGACGTAACTTCGACGAGGTGCTGCGCGTGCTCGACTCGCTGCAGATGACCGCAAAACACCGGGTGGCGACACCCGCGAACTGGAAACAGGGCGAGGACGTTATCATCGCCGGCTCGGTGAGCGACGACGAGGCCAAGAAAATCTGGCCGCAGGGCTTCAAGGCGCCGCGGCCCTATATCCGCATCGTGCCGCAGCCGAAGTGAGCTGAATTTCGTCGTAGCCAGGAAGGGCGCGGGCCTTCGGTCCGCGCCCTTGCCATTTCCGGCCAATGGGCCGTCGGCTATAAAACCCTTCCCACCGGACGCATTCTCACGCAAAACGACCCGAGCATCGCCACCTATCGGCTGGAGCATTCGACATGAACGACGGGGTAACGGACCCGCAGCAGCAACCGGCTTTCGCCCACTTCTTGGGGATGAAGGTCACCCACGTCTCGCCCGAGCGCGTCACCGGCGAACTCGCCGCCAGCGATGAGCTCAACAACCGCTTCGGCATCCTGCATGGCGGCGCCATCATGGCGCTGGCCGACAATCTCGGCGGCACCGCTACCATGGCCAACCTGAAAGAGGGTCAGCGCACCACCACGATCGAGAGCAAGACCAACTTCTTCGCCGCGATCCCGATCGGCGACGTGGCCTACGCGGAGTGCACGCCGCTGCATCGCGGCCGCAGCACCATGGTCTGGCAGACCCGCGTCACCCGCGGCGACGGACGGCTATGCGCGCTGGTGACGCAGACGCAGCTCGTGCTCGAGCGCGGAAAGTAAGCGCGCATCCGTTATTCGTCGGCAATACGGCCAGGGCTTGCTTCAGGCCGCGTCGCGGGTGTGGTCGACTATGGCGTCTTCTGCCATCGCGCCGCCCAGCCCAATCGTCCCGAGCAGGTTTTCGATCTCGAGGCGTGCGGTGACGTGCGACATGGTCGGCCGCGTGCCGAGCGTGATCTCGTCGAGATCGTCGACGGCGGTCAACCCGCGCGGGTAGAATTCGCGGAAGATCACGCGCTCGGCCAAGCCTTCGATGCAGCGGAAGTCAAGCCGCTGCGACAGCTCTTGCAGCCCCTCGCCCATCAGACGCTTGTTGCGTGATCCGAGCGACGACAGGCGATTTCGCATCACGATCCAATCCATGGGCGCCTGATTGAGAAGCTGGCGCTGGCTGCGGGCCTCCGCCACCATCTCGGCGTAGTGGCTGGGCCCCGTGACGCCGAGCGTTTCCGGATCGACCGTGCCCAGCACGTCGAAATCGACAAAGCTGTCATTGAGCGGCGTGATCAAGGTGTCGGCGATCATATGCGCCCGCCGCATCAGATCGCTGTCATGACCGGGGGTGTCGATCACGATGAAGTCGTAGCTCTGTGCCAGCGCGCCGACCGAGTCGGTAAACGCCCGGCATGCTGCCGCCTCGTCGTCCTCGTTCGGATAATCGACCTTCTTATCGAAACACGTATGGTGGGGCGTTTCGAGCTCGCGGCCGACATGCTGAGCCCAGGCGCGTCTGTTCCCGATGTAATGGGTGAAGCTGCGCTGCCTGGAGTCGAGATCGATGGTGGCAACACTTTGGCCCGCCTTCATCAGCGCGACCGCGATGTGCATGGCGACGGTGGACTTGCCCGATCCGCCCTT
The DNA here is from genome assembly GCA_036491675.1 of Pseudolabrys sp. Lineage (GTDB taxonomy): Bacteria > Pseudomonadota > Alphaproteobacteria > Rhizobiales > Xanthobacteraceae > Pseudolabrys. The sequence goes on along the minus strand of DASXBN010000014.1, from coordinate 15,256 downwards.
TTCATTGGCTATGACGATGACGCGCCCGGTCGCCTTCACAAGGGACATCAGTGCCCTCCAAAATGTGGTTGAGCTTTAGAACTACGCGGGGTTTTTAGGGTGCGACGATTAGTTCTGATTCTTTGGATTCGCGCCAGCCAGAAAATATTCAGCGCTGCAAAATTTTGATCGAAAAAGGTCCCTCGGCGCCGCGTAACCTTAAGACGTCGGCCTCGCCCCACCGGCGCCGCGGTTGACCAGCACGACGCCGGCCGCGCAGACCACCATGCCGGCGATCGAAAGCGCGTCCAGGCGCTCGCCGAACAGCGCAAAAGCCAGCAAGGCGGTCACCGCCGGAACCAGATAAAACAGGCTGGCAAAGCTGGTCGCGGCCGAGCGGCGGATCAGCCAATACATCAGCCCGACGGTGCCGATCGACATCACGATCACCAGCCAGACCAATGCGAAAACCAGTTCGCCGCTCCAATGGATGACGCGGGTCTCGAAGGCAAAGGCCGCTAGCGCGAACAGCGCGCAGGCGCCGGCATATTGAACCAGGTTTCCGGTGCGCCAATCGATGCGGCCGCAATGGCGCTTCTGATAGAGTGTGCCGAGCGTGATCCCGAACAGCGAGCTGAAGCTCGCCACCCAGCCGAGCGTTGAGCCCGCCGCCACGATGGTGCGGTCGTGCAGCACCAGCGCCACCCCGATCAAGCCCAATAGCAGGCCAAACCATTGCAGGCGCGTCACCGTCTCGCCCATGAAGCGGTTGGCGATGGTAGAGGTGAGGATCGGCTGCAAGCCCGGGATCAGTGCCGAGATGCCGGCCGGCACGCCCTGGCTGATGGCCAAGAACACGGCGCCGAGATAAAGCCCGTGCACCAGTGCGCCGGCCATCAGGCTATGGCCGATCTCGGCAGTATTCGGCCAGCGCGCCTGCGCGACGAGCGCGATCGCGCCCATGATCAGCACCACGAACACCATGCGCACCGTCAAAAACGTCATCGGCTCGATATAAGGCAGCCCGAAACGCGCGCCGATGAAGCCGGTGCTCCACAGCACCACGAATAGCAATGGCGCCGCGGCGATCGCCACTTTGGTCAAGCGCATGACGGTGTTCGCATTGAATTGGCGGGTTGGCGGGCAAAGTTCCGGCGGGAAAGCGCCGCTGGCTTAGCACGATCCGGACGCGGGAATCCGAATTCGCGCATTTTGCAATGCACATCAGCCTTTTTTGCAGAGCGGCCTTTCTTCGGAACCGCAGGTGCCGCCAGCGGGTTTCTTCAAGAGCAGACGACCAGACGCATCTGGAACCGAAGGAGGACGACCATGAATGACCCGCGTTATACCGACCCGCGGTTTAGCGATCCGGTGCTGCGTCATGACGAGCCTGTCGGCGGTGTTTGGGGCTGGATCGCCGGCCTCTCAGTGATCGCGCTGATCGCGCTCCTTGTAATCGTGGGCGTCAACGGCCACAGCAATACCGCGAGCAACAACACCTCGCCGGCCACGACCGGCAGCACACCGAGCCCCATGAGCCAGCCGAGCACCACCGGCTCGGGCTCTACGTCACCACGGCCGCTGATGCCGGCACCGACGATGCCGGCGCCGAGCAAGGACAATGCTCAGTAAGTCTGCACGTGCGTTCGTTTTGAGCAATGAGCCCCGGCGCCGCGCGCCGGGGCGCGCGAAAGCTTATGTGAGGTCACCATGACCTGGCACGAAATTGAACCGCAGAACCGCCCATTAAAGGACAGCACGCGGAAAGACAGCACGCGCGCCAGCACGCTGCGAATTGCCGTAACGCTCATCGGCGCGATTTTTATCGTGACCCTCGTGCTCTACGGGCTCAACACTGAGGGCGACGAAGGCGGCGATCAAAAAGCTCCGACCGCTATCGCGGTGAAGCCACAGCCGGCGCCCGCTCGCCAGCAAGCCCAGTCGCAACAAGGCGGCGGCCAGCAACCGACCGGTCCATCATCGACGGCTACCCAGCCCTCCGGCCCGAGCAATCCGTCGACCACAACCGGCCAAGGGTCCAATTCTCAGGGCAATCAGAATCCTCAGGGCGGCCACTACGGCAATGCGGGTAGCGGCATGAATTCAGCACCCGCCGCTGGCTCGCAAAACGCGCGACCATCGAACAGCAACGGTCAATAAGACCCAACCAATTCTATCCGACGATCGCGGATAAGCCGAAGCCGACCGTGGCGCCGATCACCGCTTCGATCGCCTGGAACTGGATGCCGCTCAAGACGTGGCTGACATAGGGAAACAGCACGTGCCCGGCCGGCAGCATGACCGCAGCGACCAGCGCGACGCAAAGCAATTTCATAATGAGTTTCCGGTCGAACATGGCTCCTCCCCCGGCGCTTGCGCGCTTTCCTTTTATCTTGTCACGAATACCGGTCGCTGGGCAATCGCGTCAGGTCTGAAAGCCTGCGTCGATCGGGACGCGGTAGCCATTGGCAAGTCTGTTGGTTTCGTTCGCCATGCCGGTAACCGCCATCAATTCGCCGAACATGGCCTCGGTCATGCCGGCCTTGCGGGCAGCCGCCGTGTGGCTGGCGATGCAATAGGCGCAGCCATTGGTGACACTGACCGCGAGATAAACCATCTCCTTGGTGAGCGGGTCGAGCGCGCCCGGCGCCATGATTTCCTTGATGCTCTCCCAAGTACGCTTGAGCGCCGCCGGATCGCGCGCCAGATATTTCCAGAAATTGTTGACGTCCGGAACGTTGCGCGTCTGCTTGATGTCGTCATAGACCGCGCGCACTTGCGGCGAGGCATCGGCGTATTCGACCAGAGCGGTGGGATTCATGATTGACCTCTTAGAAATCCAACTTGTCGCGCACCGCGACGATACCCGCCTTGGCGCAGGCTTCGTCGTTGTCGCCGCCCGGCGCGCCGGAGACGCCGACCGCGCCGATCAGCGAGCCGCCCGCCTCCACCGTCACGCCGCCGGCGATAATCGTCGCGCCCGGCAGGTTACGCACGCCGGCCTGCGGCGAGCCCGGCGCGGTGGCGGCGACCAGCTCGCTGGTATTGGTGCGGAAGCTGACCGCGGTCCAGGCCTTGCCGGTCGCGGTCGCCACGGTATGGGCGCCGGCGAAACGGTCGCGCAGCAGCACTTGCGTGACGCCGAAACGATCGACCACCGCCACCGCGACCTGATAGCCCTGCTTTTGGCAATCGGTAAGCGCGGCACGCGCAAGCGCCAGCGCGAGATCGACGGACATGGATTTGAAGGTGACCAGACCTTCTTCCGCGCGCACCGGCGCGCACAGCAGCGGCGCCAGCAAGAGTGCAATCAGCCATTTTCGCATGGTCGTCGGGCCCTGGAGGTTTTCCCTATCATAAGACCTAACAGGCCGTTCGCGAGGAATTTATGCACGGGGCTATAGGCCGCTTGCGCTCGCGGGACTACATTGCAAAGCCAATGGCGCGCCAAGTTCCGGGAGACACGTCCGTGGGGCAGCTTTACGACCGTGCGGCCGGCGTCGTCCGCGCCATATACGACCACCGCATCGCGACGCCGGCCACGCTCGACGCCGCGTATTATTTTCCGCACGCCGAACGCTTCGCCGAGCGCTGGGCCGACATCCGGCGCGAGGCGTTCGCCGTCGCCGCCCTGTTCAGCTATGTGCCGCGCTTTCACGACGTCATGCCGGTGCAGGCCGATATCTCGGCCAATGACGGGCGCGACTGGCGCGTGTTCATCATGAAGGCCTATGGCGTGCGGATGCCGGCGAACCTGCAACGCTGCCCGACGATCGCCGCGCTGCTCGACGACGCGCCCGAGGTGGTATCGGCCATCTTGTCGTTCCTGGCGCCCGGCAAGCACATTCCGGAGCACCGCGGGCCGTTCCGCGGCATCCTGCGCTATCACCTGATGCTGTCGATGCCGCGCGACGGCGACGGCAAGCCCGCTTGCGTGATGAACATCGACGGCGTGCCCTACCGGCTCGGCGACGGCGACAGCCTGCTGTGGGACGACACCTATCGGCATGAAGTGTGGAACCGCAGCGACCAGGTGCGCGTCGCGCTGCTGCTCGACGTCTGGCGCAAGGACATGCCGGCCGACATCGCGCTGCTGTCGCGGGCGATTTTGCTCGGGACGCAAGCCGTAATCCGCATGGGCGGCATGTCTTACGCCGGCTGAAGAATGCGCTAGTCTTCGGCCGCGGCCGCAATGACCGCCACGAGACGAGGACACCATGCCGAAGACGCCGGACTATTTCAGAGGAAAAACCATCGTCATCACCGGAGCCGGCAGCGGCATCGGACGGGCCACCGCGCTGATTTTCGCGCGCGAGGGCGCCAACGTGGTGTGCGCCGACATCAATGAGGCCGGCGTGCAGCAGACGGCCGAGCAGGTCAACGCCAAGTTCGGGAATTCCGGCGGCCAGGCGCTGGCGCTCGCCATCGACGTGACCAAGCGCGCGGCGGTCAAGGACATGGTGCAGCTCGCGCTCGACGATTTCGGCAGTATCCAGTTCCTGTTCAATTCGGCGGGCGCCGCGCTGCGCCGCTCCAAATTCCTCGCCATCGACGACGATCTGTTCGACCGCACCTTCGATCTCAACGTGAAGGGCACCTTCTACGCCATGCAGGCGGTGCTGCCGCACATGCTGAAGAACCAGTTCGGCGTCATCGTCAACATGGGCAGCATGTCGCATCGGCGCGGCGGGCCCGGCTCCTCGGTGCATTACGCCTCGGCCAAGGGCGCGGTGGTGACCATGACCATGGGCGTGGCGCGCGAATTCGCCACGCAAGGCATCCGCGCGCTGTCGATCTCGCCCGGGCCGGTGAAGACGCCGTTCCAGGACGCGGCGGCGACCTCGCCCGAGCTCTACCAGAAATTCCTCGACGACGTGCCGATGAACCGCTTCGCCGCGCCGGAGGAAATCGGCGAGCTGGTGCTGTTCATGTGCTCGGACGCCTGCGAGTTCATGACCGCCGACACGGTCTATGTGAACGGCGGCGGCGGCTGGCGCTGAACGTCGCCCTCTCCTCACGACTTCTTGCAACTCTCGCTGCCCTCTTCGAGCTGGCCGAAGGCCTTGCCGCCGGTCGGGCGCAGGCAGACGTACCAGTTCTTGGCGCCGCCGGGGATCTGTTGCGTGCAGGTCACCGTTTGCGTGCCGCCGGGCACCGCGAAGCGGCAGGTGATCGTGCAGGATTTCGGCTCCGCCTCGGGATTGTCGGTCTTGACGATCACCGCGTCGTCTTTGGGCGAGATCGTGCAGCTATAGGCGGAGGCACTTTGCGTCCCCGCAAGCATGAGACTGGCAACGAGCAAGACTGAATTACGCATCTCCCTCCTCTCGCGTCGACCTGGGCAAGGCAGCGCCCGCTGCCGCGCCGGCTAAATGCGCTGCCCTTCCGGCTTGCGGTATTCGCTGCGGTGGCCGCGCCTGTTTTCCCGCGCGAAGCGCTTGGCCTTCGCCTTGGAGCCGAAGCGCTCCTTGACCTTGCCCCCGCGCTTGACGATCACATAGCCGCCTTTGGTCATGCTGAACGGCTTCCTGAGCAGCCCGAGGTGATCGAACTTGGTGCCGCGCGGGTGCTTGAACGGCTCGAACCATGACGGACAGACGAAATTCGACATCTGCAGTCCGTCCACCAGGAAGGTGTCCTCCTCGACCGCGTCGCACATCTCATAGGCGAATTCCCGCCCGCCGCTCGCCTCCGCCCACATATTGGCGATCGGGTCGATCACCATCTCGAACAATTCGTGCGAAGCGGTGAGGCTCACCGGCTCGCCGTTCTCAAGCACGGTCTTGACGAAGACCATGGTGACCGGCTGGCCGTGGATGGTGAGGTCGTGATAGCCGTCGGTGTCGGCGCCGTCGGCGACATCGTCGAGATAGAGGAACTGCCAATCGGTCTTTTTCGGTTTCTTGGTGTTGTAGAGCTTCACCGGAAAGCCCCAGACGGGGAGAAAGTGGCGGTCGTAACATTTCTGCAGCGCCTTGGTGAGCTTGCCGAACGGAACGCCAAGGCTGAGCACTTTGGTTCTGTTGACGCAGGCGATGCGCACTGGACGGCCGCGCCGCACCGGCGCGCGATGAATTTTGGTCATGGCGTCCTCCCTGAGGGCGATGCAACCCTGAGTGTAGGTGCGCTCTGGCACGATTGTAAACGAGGCGCTCTCAGCACCGTCCTCGTTACGGCTCGCGCTCTTCCGCCAGCGTCACCACATCGCGCGTGCGGGTGACGCCTTCCGGCCAGCTGCTATTCCAAGCGGCGACCAGCGCCTTGAAGCCGTCGGAGGCGAGCGCGGCGTCGCACGCCGCCTTGTCGGCGAAGCGATAGACCGCGTAATGCACGCCCGCCTCCACCTCGCTCCAGCAGCGCCAGGTCTTCTCGCATTTGAAAACCTCGATCGCCCACGGCAGATGGTCGGTGGAATACCAATGGTCGAATGTCGAGCGCAGCGGTTCGGCGACGACCGCGCGGACGAGGAAGAAAGTGGCGGGCATGGTGTCTCCGTAGACCGTTGACCATCGGGCAATTGCCGCCTGCTTATTCTGTCATTGCCGGGCTTGACCCGGCAATCCATGAGGCGGCCCCGCATTTTCAGACTTACCGTCATGCTTTCGTGAGCGGCCGTTCATCATTGATGCCCGGGTCAAGCCCGGGCATGACGCTGAAAGCGTTACTGCGCTCGGGCCTTGACCGATTCAAATGTCAAACAGCCAACGCTCCGCCGCCCCTGTTCTTTGCGGCGCGGGGGACGCCGTCTTCCCTCTTCGTTCCCCGCATAACGCGAGGGGGATGGCGCACCGAGCGGCGCACCAGTCTTCCGTCTTGCCGCGTTCCCTCACGAGAACGCGGGCGCCTCTCGGCGCGCCATGCGGCGATTTCTGTTCCCCGGGTCCGCGTTTCCTGGTTTCCGTCCCGGGTTTCTTCGTTTGGCCGCAGCGCCAGTTCGCCTCATCGGCTTGTCGCGCTTAAGGCCGGTCCGAAACCCAATTGGAACGGTCCCGAGTCCAGCGAGCTCCTCGCGGAGGGGTCCTAGTGCCCCCCGATCGGGTCCCGGGGCCTCCCGGGTGCGGGAGGAGCGTTCGTCTCCCGCCGCGGGCGCCGCCATCCGGCTCCATCATTTAGACGCCTCTAGATGACGCCCTCACAGAGCCGGACGAGGGATAGGAATATATGCTTTAGGAATAAAGTCAAGAGGCTTTCAAGGGGCACCCAAGCCTCTGTGTTGTCATTGCCGGGCTTGACCCGGCAATCCATGAGGCGGGTTCGCATTTTCAGACTTACCGTAAGGCTTTCGTGTCCGGCAACGCATCATGGATGCCCGGGTCAAGCCCGGGCATGACAAGGGCGGCCACCGTCACGTAATCGCGCGCGGCAGGTGACCGGTCGAACACCAATGGTCGAATGTTGAACGCAGCGGCGCGGCGACGATGGCGGGTCGCGTGCGGCATGATCGCGTCGTCGACAGTGCTGCGCTCGGCGTCAAAGATTGAGCTCATAGCGCCAGGTCCGTGACGATGCCGAGCCGTAGCCAGTCGTTGCGCGAAAGCGGCGTTGCGCGCCCGCTTTCCGTGCTGTGATCGATGATATCGACGACCTGCGGGCTGACCCCCATCTGCGTCAAATATAATCTGAACTGATCGCCGAACTGCGACTTCAATCCTTCCTGACGCTCTTGCGAGACGTTCGGAGCCAGCCGATTCGTGATGTGCGTCGGAGTGATGACGACCCTGGCGCCGGAGGGCAGCGTGCGGTGGACGCCGCCGGCCAAAATCAGCACGCAAACCACATCGCAGTCGGCGAATGAGCGGTTGATGTCGGCCACGAGTGGCTCGCCGCCCCGCTTGAGTGCAAAGCATGCGTCGTCGGTCGCGCCCCGACACTGCACCACCCGGGTCTCACCCAAGCTCACGTCCAGCCTGTGCTCGCGAATGATCTTACCCATCGCCGCCGCGACGTTGAGACTGCCTTTGCCCTGCACTTTGAGGATGACCGGAATTTTGCGCTCGCCGATGCGAGCGAGCAGCGCCAACAGACGCTTATACGAATCCCACTGCACCGCGCCTTCCGCTGCGATCCATTCCGAGCAGCCGGGCCCGCAGGCGCCGGCCGACCCCCGCGCCAGATAAAAGATCATGGCGTCGGCCAGCGAACTGACGCCGCCGACCGGCGGGCGCGTCCGGTCTTGTGAACGGGCGGGGGTTGCAAGGACAGCAAGAATGAGAAGAACGGCCCAGCCCAATGGCGCGATCGCTGGCCGCATTGTCGGTTTCCGTCGCATGCAACCGGAAGTATAATCCCGCCGACAAGCCAAGAAAAGCGGTGCCCCTGCCACCGCAAATCACACCAGCAAATTATCGTGCTTCCGCGCCGGCATCTCGACGTGCTTGTTCTTCAGCATGGCGAGCGCGCGCTACCGCAGCACGAGCGGACAGGCGCGATCCGGCAGCCGTGAATCGCAGACCGACACTTTCTTCAGATAACCGGTCCACGTCATCACCTGTTCATTCGATGGCTCGAACTTGAACGCCTTCTGCACGACGTAGAAGCTGTCATTGCCCTGGATCGCCTTGAACCATGTGATCTCCGGCTTGCCGGTCTTGGCGTTGAGAGGACAGGACATCAGCCAGACGCTCGCCGGATAGCCATTGTCTGCCGCGTCGGCGACCGGCTGGGACGAGGCATTCGCGCAGGCGTTACGCCACATTCCCTCCATACGCGTCTTGAACTGGCCGGGCGAGGTGTCCTTCGTCCCGAGGAATATCTGCACGGTGACCATCTCGGTCCAACCCTCGACCGTTTCCGCGGCCGGCACCATTTCAGTCATGACCATGTTGTTCTTCTTGGTGCTGAAGCCGACCTTGTAGCCGTCGGGCATCGTGAGCAGAAGATTCTCGTCGACGAGCTGTGCCACCGCCGGCGTCGCCGCAAGCGTGGCGAGGCAAAAGATGAGAGGAAACCGTAGCCGCATAATCTCTCACACCGGCAAATTGTCGTGCTTCCTGGCCGGCATCTCGACGTGCTTGTTCTTCAGCATCGCCAGCGCGCGGGCGAGCCGCCGGCGCGTCGAGTGCGGCATGATGACGTCGTCGATATAGCCGCGCTCGGCGGCGACGAAGGGCGACAGAAACCGGTCCTCGTATTCCTTGGTACGCGCCGCGATCTTGTCCGCATCGCCGATGTCGGCGCGAAAGATGATCTCGACCGCGCCCTTCGCCCCCATCACCGCGATCTGCGCGGTCGGCCAGGCGTAGTTCAAATCGCCGCCGACGTGCTTTGACGCCATCACGTCATAGGCGCCGCCGAAGGCCTTGCGCGTGATCACGGTGACGAGTGGCACCGTGCACTGCGAATAGGCGAACAACAGCTTGGCGCCGTGCTTGATCAGGCCGTTGTATTCCTGCGCGGTGCCGGGCAGGAAGCCGGGCACGTCGACGAAGGTGACGATCGGAATCTGGAAGGCGTCGCAGAAACGCACGAAGCGCGCCGCCTTGCGCGATGCGTCCGAGTCGAGCACGCCGGCGAGCACCATCGGCTGGTTGGCGACGAAGCCGACGCTGCGCCCGGCGATGCGGCCGAAGCCGGTGACGATGTTGCGGGCGTAAGCCGTGGAGACTTCGAAGAAGTCGCCCTCGTCCACGACCTTCAGGATCAGCTCCTTGATGTCGTAGGGCTTGTTCGGGTTGTCCGGGATCAGCGTGTCGAGCGATTCATCGATGCGGTCGGCGGGGTCTTGCGTCGGCCATTCCGGCACGCCCGCCTCGTTGTTGGCGGGCAGGAAGTCGATCAGCCGGCGCATCTGCAACAGGCACTCGACGTCGTTCTCGAACGAGCCGTCGGCAACGCCGGACTTGGTGGTGTGGATCGAGGCGCCGCCGAGCTCCTCCGCCGTGACCACTTCGTTGGTGACCGTCTTCACCACGTCCGGCCCGGTGACGAACATGTAGGAGGTGTCGCGCACCATGAAGATGAAATCGGTCATGGCCGGCGAATAGACATCCCCTCCCGCACAAGGGCCCATGATGACGCTGATCTGCGGGATAACGCCGGAAGCGATGACGTTGCGCTTGAACACCTCGCCGTAGCCGCCGAGGGCCGCGACGCCTTCCTGGATGCGCGCGCCGCCGGCGTCGAACAGGCCGATGATGGGCGCGCGCGCCTTCATCGCCATGTCCTGCACCTTGATGATCTTGCCGGCATGCGTCTCCGAGAGCGAGCCGCCGAACACGGTGAAGTCCTTGGAGAACAGGTAGACCGTGCGGCCGTTGACCGTGCCCCAGCCGGTGACCACGCCGTCGCCGGGAATTTTGCTCTTCTCCATGCCGAATTCGGCGGAGCGGTGCTCGACGAACATGTCGAGCTCCTCGAACGAGCCCTTGTCGAGCAGGAGTTCGATGCGTTCGCGCGCGGTCAATTTGCCGCGCTTGTGCTGGGCCTCGATGCGGCCCGCGCCGCCGCCCAGCCGGGCGTCAGCCCGGCGCTGCTCCAGCCTGTCGAGGATGTCTTTCATGAGCCCCTGCCCCGCTTATTTCCGCAATAGTTTCCCGAATTCGGCTGCAAAAGCCATACCACGGCCTAGGACGGGGCGGCAGGCTTGGCTTCCCCGCCGAAGCCTGCTTAGAACCCGCCCATGAGCGAACCCGCCACTTCCGCGCTGCTGCTGCAGCAGGGCCTGATCCACCACCGCCAAGGCCAGCTCGATCTCGCCATGGCGCGCTACGTCGAGGTGCTGCGCAACGACCCGCAGAACCCCGACGCGCTCTATTACGTCGCGGTGGTCGCCTGCCAGGAGGAGCAATTCCAGCAGGGCGTCGAGCTCGCCCGCCGCGCCATCGAGCACGGCCCGCCGCAGGCGCGCGTGCACAACCTGCTCGGCCAGGCACTGTACCGGCTGGGCGAGCCGCTGGAGGCGATCAAGAACTTCGACCGCGCGATTGCGCTCGATGGCAATTTTGCCGACGCGCACGGCAACCGCGCCAACATCCTGGTCGACAGCGGCTTGCCTGAGGAGGCGCTGAAGAGTTTCGACCGCGCGCTCGCGCTCAATCCGATGTCGGGGCCGGACTGGCTCAACCGCGGCGCCCTGCTGCAGGAGCTCGGCCGCCACGAGGACGCGCTGGTCAGCTTCGACAAGGCGATCGTGTGCGGGCCGGGCGTCGCGGAAGCGCACGTCAACCGCGCCAACGCGCTCAAGGACAGCGGCCATCTCGACGCCGCGCGCGCCTTGCCGGAGGGGCCGCGCTTCGAGGAGGCCGCCGCCGCCTACAGCCAGGCGATCGCGCTCGAGCCACGGATGGATGAGGCCTATCTCGGGCGCGGCATGCTCAATCTGGTGCGCGGCGACTGGCCGGCCGGATTTGCCGATTACGAGCACCGCGAGAAAGTCGGCAAGCCCACCTTCGTCGCGCTGCCGCAGCCGCGCTGGGACGGCGAATTGCGCGCCGGCGAACGTCTGGTGCTGGTGGGCGAACAGGGGCTGGGCGACACCATCCAGTTCTGCCGCTTCGCGCCTGTGCTGGCGGCGCGCGGCTTCGATGTCACCATCCTGACGCGCAAGGCGATGGCGCCGCTGCTCTCGAGCCTCAAGGGCGTAACGATCGCGACCGAGGCCGATCAACTCGCGCAAGATCAGCGCCCGCTGCGCTGGCTGCCGCTGTTGAGCGTGCCCGGCGCGCTCGGCATCCGGCCCGATAGCGTGCCGGCCGAGGTGCCTTACCTCGCGGCGGAGCCCGCGCGCATCGCGGCCTGGCGCGCGCGGCTCGGCGGCGCCGGCTTCAAGATCGGCATCAACTGGGCCTCCGGCCACTCCGACAAGGCCTATTTCACCCGGCGCGATATTTCGCTCGCCGATTTCGCCGGCCTCGTCGCCCTGCCCGGCGTGCAACTGATCTCGTTGCAGAAGGGCGCGGCGGCCGCGCAGACCGGCCAGGTCGCCTTCGGCGAGCAGATCGTGACGCTCGACGCCGACCCCGCGGCGGACGCGGACTTCTTCCTCGATACCGCGGCGGTGATGAGCAACCTCGATCTCATCGTCACCTGCGATACCTCGGTCGCGCATCTCGCCGGCGCGCTGGCGCGGCCGGTGTTCACCGCGCTGCCGGTCGTCGCCGACTGGCGCTGGCTGATCGGCCGCGCCGATTCGCCTTGGTATCCGACCATGCGGCTGTTCCGCCAAGGCGCCGACCGGCAATGGGGGCCGGCGCTCGCGCGCATCGTCGAGGCCGTGCGCGAAAAAATGACGCAGGCTGCGCAACGCTGAGCTTCGGCCATCGCGCTACTGGAACTTTTTTCGTCCCCCGCACGTTAACCCCCGACTCGCACATAACGGGGATTTCCATGGGCACCAATAGAGCCACCGCCGCGCAGATCGGCACGCCGCGGCTGCAAACGCCGACCGATCTTAGTTCCAACGCCAGCAAGGACATCGCCGGCGCGCTCAACGCGATCCTGGCCGATACCTTCGCGCTTTATCTGAAGACCAAGAATTTCCACTGGCACGTCAGCGGGCCGCATTTCCGCGACTATCACCTGCTGCTCGACGAGCAGGCCGACCAGATCTTCGCCACCACTGACGTGATCGCCGAGCGGGTGCGCAAGATCGGCCATCCGACCTTGCGCTCGATCGGCGACATATCGCGCCACCAGCGGCTCGCCGACAACGACGCCAAATACGTCGATCCGCAGGACATGCTGGCCGAGCTGCGCGACGACAACCAGCGCGTGGTGGCCTCGATGCGCGAGGCGCACGGCTTGTGCGACGAGCACGAGGACGTCGCCACCGCGAGCCTCATCGAGACCTTCATCGACGACGCCGAAAGACGCGTCTGGTTCCTCTACGAAGCCAGCCGCCGCGGCGACCCGACCGGGCACTAGATTGCTTCGCCCTCTCCTCGCACGCGAGGAGCGGTAAAACGGCGGTGCCTACTGCGTCGCCGCGAGTTGCTTGAGCGTGAATGTGTAGCTCACATTCGACAATGGCTTGTGGCAGGCCAAGCACTCAGCGTGGTTCACGCCTGGCTGAACTTGTTTTGCGGCGGTGAAAATCGCGTAATTCCAGTTTTCATTGCGCAGGAGTTCGGGGATGTCATTTCCCCAACCGGTTTCCCGCTGCATGGCTGTATATCGCACAAGTTTATCCGGCTCGTAAAAGCCGTCGCTGCCGGCGATCGGATTGTTCTTGTTATCGAGCTTGGCCGAATACACCTCGGCAAACAGAACCGACCCGTCCGGCAATGCCTTCCCGGCCTTTGCGGCGGCTACAGCGACCGTGTTCGCATAATAGAAACGCACCTCTTTGGCGGCGGGGAAGTTGATGGCGTGGTACTTGGTGAACGATTGTTTGTAGCCTTCCGGAAAGGCCACTCTTGTTTTTGCAATGTTGGGCAGCATGTCCGATGTCGCGCGCGGCGCTGCGCCGTGTTGCGACTCGAAATAGGCCGCCACGTTGGTAATCTCTTCGGCGCTGAGCTGAGCCGCAATTGCATTCATGATAGCGGCGCGGCTGACCGCGCCGGGTTCTTTGCGCGTGCCGTCCTTGAAAAACTTGAGCTGCGCTTCGAGGTAGCGTGCCCGTTGCCCCGCCAGGTTGGGAACCGCGTCGCTGACGCTGACGCCGTTGATGCCGTGGCAGGCGGCACAAACCGTGCCGGCTATCTGTTTGCCAGCCTCAACATTCGCGCCTTGCGCAGCAGACTGCGCCAAAGCGAAAATCATCGCGAACCGCAGCAAACCTTTCATGGCTTACCTCGTTCTGTGAAGAGTCACGTCAAATAAACCGGCATTTCCTGCATTAGCTTCGCACGGCGGCAAAGCCGACTGAATTCAAAAAGACGAGAAGCAGGCTAGCTGCCGTGCGGAGTTCCATCCGGCAGGACGAGTCCATCAGGCGGCTATCGGTAGGCGCATACCCATGGCCGCCTTACCCGCGAAAACGAACAGCGACACCGAGCTCAAGGCCGCGCTAACGCGGAACGGGCGGCAGGCGATCAAGTCCTCGTGACGCCCGCTGGATTGGTCCGGCTGAGGTGTTGATTAAATAAATCAACCAGAGGAGGGTTTGATGCGTAGGCTTTTAATTGCCTTGGCAATCGCGCTGGTTCCCTCGATTGCCTTCGCGTTCGGTCATGGCGGAGGCGGAGGGGGTCATGGAGGCGGCGGCCACGCGGGCGGCGGCTGGTCCGGCGGCCATATGAGTGGCGGCTGGTCCGGCGGTCACGTCGGTGCCGGCGCCATGAGCAGCCGCGCCGCTGTCGGCGTGGCGCGGGTCGGTGGCTGGAACGGCAGCCACTCGGGCGCGTGGGGTGGCCACGCGTTTCACGGCAACGGCAGATTCGTGCACCGCCACGGCCGAGTCATCTTCGTCGGCGGCGGCCCGTGGTGGGGCGGCGGATACGGCTACGGATACGACTATTGCTGGCAGTGGACACCGACGCCATGGGGACCGCGCCGCGTGTGGACATGTGACTACTACTAATGCTTCGCGGCCGCCCCCCCAAGTTGGGGGGCGGCTTTTTTGTGTTGGCCGTCTTCTTCGCGCGAGAGTCCGATTTGGATCAGAAGCGGAAGTAAGCGCCTTTGACATCCATGTCCGTTTTGCCTCCGCGAGCGGACACTGGAGGCTACGATTGGCAGGCCCGCTTTGGACCATTAGCGGCCATTTACATCGCAGCAAATTACAGCTTTAGCCGCATCGGTCTTCCCACACTTCATATACGGCTTGCGGCTCCCATTTTCTCGTGAACGTTTGATTGCCTTCATGCACTGGTACCCAGATGCCATGGGCGGGTTCCATCCACCTCATCTGCTTTGGTCAAAAGCGGGCATTCCGAAATCAAAGTGGAATCGTTTTATTTACTTTTGAGGCAATGCAAGCATCCTCGGTGACTAAAATACAACAGTCCGTTGTTATTATTCCGATCAATGAACCCTGCCTTCTTTTTGGCGTTTAATAAACGCAAATGAAACCCAACGAAGGCGAAGATGATTTTCGCCCTATCGGCCAAATCTGGGGGAATGCCATGAAGAAGATTGTGCTTGGAAGTATCGCGCTGATCGCGTTCGCAGGTACTGCGGTTGCTGCTGATATGCAGCGGCCCGCTTACAAGGCGCCGCCTATCGTGCCACCGGCGCCAATCTACAATTGGACGGGCTGCTACATCGGCGCCAATGTCGGCGGGCTTTGGGGGCAGGCGAGCATTAGTGGACCGAACGGCGAGGTTTCGGGATCCAACAGCGGCTTTGTCGGTGGCGGCCAGATCGGCTGCGATTACCAAATGAGCCAGTTCGTGAT
>DASXBN010000013.1:0-15620 GCA_036491675.1 Pseudolabrys sp. | reverse complement strand
GCACCATTCGTCCACACGAAGGAGAAATATCGCATGACCCGCGATCCCAGCCTGATCTGGGAAGGCCACCGGGCTGGCCGCGAGATTGGTTATTGCCATATCGAGAAGCTCAACAACCTCGAAGCGCTGCCGGCCGATGGTTTCACCGTGAGCTGTTTTCCAGTCAAAGTGCGCGGCGGTTCCGCTGGCTGGACGCGCGCGGTGTGCGAGATTTCTCCTTCGTGTGGACGAATGGTGCGTCCCAGCTCCAGCCGTCGGTGCCGGTCACGCGCACGCCGCGCTCGAGCAGATAGAGCGTGGCCTCGCGGCCCATGCCGCAACCTTTTGCGACGTAATCAAGACGGCCATAAGCTTGCCCCGCCGCGGTATTCACCACCACGATTTCAAGCGGGGAAAGCGTATGGCCGATGCGCTTGAGCTCAGCCTCGACATCGGCCGCGTTTGCCACATAGCCATGGGGGAACTTGCGGAAATCGAGCTTCACACCAGGCTGCAGGCACCATTCCAGCGGGACCTCGTCGATGGTGATGGCGCGCTTGCCGCGATCCATGGTTGAAGCGAAGTGGTAGGGCGCGTCGAGGTGGGTGGTGCAATGGGTGGACAGCCGCACCCATTCGAAGCCCCAGCCTTCGCCGTCGGGCAGGTCTTCTTTTTTCAATCCGGGAAAGAATTTGAGAACGTCGGCGGCAGTCGCCTGATGATCGAGATACTCGATCTTGGGGCCATAACCGGGCGGATCGGCGGCCACATCATTTTCGAGCGGTACCGAAATGTCGATGATCTTGCGCGCCATGTCGCGATGACCGATGTTGTGAGATAGACCCACGTCAGTCTCAATCACGGAAGCGACACTGTCCAGGAGGTATCCATGCCCGCTTATTGGGTTGCGCGTTCGAAAATCAACGATCCGGTCGAGTACAAGAAGTACACCGACCTGGTGCCCGGTATCCTCGCCAAATTCGGCGGCAAGGTGCTGGCGCGCGGCGGACGTTTCCAGATCATGGAAGGCCCCGACAAATTCCACCGCTTTATCGTGATCGAATTTCCGACCCTGGAGCAGGGGGTCGCCTGTTTCACATCGCCGGAATACGACAAAGCAGCAGCATTCCGGCGCGCCGGCGCCGGCGAGGTCGAAACCATCATGGTGGAGGGGGTCTAGACTTCCTACACCACGCTACCGCCCCTCTAGCGTGGGCCGCCCAACTTGGCCTAAACTCCCTCAAAACGACAATAATTCAGGGAGGGAGACCATGTTGCACTATCTAAAATCGAAGACATTTGGCGGCCTCGTAGGGGCGGCGGCGGCATTTGCCGTGTTCGCCGCGTTTGCGATGTCGGCGAGCGCGCAAGACAAGAAGCCGATCAAAATCGGATTCGGCATGGCGCAGACCGGCCCGCTCGGGCCGAACGGCAAGTCGGCCATGCTGGCAATGGACATCTGGGTCGAGGAGACCAACGCCAAAGGCGGCCTGCTCGGCCGTCCGATCGAATTGGTGCATTACGACGACCAGAGCAATCCGTCGACGGTGCCGGGCATCTACACCAAGCTGCTCGACGTCGACAAAGTCGATGTCATCGTCGGCGGTTACGGCACCAATATGCTGGCGCCGGCCATGCCGGTCGTCGTGCAGCGCAAGAAGACGTTCCTCGGGCTGTATGGGCTCGCGGTCAATCACGAATTCAACTACGACCGCTACTTCGCCATGATCCCGACCGGTCCGACGCCGACCACGTCGTTTACGCAAGGATTCTTCGACACGGCGATGGCGCAGAATCCGAAGCCGACCACGGTCGCGATCGTGGCCGCCGACGCCGAGTTCTCCAAGAACGCTTCCGACGGGGCGCGCGAGAACGCCAAGAAGGCCGGCCTGAAGATCGTCTACGACAAGAGCTATCCGCCATCCACCACCGACTTCTCGCCGATCGTCCGCGCGATCCAGGCGACCAATCCGGACCTGGTGGTGATCTGCTCCTATCCGCTCGACTCGGTCGGAATGGTGCTGGCGGTCAACGAAGCCAAGTTCATGCCGAAGATGATCGGCGGCGGCATGGTTGGGCTGCAATCGACGGTCTTCAAAACCAAGCTCGGGCCGGCGCTCAACGGCTTCATCAACTACGACTTCTGGCTGCCGACCAAGGCGATGACGTATCCCGGCACCGACGAGTTCATGAAGAAGTATCAGGAACGCGCGGCCAAGGCCGGCGTCGATCCGCTCGGCTACTACATGGCGCCGTATAGCTATGCCTACCTGCAGGTGCTCGGCGATGCCATCACCGCCACCAAGGGCACCGACGACGCCAAGCTCGCGGCCTACCTGCACAGCCACACGTTCAAGACCGTGGTCGGCGACGTCAAATTCGCCGCCAACGGCGAGTGGGCAAAGTCGCGCGTGCTGCAGGCGCAGTTCCGCGGCATCAAGGGCAATGGCGTCGATCAGTTCAAGGATCCGAACGTCGAGGTCGTGATCACGCCGGCCGAATACAAGTCGGGTGATTTTATCTATCCTTACGAAAAGGCGAGGCAGTAAGCCGTCCCAACTTCCTGCCCACTATCAGGATAGGGATGCCGGTGCGGCGCGGTCGTTTCGACCGCGCCGCTTCGGTTTTGGACTCTGCGCGGGCCGGATAAATACGCCTGCCGCTCGGCAAGGGTGGACCCTAGCGCCCGGTGCTGTCACTATTGGTCATCGAATTAAACAAGATCTCGTCGGGAGGAACCGCATGACGACTAATCCTAAATTAAAATCGTGGACATTGGCTTGGCTTGCGAGCGCGACCCTCGCTCTCGTGGCCTGCGTAATGTTTACGGTCACGAGCTGGGCGCAGACCAAGGAGCCGATCAAGATCGGCTTCGGCATCGCGCTTAGCGGTCCGCTCGCTCCGAACGGCAAGATGTCGCTGGTGGCGATGCAGATCTGGGAGGACGACATCAATGCCAAAGGCGGGCTGCTCGGCCGGCCGGTCAAGCTCGTCTACTATGACGATCAGAGCAGTCCGGCACAGGTTCCCAGCATCTATGCGAAGCTCTTGGACATCGACAAAGTCGATCTGATCGTCAGCGGCTATGCCTCAACGCAGATCGCCGCCGCGCTGCCGACGGCCATCGCGCGCAAGAAGTTGTTCGTGAGCCTGTTCGGGACCGGCGTCAACGACAGCTTCAAGTACACGAAATATTTCTCGATGATCCCGAATGGCCCCACGCCGAAGCCCGCCTTCACGCGCGGCTTCTTCAAGGTGGCCGAGGTGCAGAATCCCAAGCCGCAAACGATCGCGCTCGCCTATGCCGACGCCGAATTCGGACAAAACGCCTGTGAAGGCGCGCGCGAGAACGCGAAGACCTCCGGCTTCAAGGTCGTTTACGACAAGAGCTATCCGCCATCGACGGTCGACTTCTCGTCGATCGTGCGGGTGATCCAGGACGCCAAGCCCGATCTCATGGTGGTCTGCTCCTACCCGCTCGATACCGCGGGCATCGTCAAGGCGATGAGCGAGGTTGGCTTCAAGCCGAAGATGTGGGGCGGCGCGATGGTCGGCCTGCAGGCGACGGCGTTCAAGACCCAGCTCGGCCCGATGCTCAACGGCGTCGTCAACTTCGAAACCTGGCTGCCGGTGAAGTCGATGGATTTCCCGGGCGCGTTCGATCTGCTCAAGAAATATCAGGAACGCGCCAAGACCGCCGGCACCGACCCGCTCGGCTATTATATGCCGGTGTGGGCCTATGCCGATCTGCAGGTGCTCGGCGACTCGATCGCCGCCACCAAGAGCCTCGACGACGACGTACTCGCCGACTATCTGCACAAGACCACGTTCACGACCGTGGTCGGCACCGTCAAATTCGGGCCGTTCGGCGAATGGGCGGAGGAGCGCACGCTGGCGGCCCAGTTCCAGAACATCAAGGGTAATAACATCGACGAATTTCGCGATCTCAAGACCGAGGTGATCATCTATCCGCCGCACTTCAAGAGCGGCGAGGTGATATACCCCTACGAGAAGGCGAAGTAGTCGAAGACTTCAGCGCGAAACGAAACGGCGCGGGGGCTTTTCCCGCGCCGTTTGCATTTCGTGGGCAGCTTACATGCCGAGATAAAACTTACGGATCAGGTCGTTGTTGTTGAGCTCGGCGGCCGAGCGGCCCTCGAAGGCGATCTTGCCGTGCACGATCACGTAGCCGCGGTCGGCGATACGGATGGCCTGCGTGAAATTCTGCTCGGCCATCAAGACCGTGAGCTGGTAGTGCTCCTTGAGTTCCTTGATGGCGTCGATGGTGCGCGCCACCAATAGCGGCGCCAGGCCAACCGAGGGTTCGTCCACCAGCAGGATGCGCGGCGCCAACATCAGCGCGCGGCCAAGCGCCAGCATCTGCTGCTCGCCGCCGCTCATGGAGCCGGCGAGTTGGTACCTGCGTTCGGCGAGGCGTGGAAACGCCTCGCAGCAGAACTCGAAATTCGCCTTGATCTGCGCGCGCGCCTTGGGGCGGAACGCGCCCAGCATCAGGTTTTCCTCCACCGTCAATTTGGGGAACAGCCGGCGTCCTTCCGGCACCAGCGCAATGCCGAGGTCGACGATCTGCTCGGTTCGCATTCCGACCAGATTGTGCTTGACGCCGTCGATGTCCGCGACGATGCGGCCGGCGACGGGCTTAAGAATGCCCATGATGCACTTCATCAGCGTGCTCTTGCCGTTGCCGTTGGTGCCGAGCAGCGCCACCGTCTCGCCGGCGTTCACCGCCATCGAGACGTCCTCGATCACCCGCACCGATCCATAGGCGGCGTGCACGTTTTCGATGGTGAGGCTACTGGCCAAGATACGCCCTCACCACTTCGGGGTCGCGCACCACGTCTTCCGGCTTGCCGTCGGCGACCTTGCGGCCGGACACCAGCACGGCCAGCCGCTGCGAGAAGCTCATCACCGCGCTCATGATGTGTTCGATCAGGATGATGGTGATGCCGCGCTCGTTCAACTTCGCCAACAGCGCCAGGATGTCCTCGATCTCGGAATGCGACAGGCCGGCCATCGATTCGTCGGCGATCAGCAGTTTCGGCTCCGCCGCCATGGCGCGCGCGAGTTCGAGCTTGCGCATTTCGACTTGCGTCAGGTCGCGCGGCATCTGCTTGGCCTTTTTCGCCAAGCCGACCATGTCGAGCAGTTCGTGGCAGCGCGCGCCGAGGTCGCTGTGCGCGTGCAGCATCCCTTCGCGTGCGCGGACCGTATAGAGCAGGGGAATGCGCAGGTTGTCGGCGAGCGTCATGCTGTGGAACGGCCGCGGTAGCTGGAAGCTGCGCGCCAGGCCGCGGTGGGTGCGCTGATGGGCGGCGAGCCCATCGACGACATGGCCGTCGAAGGTGACGGTGCCGGTCTCGTTCTGCAACGTGCCGCAAATGCAATTGACCAGCGTGCTCTTGCCCGAGCTGTTCGGTCCGATCAGGCCGAGCCGCTCGCCCGGCTTCACCTCGAGATCGATGCCCTCGAGCGCGACGAAGCCGCCGAACCGTTTGCTGATCTTGTCGACGTGCAGCAGCGCGCTCATGGCTTCCGTCATGGCTTCCTCCGCGCGCGCAGGCGTTCCTGCACCAGTCCGACCAGGCCGTTGGGCGCGATGATGACGAAGGCGACCAGCAGCAGGCCGACAATGAGCAGGTTGACCGCCGAGGAGATGGTGACGGTCGCGATCTGTTGCAGCGAGCCGAGCAGGATGGAGCCGACCAACGGGCCGATCCAACTGGTGGTGCCGCCGATCATCGGCATGGCGATCGAGTTGACCGCATATTCCAGGCCGAACGCGGAGGCCGGCTGCAGATAGCCGATGTAATAGGGGAACGGCGCGCCGGCCATGCCCATGAAAGCACCCGACAGCGTGGTGGCGATCAGCTTCACGCGCAGCGTCGGCACGCCGGAGGCCTCCGCCGCCATCTCGTCGTCGCGGATGGTGGCGAAGCCGAAGCCGAGCTGCGAGCGTTCGATCGTGCGCGCGGTGGTCAAGGCGATCACCGCCAGCACCAGCATCAGCACGAACAGATACTCGATGTAATTAATCTGGAAACCAGCGATATCGAGGGTCTCCGGGCGGATGATATAGGCGCCGCGAGAACCGCCGACATAGTCCCAGTTCACCACCAGCGTTTGCAGCACCACCGCCATCGCCAGCGTGGCAATGGCGAAGAAGGCGCCACGCAGCCGCAACGTGAGATAGCCCATGCCGAAGCCGACGAAACCCGATACCGCCGCGCCGATCAGCATCAGGATCGGCACCGGCAGCGGGAAGGTCTTATGGATGAACACCGATGAGTAAGCGCCGAGCGCGAAAAACGCGGCCGAACCGAAATTCACATAGCCGCAATAGCCGCCGAGGATGTTCCAGGCGGTCGCCAGCACGATGAATTGCAGAATCGTGTAGCCGGCGAAATAGAAGTAATCGAGCTCCAGCCAATGGGCGAAGGCCAGGATAAGAAGGCCGATGCCGATGGCGATGAGGAAAAATTTCACGCCGTTCACGGGCTACCGTCCCAGCAATCCCGCCGGCCGGAAGGCGAGCGTCAAGAGAAGAAAGCCGAACGCCACCGCCGGCGCCCATGACGGACCGTAAAAGGTCGAGGTCAGGCTCTCCACCACACCGAGCAACATGGCCGCGATCAGCGCGCCGGGCATGCTGCCCAGGCCGCCGAGCACGCAAATCGCGAAGATGCGGCCGATGTAATCGCGTCCGACCGAGGGTTCGATCGGCTGGATGACGATGAGCAAAGCCCCGGCGATCGAGGTGGCGGCGATCGAAATGGCGAAAGCGATCCGCTTGATGCGGATTGGATCGGCCGCCATCAACTGCAAGGCCAATTGGTCCTGCGACACCGCCATGATGGCGCGGCCGAGAAAGGTGCGGGTCACAAACAGTTGCAGCATGGCGAACATCGCCAACGCCACCACGCACGGCACCAGCATGCGCAGCGGCAGATCGATCAATCCGATATGGACGCTGGGGCCGATATAGGCGGCTTCCACGTAACGATAGTCGACGCCGAACACCAGGATCAGCGACACTTCGGTGACGAACAGCAGCCCGAAGAAGAACGCCAAGCCGCGCAGCGATTCCTGGCCGCGTTTTTCAAACGACACGTAATAGACTTGATAGACCGCCGCGCCGAGCGCGTAAAACGCCGGCAACGCGACGATGCTCACCACGATCGGGTCGACGCCGTAGTTGATGTTGACAAAATAGGCGATGTAGGAGCCGAGGATGATGAAGGCCGGATGCGCGATGTTGACGATGTCGAGCATGCCGAACGAGATCGACACGCCGGCCGTCACGGCGGCGTAGAAGACGCCGAGCAGAAGCCCCGCGACGATGGCGTTGACGACGAGGTCCCAGGAAATGTCCATGCCGTTCTCGGCCAGCGCATTCGGTCATGCAGATCGCATTGCAAGGATTCTCACCAGCGCCGCGTCTTGTTGCACGATGCGGGTGATTGCGAACTGCGTGGCGAACGGACTGGCCCTATTTCCCCTCTAACACCAGTTTTTTCTTCGCCCGGGTTTACGCCCAAGCTTTGCGTGGCAGTTTGCAGGAAGCCCGACTGCTTGGCTAGCCCAATGATCGGTCAGACGAACCGGAGATTCCGACCATTTGCAAAACGAAACGCCCGCCGCCGGACCTCGGGCCGGGGCGGGCGTTCGGGCCAATCGTTTTCTCAGGCGGCGGCTTGCGGCCGCACCCCGGCCGGCAACGGCATCGGCTTGTTGGCGCTGTCTTTGAACTCGACGGTCATGAACACCATTTCGCGGTCGCCGAGATTTTCCAGGTCGTGCACCTTGAATTCATCCTTGCCGTAGGTCTCGTGCCGCGTCTCGCCCGGCGCATAGGTGTATTCGGCGGTGGTGCCGTCATGTACGTGCTGCCGGCCGCGCCCGCCGCTGACGGCGGTCCAGAAATAATCCAGCACGTGCCGGTGGAATCCAATGCGCTCGCCGGGGGCGAGGCGGATGATCCATACCCGCGTGCGTTCGGTCTCCGACAGCAGTGTCGAGCCGACGCAAGGGTTCGGATTCTTGGCCTCGCGCTCGAATTCGGCGACGAGCTCCGCGGGCCACGCCGACTTGTCCTTTTTCTCGGCGGCCTTGTCGAGCATAGTCAGAGACATGGAATTTCCTCCGATGCTATTTGCGCTCATATATAGCATATTCCGCTAAACGGAAAGATTGAGGGCGTTCCATTGCCGGGGCCTAAGGCGGTTATCATCGGCGGCTCGATGAGCGGCTTGCTGAGCGGGCTGATGCTGCGCCGCGCCGGCTGGACGGTGGACATCTACGAGCGCGTGGAGAGCGAACTGTCCGGCCGCGGCGCCGGTATTGTCGCGCAGGCCGAGCTGATCGAGCGTTTGCGCCGGCTGGGCCTGGCCACCGATGCGCTCGGCGTGCAGATCGCCACCCGCAAGATTCTCGATCGCGAGGGCCGCGTCACCGAGGAGTTTCATTGCCCGCAGGTGCTCACTGCCTGGGAGCGTGTCTATCGGCTGTTGCGCGATGCCTTTCCGCCCGAGCGCTATCACCGCGGCCGCGGGTTCGCCGGCTTCGAGCCGGGAGCAAATTCAGTGCTGGCGCGGTTTTCCGACGGCGAGGCGATCAAGGCCGACCTGCTGGTGGGCGCCGACGGCATACGCTCGACCCTGCGCCAGCAGGCGTTGCCCGGCGCGCTGCCGCTCTACGCCGGCTATTGCGCCTGGCGCGCGCTGGTCGCTGAAAACGCCTTTCCGCCCGAAACGCATCGCGACCTGTTCGAATACATGACATTCACGTTGCCGCCGGGCGAGCAGTTCCTCGGCTATCCGGTGGCGGGGCCCGACAACGATCTGCGCCCGGGCAAACGCCGCTACAACATCGTGTGGTACCGGCCGGCCGACGAGAACGGCAAACTGCCGTGGCTGCTCACCGACGAGCGCGGCACCACCCACGCGATTTCGATTCCGCCGCCGCTGATCCGGAGCGAAGCGATCGCTGAAATGCGCGCCGATGCCGAGCGGCTGCTGGGCCCGCAATTCCGCCAGATCGTGCGGCTGATCGAAGAGCCGATCCTGCAGCCGATCTACGACCTTGAATCGCCGCACATGGCGTTCGGCCGTGTGGCAATCCTGGGCGATGCGGCTTTCGTGGCGCGGCCGCACGTCGCGGCCGGCGTGTCCAAGGCGGCCGACGACGCCGCGGCGCTGGTGCAAGCGCTGCAGGCCGAAGCCGACGTGCCGGCGGCGCTAAAGCGCTACCAGGCAGCGCGCGTCGCCGAGAACTACCGCATCATCGAGCGCGCGCGCCATCTCGGCGCCTATCTGCAGGCGACGCAGACGCGGGAAGAGCGTGAGCGCGCCGGGCGGCATAGCACCGATGGCGCGGTGATCGCCGAGACCGCGGTGCTGGGTTTTTTGTACGCGTAGCTTTTATAACCCTCCCCGCGTGCGGGAAGAGGGAGTCCACATCACATTCCGAGCAATCTTTTTGCGTTGCCGCCGGCGACCGCCGCGCGCGTACCGGCGTCGAAGCTCTCGACCGAATTAATGTGGCCGATCGGATCGAACTCCAGCATGTCGTATGGGTAGTCGGTGCCCAAGACGATACGGTCGGCACCGAAAGTCTTCACCAGCGCCTCAAGCTGATGCGGCGTAAAAACGACCGTGTCGAGATAGACGTTCTTCCGCAGATAGGTTGTCGGTGGCTTCGGCAGATCGCCGTGCGCATCCGACCGTGCGCCCCAGGCATGATCGATGCGGCCGGAATAGGCGCCGAGGTAGCCGCCGCCGTGCACCGCCAGAACGCGAAGCTTCGGGTGCCGTTCGAAGACGCCGTCGAAGATCAGGTAGTGCAGCGCCATCGTGGTGTCGAGCGGATTGCCGATCACGTTGTTGAAGTAAAAACGTCCGAAACGCTGCGGCTGGGTGAAACCGGTCGGGTGGATCAGCACCAGGGCGTCGAGCTCCTCGGCTTTCTTCCAGAATGGCGCGAAAGTTGGATCGGACAGCTCCTTGCCATTGACGTTGGTAAGAATCTCGACGCCCTTGAAGCCGAGCTGCTTCATGCCGCGTTCGAGCTCTTTTGCCGCCTCGTTGCCGTCCTGCATCGGCACACCGCCGAGCGCGACCAGCCGGTCGCCGCGCTTGCCGACATATTCGGCGATGCCATCATTGAGAGCGCAGGCGGCCTTAACACCGACATCGACGGGCACGTTGTAATAGATCTGCGGCGGCGCTGGACAGATGAGCTGCATGTCGACCCCCATCTCGTCCATCACGCCAAAGCGCTCGTCTGTCGTGCTTATGCGGGTGGTGATATCGGCCGCCTGCTTCGCCATCAGAGCCTGCGTCTCAGGCGTCGAAGTCTGAACCAGCGGATCTGTGGATTCCTTAAGGTGCGGCGCCACGATCTCGGTGACGCCCGGCACCGCGACATGCGCGTGCATATCGACGGTGAGACTTTTCGGCCGTGTCTCCCGCCCCGGCTTGCCATGCGTGCGCGCTGCCGTATTCGCGTACTTATTCCAGATCGCCATTGCTCACTCCGTTGTCATCATCCGCGAAAGCGGATGATCCAGTAAACACAGACCCATCTTATTGCAACCTCGCGCACCCCGATTACTGGATGCCCGCTTTCGCCGACATGACAGCTGAGAGTTAGAACACGCCGAGATGCTGGCGCAGATCGGCGCCGTCTTTGTCCAACTGCGCCGGCGTGGATACCACGGCAACGCGGCCGGTGTTGAGGATGACGATGTCGTCGGCGACGTCGAATACCAGCCTGGGGTTCTGTTCGACCAGCACGATCGACAGTCCGCTTTCCTTCAGCTTGCGAATGGTGGCCATCACCTCGGCGACGATCTGCGGCGCCAGGCCCTCCGACGGCTCATCCATCAGCAGCACGCGCGGATTGCCCATCAGCGCACGGCCGATCGCCAGCATCTGCTGCTCACCGCCCGAAAGGTGCGCGGCGATCTGTTTGTGCCGCTCCAGCAGACGCGGAAACATCGCGAACACGGTATCGGCGGTCCACGGCGCGTGCTTGCTGCCGGCATCCGGCTTGCGCGCGGCGACCATCAGGTTTTCGCGCACGGTCAGGCTCTTGAAGATGCGGCGGCCCTGCGGCACCAGCGCCACGCCGCGCGCCGCGACCATCTCGGGCGACAGGCCGGTCACCGGAGCGCCGAACACCGCGACCTCGCCTTGGCGCGGCGGCAGCAGGCCCATGGTGACGTTCATGCAGGTCGATTTGCCGGCGCCGTTGCGGCCGAGCAGACCGAGCATGCGCGCCTCGCCCAGCTCGAACGAGACGTCGGTCAAGACGTGGCTGTCGCCATAGTAGGCGTCGATGCCGTGCAGGCTGAGCGCGCTAGTGGCCAAGATAGACCTCCCGGGTGCGCGGGTCGGCCACCACCTCGGCGCGGGTGCCTTCGACGATCACCTCGCCGAAATGCAGGAGCGTTATGCGCTCGGCGAATTCCAGCGCCACGTCCATATTGTGCTCGATCATCACGATTGTCACGTCACGCGGAATCGCCATCAGGCATTGCTTAACGTCGAGCCGCTCGTCGATCGACAGACCGGCAAAGGGCTCGTCGAGCAGCAGCACTTTGGGATTCTGCGCCAGCGCCATGGCGATCTCGACGCGGCGGCGCTCGCCATAGGAGGTCTGCGACAATGGCCGCTCGGCGATATTGCTAAGGCCGACCCGTTCGAGCGCCGCGCGGGCGTTCTCGATCAGATAGCCCTGGTGCTTGATGTCGATCAGCGGGTTCCAGCGTGCCGGCGACAGACCGAGCAGCGCGAGCAACACGTTGTGGATGATGGTATCGCGCGCGAACAAGGTGATGATCTGATAGGTGCGCGCCATGCCGAGATGCGGCCGGCGCCGGCTCGGCGTCTTGGTGATGTCTTGCCCGAGCAGTTCGATCGACCCCTTGTCGGGGGTGAGCTCGCCGGTGATCAGGTTGAACAGCGTGGTCTTACCGGCGCCATTGGGCCCGATGATCAGCCGCCGTTCGCCCGGCTCGACATTGAGATTGACGTTGGCGGTGACGCGCAGGCCGCCGAACGCCTTGCACAGGCCGGTGACGGTGAGCGCGCTCATGGCTTGCCCTCGGTCGCGGCGGCTTTGCCCGGCGCGCTCAGCTTGCGCCACGCCAGCCGCCAAAGCCGCGCGCTGCCCGGCACCAGGCCTTCCGGCATCAGGATGACGATGGCGACGAAGATCGCGCCAAGCAGAAAATTCCAGCGTTCGATGTAGCCGCTCACCACGTTCTTGACGACCACCACAAGCACAGCGCCGACGATCGGGCCGAGCAGGGTGCCGGCGCCGCCGGAAATCACCATCAGCAACACTTCGGCCGAGGAGGTGAGCGCCAGCGTCTGCGGGCTGATGAACTGCGTGTAGTAGACGAACAGAATGCCGGACACGCTGGTCAACAGGCCGGACACCAAGCAGGCCCAGAAGCGGATCGCCCAGACGTGATAGCCGAGCGCGTTCATGCGGCGCGGCTGATCGCGCGTGCCCATCAGCGCGGCGCCCAGGGGCGAGCGCACGAACACCGCAATCGACGCCGTCGACAGCAGGAAAATCACCAGGGTCGAGTAGTAGAACGTATTCGGCTCGGACAGGGAAAAGCCGAATGGCGCGGGGCGGCCGTGCAGGCTGATGCCGTTGTCGCCGCCGGTCACGCTGATCCACCGGTAGGCCAGGCCCCAGAGGATTTGCCCCAGCGCCAACGTGATCATGATGAAGCCGATGCCGGTCGAGCGCAGCGACAGCATGGCGAAGATCGCCATCGAAAGAAGGCCGATCACCAGGGCCGCCAGAATTGCGACCGGATGCCCGTAACCGAGTTGCAGAATGTAGCCGGCGGCGTAGGCCGAAACGCCGAACAATCCGGCGTGTCCGAGTGAGACCAGCCCGCCGTAGCCGGCCAGAACGTTCAGGCCGAGCGCGAAAATCGCGTAAAACAGAATCTGGCTGGCGACGTTGACGTAGTAAACACCGGGCATCCAATAGGGCACGGTGACGAGAACGACGAAGGCAACGGCGAGGGCGATGGCGCGCGCGTTCATGGCACGTGCCTGCCGAAAAAGCCCTGTGGCCGCAGCAGCAAGACCAGCAGCATGGGCAGGAAGAGCACAAAATAGGCCAGTTCCGGCAGCAGCGCCTGGCCGAAATTATAGATGAAGCCGACGATGATGCTGCCGACAAATGAGCCAAGCAGGCTGCCCGTTCCGCCGAGAATGACGACGACCAGCGCCAGCGGCAGCATGTCCTGGTCGAGCCCGGGATAGACCGACAGGATCGGCGCGCCGATGATGCCGGCGAAAGCGGCAAGGCCGGCGCCGAGCGCGAACACGATGGTAAAAAGCTGCGACACGCGGATGCCGACCACCCGCGCCATGTCGGGATCGTCGACGCCGGCGCGGATCATGGCGCCTAGTCGCGTGCGGTCGAGCAACAGCCACAGCCCGACGGCGACCACCGTGGCGATGCAGATGACGGCGAGGCGATAAAGCGGAAATACGGCCGGGCCCGCATGGACGGAGCCGGTGAGGACGTCCGGCGTGGTAACGTTGATCGGATCGCCGCCCCAAACGAACAGGCAAAAATCGGCGGCCATAAAGGAAATGCCGAGCGTCACAAGAACCTGCGCCAGTGGCTGCCCCGGCAATTGGCGCAACAGCAGACGCTCGACGACGGCGCCGAACGCGGCCACCAGAAGCGCCGCCAACAGGGCTGCGGTCCAGAAATCGAAATTCACAGCGAGAAAGCCGCCGAGGAAGGTCGCGCCAAAATAGGCGCCGAGCATGAACAGCGAGCCGTGCGTCAGATTCGGGATGCGCATCAGCCCGAAGATCAGCGAGAAACCCGCCGACAACAGAAATAGCAACCCGCCGAACGTAATGCTGTTGACGGCCAACACGAGCCATAACGTCATGACCGAAGTGCCCCTCGCGCCTTGAAGGCCGTAAACAGCGGGCGCTGCCTCCCACGCAGCGCCCGCTGATTCGGTTTCGTTACGGCTTCAGCGGCGGATAGTCGCGCGAATAGACCGGCTGCGCCAGGAACTTCTTTTCGTCATAGGTCCAGAACTGGCTGACGTTGTGGTAGGTCTTTATCGTCTTGTTCCAGAGCTTGAGGCCGTACTTGGCGCCTTCTTTGCCAAGGGTACGGATGTAGAAATCGCCGATCACGTTGCCGAAGTGGTCGAACTTGACCGGCCCGCGCGGTGTGTCGGTCAGATTTACCGACCGCATCGCTCCCACCAGCTTGGTCTTGTCGCTCGAGTCGCCGCTGAGCGCCTTGAGGCCCGCTTCCACCACGTCGCAATTGACGTAAAGCAGGCCGGCGTACTGGCCCGGGACGGTATTGAAGTTTTTCAGCATGCCGTTGACGAACCGCTGGTTGGAGTCGTTTGGGAGATCCAGCGTGTATGGAATGCAGCTGGTGAGACCAATCGCTTCGTCGCCATAACTCTTGAGCAAGGCGTCATCGCCGCCGGTTTCACCGGTGACAACCGGAAATTTCAGTCCAGCACTGGCATACGACTTCATGAAGCGCAGCGGGTTCGAGCCGGCGAAGCCCTGGCAGACGCCGTCGCAATCGGCAATCTGCGCGACATACGGCGTATAGTCCGGCGTGACCAGCGGCGGCCACACCTTCTTGACGATCTTGCCGCCGTTCTCTTCGAAAGTCTGTTGGAACCCCCCCATCTGTTCATGACCGAAGGCGAAGTCTTCGGAGATGCAGACGATGTTCTTCAGCTTCAACTCCTTGGCGGCGTAGTCCGCCATTGGATGCATCGCCTGGGCGGAGGTTGCCGAGGCGCGGATGAAGAACGGATTAGGACGGCGCTGCGTCATGTCTTCGGCGGCGGCGAGGCTCAACAGAGGAACCTTGCTCTGCGCGATATAGTCGGTGATCGCGAGCAACTCGAAGGCCGCAAGCGGCCCGAGGATGGTGTCGACCTTATCGCGCTCGACCAGTTCCTGCACCTTGGTCTTGGTACCGGCGGGATTGCCGCCCGTGTCGGCGGAAAAGAATTCGATGTTGCGGCCTGCGATTTTATTGTCGTGCTCCTTCAGCCAGGTCACCACGCCCTGTTCCATCTGGATGCCGCCTTGCGCCAGCGGTCCGGTCTTGACGGTGAGCAGGCCGAGCTTGAACGGCGCGGCCTGCGCGATGGCCGGCGCCGGGAGTTTGAGCGTCGCCAGCGCGGCGCCGGCGGCGGTGCCGGCCATGAACTTACGGCGGGTAACCTTGCGAGACATTGATTCCTCCCTTTTTAGCCCCTGGCGGAGCTGCACATTTTGAGCGGCCTGGTTCGGCCATTCTTGGTCGGCCGGTGCGGCCGCAGGCAACGCGAGAAATCTTCCGGGACGTCTTTGCAAGTGCGACGGACCGAACCAAACCCATCATCCGCCAATGTATTCCACCCTGTAAAGCCCGGTTGCAGCGTTGCGCCGCACCGGTTGGCCTAAATACCCAGGTAGCTCGACTTGATCTCGTCGTTGGCCTTGAGCGCTTCCGGCTTGCCGGAGTAGACCACCTGGCCCTTGCTCATCACGTGCACGTAGTCGACCAGCTTGAGCGCGAGATGCGCGCTCTGCTCGACCAGCAGG
>DASXBN010000012.1:0-1650 GCA_036491675.1 Pseudolabrys sp. | reverse complement strand
GACACATTGTCGAGCCGAGCCTCGTTATATTGACCTTCGAGCACGTGGATCTTGGCGACAGGCATTGGCGGTCTCCAGGTTACGCACCACAGCCGCCGACGGCCGGCGGCTTCTGGCGAGGAAATTTAGGTTTGCGTAGGTATGTCTTAAATGTCATATATACGGCGTTTTAGGACATCCTGCGGAGACGCCCCATGCAGCGCATCGGTTTCCTTGTCTTCCCCGGCTTTCAAGTGATGAGCTGCGCCGTGATCTCCGCGTTCGAACTCGCGAACAAGGAGATGGGCGAGCCGGTCTATGACGTGCGTCTGCTGTCCGAGACCGGCGGCTCCATCCGCGCCTCGATCGGCATGAGCGTCGCCACAGATCCGTTCGGCCGTGCGAATTTCGACACACTGATCATGGGCGGCGGCAACGAACCGCCGACGCCGGGCCTGATCAATTTTGTGCGCCGGGCTTTCGGGCGTTGCCGGCGGGTCGCCGCGATCTGCACAGGCGCGTTCATCCTGGCCGAAGCAGGTTTACTCGATGGCCGACGCGCGACCACGCACTGGAACCGCGCGCGCGAGTTGCAGGCTCGGTTCCCAAAAGTGAAGGTGGAGGAAGACCGCATCTTTATCATTGACGGCCCGGTGTGGACATCGGCGGGGATGAGCGCGGGTATCGACCTCGCGCTGGCTATGATCGAAAGTGATCTCGGCGTGGACGTCGCCCGCGCCGTCGCCAAGTACCTGGTGGTCTATCACCGGCGCACCGGTGGCCAGTCGCAGTTCTCGGCGCTACTGGAGCTGGAGCCGAAATCCGATCGTATCCAGAGCGCACTGGCATATGCGAAGCGCAACCTCGACAAGCCGCTGACGGTCGGACAGCTCGCCGAAGCGGCGCATCTCAGTCCGCGCCAATTCAGCCGCGCGTTCCGCGCAGAGACCGGTCAATCGCCGGCCAAGGCGGTCGAGAACCTGCGCGTGGAGGCAGCCCGACTGATGATGGAGCAAAGCCGCCATCCGATCGATGTCATCGCTCGGCAAACGGGTCTTGCCGATCGCGACCGAATGCGCCGCGCCTTCCTGCGCGCTTTCGGACAGCCGCCGCAAGTGATCCGGCGAAACGCGCGTGCGGAAATAGCGGCTGAACGTTCGGTGTTGGCGCACGGTATGGCCGCTTAGGGTCGGCAGTGGTCGGCTTATCCCCGACCAAAACGGCCGAGTCGAACCCCAAGGCGGGCATTCGATTCAGCCGGCGGCGATGGCCGCTATTGACGTCGCGTAAAGGAGATCGTGATGACGAATCTCAGCTCCTACGGCGAAGCGAGTGATATTTCCGTTCCGGCCTACCAGCGCGGTTTCCAAACGTTGGAGAGGGAGACGTCAGTTGCGGCGCTTAACGTTGAAGGCCGCATTCCAGACTGGCTAACCGGCACTCTGCTGCGCATGGGGCCGGCCCGGTTCGAGTGGGGACCTGACCGCTACCGCCACTGGTTCGACGGCTCCGGCATGATCCACAAGTTCGCCTTCGCGGCGGGCAAAGTCGGTTACGCGAACCGTTATGTGCGCGGCACCGCCTTTGTCGAAAACGAGCGCGCTGGTCGCATTACTGCCCAGACTTTCGCGACCGACCCGTGCCAGGAGCTATTCCGGAAGGGTTTCGTCC
>DASXBN010000011.1:0-1743 GCA_036491675.1 Pseudolabrys sp. | reverse complement strand
CGACCTACCGCGACGGTCTGCGCGCCCTCTATGCGGCCGGCGATCACCTCGCCGTCGCCGGGCCGGCCGCGCCGGCCAGGCCTTGATCGTGCTGTCCGCCAGCGCCGCGACAAACGCAACATGCTAGCATAGTTCGGTAATATCCGAAGCATGCTATCCACGCAACGCGGCAGGATGTGGGCCAAGCAATCCCAGGAGACTGCCATGAGCATCACGGTCTTCATCCGCTACCAACTCGATCCGTTTCAATGCGACGCCTTCGAAGACTACGCCCGGCGGTGGCTCACCATCATTCCCAAGTGCGGCGGAAATCTTCTCGGCTATTGGATGCCGCATGAGGGCACCAACAACATCGGCTATGCGCTGATTTCGTTCGACAGCCTCGCCGCCTACGAAGCCTACCGCGCGCGGCTCAAGGCCGATCGTGAAGGCGCCGCCAATTTCCGCTTTGCGCAGGAGCAACGCTTTATCTTGAGCGAGGAGCGTACCTTCCTGCGGCCCGTGACCTGAACCGCGGCTTCTGTTGAAATGAGGCGTGCCAACGCCGCCGCGGCGACTTAAGCTTTTCGGCGCAACGCCGGTCCGCTTGGCCATAGCGAACGGCCGAACGCGACGGCACGCTCAACGAGGTGCGCAAAATGATCGCCGTCATCTTCGAGGTCTGGCCAAAACCCGGGCACAAGCAACAATATCTCGACCTGGCCGCCGAGCTGCGCCCGCTGCTCGACACCATCGACGGCTTCATCTCCATCGAACGCTTCGAGAGCCTGTACGAGCCCGGCAAGATACTCTCGCTTTCATTCTTCCGCGACGAAGCGGCGGTGAACGCATGGAGAAACCTCGAACCGCATCGCCGCGCGCAAGCGCGCGGCCGCGCGGAAATATTCTCCGACTATCGATTGCGGATTGCCGGCGTGATCAGGGACTACGGCATGTCCGATCGCGCGCAGGTTCCCGCCGACAGTCGCTCCAAGCACGGCTGACGGCTGCGGTCATTTCACGCCTCGGCCACGGCGGCAATCAGCCGTTCGATGTCCTCGGGCCGTGACAACCGATGGTCGCCGTCCTTCACCAGCGTGAGCACGACGTCGTCGCGGGCAAAGCGAGCGGTCAGCTCGACCGTGTGCTGCCAGGGCACGTCGGGATCCTGTACGCCCTGGAGGATCCGCACCGGACAGCCGGTCTCGATCATGCCGTCGAGCAGCAGGTGTCTGCGTCCCTCCTCGATGAGCCCGCGGGTGATCGGATAGGGTTGCTCGGAATATTGTGACGGTCGCGCCCAAACGCCGGCTTGCTCGATCTCGCGCTTGACCTCCGGCGGAAACCGTTTCCACATCAGCTCTTCGGTGAAGTCGACCGCCGGCGCGATCAGCACGAGGCGCACCACGCTCGGGTTTGGCTGCGTGCGGCGTGTTAGCTCGCGCGTCAGCAGCAGCGCCAGCCACCCT
Source organism: Pseudolabrys sp. (assembly GCA_036491675.1). Taxonomy (GTDB): domain Bacteria; phylum Pseudomonadota; class Alphaproteobacteria; order Rhizobiales; family Xanthobacteraceae; genus Pseudolabrys. Next base: position 295 of record DASXBN010000011.1, on the reverse strand, counting down.
CCCATCGACGAGCCGATCACAACCTGCGGCCCGCGGCAAAAGGCATCGAACACGGCGAGCGTTTCCTCGAACCAGCGGCCGATCGTGCCGTCGGTGAAGTTTCCGCCGGATTCGCCGTGGCCGGAATAGTCGAAGCGCGTGATCGCCCGGCCGTGGTCCCGCGCCCACAGATCGAGCGCCTCGGCCTTGGTGCCCTTCATGTCTGATTTGAAGCCGCCCACCCAGAACAGGCCGGGTGCCACGCCCTCGCGCCGCCGGACGGCAATCCTGCGGGTCGCAATACCGGTTCCAACAT
>DASXBN010000010.1:0-3304 GCA_036491675.1 Pseudolabrys sp. | reverse complement strand
GATCACCTCGTCAGCGCGGGCGAGAAGAGTCGGTGGAATTTCCAGACCGAGCGCTCGGGCGGTCGGGATGTTGATGACGAACTCGAACTTGGTCGATTGCACTACCGGCAGATCGGCAGGTTTGGCGCCCTTGAGAATGCGGGCGGTATAGAGCCCTGTCATCCGAAACGCCTCCGGCAGGCTGGTGCCGTAGCTCATCAGGCCTCCAGCCTCGGCATACTCACGCGTGGTAAAGATGGTGGGCAGACCGTGGCGAGCCGTCAGCGTGGCGAACTGGACTCGTCTGCGAAAGAAATACCCATCTGCGCCGACCATGAGAGCATCCGCTCGCTGCCGCGCCAGCATCGCGAAAGCGTCTTCGATCGCGCCAGCGTCGCTCGCCCGGAAGACAATGATTTCGGTCCCGGTGGACGCCGCCGCCGCAGTGGCGTTTTTGGTCAGGATGTCGGCATTCGCATTCTGCGGATTTACCAGCAGACCAATCCGTGCGGCTCGTGGCATCAGTTCACGCAGTAGCCCGAGGTGCTTTGCCACAAGGTCGCTGAATAGGAAGCTCACGCCGGTCGCATTGCCGCCGGGCCGCGCAATGCTGGCGACCAGACCAAGCCCGACGGGATCCTCGGGAACGTTGAAGACGATCGGTATTGTTCCGGTCGCATCCTTGGCGGCGAGCGCCGGATTGGCAGTAATTGTCGACGATCACGGCCACTTGGCGTCGCACCAGGTCGGCAGCCAGGGCCGGCAGACGATCGTAGCGGCCATCGGCCGAAGGCGTCTCGATGGCCACATTGCGCCCCTCGACGAAGCCGGCTTCGGCCAGGCTTTGTTTGAAAACCGCGAGCAGGTGCGCAGGGGGCGCGCCGACGCTGAGATACCCGACCACCGGCATCACCGGCTGCTGCGCGCGCGCAGTGAGCGGCCACGCCGCCGCCGCGCCGCCGACAAGCGTGATGAACTCGCGCCGGTTCATTCAATCACCTCGTGGGCGGTGGCGAGCAGCGTGGGTGAAATTTCGAGACCAAGCGCTTTGGCGGTCTTGAGGTTGATGACCAGTTCGAACTTTGTCGCCAGCATGACCGGCAGGTCCGCCGGCTTGGCGCCCGCAAGAATCCGGCCGGTGTAGACGCCGGCTTGGCGAAAGGTGTCGGCGTAATCGGCGGCGTAGCTCATCAGGCCGCCCGCCTCGACGTAGTCGCGACGGGGGTAGATCGTCGGCATCTTGTAGCGCGCAGCCAGCGCCAAAATCTCGTTGCTGTTGCGAAATGCAAAGGCGCCGACGATCAGCGCCCCGGCCTCGCGCTGGACAAGCGTCTTGAAGGCCGCCTCGTAGTCGAGGTCGCTGCGTGTTTCCAGGATAATGACCTGCCGGCCGAGCGCACGCGCCGCCGCAAGTATTTGGCTCTTCTGGTCTTCATAAAACGCGAGATAGCTTGAATCGCCGGAAAGAAAGCCGACTGTCGTCGCTTGAGGAGCCAAATCGCCCGCAAGACTGAGCCACTTGCTCACAAGCTCCGCATTGATGGCGGTCACTCCCGTAACGTTACCCCCGGGGTGGCTTAGGCTGGCCACGAGGCCGCCTTTCACCGGATCGCCCCCATACGCGAAGACGATCGGAATCGTCGAGGTGGCCGCCTTTGCCGCGCGGATCGGGCTGCCAAAACCGCCTGTAAAGATCACGGCCACTTGACGGTGGACTAACTCCGCGGCGAGCGCCGGCAATCGCGCGGATTGAGAACCGGCCCAGCGGAATTCGATCGCCACGTTCTGGCCCTCGACATAACCGGCTTTGGCCAGGCCCTGGCGAAACGCAGCTACCAGCCGTCCCATCGGTTGGGGCGAACCCGAACCGAGGAACCCGACCACCGGCATCGCGGGCTGCTGCGCCCGCGCCGCGAGCGGCCACGCTGCCGCGCCGCCGATGAGCTCGCGACGCCTCACTCGATCACCTTGTCAGCACGAAGCACGAGTCCGGCCGGGACTTCGTGGCCGATCGCTTGTGCGGTCTTAAGATTGATTACCAGCTCGAAGTGGGTGGGCTGTTCAACCGGGATTTCGGCAGGCTTGGCGCCGCGCAGTATCCGGGCGACTAGCCGAGCCCGTTGGCGAAAGGTTTGTGAAAAACGAGGGCCGTACCCCAGAAGTCCACCTTCCTCCGCCAACTCCGGCCACTGGTGCATGGCAGGCAGACGGAGTGCCGCAATGCTCTCGGTGATGTCGCGCGAGTTCATCGTGAACAACGGCGTCGCAAGCAAATTGAGCGCTTGCGCGCCTGCCGCCTTGGCGGCCAGGATCGTCGGCACGACCTCCTCGGAAACGGCGACGCCGAATACGGAAAGCTCAACACCGCGACGGCGTGCAGCATCCTGTAGGGCTTCGACATGCCGCGACGGAGTGACGGTGGAGTCCGCAAGCGCCGCCATCTTGCGCACGCCCGGCACCGCCTCGATCAAAATTTCCTGCCGCTTGCCGTCGAGATCGGGCGAAAGCAGGCTAATTCCGGTGGTGTTACTGCCCGGCCGGGAGAGTGAAGCGACAAGGCCTGCCCGGAGCATGTCCTCGGTCATAGCGACAAGCGGAATCGTGCGCGTTAGCTGCTGCAGCACGCGCGTGTAGTTGTCCGGCCCGCTGATGATCACGTCCGGTGCGGCCTTGATTAAGGCTTCGGCCCGTTCGACGAGTTCATCGTTACGGACACCAAATCCGTTCGGGAGCACAATTAGGTTCTGATTCTCGATAAAGCCGAACAGTCGCATTTCGTCGAAAAAGGCAATAACAGCCGGCGTTTGTCGGCCGGCCGGAATCATGGCGCCGAGGCGGTACACGCGGCCTGACTCCTGCGCGCGCGCGCCGAGCGGCCATGCCACCGCGCCGCCGAGCAGCGTGACGAACTCCCGCCGCCTCATACCGACCATGGGGACGTTCTCCCCCGCGCAATATCAGCGCCGCTGGCGGCCCCGTGCTCGGTTTGCCGCACTTTCAGCCTGCCACAGAAGGAGCCAGAAAGTCCTTGGGCAGACCTGAATTTTTCTGAATCGGGTTGGGGTCAATCCGCCCCGTCGAGGCCAATAGCCCTCGAAATCAACGATAGCACATCAAGATGCTGCGGTGAGTCGCCTCGATAGCCACCAACTCACCATTGGGACGAAAGCCACGGCCACGCTGATGAGCGCGAGGCGATACAGTCAATCACTTGAGCCGCAGCATCATGTTGACCGTCCATCTTGCAACGTGCTGTGAAACGACCAATCCCGAAAATGGTCTGGTGCGGCCATAGCGGCCTCGCGTGTCTCGGCATAGCTTGCGT
>DASXBN010000009.1:0-127384 GCA_036491675.1 Pseudolabrys sp. | reverse complement strand
GCACGGATTCCGTATCGTCGACGCCTATTCGCGCATCGTCCGGTTGGGCGAAGGTCTCAGCCAATCCGGCCGGCTCTCCGATGCAGCGATGGAGCGGGCGATGGCGGCCCTGCGCATCTGCGCCGACAAGATTCAGCGCCGGGCGCCGGTGCGGGTGCGGGCGATCGCGACCCAGGCCTGCCGCGCGGCGGCCAACGGCGCGGAGTTCCTGGCCAGCGTCGAGGTGCGGACCGGCCTTTCGCTCGACGTGATCACGCCGCGCGAGGAGGCGCGGCTTTCGGTCGCGGGCTGCTGCAACCTGCTCGACCCCGACGCCGAGGCGGCGCTGGTGCTGGACGTCGGCGGCGGCTCGACCGAGCTGGCCTGGCTCGACCTGCGCGGCCGCCGCGAGCCGGGGCGCATCCCGCCGATCGCCGCCTGGCTCTCGATCCCCATCGGCGTCGTCACCCTCGCCGAGCGCTTCCCGGAAGGCGAAACCGGGCATGAGGCCTGGTACCGGGCCATGGTCGAGGCGATGAAGGCGCAGGTGGCCGAATTCGCCGCCGCCGAGCCGCTGCGGACCCTGTTCGAGCGCGGCCGCAGCCACCTGATCGGCACCTCGGGCGCAATCACCAGCCTAGCGGGGCTGCACCTGGGCCTGCCGCGCTACGAGCGCTCGAAGGTCGACGGCCTCTGGATGACCCGCGCCGAATGCGAGGCCGTGCGCGCGCGGCTCACCGGGCTCAACCCGGCCGAGCGCGCCGCCCAGCCCTGCATCGGGCCAGACCGCGCCGACCTGGTGCTGGCGGGCGCGGCGATCCTCGAGGCGGTGCAGGAAGTCTGGCCTTGCGAGCGGGTGCGGGTGGCCGATCGCGGGCTGCGCGAAGGCATGCTGCTGGCGTTGATGAGCGAGCGGCGGCGGCGTGGCCGACGACGCCGCAGGTCGCGCATCTAGGTGGCGGACCCGCCGCGCAAGCGCATGGTGCGGCCGCCGAGCGGCGGCGGGGACGGGCGCGCGCCGGCGCAGCGGCTGAAGACCGCCAAGTCGCGCACGCCGTCCTCCCAGGCGTGGCTAGAGCGCCAGTTAAACGATCCGTTCGTGGCCGCGGCCACGGCCAAAGGGTACCGCTCGCGAGCGGCCTTCAAGCTCGCCGAGATCGACGACCGACAGGGCCTCATCCGGCGCGGGACGCGCGCCATCGACCTTGGCTGCGCGCCCGGCGGGTGGATCCAGGTGCTGCTGGAGCGGGGCGCGGGCGCGGTGGCGGGCGTCGACCTCTTGGCGGTCGAACCGCTGGCTCCGGCGCGGCTGGTGCAGGCCGACTTCACCGAGCCGGGCTGCGGCGAGCAACTGGTCGCGCTGCTGGGCGGGCCGGCCGACCTCATCCTCTCCGACATGGCGCCCAACACCACCGGGCATCGCCAGACCGACCACCTGCGCATCGTCGCCCTGGTCGAGGCGGCGGCGGATTTCGCCGACGTGGCGCTGAAACCTGGCGGCGCGCTGGTCGCCAAGGCGTTCCAGGGCGGCGAGACCGCGAGCGTGATCGCGCAGCTGAAGCGGCGGTTCGAGACGGTGCGGACGGTCAAGCCGAAGGCGAGCCGGGCGGAGAGCTCGGAGGTCTATCTGGTCGCACTGGGGTTCCGGGGTCCGGCGCCGTCCAGCGAGGACGCCGGCGGGTAGGCGTGCTCGTGGCCCCAGGGGTCCTCGACCCGGACACAGGCGTCGAGGTTGCCGTTGAGGTAGCTGGGGCCGATGGGGACCTTGCCGTGGCCGCCGGGGATATCGAGGACGTAGGTGGGCTGGCAGAGGCCCGAGAGGCGGCCACGCAGGGCTTTCACCAGCGACTGGCCCTTTGCGAGACTGACGCGGAAGTGGCCCGTGCCGGGCGCAAGGTCCGGGTGGTGCAGGTAGTAGGGCTTGATCCGCGCTTCGACGAAGGCGCGCATCAGCTCGGCCAGCGTCTCGGCGTCGTCGTTGACGCCCGCCAGCAGCACGGTCTGGCCGAGCATCGGAACGCCGGCGTCGGTGATCCTGGCGCAGGCCGCGAGGGCGGCGTCGGTAAGCTCGCGGGCGTGGTTGGCGTGCAGCGCGATGTAGGTGGTCTTGCCGCTGCTGGTCATGGCGGCGACGAGGGCGTCGCTGACGAGGTCTGGGTCCGCGACCGGGACGCGGGTGTGCAGGCGCACGATCTTCACGTGCTCGATGGCGCCGAGCCGCGCCATGATCTCCCTCAGGCGGCGCGGCGAGAGCACCAGCGGATCGCCGCCGGTGAGGATCACCTCCCAGATTTGCGGCCGGCTGCGGATGTAATCGAGCGCAGCGTTGAGCGCCGCCGCCGACAGCGCTTTGCCATTCTCGGGGCCTACCATCTCGCGCCGGAAGCAGAACCGGCAATAGACCGCGCAGATCGGCGTGAGCTTGAGCAGCACACGGTCGGGATAGCGATGCACGACCCCCTCGACGGGTGAGTGTGCGTCGTCGCCGATCGGGTCGCTGAGTTCTTGCGGCTGCGTCTTGAGCTCCGCCACGTCGGGCATGAATTGCCGCGCGATCGGATCGTGCGCATCGTTCGGATCGATCAGATCGGCCAAGGCCTGCGGCAACGCGACCGCGTAGCGCGCGGCCACCGAGTCCAAAGCGGCGTGCTGCTCGGGGGGCGCCAGGCCGTGATCGCACAATTGCGCAGGGCTGCGGAGCGTCGTCATGGGTTTCTCCTCGTCGAATTCATTTAGGGCTCGACCACCGGCGTCCATATCACCTGCTCGATGTGTTTCGCGCCGGTGGCCAGCATCACCAGCCGGTCGAAGCCGAGCGCAATCCCGCAGGCCTGCGGCATCTGCGCCAGGGCGGCCAGGAAATCCTCGTCCACCGGATAGCGCTCGCCGTGGATGCGCTGTTTCTCGGCCATCGCATTCTCGAAACGCGCGCGCTGCTCGGCGACGTCGGTCAGCTCGCCGAAGGCATTGGCGAGTTCCACCCCGCAGGCATAGAACTCGAAGCGCTCGGCCACCTTGTCGCTGCCCGACTTTGCCCGCGCCAGCGCCGCCAGCGGCAGCGGGTACTCATATAATATGGTCGCCCGCCCGACGCCGAGATGGGGATCAACTCGCTCGGCCAGGATCCGGCTGAAGATATCGCCCCAAGTATCGTCCGCCGCCGTCGCAACGCCGGCCTTGGCCGCCGCCGCGGCGAGTTTCTTGGCGTCGCCCTGCCCGTTGGCGACCGTCGCCAGCAGGTCGATGCTCGTGTGGCGTTCGAAGGCTTGCGCCACCGTCACGCGCTCCGGCTCGGCAAATGGGTCAATTGTCTTATCGCGGAACGTGAATTGCTTCGTATCGGCCGCGCGTGCCGCCTCGGCCAGCAGCGCCGCGCAGTCGTCCATCAACACCGGGTACGCCTCATTCGCGCGATACCATTCAAGCATGGTGAATTCGGGGTGATGCAGCGCGCCGCGCTCGCGGTTGCGGAACACGCGGGCGAATTCAAAAATACGCGTCTCGCCCGCCGCCAGCAGCTTCTTGGCTGCGAATTCCGGCGAGGTCCGCAAATAAAGCGGCTGCCGCTCTCCGCCGGCTGCGATCAGGTCGGTGGCGAAGGCATGCAGATGGGTTTCGTTGCCGGGCGATACCTGCAGGGCCGCGGTTTCCACCTCGACGAAGTCGCGCGCGGCAAACCAGGCCCGCAAGGCGGCGGCGATCCGCCCGCGTGCCTTTAGGAACGGCCGGCGACCGGTATGGATGCCGGGAAGCCAAAATGGCGTCGCTTTTCCCACATTTACCTCTACGGAACCGGGCTCAAACCAAGCCTCGGAAAGACTGGCATCCCGCGCCAAGATCGCTATGGTGCGGCCCGAAACCGCGGTTCCGCGCCGCCCAAAACTCAAGGAAGCTAAACGTGAAGGTCATCGCCAGTTCACTCCGCAAAGGCAATATCGTCGATCTCGACGGCAAGCTCTTCGTCGTCCTTAACGCGGAAAATTTTCATCCCGGCAAGGGTACCCCCACCACGCAGGTCGATATGCGCCGGATTTCCGACGGCGTGAAGACCCAGATGCGCTACAAGACCACCGACCAGGTCGAGCGCGCCCATGTCGAGGACGTGGAATACTCCTACCTCTACCAGGACGGCGACGGCTTCCACTTCATGAACGGGGAAACCTACGATCAGGTCGCGCTCCAAGCCGATATCGTGGGCGACATGGCCGCCTATCTTCAGGAAGGCATGAAAGTGCAATTGGCCATCCACGAGGGCAACGCGATCTCGCTTGAAATTCCGCAGAAGGTCACGCTGGAAATCACTGAGACTGAACCGGCGATGAAGGGCCAGACCGCGTCCGGCTCGTTCAAGCCGGCGATCCTGTCGAACGGCGTGCGCACCATGGTACCGACCCACGTCACCGCCGGCACCCGCGTGGTGGTGATGACCGCCGACGGTGCTTATGTCGAGCGGGCGAAGGACTAGACCCTAACGCTCGCCCGCACTTCCTTCGGAAACAGATCGTCGGGCGTGAGCCGTTTGGCGGTGACGCCCTGCTCGTGGGAAAAACGGCAGAACGCGTCGAGCGTCTTGCGGTTCGCTTCCAGCCCATAGGGAAACGGATCAGCGCCGAAACTCTCGCTCCATTCGCCGGCGATGGCGGAGGCCCACGGCACCGGGATGCGCGAGGCGGTCAAATCCTGGATACGCTCCAGGCTTCTATCCTTGGCTTGGTCGAAGGCCTTGAACAGGTTCATCGCCACCCAAGGATAGCGCTCGAACACTGCGCGGCGCATCGCGATGACATGCATGATCGGGAAGATGCCGGTCGCTTCGTGGTAGCGCATTTCCTCCATGCGATAATCCGGGAAGAGCCGCGCGATCTTGCCACCGCCGCGCTCGAAAGCATCCGGCACACGCGCCGAGATGGCCGCGTCGATCTCACCCGACAACAGCATCGCCGAGATGCTGGTGTCGCGCCGCTGCTGATACTGAATGCCCTTCGGCAGCGTGAACTCGACCTTCTCCTCGCGCCCGGCCTCGTTCATGCCGCCCTGCACCCAGTTGATCGTGCGAAGATCGACGCCCGCCGTCTCGGTGAGATACCCGCGCGCATAAATCCCCGCGGTCTGCGCCCATTCCGGAATTCCGACGCTCTTGCCTTCGAGATCTTTCGGCGAGCGGATGCCGCGGTCGGTGCGCACATAGAACGCCGAATGGCGGAACACGCGCGAGGGAAACACCGGAATGCCGACGAAGGGCGAATTGCCTTGCGAGGCATAACCGATGAACTTTCCGAACGACATTTCGGAAACGTCCCATTCACGATTCTTGATAAACCTGAAAAAGACTTCCTCAACCGGCAGCACGAAACCGGTAAGCACGATGCCCTCCGCCCGCACCACGCCGTTCAGGAGGTCGCGCACGTGGTCGTAGTCGGTAGTGGCGAGCGTCAAATGCAGCCGTGCCGTGCCGCCGCTCTCGACGATCTCCGGCTCGCGCTCGGCGCCGCCTATCCTGCTTGCTTCATTGACCGTCATGTCGCGCGCGTCTCCCGGGATAAAAGCCGGCCGAACCTTACACCAACGCGTCACCCTTGTATGCCGGCGGGCGATGCCGTTAACTCCTACCAACCGACCTTGCAGCCCGGCTGGCGGGCCGGATGAGGAACGCTTGTTGAAACGTGCCGCTCTTGTAAGCTTGGCTTTGTTCGTCGGTGGGCCGGTGGCCGCGGCCGAGATGCAAAGCCCCGTCATCACGCTGAGCAACGTGAATTGGGACGCCGCGGCGGCGAGCGTGCCCGGACGCGCGAGTGAGCCGGCAGCCGAAGCCTTCGCGCGCCTCAATGCGATTACCGGCAAGCGTTTTGCCGGCATTGCCAAAAGCACGGTCCCGGTGCTGCTGCCGTTCGACGTCGACGCCTTCCACAAGGACGACGCGGAAGCCAAGCCGGACGCCGCCAGTTCGGACAAATATTTCGGCCGCTTTCATCCGACCAAATTCTTCCTGGCCGGACCGGCTGGCTACGACGCCACCTTCCTCGCCAGCGGATTCGATTCGCGCTCTGACAAACCGATCGTGGTCGAGATCACCGGCGCGGCCTTCGTCTATGCGCTCGACGGACCCGACCACCAGGAAGTATTCCCGCCGAAAGGGCTTGATGACCTATTTCCCGGCATGCGCCGTATCCTGCGCGAAGCCCATGTTCGCTACGCGTTCGAGCGCTTCGGCGTGCCTTATGTGGTGGCGATCCAATGCTACGATCGGCCGCCCTCGCGCCGCTATCTGTCGTGCCGCGAGGCCGATCCGATCGCGGGCGCTTTCCTGCGCCAGTTGCGCACGGCCGGCGGCGCGCCGGCAAAATTGCCGGGGCCTAAAACCGACCTCAGCCGGCCGACGGCCCAGTCGGATTTCACCTATCACGGTCCGGGCGATCTGATCGCCAATAGCGGCTGGAATAAATTACCCGGCCGCGCCGATTACCACGTCTATACCCATATGCGCTTTCCGATCGCGACCGCACCGGCTTACGTGAAATCGCAGTCTTTCATGCCGTGGGGCGATTGCTACAAGAGCGGGGTCGTCGGCCGCCTCGGCCACAGGGATGCGGAATACCGTTGCCGGCGCAACGACAAGCAACTCATCTTCAATGAATCGGCACCGGAGAATTTCAGCTATCCATGGCGCGACAATTTCTGCGAATTGCGCGATTGGCTCGTCGGCCAATGCCCGGGCGGGTACGGCCACCAAGGCGAGGACATCCGCCCCGCGCATTGCGTGCTCAACAACGCCGAAGCCGACCGCTGCTTGCCCTACCAGGACAACATCGCCGCCGTGCATGACGGCGTCATCCGGCGTATGCCCGGCAATCTCGCCGCCTATCTCGTGGCCAACAACGAAAATGAGCACGTCCGCTTCCGCTACCTGCATATGAATCCAAAATTCATGGACGCCGACGGCCTGCTCAATGGCCGGCAGGTGAGCGAAGGCGAGATCATCGGCAAGATGGCGAACTGGGGCGACTACGAGAACGGAACTTCCTACCACCTGCATTTCAACATGCAGGTGTTCACCAGTGTCGGCTGGGTATGGGTCAATCCGTACATGACGCTGGTCGCGGCCTATGAGCGACTCATCGGCGGCCGCGGCACCGAAATCAACTCGAGCGAGCCGGCACCGCCGGTTCCGATCAAGCTGCCGGTGATCCGGAACCCCGCGCCGGCTGCGCGAGCTCCCGCCGCCGCACTATCGGAGCCGCCGGCAAAAGTGAAAAAAGCGGACGCCGAGAGCGCCAAGCCGCACAAGCGCCGGCACGTGCACCGCATCCGCCACAAGCGCCGGCACGAGGCCGAGAACTGACGGCAGGTTCGGTATCTGCAAGAGGCTGTTGACGGACCGCCGCAGCGCATAGACTACCGCCATGCTGCGAATCTCCCTGAGCGAAACCGTCCGACTGCGCATGCCTTTGACTCGGCGCGCCTGTCTTTCGGCGGCACTCGGCGCGACCGCGATCCTCGCGCTGGGCGGGCCTTCCCTCGCCGCACAATCCCCCGCGTTCGCACGCTGGGTCGCCGGTTTCCGCCCGCGTGCGATCGGCCGCGGCATCTCGGAGACAACCTACGACCGCGTGATGTCCACGCTCACGCCCGACACCAGCGTTTACGACCTGGAACGCGCGCAACCGGAATTCACCGAGCAGCTCTGGCAATATATCAACCGCCGTTGTTCCGACTGGCGCGTCATCACCGGCAAGGAGCGCGCGAAGGAATTTGCCGGCCTGCTAGCGCGCTTGGAGAAAGACTACGGCGTCGACCGCTACATATTGCTCGGCCTGTGGGGCATGGAGTCGTCCTTCGGCGACGTCATCGTCAATCCGAAATACATGCGGCCAATCATTCCGGCTTTGGCGGCGCTCGCCTGGGGCGAGCGGCGGCGGCGCGCCTATTGGGAAGCCGAATTGCTCAATGCGCTCACCATCGTCGATCGCGGTTGGGCGCAAGCCCCGGAGATGATCGGCTCCTGGGCCGGCGCCATGGGCCACACCCAGTGGATGCCGGAAGTCTGGCTGCATATGGGCGTCGATTACGACCATGACGGCCGCATCACTCCGTTCGGCAAGCCCGACGATTCATTGGCCGGCACCGCCCACTATCTGGTCGAGCGGGGAAAATACCGGCGCGGCGAAGCCTGGGGCTGCGAGGTGAAGCTCGCCGCGGGTCAGGCGCGGCTGGCCAATAACCGCACGCTACGCCCTTACGCCAAATGGCACGAACTCGGCGTGCGGCGCGCCGACGGCGCCGCTTTCGCCCGGCCCGGCGACCAAGTGAAGCTATGGCTGCCCGTCCCCGGCGGTCCGGCCTTCCTGATCGGCCAGAACTTCCGCAGCGTTCATTCGTACAATCCGTCCACCAGCTACACGCTGGCGCTGCTCCATCTCGGCGATCTGATCCGCGGCGATCCGCCGTTCCACCAGCAGTTTCCTGGCGGCGAGCGCGTGCCGACGCTGGACGAGGTCAAGGAAATCCAACGCCGCCTCAACGAGCGCGGGTTCAAGACCGACGGCATCGACGGCCGGACCGGCAGCGATACGGTAAAGGCCGTCCTCGCTTTCCAGAAGAAGGTCGGCATGGAGCCGGCCGACGGTTATGCCGGCTTGAAGGTGCTGGCGAGGTTGCGTCAGGGCTCGTGATCCGGTTGGATGCCGCCATCCCGCACCGGGTGGGTGACCGCAGGATCCAACAGTGTCCAATTCCCAACGCAATAGCACCATCGCCGGCCTCGACCGCCCCGTTCCGGCCGGCGTCAACGCCGCGGGCTTCGGCAGCGACGTCGTGGCCGATGCGCTGCGCGCGCTCGACATCCCCTATATCGCGCTCAATCCGGGCGCCAGCTATCGCGGCCTGCACGACAGCTTGGTGAATTACCTAGGCAACGAGCGGCCACAGATGCTGCTCTGCCTGCACGAGGAAAGCGCGGTCGCCATTGCGCAGGGCTATGCCAAAGTCACCGGCAAGGCGATGGCGGCGGCGGTGCATTCCAATGTCGGCCTGATGCACGCCACCATGGCGTTCTTCAACGCCTGGTGCGACCGCATGCCGATGGTGGTGTTAGGGGCCACCGGGCCGGTCGACGCCACCAAGCGGCGGCCGTGGATCGATTGGATCCACACCGCGCGCGACCAAGGCGCGCTGGTGCGCGGCTACACCAAATGGGACGACCAGCCGGCTTCGCCCGTCGCCGCGCGCGAAGCCGTATTGCGCGCCGGCTGGATCGCCAACACCGCGCCGCGCGGTCCGACTTACATCAATCTCGATGCCGGCATGCAGGAAGAAAAGCTGACCGAACCAGTGCCGCCGATCGACGCCAAGCGCTACATGCCGCCGGTCGAAAGCGCGCCCTCCGCGCAGTCGATTAAGCAAGCCGCCGATCTGCTGCGCAACGCCAAGCATGCGGTGATACTCGCCGGCCGCGTCTCGCGTAGTGAGGAAGCCTGGAACGAACGCGTGAAGCTGGCGGAACGGCTAAACGCGCGTGTCGTCACCGACCTCAAAATCGGCGCCGCCTTTCCAACCGATCACCCGCTGCATGCAGGCAGCCCCGGCGGCAGCGTGCTCGCGCCGGAGGCGGCCGACGCTATCCGCTCGGCCGACGTCATCTTGAGCCTCGATTGGGTCGATGTGGCAGGTACGTTCAAGCATGTCGGCGGCCAAGTTGCCGCCAAGGTCGTGCAGGTGTCGGTCGATCACCGCCTGCACAATGGCTGGAGCATGGACTATCAGGGCCTGCCGCCGGTCGACGTCTTCATCGATTGCGAGCCGGACGCCGCGGTGCCGGCTCTGCTCGCGGCGCTCGGAGCGGGCGGCCCGCGCGCGGTCGCGTCGGTCACGCGCGAATTTCCCAAGCTCGCCGAGGGCAAGCTCACCGTCGATCATCTCGCCGACAGCCTGCGTCGCGCGGTCGGCGGGCGTCCCACCACCCTCACCCACCTTTCATTGTCGTGGAACGGCGCGAGCTGGCCCCTGCGCCATCCGCTCGATTATATCGGCTCCAATGGCGGCGGCGGGGTCGGCGGCGGACCGGGCATTTCGGTCGGCGCCGCGCTCGCGCTCAAAGGCTCGGGCCGGCTGCCGGTCGCGGTGTGCGGCGATGGCGACTTCATGATGGGCTGCACGGCGATCTGGACGGCGGCGCATTACAAGATCCCGATGCTGATCGCGGTGGCCAACAACCGCTCCTTCTTCAACGACGAGTTGCACCAGGAGCGCGTCGCCCGCGTGCGCAACCGCCCAATCGAAAACCGTTGGGTCGGCCAGCGCATTTCCGAGCCGGACATCGACATTGCAGGCGTAGCGCGCGCGCAAGGCGCGCAAGGCTTCGGCCCCGTCACCGCCGCCGGCGATTTGGCGGCGGTTTTCAGCAAGGCCATCGCCGCGGTGGACGCGGGGCACGTGGCGGTCGTCGATGTGCGGGTGGAGCCTGGCTACACGGCCGCCCTGACCGCGGCAATGACGCGCAAGAGCGAATAGCGCATGATCCCGAAAAGTGGGAACCGGTTTTCGGATAAGATCATGCGCGAGGAAAGCTAAATAATGCCCGACGCCGCACCGCGATCCGACGAAGCCATCCTGGTGGTGGACGACATCGTCGTGCGCTACGAGACGCTGGACGGCCCGGTCACCGCGGTCGACGATGTTTCGTTCAAGGTCAGGCCGGGTGAATTCCTCTCGGTCATCGGTCCTTCGGGCTGCGGCAAATCGACCTTGTTCAATGTGATCGGCGGGCTGCTCAGCCATCACGACGGCGTGGTCAGCGTCGCCGGCGAAACCATTTCCGGCCCGCACAAATCGATCGGCATGGTGTTCCAGGAGGAATCCACCTTTCCCTGGCGCACGGTGATCGACAATGTCGCCTTCCCGCTCGAACTCGTCGGCATGGAGCGCGCCAAGCGGGCGGAGCGTGCCAAGCATTTTATAGCGCTCGTCGGCCTCGACGGCTTCGAGAACCGCTATCCAGGCGAACTCTCCGGCGGCATGCGCCAACGCGTCTCGCTCGCCCGCACGCTCGCCTCCGAGCCCAAGATCCTGCTGATGGACGAGCCGTTCGCCGCGCTCGACGAGCAGACCCGACTTTTGCTTGGCGACAAGGTGCTGCAAATCCAGCAGCAGCTGAAGCAGACCACGCTGCTGATTACCCACAATATCACTGAAGCCGTTCAAATGTCAGATCGCATCTTGGTGATGACCTATCGGCCCGGCAAGACCAAGCGCATCGTCGATATCGACCTGCCGCGCCCGCGTACGTCCGAGGTCGTGGGCAGCGCGGCCTTCGGCCGCTACGTCGCGGAAATCTGGAGCGACCTCCGCGAAGAGGCGAGCCGCGGCATGCGCGACGAGGAAGCCCACGTGCTGCACCACGAAGGCGGCTCATCGTGAGCGCCGCCGCGCCCGCAAGACGCGCAAGCCTCGGCAATCTTGCCGTCCCGATCGCAGGACTTGGCTCGCTCGTGGCATTCTTTTTGGTCGTGGAAATCCTGATCCGGGCTGGCGCGATCAACCGCTTCATCGTGCCGCCGCCCTCGGAAATCATCGGCAGTTTCTACCGGGTGATCACCGAAGAGCACGTCTTCAGCCGCTTCCTGCTTACGCTCACAGAATGCCTCATCACCGGCATCATGCTGACCGTGTTCGGTGTCGCCGGCGGTGTGCTGATGCATCGCTTCAAGTTGCTGCAACAGGCCTGCGAGACCTGGGTCGCGGCCATGGCCTCGGCGCCGATCGTATTGATGTATCCCCTGTTCCTGGTGATCTTCGGGCGCAACGCCTGGACCATCATCATGATGGGCTTCGTCGCGGCCCTGCCGCCAGTGATCCTGAAGACCATCGAAGGCGTCGCCGGCACGCGCAAGGTGCTGGTCAATGTCGGCCGCAGCTTCAATCTCACCGCCACGCAGCAGTTCTGGAAAATCCTGTTCCCAGCGGCGCTGCCGACGATTTTCGTGGGCGTGCGGCTCGGGTTGATTTTCGCGCTGATCAATATCGTCGGAGTTGAATTCCTGATCAATTTCGGCGGGCTTGGTCAGCTCATCAACGAGCTCGCCGAACGTTACGACCTCGCCGGCACCTATGCGGCGATCTGCTTCGTCATCCTGGTGAGCATTCTGTTCTTCGTGGCGTTGGAAAAGGCCGAGCGATGGCTGAGACCGGTCGACTGAGGCAGACGGCGCTCGCCGTGCCGACGTTAAGCCCCGTGATGCTACTGCGCATCGCCATCATCCTCGGCGTGCTGGCGCTGTGGGAATTCCTCGCGCATTCCGGCTGGCTCTACCGCGATGTGGTGCCCTCGCTGCTGGCGATCGGCCGCGCGCTCGCCGCTCTGCTCACCAGCGCCGACTATTATTTTCAGCTCGGCGTTACCACGGCCGAGATCGGCGCCGCTTTGGCGATCGGCGGCCTGGCGGGGTTGGCGGTCGGCATTCTGCTCGGCGCCAACCGATTCCTGTCGAAGGCATTCGAGTCCTATATCTATTATCTCGGCCCGACGCCCAAGATCATCTTCTTTCCCGTCATGATCATGTGGTTTGGCGTCGGCCCCGAATCCAAGGTCGCGCTCGGCACCTTGTCCTGCTTCTTTCCGGTCGCGCTCAGTGTCGCCGCCGGCATGCGCGGAATCGACAAGGTGCTGATCCGCGTCGGAAAAAGCTTCCGCGCCAACGCCTGGCAGATGGTGGCGAAGATTTATCTGCCCGCCATGCGGCATCCGGTCATCAACGGCGCAAGGCTCGGTCTCGGCGTTGCGCTGATCGGCACGCTCCTGGCGGAGACAAAACTGTCGAACAAGGGCATCGGCTTCCTGATCATCCAGGCCTACAGTATTTTCGACATGCCGCGCATGTATGCCATGTTGATCGTCCTGTTCGTGCTGGCGATCGGCGCCAATGCTCTGGTCGGCCGCCTCGGCGGGCTGCACACCATCAAACGGCAATAAACTGCATCAAACGGGAGGATTCATGAAACACATCGGCCATTTGGCGGGCGCCGCGGCAATCGCCGCCATCGCGTTCATCCATCCAGCAGCGGCCGCCGACAAGCTCAAGATGACGGTCGGCCAGCGCGGCAACTGGGATACCGCCATCCTGCACCTGGGTGACAAGGCAGGCATCTTCAAGAAGCACGATCTTGAGCTTGACATCATCTACACCTCGGGCGCCGGCGAAACGCTGCAGCCGGTCGTTTCCGGCAGTGTCGACATGGGCTTCGCCGTCGGCACGCACGGCGCTATGGCGGCCTATGCAAAGGGCGCGCCGGTGCGCATCATGGCCGCAGAAGCGACCGGCGCCGCCGATTACTGGTACTCCAAGAATCCCGCGATCAAGACCATCAGGGACGCCGACGGCCATACCATTGCCTTCTCCACCAACGGCTCCTCGACCCAGAGCATCGTCCGCGCCTTCATCAACGAATTCAAACTGACCGCCGCCAAGCCGACGGCGACCGGCAATCCGGCGACGACGCTCACCACGGTGATGACCGATCAGGTCGACATCGGCTGGGCCTCGCCGCCGTTCGGCCTCAAGGAAATAGAAGAAGGCAAAATCCACATCGTCGCCAAGGCGACCGATGCGGCGCTGGTGCGCGGGCAGACCATCCGCGTCAACGTCGTCAACGCCGACACTCTGAAAAACCGCAAGGCCGTGATCGAGCGCTTCATGGCGGCCTATCGCGAGGCCATCGACTATATGTATTCGGCCGATCCGCAGGTGATCAAGGACTACGCAGAGTTCGTCCGCGTGAGCGAGCCGATGGCCAAGCGCGTGCGGGACGAGTTCTTCCCCAAGAGCCTGGTCGATCCCGATGAAATCAAGGGTCTGGAGCCGCTGATGGCCGAGGCGGTCACCTTGAAGTTTATTCCGGCGCCGTTGACCAAGGAACAGCTCGCCGAACTCATCCAGATTCCGCCGCGCAAGAAATAATCATCGCCGAGGGCCTTAAGCCATGACCACTGCCGTATCTCCGCAGGCCGCCTCCGCGCAGGCCGTGGTGCTGCCGAAAAATCGCGGCGCCTATTATGGCGGCGCCTGGCACGACCCCAAATCGGGGCGATTTGTCGACACCCTCAATCCCGGCACCGGTCTGTCGCTCGGCAAGGTGGCCGACGCCGGCGCCGAAGACATCGATGCGGCGGTCAAGGCGGCCAAGGTTGCCTTCAAAGAGTGGCGGCGTGTGCTGCCGCTCGAGCGCGCCAAGATTCTGCGGCGCATTGCGCAGATCTTGCGTGAGAACGCCAACGAGTTGGCGATGATCGACGCCGCCGACTGCGGCAATCCAGTCAAAGAGATGGTGAGCGACGCCATGGTGGCGGCGGCGCAGATGGAGTTCTTCGCCGGATTTGTGACCGAAATGAAGGGCTCCTCGATCCCGATGGGCCCCGACGTGGTCAACTTCTCGGTGCGCGAACCCTTGGGCGTGGTCGGCCGCATCATCCCGTTCAACCATCCGTTCATGTTCTGCGCTGGAAAGTCGGCGGCTCCCCTCGCCGCCGGTAATACCGTCATCGTCAAGCCACCTGAGCAGGCGCCGCTCTCATCGCTGCGGCTGGCCGAATTGATCGGCGGCCTGCTGCCGCCCGGCGTATTCAATGTGGTGCCGGGTGGGCGCGAGGCCGGCCAGCGGCTCGCTAGCCATCCCGACGTTGCAATGATCGCGCTGATCGGCAGCGTACCGACCGGCCGCGCGGTGATGAAGGCGGCCAGCGACACCGTCAAACGCACCATGCTGGAACTCGGCGGCAAGAATGCGCTGATCGCCTATGGCGACGCCGATCCCGATGAGGTCGCCGGCGCCGTCATAGGCGGCATGAATTTCACCTGGTGCGGGCAAAGCTGCGGCTCGACCAGCCGCGCCTTCATCCACGAGAAAATCCACGACGCGGTGATCGAGCGAATCAAGGCGCGCATCGCGCATTTCAAGCCGGGCCTTCCGACCGATCCGGCCACCACGATGGGCGCCATCATCTCCAAGACCCAGTTCGAGCGCGTGCTGAGCTACATCGATGCCGCCAGACAAGAAGGCGCGCGCGTAATCGCCGGCGGCGGGCGGCCGGCCGATCCCGCCTTGGCGAACGGCTTCTATATCGAGCCGACGGTGTTTTCCGGCGTCGACATGTCGATGCGGATTGCGCGCGAGGAAATATTCGGGCCGGTGCTGGGCGTGTTCAAGTGGAGCGACGAAAATAAGATGCTGGCAGAGGTCAACCAGGTGGAATATGGGCTGACCGCCTCGATCTGGACTAACGACCTGTCGACCGCGCACCGCACCGCGATGAACGTGGAAGCGGGCTACGTGTGGATCAATGAAATCGGCAAGCATTTCCTCGGCGCGCCGTTTGGCGGCTTCAAGCAGTCGGGCCTGGGACGCGAGGAATGTTTCGAGGAGATGCTTTCGTTCACGCAGGAAAAGAACATCCACGTGAAATTGAAGCCGGCAAAGAATTAAAGCGGGACAAAACCGCAGGCGGTCCACACCGTGAAATCCGCCGCTTGGCCCGCCGCCGGTAGCGCCTTTTGATCGAGATCAATGTGGATTGACGGCCTCCTGCTATCCTTGGATGCAGGAGAAATCCAATGCAATATTTTGACGCAGAGACCGACGGACTTGAGCGGACGGGCAAAGTTATCGGAGAATTGGTCGCCGCGTTTATAATCGTGGCGGTCGTTATCATCTACGGCCACAGCTTGTTTTTCCGCTGAGATCGCCGTCTAAATCGTGAGCGGATCAAATCCGCATGCGGTCCACACCTTGCGGCTGTCCGGCTCGATCAGGAATCCGATGAAGTCCGCCGTCGGCGCCGCCGCCGGGCTCGCGGCGACGACGCCTGCTCCATAAGTGATGTTGAGTTGCAGAGCGGGCGGCGGCTCCCCCGCGAGCGCAACGCCCGGCCCGGCCACGATTTCGCTCTTGGGAAAAATACCGATCACGCCTTCGCCGTTGGCGATCATGGTGATGCCGCCAGCCAGGCCCGCTCGGTGCACCACCCGTCCCGCCAATGCCTCCTCAAGCCCGAGTTCCTTGATGATCTTGTCGCTTTGCGCACCACTCGGCGTGGCGGTCGGCGGCGCATGCACCACCAGGCGCGCCGCCAGCAGCGCCGCGCGCAGCTTCTCGGGGGTCGAAACGTCGGGAACATCGCCGCCCGCCCCGACGCCGACCCCGAGCCCGATATTGGCGAGCGCCGCGCGGCCGGCCGCCAAGACCGTGCCGTCCTTCACGTAAGCCTCGATCAGCGGCGCTGGCATCACCAGCACGTCGAACGCCTCGTGCTTGGCCACGCGTCCCGCGATCCCGCTCATGGTGTCGTAGAGCGCGTTCAGTTTGTGGCCGGTGCGCCGCTCGAAAATCGGACCGAGCCGATCGAACACCGGCTTGGGCGCGCCGCCGGCAATACTGGTGATCGTGACTGTCATTGGAGTTTGTGCTGTCGGCTAATTTGTCGGCGGATCGAAACCGGCGTGTTTCCAGACCGCGCGGTTTTCCGGCGCCGCCATGAATTTCACGAAGGCCGCCGCGGCCTCCGCGCTGCCCGCCGTCGCCGCCCCGCCATAGACGATGGTGAAGTCGATGCCCGCCGGCAATGGTCCGACGATGGTCAGTCCCTTGACGCTCGCGACTTCGCTCGCCGGATAGATGCCGATATCGGCCTCGCCGCTGGCCACCAATTGCACGCCGCCGTCGAGCGCCGGTTTGTGAATGACCTTCTTGGCCATGGCATCGACGATGCCGAGCTGTTCCATCACCTTGCCCATGTGGGTGCCGCTCGGCGTCTTTCCCGGCGTAGCATGGACGACCGAGCGGGCGGCGAGCATCGCATCGCGGAATTTCTCTTTGGTGGAAATATCAGGCTTAGCCGCGCCTTCCTTGACCACCACAGTGATCCCGACGGTCCCGAACGTGCCGCGAGCATCGGCGCGTAGCTTGCCGTCCTTGGCCAAACCGTCAAGCACGGGCATCGGCATCACCAGCACGTCAGCATTTTCGCCGGCGGCGAGCTTCTCGCGCAGCGCGGTGATGACCGCATAAGTGAACTTTACCTTATGGCCGGTTTGCTGCTCGAACTTTGGCGTCAACTCCGTGAATACTTCCTGCGGCGCGCCGCCGCTCATCACGTAAATCTCGGCGGCAGATGCGGACATGTTGATCACCATGGCTGCGGTTAGTACGACGAGGCCCTTCATACGCACCTCCCGGTCTGAGGTTAGAGTTTGAACGTCTCGTGCGTGCCTGCGTGAAAGAGTTCCTCGGGCTTGAGCAGCCGCGACGACAAGCCCTGGGCATAGTGGTGCTGCAGGAAAGTCTCCAGCGTCTTGCGGCTGGCATCGAGCCCGTAGGGCCAGAAGTCATGGCCCATCAGTGCGCGCGCCTCCATCAGGCGCTCCTCGACGAACGGCAGCGTCACTTTGGTTGACGAGGTGTCGGACAATTTCTCAAGTGCAATCGTCTTGGCGTGCTCGAACGCCTTGAGCACCGCGCCCGGCAACCAGGGATGCGCCTCGGCCAGTTCGCGCCGCACGCCGACCAGATGCATGATCGGGAAGATGCCGGTGCGCTTGTAATAATCCTTGGCCGCCGCCACCGGATCGGCAAACAGCCAGCCGATATGCGGATGGCGCCCGAAGCCGGACGGCACGCGCGGCCCGATGAAAGCGTCGATTTCGCCCGCCTCCAGCATGCTCGACAGCGTGCGGCCTTGCGGTGCGTTCTCGAGCGTCACGCCTTTCGGCAGCGTGATCGCGATTTTTTCCACCCGCCCCGCTTCCTCAAGGCCGCCGCGGATCCAATGCATATCGGAAGGCTTGACGCCGTGATCGTCCTCCAGAATGGCGCGCGCCCACACGTTGGCGGTCAATTGATATTCCGGCACGCCGACCTTTTTGCCCTTGAGATCGGCTGGCTTCTTGATGCGGTCGGTGCGCACATAGATCGAGGTGTGGCGGAAGGTGCGCGACACGAAAGCCGGCACCCCGACATAGGGACAGGTGCCCTGCGCGGTCTTCACCGTGAAACTCGACAGCGACAATTCGCAGATGTCGAATTCGGCGTGGCGGAAGGCGCGGAAGAAGATTTCCTCCGGGTCGAGCGCCATGAACACCGGATCGACGCCGTCGATCTGCACCAGCCCGTCGGACAGCGGCCGGGTTCGGTCATAGTCGCGTACGGCGATGGAAAGATTGAGCTTGGCCATGAGGCTTCCCGGCTGGACGTTGGCCGGGATTCATAGGCGAAACGGCGCGCGGGCGCTACTCCACCCCGCGCTTCTTGGTCTTGTCGTCCGGGGTCACATCGACCTCCTGCGCGTGCCCGATGATTTTCACCGGCCCTCGACAGTCTTTCATGCAGGGCTTGGCGTTCCAGAACGCCTTCTCTGCTCTGTCGCGATCGTCGTCGAAGAAGCCGGCCTGGTTCGGCATCTTGATCTGGCTCCAGGTCTCTTTCGACAGCACGAATTTGTCGTCCACGATGTCGTTGAGATTGAGCACGTAGGCGGTGACCGCGTAAAGTTCGTCGTTCGACAGCGATTGTGCGTCGCCAAACGGCATGGCGCGGCGGATGTAGTCGAACACGCTCGAGAGATATGGGAAATAAGAACCGACGGTCTTGACCGGATCGTGCGAGGCGAGTGTGCCCTTGCCCTGCGCGAGCGCCGGCCAGCGCCCGGCGCTTTCGCCAAACTCGCCGTGGCAGGCGGCGCATTTGTCCATATAGACTTTCTCGCCCTCTTTCACCGAGCCGTGGCCCGCCGGCGCGCCCTGCCCGTCCGGCCGCACGTCGATGTCCCAGCCGGCGATCTGCTCCGCCGTAGCGGCCTGGCCGATGCCATAGTTGCGGACGGTTTCCTTGTTCGCCTGCGCCCATGCCGGCGAGGCGAGCGCAATTAGTAGGAACGCGAGCACAAGCCTAGCCGACCTCGACATTTTCGACCTCCCCGTTGGCCTTAATCGACCAGGTCTGAATGCCGTTGTTGTGGTAGATCGAATTGACACCGCGGATTTTGCGCAAGCTCTCTTTGCTCGGCTGCACATAACCGGTCTCGTCCAGCGCGCGCGATTGCAGCAGCAGCGGCTCGCCGTTCCAGTCGATCTCGGCATAGAAGCGCACGCAGGCCCTGTCGAACACCGGCCCGTCGATACGCGCCGTGCGCCAGTTGCGGCCGCCGTCGAGCGAGACGTCGACGCGCTTGATCTTGCCGCGGCCTGACCAGGCCAGCCCCGAAATCACCGTGAAGCCTTTTTGCTTAAGCGGCGCCTGCGGCGACGGCGCGGTGATCACCGATTTGGCATCCATCTCGAAGGTGAACTTGCGCGCCTTGCCGTTCTCCAACAGGTCGGTGTATTTCGCGGTCTCCTCGCGCGTGTACCAGGGTTGCTCGCCGACCTTGAGGCGGCGCAGCCACTTCACCCAGACATTGCCTTCCCAGCCCGGCACCACCAGGCGCACCGGATAGCCCTGCTCGGGCCGCAGCATCTCGCCGTTCATGCGGTAGGCGACCAGACAATCGTCAATGGCCTTTGAAATGGGGATCGAGCGCGTCATCGCCGCGGCGTCGGCCCCCTCGGCCAGAATCCATTTCGCTGTCGGCTTGAGACCCGCCTGCTCCAGCAGAAGTTTCAGCGGCACGCCGGTGTATTGCACGCAATGCACCATGCCGTGAGTGTATTGGACACCGTTGAGCTGGGCGCCGCGCCACTCCATGCCGGAATTGGCGGCGCATTCCAGGAAATAGATGCGGCTGACGCGCGGCAGCCGCTTGATGTCGTCGAGCGTGAAGATCAACGGCTTGTTGACAAGGCCATGCAGCATCAGCCGGTAGTCGTGCGGATCGATTTCGGCGATGCCGCCATGGTGGCGCTCGAAGCAAAGCCCGTTCGGCGTGATGATGCCGTCGAGTTCGTGCAGCGGCGTGAACGCGACCGACGACTCCGGCGTTGCCGTTAGCCACGGCACCGTGCGCCGGATCACGTCCTTTTCGTATTTCGACGGATTGCCATAAGCGCGCACGCCGACGCCGTCGCCGAGTGAGCGCGTCCAATCCGGCACATAGGGCGGCAGGTTCTTCGGATTGTCGGCGCGCGCCGATGTTGCGCCAGCGGCCGCAAGCCCCGCGGCACCGGCGAGAAACCTTCGGCGCGACGCTGTCGTCCGGTCGGTTGGCTTTGTCATCGGCAGCTCCCGGCGGAATACCTTGCAGACCCGCTTTTGTTACATTCTAATTCATGAATGTAATAGTCAAGCGCGCTTAAGCACCGGAAATTTTTACGCTTGAGTTGGGCGCAACGCGCACTGTCTTCTCGGCCGCGATATAGCGCTCGACGAGTTCCCACACCGGCGGGCCCTGCGTGCCTTCATTGACGCTCGCCCAGCCGGCGACGGTGTATTCCTTGTCCGGCTCGATCGGCTTGCCCGATTTCAGATGCGTCATCGCGGAGATGCGGCTCCCGATCGGTTTGCCCACATCGATGGCGTAGCCGAGCCCGCCGCAGCGCACCATGTCGCCGCCTTGCTGGTAGTAGGGATCGGGGTTGAACAGATTGTCGGCCACGTCCTCGAGTACTTCCTTGAGCCGCACTCCGGTCATGCCCACGCGATAGACCTGCGGATAAGTGATCGCAGTGGCGTTGTGGATGTCCTCGATCGTAATCGGCTGCCCCGGCAGTACGCTGGTGCCCCAGCGGAAGCCGGGCGACAGCGCGATTTCGGCATCGCGCTCCTTCAAGAGCGCTGCGCAGATCACGTCGTCGAAGGTGCCGTTGAAATTGCCGCGCCGGTAGAGCAGCGAGTCCGCCTGGCCCACCACGCGCGCGAGGTCCTTGGCATAGGGCGCGCGCGCTTTGGCGATCGCCGCCGTCATTTCGGCGTCGGGCTTGATGGCGTCGGCGAACAGCGGGATCAGCTTGTAGCGGAAGCCCTTTACCGCGCCGTCCTGCACGTCGAGGTCGAGGCGCGACAAAAATTTGCCGTGGCTGCCGGAGGCGATTAGCAAAGTCTGGCCGACCTTGATCGCCTCCGGGATAGCATCGTGGGTATGACTGGTGAGGATCACGTCGATGCCGGGCACGCGCGCGGCCAGCTTGTGGTCGACGTCGAAGCCGTTGTGCGAGAGCAGCACGACGAGTTGCGCGCCGCCCTTGCGCGCCTTCTCGACATGGGCGCGCACGTCCTCCTCGCGGATGCCGAACGTCCACTTCGGCATCAGCCAGCGCGGATTGGCGACCGGCGTATAGGGGAAAGCCTGGCCGAGCACAGCGACTTTGACCCCGCCGCGCTCGAACATCTTCATCGGTTCGAAAACCGGCTCGTTCCATTCGGTGTCGCGGATATTGAGCGCCAGGAACGGAAAGCCTAAGGCCTTGATCAGCTCCTGCACCCGCTCTTCGCCATAGGTGAATTCCCAATGGCCAGTCATGGCATCGGGCTTCAAGAGCGCCATGCAGTCGACCATGTCCTGGCCGCGGCTCGCATTGGCGCCGAGCGAGCCCTGCCAGGTATCGCCGCCGTCAAGCAGCAGTACCTTGTCGCCGCGTTCGGCGCGCACGCGCTTGACCACGGCGGCGAGCCGGTCGAGCCCGCCAATGCGGCCGTAGGATTTCGCCAGCGCGGAGAAATCCTCCGACGTCAGCGCGTAGGCCGCCGCGGATTTCTCGGCGATACCGAAGCGCTTGAGGAAATCCTTAGCCGTAAGGTGCGGCGGCTGTCCCCTCGCCTCGCCAACCCCAAGATTGTTCGACGGCTCGCGGAAATAGACCGGCTTCAGCTGACCATGGATGTCGGCAACATGCAGCAACGTGACATTTCCGAGCGCGTTGAACTTCAGCAATTCCGCTTCGCTCAGCCGCTGCTGCGCCATGGCGCGCGTGAAGCCGCCGCCGCCAGCCGCCAGGGCCGCGGTGGCGGCGCCGACCTGGAGGATTTCCCGGCGTGTGATCATCGGCGGACATTTTGCTCGCGCATGATCTTATCCGAAAACCGGTTCCCACTTTTCGGGATCATGCGCTAGTGCCTGATCCCCGGCACGCTCAGCTTCAGTCCGTTGTTCTGCGACGCGAGATAAAGCTCGAGATCGCCGTATTCTCTAGCGTCGGGAGGCAGCTCGTCGGCGCGGATATTGACCTGGCACCACTGGAAGCGCTGGCGGATATCCCAGATCGCCAGCAGGCTGGTGCGCCAGGTCGGGAAATGGTCGTACTGGCCTTTCGGCTGGCCCAGCCATTGCCCGCGGATCCAGTGGTCCGCCACTTTGCCGTGGCAATCGGTGCAGGCGAAGTTGAGCTCGCCGAGCTTGCGCTCGGCCAGCCCTTTGCCGCGTTCGATCGCCGCTTTTGCCTCGGGGCTGCTGGTGTCGACGCTGATCGGCGCGCCGTTGGCGAGATTATGCAGATAGACCGACATGACGCGGTTCTCATCCGTCTCCATGAGCCAGGTCGCGCCGGTGGTGGCCTTGGCGTGGCGGGTGATGAACTCCTCGACGCCCAGCACTTTGCTCAGCCGCGGTTCCCATTTCGGCATCGACGCGGTCCAGGTCTTGAAGGCGGTCTTGGGATCGCTGTGGCAGGCGTTGCATGAAAAGCCGTCCGGCCCGCGCATCTTCCAGAGCTCGGCTGCCTTATCGATCGCCCACATGCCGGGATTTTCGATCGAATCGAGATTGTCGCGCTTCTCGACCGGCGGCGGACGCTTGCTGGGATCGTCGAGTTCGGTCTTGAACACCGCCGGCTTCTTCAACGTCTTGAGGAACGCGACCATGTCGCCGATTTCCTGCTCGCTGAACACCCCATGGCTGCCCCAGGGCGGCATCACGGTCTCGGGATTGTAGACGCGCGCGTCGTAGATGAAGTTGAAGAGCTGCTCGTCGGACACCTTTGCTTCCCCGATCTCGGAAAGATCCGGCCCGACATTGCCCGGCAGGTCCGCTCCGCCGGCCGGGCCCATCACGTGGCAGGCAAGACATGAGCCGCCGCGATTGCGATCGGCCGCCAGCCTGGCGCCATTGGCGGCGTCGCCGCTGATCGGACTTGTAAATTTTCGCGGCGCGGTCGGCGCCGGCGGCGAGGCCAGGTTGGCAAGCGTATTAAATTTAGACTCGTCGCGCGCGGGCCAGCCGCCATAGCGCTTCCAGGGTCGCACCGAAGCGTCGCCCTTGAGATCAAGCAGCGCCCGACTGCCCTTCGCCTGCGCGTATGCATCCGTCGCCAGACCAAATGCACCGGCCGCGATCAGTGCGACGGCGGTGGCGCAGCCGGCCAAAATCCTTCCACGGGTCATCGTTTCCTCCCCGAACGAATTGTTATCGTCATGCCGTCCCGCGCCGACGCGGAACGGTCGTCAACCCACGGTGATTGCTTCTTCCGCGGTGGTGACAGTGCCGTCGTCGTCGGTCCAGGTGAATTTGAAGGTGCCGCTCTCCTCCACCTTGGCGTAGAACTCCATGTACGGGTTTGCCGCGATCGCCGGATCGAGATCGGCGCTGAACACCGGCTTGCCGTTGAACTCGCACGCGAACTTGTTGATGATCTTGCGCGGGATCGGCTTGCCGTCCTTGTCCTTGCGCTGACCCGACTCCATGATGTGCGGCATCAGCGTTTTGATCTCGATTGTCTCACCCTTCTTGGCTTCCTTTGGGATTTTGAGCCGCGGCTTATCCGCCATGATCTTCTCCTGATTTTTTTGTTCAGCCGCCGCAGCCGCCGATGGTGACTTTCACCAGCTTCTGGCCGGTGAAGTATTCGCCCTTGCTGGTCTTGGCGACCACGACGATGTTCTGCGTGGCGGCGAGTCTAATGCGGGTCGAGGTCTTCGCCTTGCCCGACATCGCCGAGAAGTGGAACGTGGCCACGCCGGGGTTGGGATTGCCTTCGGCGACCACCATCACTTCGCTGACGTAGTTGTCGGCGGTCATCGGCGCATCGACCGCAACCGACAACGGCACGGTATTGCCGTTCTCGGCGATCTCGGGCATTTCGATCGAGACTTTGCCCTGCTCAGCCGCCTTGCCGCCGGTGAATTTGGCGATCTGGTCAGCCGCTTCCTTGGTTCCGGCGTGCACGCTTCCGCCGAAGACGCTGAGCGCCGCGCCGCCGGCTACAAGTCCAAGCGTTGCGCGACGGGATAGTTGTCGCATCGTTAGGATCCTCCCAGGTCATTGTATTGGGGCAGACAAGCGAGCCCCTGCCCGCAACGACCATAACCACGAGCGGGGGCCGGTTCAAATCATATTCACAAAACAGAATATGGACAAAATCGGCGACCGGTCAACTCGGCAGCGATTTGACGAAGTCGCGGAAGCTTTTGCTCTCATAGGCCTTTTCGCGGACGTAACGGAACATCGCAAGGAAATCGTCCGGCCGCATGTAGCCCGGCAGGCGCGCCACTTCGCGCTTCGCGGGTTCCAGCGCCTTGAGGGCAGCGGCCCGTTCCGGGAAAAACTGGAAGGTGGGAGTGAAGCGCACGCCATATTTCGCCGCCAATTCCTTTTCCGACAGTTCGACCCCGTCGAAATCGGTCACCCTGCGCGCGCCGATGATGTTGAGTTGCAGCACCTCGAAATTCGCCTTGATGTAGTCGGAGATGTCGGCGCGCGCGAAATTGACGAAATGCGTTTCCTTGCAATATGGACAGCCTTTCAGCTCCCACATGATCGCGAAGCGCTTGCCTTCCTTGGCCGTTCCTTCCAGGTCGTCGGCGAGTTCGAGGAAGCTTTCCAGGAACCAGGGCTCCTTGTAGAGCCCGTCGTCGCTCAGGACCGGCTCGGCGCGC
Source organism: Pseudolabrys sp. (assembly GCA_036491675.1). GTDB lineage: Bacteria > Pseudomonadota > Alphaproteobacteria > Rhizobiales > Xanthobacteraceae > Pseudolabrys. The sequence goes on along the minus strand of DASXBN010000009.1, from coordinate 102,625 downwards.
GCGTCTTGCGCGGCAAGGACCGCAAACGATGCCGCGCCGATCAACAGGTCTCGCCGTGTCGTCATGGGATGCGATCTCGTAAACCACGCGGGCAAAGCGGCCTCGCCGCCCTGCCCTGCGCCGCTTATATTCTGAAATGTATAACTCAGGGCGTCAAAACCAGGTGAAGAGCGATGCTGACCCGTTTTGCCCGCGCCGCATGTCTTGCGCTTGCCTTCTTGGCGGGTCCGGCCGTAGCCGGCGATTTGGCCGACTTCAATGCCGCGGTGGAACAGGCACAGGCGCATAACCGGGTGGCGATCGGCTATCTGCGCACCGGCAATGTCGATCTCGCCTCGCTCGAACTCGACCGCCTGCGCGCGGCCTGGGGCGCATTGCAGGAACATTTCATCGGCAAGCGCCCGGATGCCTTCGACGGCGTCGCCCTTTACGCCACGCTCTGGACCGGCGTGAGCACGCGTCTGGTCGCCGCCGATCTCATGCTCAAGAGCGGCCGCCCCGACGCCGCGCGTCAATCGCTCGAGGCCATGCGCGGCGATCTTTACGACCTGCGCAAAGCCGCCGGCATCGTCGTGCTGGCCGACTGCGTGCGCGACGCCAATTCCGCCATGGACGCGCTGATGGTCTACGACGACCGCGCGCTCGACTGGACGAAACCGGCGACGCGCTTCGGTATCGCCAACAAAGCCTCGATTTACGGTTACGTGCTCGATCGCTGCGACGGCATGGCGGGCGAGGCCGTGCGTCAGGCGCCTGAATTCCGCCGCCTGGTCGACGGCGCCAAAGCCGGCTTGGCGCTGGTCCCCAATGCTATCGCCACCCGCGATAGCGACCTACTGCATCGCGTCCTGATTGAATTGCGCTCGTTCGATAATTTATTGGCCTTCCGCTTCGGATAGCCGGACATATCGACATATTCTGTTTTTTGATATATTCCCGCTCGATTCAAACTCCCTGTATCGACAAGAGAACGAAGTTGGCGAGCAAGTGCCGCATCTCAGAATTTTTTTCTTACGCCGCGCTGTTCGGTGTCATGTTTGTAGTGTTGAGTTTATCGAATGCGCGCGCGGCCGAACTCGTGATGTTCGAACAGGCCGGCTGCGCGTGGTGCGAGGCCTTCGATCGCGAGATCGCGCCGGTCTATGGCAAGACCGAACAAGGCTTGCGCGCGCCACTGCGCCGTGTCGATACTGCGGAGCGGCCGCCGCCGGACTTGGCGTTCATCGCACAGGAACAACTGACGCCGCTGTTCGTGCTGGTCGATCGCGGCCGTGAAATCGGCCGTATTCGCGGATATCCCGGCGAGGACCACTTCTGGGGCCTGCTCGGCGTCTTGCTCAAGAAGCTCGACGCCGTCGAAACGATTGATGAACGCGCGCAGTTGCTTGAGAATACGTTGCACGCAAACGACTGAGTAGGCTTTCGAGTCAAACAACGTGGATCGCACGCTCATGGAATTGCAACGCCAGGAAACCCGCGGCCGTCCGCACGAGCTGGAACGCATGGTCGACAACGCCAAGCGCGCGAGCAATTTCCTCAAGGCGCTTGCACACGAAAGCCGGCTGATCATCCTTTGCATTCTGGCCGAGGGCGAGAAATCGGTGAGTGAATTGGAGGACGAGCTCGATTTGCGCCAGCCGACGGTGTCGCAGCAACTGGCGCGGCTGCGCGCGGACGGCTTGGTGTCGACGCGGCGCGACGGCAAAGTCATCTATTACAGTCTTGCCAGCGAGGAAGCGCGCATCATCATCGGCGCGATCTACGACGTGTTCTGCCGGAAGCCGCGCAAGCGCTGATCGACTTTCCGCGCCACCGGCGGATACTCCGATACCGCTCGCGAGCACACGGCAAACTGTCATCGCCGTCCCAAGCGAATCGAAATCCCATTCGCGGTTCAGTAGCGCGTAAATTCGGCGTATTTTTTGCGCTGTTGGCGAAGATAATCGCCGACATGCAAGAACAGCCTACCGTCCATCGCATTTGCTTGGTGGCCATGCGTCGCAGATTTTGGGATTGTTGCGATAAATCAATACGCAGTTTGTCGAAACGCTGACGGTCTCGCCCGCCTAAAGCAACCAAAAGCTCACGACATAAGTTGCTGATTTTGGCGTCGTTCCGGCAGTCCTCGGGCGAAGGCTGAATCGCACCCAAAAATATACAGGAGTTTGTTTTGACGACGATAAGCACTCCCGCCAGCAATCAATCCCACACCTCCGCCGGCGTGACTAGATCGCGCATTCGCTGGTTCGTTCTGTTCCTGATCAGCCTGATGTACCTGATTACTTACATGGACCGCGCCAACATATCCGTTACGGCGCCTGCCATGGCGACTGAATTCGGCTTGAGCAAGGTGGAAATGGGGTTCGTGTTCTCCGCATTCGCCTGGGCGTACGCGGTGGGACAAGTCCCCGGCGGCTGGCTTGCCGACCGCTTCGGACCGAAGAAAGTGCTGCTCTCGATCGTGACGTTCTGGTCGCTGATGACGGCGATGACCGCCTGGGCGAGCGGCGCGATTTCGCTGTTTGTCGTACGCTTTGTCTTCGGCCTCGGCGAAGCCGGCGCGTTTCCGACCGCGACGCGCGCCATGCAACTTTGGTTTCCCAAAGAAGAGCGCGGCTTCATTCAGGGCGTCACGCATTGCTTCAGCCGGCTCGCGGTCGCGGTGACGCCGTTCATCGCTGTCGCCATCATGACGACCTTCGGCTGGCGCTGGGTATTCTACTCGTTTGCCTTGATCGGTGTGGTGTGGGCGGCCGCGTTTGCCGTGCTGTACCGCAATCGCCCGCAGGAACATCCGCGCGTCAACGAGGCTGAGCTGGCTTATATCCGCGGCGGACTGGAGGAAGCCTCCATCCACTCCACCGACCAGCAGAGGGTACCGTGGCGACGTATCTTCACCTCGAAGAACATGTGGTACATCGCCGCCGGTTATTTCTGCTTCTTCTACGGTTCCTATTTCTATTTGACCTGGTTCCCGACCTACCTTCTGGAATACCGCCATCTGTCGCTGAAGGCCGTCGGCTTCCTGGCAAGCGTGCCGCTCATTACCGCCATGGTCGGCGACATCGTCGGCGGCCTGCTGACCGATACTTTGTACCGCCGCACCAAACGCCTCAACTTCTCCCGCCGCATCGTGGCAGCACCGGCGTTGCTCGGCGCGGCCGTATTTCTAATTCCGGCGGCAACGACCGGCGATGCCATCACCGCGATCGTTTGCCTCGCCGCCTCGAACTTCTTCCTCGAGATGGTGCTGGGACCGGCCTGGGCCGTGCCCATGGACGTCGCCGGACCGTCGAGCGGAACGGTGACCGGCGTCATGAACATGACCGGTGCGGTCGGCGCTTCGATTTCTCCGCTGGTGTTCGGCGCACTGGTTCAGCACGGTTCCTGGATCGCGCCGTTTTTCGTCACGGCCGCCATCCTGGTGGCTGGCGCGCTGATTTGGATATTCCTGATCGATCCGGAAAAATCGGTCGTCGATCAGCGCGAATGAGCTAGGCCGTCATCCTCAGCACGCGCCGCCGCCTCAAGAACGAAAACGCGTTGCAGCGGCGGCGCTATTTTATTGGATCGACAGTCCCAACGTCTTGACCATCGTGCCCCACTTCGCGACCTCGGCTTTGAAATAGCTCTCCGCCTGCGCCTGCGACCCTTCGATAGGATCGAAGCCGATCGAGGCGAGTTTCTGGCGCAATTCCGGGTCCTGCATCACCTGTTCGATCGTGGCGTTGAGCTTGGCGGTGACCTCAGGGGAAGTAGCGGCCGGCGCGAAAACGCCGACCCACGAAGCGGCTTCGAAGTTCGGGAAGCCGGCCTCCGCGTAAGTCGGCATGTTCGGCGAGACCGCCGCCCGCTTGGCGCTCGCCACGCCCAGGCCCTTGAGTTTGCCGCTGGCAATTTGCGCCGCCGCGCCGCCGCCCAAGGTGGTTGCCATCAGATCGATCTGATTACCGATGGTGGCAGCGATCGCCGGCGCGCCGCCCTGGAACGGCACATGCGTCGCCGAAATCTTGGCGATCTCCTTGAAGAAATACTCGGCCGCGATATGCGAGCCGCTGCCGGCGCCGGCCGAGCCGAAGGTGATGTTCTTGCCCTTAGCCGCTTTCAGGAGATCGGCGAGGCTAGCGGCCGGATTGCTCGGGCTGGTAACCAGCGCCTCCGGCGACGACGCCACGATCGCGATCGGCTTTAGGTCGCTGACCGCGAAACCCTTGTTCGGGCGCAAGGTCTCGTTGATCGCCACCGCGGTGGTGGTGACCAGCAGCGTGTAGCCGTCGGGCGCCGCGCGCGCGATCATCGCGGCGGCGATGTTGCCGCCCGCCCCGCCGCGATTCTCGACGATGACCGTCCGTCCCAGCTTCTCGCCGAGACCTTTGCCGACGAATCGCGCCAGCGTGTCGGCGACACCGCCCGGCGCGAACGCGACGACAAATGTAATATCGCGCGCCGGATAAGCCTGCGCGCCGGCCTCACGCGCGGCGAGCGCGCCGCCGAGCACGGCCAATGCGATGATGGCGTGTTTGAGTCCCCGCGCAATCCTCATAACGATCCCCCCGTTTGTTCTGATTGTGTAAGCCGGCGCCTCAGCCTGCAAGGGTCACGGTGTCATAATCGGCCGGCGACGCGATCTGCATAACCTCAAAATCGTCTGAATATTCGATGTGTACCTGCGGGATTTCACCCTGATAGGCGATGCAGTCGCCTTGTCGTACCACGACTTCGCCCTGTCCCTCGAACTCGGTGCGGAACCAGCCGCGCATCACGAAGATCAGATGAAAGCCGGTATTATGAAAGTGCCTTTTGGCTCCCCCGCCCGGCTCGAACTTCTTGATGGCGCGGCCGATCGTCCAGCCGACGCGGCCTTCAGTGGCCTCCGCCAAACCCAGGTCGCGGCATTCCAGAAGCGGCCGCAAGCCCTTCTGGGTCCAGTGGGCGCCATCGAGCCGCGACAAGACGATTTTTGGCTTCAGCTTGGACATGATCACTCCCGTTGACCGATCGATGGGAGCATAGAGCGGGATGCGGCAGGACAAAATCACATCTTCCGTTCGGGCTACGCGCGCTCGCCGCGGTGGACTGTGACCGGTCGGCCCCTATAATCGTCGCAAGCGAGACGACGCCGAGCATTCTCTCCGCGACGGTCCGGGAGGACGATGATGGGAAACCTGGTGCGCGGTCATTTGCTGCGCTGTTTCTGGCGCGGCCTCGGCACGTTCGCGCTGCTCATCGCTTTGTGCAATTTGGCAACGGCGCAAGACTCTTGGCCGAACCGGCCGATCAAGCTGGTGGATTAGTGCGCGAGCAGGGGCAGTTTCCGGTTGCGCTCGATCGGTGGCAGCTTGTTTTGCTGGCGATCGCAGTCTGTTTGATTGCGGCGCTGTGGGCGCTTGGCTTGCTCACGGCACAGGCCGCGCCGGACACCGCCGGATATTTCGCTAGCGCATCGGGCGACCTGTGGGGATCGCCGAGAAATCCGCTCTATGGATGGGCGGCGCGCTTGCTCGGTGCCGGTCCCGATTCATCCGGCATCGTCGGCGTGGTGCAAGTCGCGTTGCTGGTCGTGGCGGCATTCTTGCTTTATTTCGGCGCGCAAGCCGGCGGGATCGGTCGCGCCGGAGCATTCTTTCTGGCGGCCGCCGGGCTCTTGTCGCAATCCGGGTTATTCCATGCCCGATTGCTGGTGCCAGAAGCGCCAGCGATTTCGCTGCTCATGATGGCATTCGCCGGAACGCTCGCAGCCTCGCGAGGTCCGTCCGCATTCTGGCGGTACATCGGGCCGATCGCTCTGGCCACCGGCGCCGCCTATTTGTTGCGCCCGAGTTTTTTGCCGGCGATTTTTGTCGTGCCGTTTCTGTGGATGGTGTTCGCCATTCGAAACGGTCAGCAGCGGATTGCTCGCGCCGCATTGCTGTTGTTGCTCACGGTCGCGTCACCGTTCATCGTTCAATCGGCGATCCGCTGGCGCGCCGTAAGCGACTTCAACATTGTGTCCTTTGGCGGCTACCAGATGTCGCCAATGGCCGGATTCATGCTGACGCCCGATCTGGTCGCAGGTCTGCCGGCCGCGGTCCAGCCGACAGGCGCGGCCGTTCTCGCGGCGCGAGAGACAGCCGAGAGCGCGGGACGGGTCGCGCGGACACCGGAGAATTCGTCGGGCGGGCGCTCATTCGCGTCCGCCGCGCTCGGGTACTTCGATATTTATGCCCGTTCCTATGACGGGCTGCTTGTTGAAATTGCAAAACTGCGGCGGCCGGACGAAAGCTGGATTTCATTCGACCGCCGGCTGCGGGATTTTTCCGTCGCAACGCTTATGCGAGTTCCGGACAAATGGCTGGCCTGGGTTGGCGGCGCGACGGCTCGTTTCGTCGGGCACGCGATCGTCAGCAACGCGACCATGCTTCTGGCGTGTCTGGCCTTGCTGGTGACGAGTATTATTGCAGCGATCTGGCGCGGCCACCTTGCCGTTACGGCGCGAGACCTTGCGCCCGTCTGTGCCGTTGCACTGGCCTGGCTCGCGGCGACGGGCCCTCTCATCGTGCTCATGACATTCCCGGCCACGCGTTATATCGACACCGCAGGAGTTCTATTGGCGGCAATTCCGGCGACGCTGGCTGCGGCCATCATTGGCAGGCTGCTTGAACCTGTCGGCACAGCGTCGGATTCTGAGAAGGCTTAGGCGGCAATCGTTCGGCCGACACAGCCATTTGAGGCGGAATTGTCGGCCAACCGGCCGCGCAAAACACGTTGAAATCGCGCCAGCCGGCAGTGACGCCGCCGGGGTTCCAACCTCGCTATAATTCACCTACCATCCGCGCCAGCCGGGCGCATCAGGCGAACCCCGGCCAAGTTGCCAGGTAGACGTCAAAATCGATCCAAACAATCGACGGCCACGGAGAGGGAAATGATTGGACCCAAGGTTACGTGTCTGGCGCTCGCGGCAACACTCATTGTTGCCGGCGCGGAACGTCTCAATGCTCAGACGATCGGTTATGCCGAAGCTCTCGGCGCGCTTGCGACGAATTGTGGTTCGGACATCGGAAAATTCTGCAATAGGGCCAATCTCGGCGGCGGCGCCGTTGCCGAATGCCTGGAACGGAATCAAGCGAAAGTATCGCCCCGCTGCAAGGCAACCGCATTCGAGACTGCCACCTTATTGAAAAAAAGAGCTGCGGCCCGCTCGGCCGTCCCGCGCGTGTGCGAAAGGGACCAGCTACAGCTGTGCGGCGGCATTCAACCGGGCGACGCCCAGATCCTTGGCTGCATGTATGCATCGCGAAATAATTTGAGTCAGGCCTGCCGGCAGGCGCTGGCCGACTCCGGCTACGAGGCGAGACTCGACCCGGGTCCGCTCGGCTCACAGGTCCACTTGCGTTCGGGAGATATCGTCAGCAGTCTTGCCGGGGTGGAAAACACGGCCGTCGGTCTTGACGTCGCGCGGATGCGCCAGATTGCCGCTCAGGCTGTTCATGATCCGTCGCGAAATGATCCGTACCATCGGGCCCCGCTGTTCGAGCAGCTCAACAATCTCGCGCAACTGACCATCGCCATTGAGTTCGACTTCAACTCGGCGCGCATCAGTCCGCGTTCATATCGCTCGATCGGGCTGATGGCGGATGCGTTGTATCACCCCGTGCTGTATGGCTATTGCTTCCTGATCGTGGGACATACCGATGCCGTCGGCGGACGCGAATACAATCTCAAGCTGAGCGACCGGCGCGCGGAAGCCATTCGAGAGGCGCTTGTCAATCCGTTCGGGATCGGCAGGCAGCGGATCGACACGCTGGGCCTGGGCGAAGAGCAACTGCTCAACCGCAGCAATCCCAAGGCAGCGGAGAACCGGCGCGTCCAGTTGATCAATGTCGGCCAATTGCCCAACAACCCGGACTGTCATCCTGTCGTTGGTCTACAGAACATCAGGTAGAAGGCATCGAATATTATGATGTTGACTTCCGGCTTCGGGCCAGAACGCACATCAACGGTAAGTTCTCTGTTGTAGCGGCACGACCAGTACCGTCGACACTTGGCTGCTGCTGTTTGCTGCGCTGCATGAGTTCACTTTTGGCCCAAAGCGGACATTCTGATTGCGCCGCCGAATGTCCTCTTTCGGGGTTAAAGCCGTGCTTTCGGTGACGACCCGCGTCACGTCGGTTTTGGCGGCCGGTCATCGACGACCGGCCGTTGGCTTGGTGCGATTGTTTTCTCCCAATACTTGGTCAGGCAATAATTACTTTTTCATGCACTCATAAAGAAACGGCCAGCTTTTGCGGCCAGAAATCTTTTTATCGACCGCCTGCGTTTGGCAATCAGCCCATTTGATCTTTTCTTTGACCCATTTCGCTTTCGCTGCGTACCACTGCTTTTTGGTCCAGTTCGAAATGTCTTCCATTTTCGTCGCCAGAACGGCAACCGGCTTCGTCGCCGTTTTGAGCGGCGCCGGCTCTTCGGCGAAGGCAGACGCCGTCGCGGCCAGCGCCAGCAAGGCTATCGCCAAGATCGATATGCGTATCTGAGTCATCATCGGGTCCTTGCTTACGTTAGCTCACCGCCCTGCCAACGATTATTGGCAAGATGGCCGGTGGCGATTGTCCGGCAGAGGTTTTCGAATTAAGGCGCAGCCTGGCTATAGCCGTTACACTTATTTATATTTCACATTCTACCTTCAGTTGTTTTGGGAGGTCCATCGGCATGAACTCGCCAGACGACTCGCTCGCGCAATGGTTCTGCTATTCGACAGCAAGGATATCGTTTATTGCGGCCGCCGCGATAGCATTGTGCGCAACCGCACGCGCCGACGTCAGCGCCGACGACGCCAAGAGCGGCATCGTCGAGTGCACGCCTGCTTTGCTCAGCGATCACAATCCCGGGTTGGCCGGCAACCCAGACCGGCTAATCTGTTTCCAAGGCTACATCAGCAATTTCAACACCAAGCCGCGTGATGGTAAGCCAAAATTCCTCGGCGTACCGCATTGGGTATCGCACCACGTCAAGCGCGCGCCGAATTCGCCCGAAAGCGGCGAGCGGCCGAATACCTGGTTCACCGTACGCGATCTTGCCGAGCAAGGCATTGCGCCGGTCGACGACAGTTACTCCTTCTCCTCGAAATTCCGGAAGGCCCACAAGAACTGGTACGACCGTGGCCATCAGGCGCAGAAATATCTGGTCGAGCGGTTCGGCAATAAGGCCGCGCTCTACACGCACAATGTCGTCAATGCGCTCCCGCAATTGCACAACTTTAACGCCGGCCCATGGCTCACGCTCGAATGCTTCACCGGAGCCTGGGCCAATAAATTCGGCGAGGTGTGGGTGATCGCCGGCCCCGTATTCAAGAAGAAAAAGGCGATCACCTGGCTACGCTCCGACATCAATAAAAAGGCGGTACGGGTCGCCATCCCCGACAACAACTTCAAGATCGTCGCACGCAAAACCGACGGTCAGTGGGACGTGCTAGCCTTCGTGTACCCGCAGAAGCACAAGAGCTACGCCAAAGGGCCGTTCGATCCTGAAATCTGGCTCAAATCAGTGGCCGATATCGAGCAGATGACCGGTGCCAAATTCCTCACCGACTTGCCGAACGCCGCGTCACTCGAGCAGAAAACCGCCGACAAGCTATGGCCGGTGTCAAAGTCCGATTTCGATACAGGCTGTGACAAACAAAAGGCTGACGTTAATTAACTTAGCGCGCGGCCATCCTAGCTCGCCGCCACGTCCGTGAGTCGCATTTGCACGCGTTCCTCGCCCTGCCAGCGATCGACCGCCAGCGACCCGGCCGCATGCATCGCGCGGCCGCGATTGTCGAGCAGCGCCTGGCCGAGCGGCTGGCCCGCGGCGCGGAACGCAATCGCGTTCACAAACTTGCCATCGCCGGATTTGAAACGGGCGCGAATGTGGTTCTCGCCCACGAGATCGGCGTAGGCCAGCGTGTGCGCCGGCAGCGCCAGCAGCGGCTCCGGATTGCCGGCGCCGTAGGGTCCAGCGCGCGCCAGCAGTTCGCACAGCGCCAGATTGACACCGCCGCCGCTCACTGCGCCGTCGATCAGCAGCGCGCGCTCGCGCCGCGCCGCCTCCACTGCGCCGGAGAGCGTGTCCTCCAGATAAGCGCGGAACGGCGCCAGCGCGTCCTTCCTAAGCGTGATGCCGGCTGCCATGGCGTGCCCGCCGCCCTTGAGCAACAAGCCCTCGCGCACCGCGCGCCGTACCGCCTGGCCGAGATCCACGCCGAGAATCGAGCGACCCGACCCGGTGCCCAAGCCTGTACCCGATCCGCCCGGCTCGAGCGCAATTGCAAAAGCCGGCCGGCCATAGCGCTCCTTGAGCCGCGCCGCCACCAGCCCGACCACGCCGGGATGCCAGCCTTCCGCCGCCGTCACCACCACTGCGCCCTTCTCTTCCAGGCCGAGCGCGGCCATGGCTTCGGCTTCCGCCTGCGCCACGGTTGCGATCTCGATCTGTTGGCGCTCGCGGTTCAGGCGATCGAGTTCGGCGGCGATGCGCGCCGCTTCGCTCGGGTCGTCCTCCAACAGCAGCCGCACGCCGAGATCGGCGCGACCGATGCGGCCGCCGGCATTGATGCGCGGCCCGAGCAGGAAACCGAGATGCCAGGGCTCGGGCGGGCCGGACAGCCGCGCGGCGTCCATCAGCGCGGTCAGCCCGACTTGATCGCGCCGGCGCAGCGCGATCATGCCCTTGGCGACGAAGGCGCGGTTGAGACCCTTGAGCGGCACCACATCGGCGACGGTCCCGAGCGCCACGAAATGCAGAAGCGACAGCAGGTCGGGCTCGCCCCGCAGGCCGGTCCAGAAGTTGCGGCGGCGCAGCTCGCGCGTCAGCGCGACCAATGTGACGAACACCAGCCCGACCGCGGCGAGATGGCCGAGACCGGAGAGATCGTCGGCGCGGTTCGGATTGACGATCGCCAAGGCGGGCGGCAGTTCCTCGTCGGCCTGATGATGGTCGAGGACCACCACGTCGAGGCCGAGCTTCTTGGCTTCTACAAGCGTGTCATGGCTGGTTGTCCCGCAATCGACGGTGACCAGAAGCTTAATGCCGCGCTCGGCGAAGGCGCGGACGGCGTCCACGTTCGGCCCATAGCCTTCGAAAATCCGGTCGGGAATATGCACGATCGGGTCGAGCCCGCAGTGCCGCAGGTAGCGGCAGAGCAGCGCCGCGGCGGTGGCGCCGTCCACGTCGTAATCGCCGAAAATCGCTACGCTTTCTTGCGTGGTAACCGCCTGGGCAAGGCGCACGGAGGCCGCCGCCATGTCGGTGAGGCCATGCGGGTCGGCCAGCAGGCCTTTGATGCTCGGATCGAGATAGGCCGCAACGTCGTCCGGCTCGACGCCGCGGCCGGCGAGTACGCGCGCCAGTAGTTCCGGGGTACCGTGACGCTGCGCGATGGTGAGCGCGCGCGCCTGGGCGCGCTCATCCAAGCGGTCGCGCCAAGCCCGCCCAGTCGCGGATTTCTCCACGCCGAGAAAGAAGCGCTCGGTCGACTGCATCACTGTTGCGGGCAAAGCCGCCATCGTCATTACGCCCGGCGTCAGTCCTTGTATCCGTGCTTGTGCAGGATGGCGACGATCTTGGTATTGAGGTCCTGCTGGAACGCCTGCACACGCGGCCCCATCTGCGCCATGACGTCGCCCATGACCTTCGGCATCACATGCAAGGACTTCGCGCCGGTCGGCGTGCGGTAGAAGCCCACAATATCGCGCAGCTCCTGTGCGCTGAAATGACGCGCATAGACCGCCGGGGAATATTTCATCGTTTCACCGGCGAAGGCGGCGATCGACTGCTCGAATTCGCTGCGCAACTCCGCCAATGTCGCGGCGTCGACTTTAGACGCTAGGTTGCTCTCGATGCTCGGCCAAATCTGCGCCGTCATCGCCGCGCTCATCTGCGTCATGGTGTCGCCATTCACCAGCGCGGAAAGCTCCTGCGCCGCACGTAACGCTTCGGGCGACGGCGCATCCTCTGCCCGCGCGGCCGGAATTGCCAGGCTGCCGCAAAGCAAAGCCAGTGCCAAAAGGCGCTTCATGCGATCCTCCATTGACCGCCGGCATTCGACGCCGACCGACCGCCCGCGACTATGTGCTAGCCCAAATGAAACTTATTGAACTGTCGGTGCTCGGCGCGCACCCAGCGCACGGTACCTGTCGCCGAACGCATCACCACGGTTTCGGTTTCGATCACGTTGGGGCGGAACTTGACGCCGCTTAGCATATTGCCATCGGTGACCCCGGTGGCCGCGAACACGCAATCGCCCTTCACCATGTCACTGATGCCGTATTTCTTTCGCGGGTCCTTGATGCCCATCTTGGCCGCGCGCGCGCGTTTTTCTTCGGTGTCGAGCACCAGCCGGCACTGCATTTGACCGCCGATGCAGGCGAGCGCCGCCGCCGCCAGCACGCCCTCCGGCGCGCCCCCGACGCCCATATAGATGTCGATGCCGGTGGCGTCCGGCTCGGCGGTGTGGATCACGCCGGCAACGTCGCCGTCGGTGATCAGCGCCACCGCGGCGCCGGTCTGGCGCACCGCTTCGATCATGTCGGCGTGGCGCGTGCGGTCCAGAATGAGCGCGGTTATTTCCGCCGGCTTGACGCCCTTGGCCTTGGCCAGCCGCAAAATGTTTTCGGCCGGTGAGACATCGAGATCGACCAAGTCCTTCGGATAGCCTGGGCCGATGGCGATCTTTTCCATATAGACGTCGGGCGCATTCAGTAAGGTGCCGCTTTCCGCCATCGCCATGGTCGCGATTGCGCCCGGCATGTTCTTGGCGCAGAGCGTGGTGCCTTCGAGCGGATCGACCGCGATGTCGACCTTCGGTCCCTTGCCGGTGCCGACGTTCTCGCCGATGAACAACATGGGCGCTTCGTCGCGCTCGCCCTCCCCGATGACCACCGTGCCGCCGATCGACAGCTTGCCGAGCTCGCGCCGCATGGCGTCGACGGCGGCCTGGTCCGCGGCTTTCTCGTTGCCGTGCCCGCGCAGCCTTGCCGCCGAGACCGCCGCGCGCTCGGTCACGCGCACGATCTCGATGGACAGGATGCGGTCCAATACCTGCGTGGTAGTCTCGGTCGTCGACGCCATTTCTTCAACTCCCCCAAAACGAAACCGGCTTGCCAGCCAGCCGTCAATTCTTCTCGATCCTGATCACCTGCGGCATGCCTGAGATCACCCTATCGCGCCCCACCGCCGCAAGGGCCTTGCGCACGGCATCCTCAGTTGTCGCATAGGTAATGAGGATAACAGGCACGGAGCCGGCCTTGGCGTCGGTATCTGCGTGCGCCCGGTGGCGCTGCACGATGGATTCCAGGGAAATTTCCTGTTGCGCGAGCCGCTTGGCGATGGTGGCCGCGGTTCCCGGCTTGTCGCGCGCGAGCAGCCGGATGTAGTAGCCGCCTTCGTGCCGCTGCATCGGCGCCTTGCGCACGCTTTTGAGTCGGCCGCTGGGGCGGCCGAATGGCGCGGTGCGCACGCCGCGGGCGATGTCGCCGATGTCGGAAAGTACCGCCGAGGCAGTCGCGGCGCCGCCGGCCCCGGGTCCGATCAGCGTGAGCGGATTGATGCCCGCGGCATCGACTGTGACGGCATTGGTCACATCCATCACCTGGGCGATAGCCGAATCCTTGCGCACCATAGTCGGATGCACGCGCTGCTCGATGCCCTTGTCGGTCTTCACCGCTACGCCGAGCAGCTTGACGCGATAGCCGAGTTCGTCGGCCGCGGAAAGATCGGCCGGCGTGATCGAGGAAATCCCTTCCACATAGATCGCGCTCTGGTCGACCTTGGTGCCGAAGGCAAGGCTCGCCAGGATCGCGAGCTTCTGCGCGGTGTCGTGCCCCTCGATATCGAAACTCGGATCGGCTTCGGCATAACCAAGTCGTTGCGCTTCCGTGAGACACTCCGCGAAGGGCAGCTTGTCCTGCTCCATTCGGGTCAGGATGTAGTTGCAGGTGCCGTTGAGGATGCCGTAGATGCGCTCGAACGAATTGCCGGCCAGCCCTTCGCGAATGGTCTTCACGATCGGAATGGCGCCGCCAACCGCAGCCTCGAAATTAAGCGCGACATGATGTTCTTCGGCGAGCGCAGCGAGCTTGACGCCATGCTTGGCGAGCAGCGCCTTGTTGGCGGTGACGACCGATTTGCCCGATGCCAGCGCCGCCTCGATAGCGCTCTTGGCGGGATCGCCGGCGCCGCCGATCAATTCCACGAAAACGTCGATGTCGGGAGCGCGCGCCAGCGCCGCGGGATCGGAAAACCATTTCATTTTCTTGAGATCGATGCCGCGATCCTTCGCCCGCGCGCGCGCGCAGACTGCGACGATTTCGATCGCACGGCCGCAACGCGCGGCGAGCGCCTCCCGCTGGCGCGCGACCTGGGCAACCAAGGCGGCGCCGACCGTGCCCAATCCGGCGACACCCACTTTCAATGATGCGACCATGGGGGCTAGCGCCGCGTAGCGAGCGGAACGACGTTGTGCAATTTTTCCGGCCCGGATTCGAGGAAGCGGCGGACATTGCGTGCGGCCTGGCGGATGCGCTGCTCGTTCTCCACCAGCGCGATGCGCACGAAACCTTCGCCGTATTCGCCGAAGCCGATACCGGGCGAGACGGCGAGATCGGCCCTTTCCACCAGCAAAGTCGAAAACTCCACGCTGCCGAGGCTCTTGAACGGATCGGGGATCGGCGCCCAGGCGAACATCGAGGCGCTTGGGCTTGGTACGTGGAAACCGGCGCGGCCGAAGCTTTCCACCAGCACGTCGCGGCGGCGCTTGTAGATCTCGCGCATCTCCTTGATGCAGTCGTCGGGGCCATTAAGCGCCGCGATCGCCGCCACTTGAATAGGCGTGAAGGCGCCGTAGTCGAGATAGGATTTCACGCGGCCGAGCGCCGCGATCACCCGCTCGTTGCCGACCGCAAATCCGATGCGCCAGCCCGGCATCGAGAACGTCTTCGACATCGAAGTGAACTCGACCGCGATGTCGATCGCGCCGGGCACCTGCAGCAGCGAGGGAGGCGCATTGTCGTCGAAATAGACCTCGGCATAGGCGAGATCCGACAGCACCAGGATGTTGTGCTTCTTGGCGAAGGCGATCAGGTCCTTGTAGAAGTCAAG
The DNA here is from genome assembly GCA_036491675.1 of Pseudolabrys sp. GTDB lineage: Bacteria > Pseudomonadota > Alphaproteobacteria > Rhizobiales > Xanthobacteraceae > Pseudolabrys. The sequence goes on along the minus strand of DASXBN010000009.1, from coordinate 87,514 downwards.
GCTCGCGACGTAAGCGGTCGGATTGGCCGGATAGCACACCACCACCGCCGTCGGCTTCGGGATCGAGTGAATGATCGCGCGTTCAAGCGTGTGGAAGAAGTTCGGCGTCGGCTCTGACGGCACCGAGCGGACCGCGCCGCCCGCCATCAGAAAGCCGAAGGCATGGATCGGGTAGCTCGGGTTAGGCACCAGCACGACGTCGCCCGGCGCGGTGATCGCCTGCGCCACATTGGCGAAGCCTTCCTTGGAGCCGAGCGTGGCGACGACTTGCGTTTCCGGATTGAGCTTTACCCCGAACCGGCGCTCGTAATACTTGGCTTGCGCGAGGCGCAGCTTGGGAATTCCGCGCGAGGCCGAATAGCGGTCGGTGCGCGGCTTGCCGAGCGTCTCCTTCATTTTCTCGATGACATGCGCTGGCGCCGGCAAATCCGGATTGCCCATGCCGAGATCGATGATGTCGGCCCCCGCATTGCGGGCGCGCGCCTTGGCCCGGTTCACCTCTTCGAACACGTAAGGCGGCAAGCGGCGGATGCGGTAGAAGTCTTCCATCGTCTCAAACCTAATTTTCTTGCCTGCGTATGATCTTGTCCGGAAACCGGTAACCACTTTTAGGGATCATGCGCTGGCTGCCCTATCCAGCCGGCAGGCGCTACCCCGGCAGGCTTTTATCATGGGTTGGTCTTTGCGCCATCCTGGGCGCCGGCGGCCGAGCTTTTTTTAGCCGCCGCGGCCTTTTTTTCTTTGACGGCAGCCTCCTGCTGGTCGCGCGTTGCTTTCAGCTCATTTTCCCGAGCTATCCGCTGTTCTTCAGGCAATGCTGCGGCCTTATCTTGCGCTTCCCGCTGGTCGCGCAGCGCCTTCAGCTCTTTTTCCAGCGTTACCTGCTGTTCCTCGGTCATGGGCGTCTCGACGCGGGGCGGTGGCATATCGTGAACGGCCGGGTAGACATAAGGCGTCGTCGGCCGCTCCGGTGTCCCCGCCGGCAGCCCCAAATCGCCCGGCAGCTTGTCGATCACCTGACCCGGAGCACAACCGGCAAGCCCCGCCGCCAGGCTCAAAGCCACCAAAAGCGATCGATGAGGAAGCCGCACCATGCGCCGCAAAACCTGACCTCGACACGGAAATCGTTGCAGTCTCAATGAATTATACCATAGGCCTGCTATCCGGATAATGTGGCTGGAGCAAGGTCGCCATCTAACAACCCATGTGTTGGGGCTGGTTACCGGAAAAGTCATATACGCAAACATATCTTGCGGCAGGACGCGGTCCGGGCCAATTCTCAAGGTGGGGACCGATATGAAGGCGATGGACAAGCCTAGAATCAAAGTGGCCAAAGCACCGGTCAAGGTAACGGCCAAGATCACGGCCAAGGTCACGGCCAAGGATATGCCAAAGATCGGCTCGATCGAGGTCGAGGCCTTTGCGCACAATATCGCCCGCCTGGTCGAGCAAGGCGGCAGGGCGCTCGCCGCCTATTTGAAGCCGCGCGAGGAAGGCAAGATCAAAGACGAACTGGCCGAAAGCATTACCGACGTGGTCAAGACGGTCGGTCAGGTATTCGAATATTGGCTGTCGGACCCCCAGCGCGCGTTCGAACTGCAGACTAATCTCGGCCGCGCCTATCTCGATCTGTGGGAGCGCGCGGTCAAGCGTCTCGCCGGCGAGCCGACCGAACCGGCGTTGGCCCCCGACCCCAAGGACAAGCGCTTCGCCGATCCGGAATGGACACAAAATCAGTTCTTCGATTTCCTCAAGCAGGTCTATCTGCTCGCCGTGCAATGGAGCGAGCGGCTGGTGCGCGACGCCGAGGTCGATGAGCAAACGCGCCAGAAGGCGGCGTTCTACGTCAAGCAGATCGGCAATGCGATTGCGCCGTCGAATTTTGTGCTCACCAACCCCGAGCTTCTACGCGAGACGCTCGAAGCGAAGGGCGAAAACCTGGTGCGCGGCATGCAAATGCTCGCCGAAGACATCAAGGCGGGCCACGGCAATCTCAAGATCCGCCAGTCGAATCCCGGAGTGTTCGAGGTCGGCCGCAATCTCGCGCTCACGCCCGGCAAGGTCGTTTTCCAGAACGAGTTGTTCCAGTTGCTGCAATACGAGGCGACGACCACCGAAGCGATGAAGGTGCCGCTTCTGATCGTGCCGCCCTGGATCAACAAGTTTTACATTCTCGATCTCACGCCGGAGAAATCCTTCATCAAATGGTGCGTCGATAGCGGGATCACCGTGTTCGTCGTCTCCTGGGTCAATCCGGATGCGAGACTTGCCGAAAAAAGCTTCGAGCAATACATGCGCGAAGGCGTGATGACCGCTCTCGATGCGGTGGAGGCGGCAACCGGCGAAAAACAGGTGCACACGATCGGCTATTGCGTGGGCGGCACACTGCTCGCGATCACGCTCGCCTATCTCGCTGCCAAACAAGACGATCGTGTGCTCTCCGCGACGCTGTTCACGGCGCAGGTCGATTTCACTTACGCCGGCGACCTGATGGTGTTCGTCGACAAGGACCGCATCGCACAACTGGAAGAGCACATGAAAGCGCAAGGCTATCTCGAGGCTTCGAGCATGGCCACCGCGTTCAATCTGCTGCGCTCCAACGACCTGATCTGGCCCTACGTCATCAACAACTATATGCGCGGCAAGAACCCGATGGCGTTCGACATTCTGTTTTGGAATTCCGATGCCACCCGCATGCCGGCGGCGAACCATTCGTTCTATTTGCGCAATTGTTATCTCGAAAATAATCTGAGCCGGAACAAGATGAAGATTGCCGGCGTCACCCTCGATCTCAAGAATGTGAAGATCCCGATCTACAATCTCGCCACCCGCGAGGATCATATCGCGCCGGCGAAATCGGTCCTCTACGGCTCGCAGTTTTTTGGCGGACCGGTGAAATACGTGCTGGCCGGCTCGGGCCATATCGCCGGCGTGGTCAACTCGCCCGGCAAGCCAAAATACCAGTATTGGACCGGCGCAGCGCCAGGCGGCTCCGACGTCGACCAGTGGCTGACATCTGCGCAAGAGCACCCCGGCTCGTGGTGGCCGGATTGGCTCGCATGGCTCAAGGGCCAGACCCCCGAGACCGGGCCGGCACGCACGATCGGCGACGGCAAGCTCAAAGCGCTCGAGGACGCGCCCGGGTCGTATGTGAAAGTCAAAAGCTTGACTTGAAGCGTCACGTTGGCGCCTTCACGGCCATTATCGAATAACGCACGCCGCATCCGCCTTAGGCTGGGACTTGACCTATATATTAGCATTACATACATTAGCGATATCTGATTTACGGAGGCCACGATGGCGTCAGCGCTTGCCCGCGCACCAGCCAAGACCGGTATCGCCGATCTCGAACGCAAGGCCGGCGAGGCCGCGCAGCTCCTGAAGCTGCTGGCCAACGAAAATCGGCTGTTGATCCTGTGCCGGCTGGCGCTCGAGCGCGAACTTTCCGTCGGCGACCTGGTCGCCGCGGTCGGCTTGGCCCAATCCGCGGTCTCGCAGCATCTTGCCAAGATGCGCGAAGAGGGCCTGCTCGCCACCCGGCGCGACGCGCAGACCGTCTATTACCGCATCGCCGATCCCAAAGCGGTGCGCCTGCTCGCGCTACTCAAGAGCATCTATTGTCCGTAGGGGAAACTACTGTGTCCGACCTGAAAACCGTCTCACCCGCGCGCGCCGCCGAACTCATGCGTGCCGGCGCCGTGCTGATTGATATCCGCGAAGCCGACGAGCATGCGCGCGAGCGCATCCCCGGCGCTCGCCATCACCCCCTCAGCCGCATCGACCGAAAATATCCGGTCCGCGGCGGCGACAATGTGCTGATCTTCCATTGCCGCTCCGGCATGCGCACCAAGAACAACGCCGCCCGGCTCACCGCCGCGGCGCAGGGCTGCGAGTGCTATATACTCGACGGCGGACTCGATGCCTGGAGAAAAGTCGGCCTGCCGGTTGCGCTCGATCGCAACCAGCCGATCGAGCTCATGCGCCAGGTTCAGATAGCGGCGGGCAGCCTGGTGCTGCTCGGCCTATTGCTCGGCGCTTTCGTTTCGCCGGGTTTCTACCTGCTGTCGGGATTTGTCGGCGCCGGACTGATGTTTGCCGGCGTTTCCGGCTTCTGCGGCATGGCGCGGTTGCTGGCGGCGATGCCGTGGAACCGCCGGACGCTAGCGGTTAGCCAATAAATTTGACGGCTTCTTGATGCCACAGGGCCGCGACAGGCGCCGGCGCATCGCCTATTCTGCCGCCCGCCAGAAAATATAGGGGAAGGCGATGTCCAGGGAACTGATGTGGCTGACGCTCACGGTCATCCTGACCGGGGTGATGTGGATACCCTACATTCTCGATCGCATCATGGTGCGCGGGCTGATGGGCGCGATGGCCAATCCCTCACGCAACGACAAACCGCAGTCGGCCTGGGCGCAACGGCTTTATTTCGCCCACACCAATGCGGTGGAAAATCTCGTTATCTTCGCGACCTTGGTGCTCATCCTCGACGCCCAGGACCGTTCCACCGAAAGCACCGCGATTGCCTGCGCGGTCTATTTCTGGGCCCGTCTGGCGCATGTCATCGTTTACACGCTCGGCATTCCGGTGCTGCGCACGCTCGCTTTCGCGGTCGGCTTCGTCGCGCAGCTGGCGCTGGTGCTGGCGGTGTTTGGCAAACTTTAGCGCAGACCGTCGAGAAAGCGCTTGAGTGCGGCAACCACGATCTCAGGTTCGGTCGCGCTCGGGAAGTGTCCGCTTGTGGGGCACACCACGAGTTTGGGCTTTGATGCGAATGCTTGCAGGAAAGGCTGCTCCGCATCCGCTGAAAAGCGCTTGCTCATGCCACCGCGGAACACCAGCACCGGACAGCGCACCACCTTAGCCTTGGCGAACAAGTTGTAATCGCTTGCGGGAGATGCGGTGAACGCGCGCAGCCGGCGCAGCCGCGCCGGCGTAAAGGGAAAGCGCCCCCCCCAGTTTCCCCGTCGCGCATCATGATGTCACGGACGAATTGGCGTAGCCCGTCGTTCGGCCGCTCGCCTTCTTCGGTGGCGCGGAAATGGCGCTCGGCGTCTTCGAACGCGGCGAAAATCTTGGGCAGCGCATCGGACGGCGCAGCCGGCGCGGCGGGCGGCGCTCCCGCGCGCACCACCGGGTCGATCAGCACGACTGCCGCGACCTGCGCGGCATCTATGTGCGCGGCCTCGAGCGCGATAGAGCAGGCAAACGAGTGGGCCATGAGCACGTAGCGCTTGCGCAGCAAGCTTCGCGCGAGCGCTTGCGTGTCTGCGGCGAACTCAGCGCAGGAGTCGCTGCCCGAATCCTCGCTCAGACCGAAGCCGCGCTGGTCCGGACACAACATGTGGATCGATCGCGCGGCCTCAGCAGGTGCAATCCACATGCCGCTCTGCGTCAGCGAGCCGTGCAGCGCAAGCACCGGCAGGTATTGTCCTTCGCGTGGCCGCCACTCGCGCCAGAACTGCTGAAAGCCGTTAGATGCGTGGGTGCCCGTGCGCCAGCAACCCCTGTCCGGATCGGCGTTCACTGTGGCCCTGCCCGCTCCACAATCGCGCGCGTGTCACACCCGCGCGGCAGCGTGCCGAAGGCCCCGCCGCCCTCGTCCGTTAGCCGCGACGCGCAAAATGCGTCCGCAACCGTCGCCGGCGAATGCTTGATCAGCAGCGCCGCCTGCAGCGCCAGCACCAGATCGCGCACCAGCACGCGCGCCTGCGACTCGTCGTTGCGGTCGGCGGCGCGCAGCCGCTGCTGCAGTCGCTCGGCGAAGGCCTGCAAGCGCGTATCGCCCACATCGGCGAGTTCATGGCGCAGCACCTCCGCCGCCTTCGGCGTGCGTTCGATGGCGCGCAGCACGTCGAGGCACATCACGTTGCCGGAACCTTCCCAGATCGAATTGACCGGCGCCTCGCGATAGAGCCGCGGCATAATGCTTTCTTCGATGTAGCCGGAGCCGCCCAGCACCTCCATCGCCTCCAGCGTTACCGCCGGCGCGCGCCTGCAGATCCAGAACTTCCCCGCCGGCGTGACCACGCGGCGGAACACCTGCGCGGTTTCATCGTTCTCGTCGTAGGCGCGCGCCAATCGCATGGAAAGGACTGTCGCCGCTTCGCACTCGAGCGCGAGATCGGCCAGCACGTTGCTCATCAGCGGCTGATCGATCAGCCGTTTCTGGAACGCAGTGCGATGGCGCGCATGATGCACCGCCTGCGCCACCGCCTGCCGCATCAGCGAGGACGACCCGATGCAGCAATCGAGCCGCGTATGGCCGGCCATCTCGATGATGGTCGGGACACCGCGCCCCTCCTCGCCGACCAGCTGGGCGAAGGCGCCGTCGAATTCCACCTCACTCGACGCATTGGAGCGGTTGCCCAATTTGTCCTTGAGCCGCAGGATTTGGATCGCGTTGCGCTCCCCGTCGGGCGTCCAGCGCGGCATCAGGAAGCAGCCCAGGCCCTTGGCGGATTGCGCGAGCACCAGGAAGGCGTCGCACATGGGGACCGACAGGAACCATTTGTGGCCGGTGAGGCGGAAACTGCCGTCGCCCGAAGGCTCCGCGCGCGTCGAATTGGTGCGCAGATCGGAGCCGCCCTGGTTCTCGGTCATGCCCATGCCGATAAGGGCTGCGGATTTTTCCTGCACCGGCCGAAAGCGCTTGTCGTAATCGCGCCCGAAAATCTTCGGCAGCCATTGCGCCGCGAGCGCCGGCGCAAACCGCAAGCTCGGCACCGAGCCGTAGGTCATGGCGAGCGGACAATAGACCCCGCTCTCGATCTGGTTGAGCATGTAGGTGCCGGCGGCGCGCGCCACATGCGCGCCCCGTTTCGGGTCGGCCCAGGGGCTCGAATGCAGTCCGGCGCGCAGCGCGATCGCCATCAGCGCGTGCCAGGCCGGATGGTAATCCACTTCATCCAGGCGATGGCCGTAGCGATCGAGGGTGCGAAGCACCGGGGTATATTTGTTGGCGTCAAAGCCGAGCTGGATCGTCTCCGGCTTGCCGAGCGTGATACCGAGCGCATTGAGCCCGTCTTCCGCCCAGCCGGCCTGCTCGCGCGCGACCGCCTCGCGCAGCACAATGTCGCTGGTGAAAAGATTATACGGCTCGAGCGGTGGCGGCTGGTTGCTGACCTCGAACATGAGTCGGGTCTCCTCCGGCGAAGGCTAATGCACCGGTCGAGTCAGGGAAACAGCGCCACCTGCTCCAGCCCCATGGCCTCGGGGTAGCCCATGACCAGGTTCATGTTCTGGATCGCCTGGCCGGAGGCGCCTTTGACCAGGTTGTCGAGCGCCGAAATGACGATGGCGCGCCCGGGGATACGGTCTTTGGCGACGCCGATGAACGTCATGTTCGAGCCGCGCACGTGTCTTGTCTGCGGCGTCTCGCCGAAGGGGAGCACATGCACGAACGGCTCCTTCGCGTAGAACTTTAAAAGCAGCGCATGAAGATCTTCCGGCGTCCGCCCGCGCCGGCCCCGTACATAGATCGTGGACAAAATGCCGCGGTTCATCGGCACCAGATGCGGGGTGAAAGTAACGATCACCTCGCGGCCAGCGGCGAGCGAAAATTCCTGGTCGAGCTCGGCCATATGGCGGTGGTGCCCCACCCCGTACGCGTGGAAGCCCTCCGACACTTCCGAGAACAGCATGGCCTCCTTGGCCGCCCTGCCCGCGCCGGTCATGCCCGATTTGGCGTCGACCACGATCTCGTCGAGTTCGATCGCCTTGGCCTTGATCAGCGGGATCAGCGGCAGCTGCGCGCAGGATGTATAGCAGCCGGGATTGGCCACCAGCCGGGCGTGCCTGATCTCGCGCCGGTGGATTTCGGTGAGACCGTAGACCGCTTCTTTTTGCAGATCGGGCGCGTGATGCTCGTGGCCGTACCATTTCGCATAAGCCGACGTGTCGTGCAGCCGGAAGTCGGCAGACAGGTCGACGATTTTGGTCGCCGGCGCCTGCGCCAACAGCTCCTTCACCACCTTCTGCGTGGTCGCGTGCGGCAGCGCACAGAACGCCGCGTCGAGCCCGGCCTTGGCCCAGTTGAGCCCTTCGATGGCGACCAGCTTCGGCAGATCGAACGGCGAAAATTGCGGAAACACGTCCCGCATTGCCTTCCCGGCACTGCGCTCGGCGGTGAGCAGCACGATCTCGGCGCGCGGGTGGCGCAACAGCATCCGCACCAGTTCGGAGCCGGTATAGCCGGAGGCGCCGAGCACGCCGATTTTCGCTTTGGTGGCCATGGTTCAATCCTTATCCAGAGTCTTAACGGACCACCGGACCAAGGCCAACAGCACGGCAATTTTATCGGGGGATGACATGCCGCGGCCTGAAGTCCGGCGGCACGGGCGATGGCTTAAACGCGAAAGCGCGCCCGTACCGCAGTGGTACGGCGGCGGCGAAGCTTTTGCGCTGCAACAGGCATCGTCATGGGCGCGCGATATAGGCCGCAGCCCCTGTCCCGTCAACCCTGGGACCCACCAAGGGCAAAGGCTGCTCGGCCAGCATGGCCTTGACCACCACCTCGCGCGCCAGCGTCGGGTCGATGCCGCGCGCGACGATCAAGTCCTTGCAGTCGGCGACAATGGCGTCGGCGTCCTGCATGATCTTAAGCCGCTTGAAATGGCCGTCGTGGTGCAGCCCCATGCTGGCACCGACAATCTCCAATATGTTGACGATGTGAAACGGCCAGTCGCGCTCGTGCGCGCAAAATTCGCGGTAATCTACGTGATAGATCACAGCCAGAGCATCGACGCCGGCCGCCTCCGCCGCTTGCAGTTCGGCGCGATGGAGATTCCGTTTGTAATCCGGAAGCGCATTGAGCGCATTGCCGACCAGGCCGACCGACGGCTGGCCGAGATCGACGAGTTCTACGCCCGGCACCATGCGCAAGACGTCGACGCCGACCTCCGATACGCCCTTGACCCCCCGATGCCGGTGCAGCGCGACCCGCATCGGCACCGGCCGCGTCAGCAGCGGCCGCAGGGCTTCGAGGCGCGGCTTGAGGAACAGCATGAACGGCGTCATCTCGAAAGGCCGCGCGCCACGCATCTTCTCGATCGTCGGGATAGTCGTTTCGGTGAACTGCACGTGGCAGCTCGGGCACCAGGAGATGACACCGGCTTTGCCCGCGGCGAGCTTGTCGACAGAGCTCGTCGCCTGCCGGCCGGACACCTCGGTGTCGCCGGTGCGCAGTTGAATCACGCCGCAGCAATGGTTAGGCCCGCCCATCACATTGTACGTGACGCCGAGCGCATCCATGATGTCGAGGGCGAGCAGCGCGATGTGCGGAGTCTTGAGCACGTTACAGCCGGTGTAGAACACAAAATCCGGGCGCTCCCCCGGCCTGGCGGTCGAAGTGCCCTGCAGCCGATCGTTGATCTGCTGGCCGAGCCGCGCGAGATCGGCGTCGTCGAGCTGCATGCGTGAAAGCACGTTGACGCCGTCGGCGACCAGCCGGAAATTCTCGATGCCGCGCTTGCGCCGGTCGCGCAGCTCGGAGGATTGCCGCGCCAGCGCGACGCGCGCCATCGCCAGCAGGAAGCGCGGATTGACCCCCTCGGGACAGGCCGCGATGCAGTCGCCAGTGAGCGCGCAACCCTTGGCCCAGGCTTTCGCGGCCTGCGGGCCGTCGCCGAGGCGCACGATATCGAACACGCCGGCCAATACCGCCTTGGGCGTTGCCTCGCCGACGCCAGCCGGGCCGGTGACCGGGCAAATCTCGACGCACTTGCCGCATTGCGTGCAAGCGTCGAGCATTTCACTCGTGCGCGCGGCTAAGGCGGTTTCGAAGGGCGTGTCCGACATCGCGCGCATGCTAGCAGCACAGGCTGACGACCGGCACAAAAAAGAAGGCCGCCAAAATGGGCGGCCTTCCCAGCGAGACGAAATCAATCCGATCAGATGGTCGGGTTCCACGCCAACGGACTATAACGATAGGCGGTGCCGTCTTTCTCCACGTGCGCCAGCGCGGGGAACGGATAATGGAACCCCTGCACCCGCATCTTTTCGGCCGCCAGCATATCGTAGACTTTATGACGCGTGGCCTGTGCCATGTCGGCATCCTGATCGTAGAAGGCGTGCCAGTCGGGATAGCGCACGAACAGGAACGGCACGTGCGTCACATCGGATTGCACGTAGACCGTGTCCGATCCCGAGGCGATCACGAACGAAGTGTGGCCGGGTGTATGACCGGGCGTACCCCGCGCGGTAATGCCGGCCATGACCTCCTTGCCCCACTCGTAGGTTCGCACCCGCTTCATCACCTCGGCATTGAACACGCGGCGCACATTCTTGAAGTTGCCTTCGGTGCGGCCCTTGGAGGCCCGGCTCATCTCGCCGTCGTCCATCCAGTATTTGTGTTCGCTCGCCGGCACGACGATTTCGGCGTTCGGATAGGTGAGCGAATTGTCGGACATCAGCAGACCGTTGATGTGGTCACCGTGATAATGCGAGATGATCACGGTATCGACGGCGTTGCGGTCGATGCCGGCGGCGGCGAGATTGCTGATGAACTGTCCGCCGACCCCGTTGCTCTTCTTGTAGCTGGCCTCGCCCGTGCCGGTGTCGATGACCACGACTTTGGAGCCGGTGTTCACGCAAATCGGATTATATGGCGTGGTCATCATGTCTTTTTCCATGAAGACCTCGGCAAGCGCGGCGTTGACGCGGTCGAGCTTGATATTGGTGACGTGATCCTCCGCCATCTTGAAGCGGGCGATGCCGTCGGTGGCGACCGTGATTTCGTAATTGCCGAGCTTGTAACGGTACCAGCCGGCGGTCTGCTTGCCGCCCAGCGGCACGGCGGCGCGCGCCGTCCGCGCGAGCGGCATCGTCGTCAGAGCGGCGGCTCCCGCGGCTGCGCAAAACACATCGCGGCGCGTGAATTTATTCATTGGCGTCTCCCCTTAAGTCGTTCTTATGTCAGGCCGGTGTTACGTTGGACGACCGGATCGTACCTCAAACGTCGCCGATATTAACCCCGGCTCATTCGGTTTATGCCGAACAAAACCCCGTTGGGCAGGCCGATTGTATAGGCTATGCTTTGTGCATCCTGTGCCGCAATGGCCTGGAAAGACCGAAGCCGGCGCGACCGGCGATCACGTGGGAGGAATAAAAGATGCATCGTTTCACAATGATGGCGGGCGCTTTGTGCGTCGCGCTGTTGACCAGCACCGGCGCCTTCGCGCAGGTACCGCCCGATCCGGCCAATCCGAATGAAACCATACCGGACGCGATGGCCCCACCGGCCTATGGCGAGGCGATCAATCTTGAGACCGCAAAGAAAGTCGCCGCGGCGGCACGCGCCGAAGTCGACAAGCGCAAATGGCGCGGTATGTGCATCGCGGTGGTCGGACCGACCGGCGACCTCGTCTATTTCGAGAAGGACGACTATTGCCAATACGCCTCGGTCGACATTTCGCAGCATAAGGCTCGCGCGGCCGCGCGTTACCGCCGTCCGACCGTGGTGTTCGAACGGCTCCTCGGCAAGGGTGCATTCTTCGCCTATCTGCCCACGCTCGGCGATGCATTTATCGCTTCGCGCGGCGGCAATCCGCTGATGGCCGACGGCAAGGTCATCGGCGCCATCGGCGTCTCCGGCGGCACCGGTTCGCAGGACGACGTGGTCTCGCAGGCCGGCGCCGCCGGTCTCAAGTAATACGAACGCGTTAACGACGACATCCGCCGGGACGAAAGTCCCGGCGGTCTTTGCGCTTTGCATGGGGAGGACCGCAATGTTCAAAAAACTTTTGGCGCGAATGGCGCCTGCAACTTGTCTCGCCGGCCTGCTGGCCATCGCGCCCGCTTCGGCCAAAGAATTAAAAGTGCTTTCGGAGACCACGACGACCGGCTTCGGCCACGTCGAATCAGTCGCCTACGATCCAAGGGGCAAGGTTTTCTACACCAGCGATTTTGGTCCCGACCTCAAGCCGGCCGACAAGGACGGCAAGGGCAAGATCACCAAGGTTTCGCTCGACGGAAAAATCCTCGAGGACGGCTTCCTGCCCGCCAAGGGCCAGGTTCTCAACAAGCCGAAAGGCATCTGGATCAAGGGCAACCGGCTGTGGGTCACCGACATCGACTCGGTCTGGGTGTTCGACCTCAAGACCAAGGAAGGCAAAAAGCTGGAACTGCCCGGCATCGTCTTCGCCAACGATCCGACCGTGATCGGCGACACGCTTTATGTCAGCGACAATCGTTCCGACCAGCTGGCGCGAGTCGAGCCGGCGGACTTCCTGAAGTCGAAAACCGCGCCCAAGGTCACCACGGTGTTCAAGGGCAAAGGCGTTTTCCCCAACGGGCTCTATCCGGGCAAGAACGGCGCGCTGATCATGGTCGGCTTCGAGGGCAAGGATAAGCCGCACGGCATTTACCAGCTCACCCTCGGCCAAGACGCCCCGACGCAGATTTCCGACAATATCGGAATGCTCGACGGCCTCTATCGGATGAAGAACGGCGATCTCATCGTTACCGACTGGGTCACCGGATCGGTTTTCCAGTGGAACAAGAAAATGGGCAAGAAGGATCTGGTGACCGGCTTTAAAGGGCCGGCCGATCTTTGCGCCGTCCCCAACGAGAAAGGCCTCCTGGTGGTCGTGCCGGATCTGGTCAAGGGCGAGTTGCGCTTCGTGCAGCTCGGCAAATAACCGCACCCGCGACCGATCCGCCAAACGCAACGAAATCGAATCCGCCGGGACGAAAATCCCGGCGGATTTTTTCAGCGCGTTACCACAGCCAGCCCAGCAACTTCGATATGACGTCGCCGAGCGTGAGCAGCACGGCGGCCCACACAAAGGCCGACGAGAAATTTGCCAGTTGAAACCGCCAATACGGCATCTCGAAAATGCCGGCGACCAGCGGCACCACCGCGCGCAGCGGCCCGAAAAACCGCCCGATGAAAATACCGGGAATGCCCCATGTCTTCATGAAGGCCTCCCCGCGCGCGATCAATTCGGGATGGCGCGAGAGCGGCCACATGTGGGCGACCGAATATTCCAGCTTGAGCCCGATCCAATAGGATAGCCAATCGCCGAATGCGGCGCCGAGCGCGCCCGCAATCCACACCGGCCAGAAATTGATGCCACTCGGGCCGATCAGCGCACCGATCGCGACCAGCGCGCCCCAGGCCGGGATCAGCAGCGAGACGAAGGCGAGCGATTCCCCGAAGGCGAGCGCGAACACGATCGGCGCCGCCCAAGCGGAATTGTCGCGCACGAAGGCGATAACTTGATCGACATAGGTCTGGAAATCCATGAAAGGGTCGAACCGGTGGCTGGGCGGCAAAATACCTATCCCGCCGCGCGCGGGCGCGCCAGCGCAGCGTCAGTCGGGCAATTCGGGTCCATCATCGGGAAACAGATGTTGGACGACAACCTGCGCCATGACCAAAAACGGCGCCGATAAAAACGCGCCGATAGGTCCCCATAGCCAGGTCCAGAACACCAGCGACAGGAATACCGTGAGTGGGTTGAGCGTCAGCCGGTGGCCGATGATGCTGGGCGTGACGAAATGCCCTTCGAGCGTCGCCACCACCCCATACAGCAGCGGTGCCGCCAGCGCATAAATGAGTGTCGGAAATGTCACCAGCCCGACCAGGAACAAGGCGGCTTCCATGATCAGCGCGCCGATATACGATATGAAATTGAGCAGGAAGCCGAGCACCGCCCAGGCGGCCGGGTTAGGCAGGCCGACGAGCCAGGCGATCAGGCCGGCCGCAAAACCGACCCCGACATTGATCGCCCCCACCACGCTGAGATAGCCAGACAGATCGTGCTCGACGTCCCGCATGATCCGCAGCGAACGCAGGCGCGCTTCGCGGTCGTCGAAAAAGACCACGAACACCCGGCGCAATCGCTTGCGGCCGAGCAGCATGAAAAACAGCGCACCAAAGAATATGAACAATTGTCCGAGCGCCGGCGTGACCACCAATAACGTCGGTTGCACGAGGCTCATGATGTCGACGCCGAGCTTGCTCTGGGCGTCCCCTGGCAGCAGCGCATTGCGCAAATCCTGCAACGCCGACAATGGCTGCTCGAGCACGCGCAGCTTTTCCTGAATGGTGCGGCCGATATCCGGCGCCTTGCCGATCCAATCGACCACCGGCGCCGACAGCATGCTGATCACACCGTAGAAAGCGGCCAGCACCAGAAGCCACAGCGCCAGGGCCGTCAAAAAATTCGGGATGCGGTAGCGTTCGGCCAGGCTCGACAGCGGACTGAGCATCATCGTTATCACGAAGGCGGAGGCCGCCGGCAGCAGGACGGGACGGGCGAAATACAGTGCCGCGGTCAGCAGGATAACGAATATGCCGATCGTTGCCGCTTGCGCCGCCGTGCGCCAGAGGCCCGACGCCGCGGCCACCGACTGTGGATCGTTGATGGCCAGAACCTGAGGCCGCCGCTGCTCGCCGTAACTCTGGCTCAAAGCCGCCCTCCGGAAACGCCCCTTTCCCCGCCTTACGCCCTGTTAACGGCTGGTGGTCGTAATGGTTGCGTGGGAAGCGGCGGCGTCACGATTCCGGCCTGGACGTGCCATAGTCACTGGCAAACGAATCAACGCGCCCCCATCTCCTGGACGTCATGGCCAAATCCGCGACCAAGAAAAAACCGTCGAAACAGCCTGATTTGTTCGACACTGCCCCGCGGCCGGCGACGTCGGCCGCCCGCAAGCCTGCCGCCCGCAGCACGGCCAAGGCCTCCGCCCGCGCCAAGCCGGCGCGCGGCAAAAGCGCTGAGGCCGGCTATACCGCCAAGCACATCGAGGTGCTGGAGGGACTCGAGCCGGTGCGCCGCCGCCCCGGCATGTATATCGGCGGCACCGACGAGAAGGCCCTGCATCATCTGTTCGCCGAGGTGATCGACAATTCGATGGACGAGGCGCTCGCCGGCCACGCCGACTGGATCGAAGTGGAGATGGAGGCGAACGGCTTCGTTTCGGTCACCGACAACGGCCGCGGCATCCCGGTCGACCCGCACCCGAAGTTCAAGAACAAGTCGGCGCTCGAAGTGATCATGTGCACGCTGCACGCCGGCGGTAAATTCGACTCCAAGGTCTACGAGACCTCCGGCGGCCTGCACGGCGTCGGCGTCTCGGTCGCCAACGCGCTGTCCGAACGCATGGAGGTCGAGGTCGCGCGCGAACAGCAGCTCTACCGGATGGCGTTCGAGCGCGGCAAGCCGAAGGGCAAGCTGGAAAAGGCCGGCCGCGCGCCCAATCGGCGCGGCACCAAGATCAGATTCCGCCCAGATCCGGATATTTTCGGAGCGAAAGCCGCATTCGACGCCGCGCGCGTGTTCAAGATGGCGCGCTCCAAGGCTTATCTCTATGGCGGCGTCGAAATCCGCTGGCAGTGCGACAAGGCCTTGCTCGAGGGCGTCGAGGACGTGCCGGAAAAGGCCACGTTCCACTTTGCCGACGGGCTGAAGGATTATCTCGCGGCCAGCCTTTCCGGCGCCACGCTGGTGCATCCGGACATCTTCACCGGCTCGGCCGGCAAGACTGGCCGCCACGGCGCGGTCGAATGGGCGGTGGCCTGGACCGCGGACGCCGACGGCTTCCTGCAATCTTATTGCAACACGATCCCGACCCCGGACGGCGGCACGCACGAATCTGGTCTGCGCACCGCGCTGCTGCGCGGCTTGAAGGATCACGCCGCGCGCGCCGGCCAGGAAAAGCGCGCCAAGGACGTGACCAGCGAAGACGTCATGACCGGCGCCGGCTGCATGCTGTCAGTGTTCATCCGCGAGCCGGAATTCCAGGGCCAGACCAAGGATCGCCTCGCCACCGCCTCCGCGCAGAAAATCGTCGAGAACGCGATCAAGGATCCGTTCGACCATTGGCTGTCGGGCAACCCGCTGCAGGCCAACAAGCTTCTGGATTTCGTCGTCGAACGCGCCGAGGAGCGGCTGCGCCGCCGGCAGGAAAAGGACATCGCGCGCAAGACCGCGGTGCGTAAATTACGCCTTCCCGGCAAGCTCGCCGACTGCTCGAGCTCGGCCTCGGAAGGCTCGGAGATTTTCATCGTCGAGGGTGACTCGGCCGGCGGCTCGGCCAAGCAGGCGCGCGACCGCCGCACGCAAGCTGTGCTGCCGCTGCGTGGGAAGATTTTGAACGTCGCTTCCGCCGGCAAGGACAAGCTCGCGCAGAACGCGCAGCTTGCCGATCTGATCCAGGCGCTCGGCTGCGGCACCGGCGCGCATTTCCACGAGAAGGATTTGCGCTACGAGAAGGTCATTATCATGACCGACGCCGACGTCGACGGCGCCCATATCGCCTCGCTCCTGATCACCTTCTTCTATCGCCAGATGCAGAAGCTGATCGAGGCCGGCAGGCTCTATCTCGCGGTGCCGCCGCTCTATCGCTTGCAGCACGGCGGCAAGATCGCTTATGCGCGCGACGACAAGCACAAAGAGCAATTGCTGAAAAAGGAATTCAACGCCAATGCCAAAGTGGAAGTCTCCCGCTTCAAGGGCCTCGGCGAAATGATGGCGGCGCAGTTGAAGGAAACCACCATGGACCCCGGCAAACGCACCCTGCTGCGCGTGGTGCTGGCGGAGAACGAACTCAAGCCCACCGCCAAATCGGTCGAGCGTCTGATGGGCAACAAGGCCGAAGCGCGCTTCGACTTCATCCAGGAAAATGCGGAATTCGCCAAGGCGGAGTTGCTGGACGTGTGACTATTTCCGCTGTCGCCCCCCGCGAAGGTCGGGACGACAGTCCGGAATCGCTAAAATTTGAATCATTATATTCAAGGCAATTTTCGACTTCGTCTTTAGGCTTCCCGCAAGAAGGCTTCGTTAGTGGAGAGCGCGCGCTGGCGGCTTTGGCCTCGTCCAGGTCGACCGGTTCGGGGGCTCAGCACCGATATATTGCCTTCGCCACGGCACAATTGGCCCCTGCCCGATGCATTTTTCCGCGCTGATCGAAGAACTCAACGAGGCCCTCGCCCACGGCACGGCCGAACGGCGCGCCGCCATCGTCCACCGCGTGACCGATATCTTCGTCGCCGGATCTGCCACCTATTCGGACAATCAGATCGAACTGTTTGACGATGTGTTCGTCCGCATTGTCACGGCTATCGAGCTTTCCGCGCGCACCGTGCTCGCCAAGCGGCTGGCCAACACCCCGCGCGCGCCCTTTCGGATCAGCCGGCATTTGGCATCCGACGACAAAATCGAGGTTGCCGGCCCGGTGCTCGAAAAATCCCAGGCGCTCGACAGTCAAACCCTGGTGGCGGCGGCCCAGAGCAAGAGCCAGAAGCACCTGCTCGCCATCTCGCGGCGCGCCGAGCTCGATGAAGCGGTGACCGACGTGCTGGTCGAACGCGGCGACAAGCCCGTGGTGCTGAGCGCGGCCGCCAATCCGAAGGCGCGCTTTTCCGACAAGGGTTACTCGACCTTGGTCAACCGGTCGGAAGGCGACGACGAGATCGCCACCTCCGTCGCCTTGCGGCGCGACATTCCGCGCCAGCACTTGATGCGGCTTCTGGTCAAAGCCTCGCACATCGTGCGCGTCAAACTTGAGGCCGCCAATCCGGCGATGACGGAAATGATCCAGAGTGCGGTCGTCGATGCCGCCGACTCGATCCTGGACCGGACCGGCGCCGTATCGCGTGAATACGTCGCGGCCCGCGCGCGGTTTGAAGCGCTGCATGCCGCCGGCCGGCTCGGCGAGAGCGACATCGCGGCCTTGGCGGCGGCCAACAACCAAGAGGACACCACGGCCGCGCTGGCGGTGCTCTGCGATCTGCCGATCGAGGCGGTCGACCTGGCGATGGTGCAGTACCGGCCCGAAACCTTGCTGACGATGGCGAAGGCCATCGGACTGTCTTGGCCGACGGCCAAGACGATCCTGCGCATGCGCGCGGGCGCGCGCGGCATCTCGCCCGGCGAGATCGAACAGTGTTTCGATACTTTCGCGCGCCTGAAGCCCGCGACGGCCCGCCAGATTATTGAATTTCATCGCAAACGCGCGCACGCCCCGCAGCCCGAGCGACGCATCGCCTAGCCCACATCATCGCATTCGCGCGCATTACTCGCACTTGTTCAGCACCGGCGTCTCGCGGTCGAACGCGAGCACGATGCCGTCCTTGACGCGCACCTCGCCGCCGTCGGCCTGATTGAACATCGTGCGGCGCGTACCCTTGCGCACAAGGAACACCAGCTTCTGGCGTTCTTCGGCTTCGGTGCCGGATTGGAAGACCACCACAACCGACAACTGCTCGTCGGTAAGCCTTTCCGCCGAAACCAGACGGTAGTGATTGATCGCATAATCGGGACCGAGGTCATGCTCCTCCAGCACCAGGCCCGGGCCCGGTGTCGTGATACTGACATGCGGATTGGCCGGCGCGGCCGCCTGCTGACAATCGGGCGCCCAGACGCCGAACAGGCCGAATTGCTGGAACAGCACGTCAACCGGTGCGGGCTGGGCGGCGGCGGCCATGGCAGTCG
The DNA here is from genome assembly GCA_036491675.1 of Pseudolabrys sp. Classification (GTDB taxonomy): domain Bacteria; phylum Pseudomonadota; class Alphaproteobacteria; order Rhizobiales; family Xanthobacteraceae; genus Pseudolabrys. The sequence goes on along the minus strand of DASXBN010000009.1, from coordinate 69,074 downwards.
CGACTGCAAACACAATGACCGCCGCAATTCGCACCACGTCGCCGCTCCGTCGACTCGAAGACTACTGACGCAAGAATAGCAGCGTGCCGCGCGGCGGCAATCGGCGCGCGCGGAACCGCCGCGTCACAGCGACGCTGTGATATTTTTATTGCGGAAAGGTAAGATTTGCCGCCTTCACCACCTCGCCGAACGCCTTGACGTCGGCATCGATGCGTTGCTTGAACGCGTCGCCGGTCGGTCCGCCCGGCTTCACCGCCATCTTCTGCAAGCCCGCTTGCACGCCTGGGTCGGCGAGCGCGCGGCCGAGTTCCACGGTGAGCTTGGCGACGATCGGCGCCGGAGTTCCCGCCGGCACGAAGAGGCCGCTCCATAATTGGGTGTCGACCTCCGGATAGCCGGCCTCGGCCATGCTCGGGACATCAGGCAATTCGGGCGAGCGCTCGGAACCAGTCACCGCCAGCGCCCGCGTCTTGCCGCCTTTCACCAGCGGAATCGCCGGCGGCCCGTCGGAGATCGTGAACAGACACTGCCCGGCGACCACGCACAGGTTCGACTCGTTGCTGCCTTTGAAGGGGATCGCCACGCCCGGCATGCCGGTCTTCAGCTTCAGCGTCTCGCTGGCGATGGTGAAGGCGGGCGAGGAGGTTCCGTAGTTCGACTTGTCGGGATTGGCCTTCGCCCAGGCCACCAGTTCCTTCACGGTCTTGGCCGGATGATTGGCCGGCACCACCAGCACCAGCGGGAACGAGGCGATCATATTGAGCGCAATGAAATTCTTGGTCGGATGATAAGTGAGGTTGGGATAGATGGCGGCGGCGATCGACATCTGCCCGGTGGCGCCGACCAGGATCGTGTAGCCGTCGGGCGCCTGATGCGCGACGAAATCGGAAGAAATACGCCCGCCGGCGCCGGGCTTGTTCTCGACGATAGTGGTGGCGCCGGTGTTTTCCTGGAACTTATTCACCACCAGGCGGGCAAAAATGTCATTGCCGCCGCCGGCGGCAAAGCCGACGATGAAACGGATGACGCGGTTGGGATAGCTGTCTTGCGCGCGCGCCTCGCCGGCAGCGGCCAAGAGCAGCACTGCCACGGCGCCAACAAAGAAGCCTCGAATTCTCATACCGATCCTCCCATCCGTTCACTGTCGGAACGTTCCGTATTGAGCGTATCCGGCTCGTGCCGATCGGAAAAGCCCCCGCCGCGATATGCTATCGTTGGCCGAGCATCGATCCCGCCGGGCCAGGATGACCGCAGCTTCCCGCAACATTGCCGGCGATCCGCAAGCGCGAGGCGACCGTTTCGGCCATCCGCGCGCGCTCGCTTATCTGTTCGCGACCGAAATGTGGGAGCGCTTTTCCTATTACGGCATGCGCGCCCTGCTCGTGCTCTACATGGTCAAATACCTGCTCGAGCCGCAGCGCGCCGGCCAGGTGTTGGGGCTTGGCCCATTCCGCAGCGCGCTCGAATTCGTGTTCGGCCCCCTCGCCGCGCAACCGCTCGCCTCGCAGATCTATGGCTTCTATACCGGTCTCGTCTATCTCACACCGATCCTCGGCGGCTTGCTGGCCGACCGCGTGCTCGGGCAGCGCCGCACCGTCATCCTCGGCGCGGCGCTCATGGCCATCGGCCATTTTATGATGGCCTTCGAGCATCTGTTCTTGCTCGCGCTCGGCTTTCTCATCCTCGGCAACGGTGCCTTCAAGCCGAACATCTCGACCCAGGTCGGCGCGCTCTATGCACCCGGCGACAGGCGCCGCGACCGCGCCTTCTCGATCTTCTATGTCGGCATCAATCTCGGCGCGTTCCTGGCGCCGCTGATCTGCGGCACGCTCGGCGAGGAGCTCGGCTGGCACTACGGCTTTGCCGCCGCCGGCGTCGGCATGACCGCGGGGCTCATTATTTACCTTATCGCCACGCCGAGCCTGCCGCGCGACGCCTTCGCCAGGCGAGAGGCGGCGACCGCCCCGCTCGATCGCGACGCCTGGCGTTCGATCGGCGCGCTCTTGCTGCTATTCCTGCCGGCGAGCCTGTTCTGGGGAATCTACGAGCAACAGGGCAACACCATCGCGCTGTGGGCGAGCCAATACACCGACCGCCATGTGCTCGGCGCGGAAATCCCCGTCACCTGGTTCCAGGCGTTCAATCCGTTCATGATCTTCGCCTTCACGCCGTTTATCGTCACGCTCTGGCGCCGGCAAGGCGCGCGCGAGCCCTCCACGGTCGCCAAAATGGCGATCGGCTGTTTTCTCGCGAGCCTCGCCTATCTGCTATTGGTCGCCGCCGCGCTTTTCTCCGGCGGCGGGCAAGCGAGTTGGCTCTGGCTGTTAGTCTATTTCGTCATCCTCACCGTCGGCGAACTCTATTTGTCGCCGACCAGCCTGTCGCTCGTCACCAAGGTCGCGCCCGTCCACCTGCTGTCGATGATGATGGGCGTGTGGCTGGCAACCAGCTTTGTCGGCGGATTCCTCGCCGGCTACCTCGGCACCTTCTGGTCGAGCATGAGCAAGCCCGGATTTTTTCTGATGCTCGCCGTCATTGCCGCCGCGGCCGGTCTGATCATCGCGCTGCTCAATCGTCCGCTGCGCGCATTCCTCAAAGATTAATCGAGCGGCAGGCCAACATATTGCTCCGCCAGCATTTTCGAGGCGGCCTGCGAGCTGGTGATATAGCCAAGATCGGAGAGCTGACGGCGGCGATCGAACGCCGACTCGTGCGGGAAGCGATGCAGGATCTGCGTCATCCACCACGAGAAGCGTTGCGCATACCAGACCCGGCGCAGGCAAATTGCCGAATAATTCTCCAACCGGTCATCGCGCTTGTTTTTGTAGAACGCCTCGAGCGCGCGCGACAGCATCACCACGTCGGCGAAGGCCAAGTTCATGCCCTTGGCGCCGGTTGGTGGCACGATATGCGCGCTATCGCCGGCGAGGAACAGGCGGCCGTGCTGCATCGGCTCGACCACGAAGCTGCGCATCGGCGTGATGCCCTTTTGCAGCATCTTGCCTTCCGTGAGCGTGCGCGCACCGCCCAGCCGCTTGTGCAATTCGTCCCAGATGCGCGCGTCGGACCAGTTCTCGATCTCGTCGTCGTGGTCGCATTGCAGATAGAGCCGCGCTACCGATGCCGAACGCATGGCGTAGAGCGCGAAACCGCGGTCGGTGTAGGAATAGATGTGATCGTGGTCGGGCGGCGGCGATTCAGAAAGAATGCCGAGCCAACCGAACGGATATTCGCGCTCGAATTCGGTGAGCACGCCGTCGGGGACGCTCGGCCGGCAGATGCCGTGGAATCCGTCGCAGCCGGCGATGAAGTCGCATTCGATCTCCTGCGCGCGCCCCTCATGCGTGAAACGGATGGTCGGCCGCTTGCCGGTCATGTCGTGGACGCTGACGTCGTCCACTTCGAACAGTAGCGGTCCGCCATCGGCCAGCCGCTGCGCAACCAGGTCTTTCACCACCTCCTGCTGGCCGTAGATGGTAACGCGCTTACCGACCAGCGCCATAAAATCGATGCGGTGCAACTCGCCATTGATGCCGAAATTGATGCCGTCGTGGCGCTGACCCTCGCGCTTCATCCGTTCGCCGACGCCGACTTCGCTCAGCAGATCGGCCGCCCAATGCTCGATCAGCCCGGCGCGGATACGGTTCTCGATGTAATCGCGGCTGCGGTTCTCGATGATGATGGATTCGATGCCGGCAAGATGCAGCAGCCGCGCCAGCATTAGCCCGGCCGGCCCCGCTCCGATAATGCCGACCTGCGTGCGCATGCGTTTGCTCCCGGCGGACGATCGAACGTCCTATAGAAGCAACGCTTGCTGCGCGCAAATGGACGATTACCGGAAACAGTTGGACATTACAGGCCGTCCGCCCGAAAGCCGGATTGATACCGGTTCGAGGTTTCTCGAATGCTGAGCGGACGCTAAAGCTTTCGCGCGAAAAGACTGGACCCGCACCCGGGAGCGGATGCGGGTCCTTGTTGCTTTGCCGAAATGAGCGAGCCGTCAGTGTGAGTCGGCCCGATCGAGCGCGGTCGCGAGGCTGGTAACCTGCGCGTCACGCAGGCCCAGCGGAACGAGATGGAATCGCTCCTCGATCGTTCTGAGGATTGACGTGGTGTCATGGCTGGCGTGGTCCACGCCGGAGTTTTCAAATTTATTCGAGACCAGCAGAGCCGGGATACGCGTACCCGGACCCCAAAGGTCGTGCGGCGCCCGATGATGGGATTCCCGATGGCCATCGTGGTCATCCCCCCAGCCGTGCTCGTCATCCAAGTCATACGGCGGTGGCGGAACGTGGTCCCATTGTCCGCCGAACTCGTCGTAGGTGACGATGATCAGTGTGTTTTTGCCATCCGGTCCGTTGACGACCGCCTTGATCAGATCGACGAGATGATCGCTGCCGTCGGTCTCGCTGGCGTAGCCGGGATGCTCGTTCTCTGCGCCGACCGGTTTGACGAAGCTGACCGGCTTGAGCTTGCCCTTCTTGGCCGCGTCGATGAACTCCGCCTCGTCGCGGAGATGAGCCGTACGGGCCGCGGTGCCCGGCGCGTAGTTCGCAAAATAGTTGAACGCCTGATGATGGAACTGGAACAGCAGGTCAGGACAGTTCGGATACGTTGCGGTCAAGAACGCGTTGGGATCGCTGCAGTTGGGCCCATTGCCATTGGTCCAGCCGGGCGCGCCCACGTCGCCGTTGGCATTCGACCAACCGCCGGAATACCAGGCCCAATCGATGCCCGCCGCCGAGAGACGATCCCCGATGGTGGGATTGGTAAGAGGCGGCAGCTTGTTTGGAGTGGTCGTTCCTGGCGAGAACGGCTGATAGGTCGGCTGTATCGTATTCACGGCAAAATCGCCGCACGCAAGATCCAGATGGGTGCCGTCGCATTTGCGCGTCAGCCGAGAGTCCTTGAATGCCCCCACCGGCGTATAAAGCGGCGTGTTGGTCGGCATGCCGTTCGTGTCGACGATCGAGTGAAGATCAATTGACGAGCCGTCTTGGATCGCGTTGGCGAAAACCGGCGAGGCTGCCGCGACGAGCCATTGATGATTGAGGAATGACCCTCCGAAGGCACCCTGGAAGAAATTGTCGGCGATGACATAGTGCGGTGCCCCACGGCTGTGCAGGTACTTATAGATCGGCAGGTTCGTGGTGTCGTAATGACCCATCACCAGCCCAGCCGCATCGCTACCGGTCACGTACCGATTCTGATTGCCTTTATTGATCTGGTATTGCTCGCTGTAGAAGCGATGCACGATGTCGCGCGTGCAGCCGCCCGCAAGAGCGCCGGGACTGTTTTTCAGCACGCCGTTCGCCGCAAACACATTGGGCGGCGGGCAGGTCTTATCGGTCGACGCGATATAGTTATCGATATCGAATGGCTGATTGGTGAACGCGCTTACGATGGGTGGCACTACGCCGTTATCATTGCAAGTCGAGGCCAACGGCGGGGATGTGAGGTTTACATCTTCCTGCAGCAGGCAAGCATATGACACCGCGTTGTTCTGCATCACCTGGATGGTATGCGCGGTGTCAGCCTGCTGGAGGCCATTTACATGCTGGCCGTTCACCGCACCCCACAGCCCATACAAATTGTCGAAGCTGTGGTTTTCTTGATAGATGACAACGATGTGTTTGTATTCGTTCAGCGACTCGGCAGTTGCAGACTGTGAGACCACGGCGAAGCCGAAGCCGGCCGCATAGGCCATGAGTTTTCTACAGTGCATGGTGGTTCCCCCAATAAGAAGACGGGGAACGTTACCGAGGCCACATAACACTCCCATGACCTTGCGGTTGCGATCCACTGCTCACGTCGTCGCAAAACCTTCATATTTTCGAGTGTCTCAGTCGGTGATTGGCAGGCCGCGTCCGATGCCTTCAACGGCTCAGCTTGCGACGCAGAGGCGGTGATTGCCGATCCATTGCAGTGACTTGACCGGCTCAGCCCGGCCAGCCGTAGCGCGGCACGCGCGCCTTGTAGGCGCGGTAGGCGTCGCCGAATTTAGCTTCGAGATAGCGCTCCTCGCGCCTGACCACGCCGAAATGAATCACCGGCATGAAAACGACCGTCATCACCAGCATCCAATCCGATGCGAGCGCAATCGAAAGTCCGGCCAGCAGCAAGGTCAAGCCGACATACATCGGGTTGCGCAGCCAGCCGAAGACGCCGTCGGTCACCAGCGCGGTCGCCGGTTTCCATGGCTCCACATGGGTGCCGGCCGCACGGAAGCCGCGCATGGCAGGAAAGGCCAGTGCGCCTCCGGTGCCAAACAGAACGACCGCGATAACGATGCGCGTCCAGAACGCCAGGAGCACCGTCAACAAATAGGCCGGCAGCAGCCAATCGAGTGCGAGCCCAAGCACCACCGCCGCCAACGCGATGAGCGGCGGCGGCGCGATCACGCCGGCATTGTCGCGGGGTTCGCTCATGGTCATGGCCTCGTTATAACGTGCGACCGGCGCCCGGGTTCGCTCATGTGCTGAGCCATTCGGCGAGCGCTACGTTCACCGCCTCGGGTTGCTCAAGCGTGGTCAGGTGGCCGCTGTCCCGAATAACGGTGAACTTGGCGCCCTGGATGCCGGCGGCGATTTCCTGGTTGAGTTCCGGCGGCGTCGCGATGTCGCTATCGCCGACCAGCACCAGCGTCGGGCAGCGGATCGACGCCAGCATGGGACGCGAATCCGGCCGCGACATGATCGCGTTGAGTTGGCGCACGAAGGCTTCGGATCCGGTCTCCGCGATCATCTGACGCACGATCCCGGTGAGGCGTTGGTCGCGCTGATGCTCCGCGTTCAAATAGCGCGGGATCGACATATCCGGAACCTCTCCGTAGCGGCCCGATTGTGCCATGGCGATCTGCGTCTTACGCCCTTCGGTTTGCTCCGGCGTGTCGGCGCGCGCCGACGTGTCGAGCAGCGCGAGCTTGGCGATGCGTTCGGGCGCCTGCCGCATCATGGCGAGCGCGATGTAGCCGCCCATCGAGAGCCCGGCGAGCGCGAAGCGCGGCGGCGCATCCTTGAGAATGCGCGCGGCGATCGCCGCCATGTCAGGGTCGCGTCGGTGATCGGCGACCGCCACCTGCCCGAACGGCCACAGCGCGGCGATTTGCGGAGCATAAAGACGCGCCGTACAAGTCAATCCGGGCAGCAAAACAAGCGGTAAAGATTGCATTATTGTGACGCTCCAATTGCCGAAAGATTAAGCGTTAACACGACTTATTGCACCGCCGTAGCATTGACTTTCGGCGGGGTACGCCTATGTTCCGTCAAACGGCTTCGAATAGAAGATTCGACCGTCCATTCCCGCGCATCGAAACCCGTTTTTCAATTCCGGCGCGGGCGCCGGGCGGTCCCCACTAGAGGTTATATGTCTTTTTCGCATCTTGGCTTATCCGCCAAAGTTTTATCGGCCATTGAATCGGCCGGCTACAAGACCCCGACCCCCATCCAAGAGCAAGCCATCGGCCACGTCCTCGCCCGTCGCGACGTGCTCGGCATCGCGCAGACCGGCACCGGCAAGACCGCCGCTTTCGTGCTGCCGATGCTCACCATGCTTGAAAAAGGCCGCGCACGGGCGCGCATGCCGCGCACGCTCATCCTCGAGCCGACGCGCGAACTCGCCGCCCAGGTCGAAGAACAGTTCATCAAATACGGCAAGAACCACAAGCTCAACGTCGCGCTCATCATCGGCGGCGTTTCGTTCGACAACCAGGACGCCAAGCTGGTGCGCGGCGTCGACGTGCTGATCGCCACGCCCGGCCGTCTGCTCGATCATTCGGAACGCGGCCGTCTGCTGCTCTCCGGAGTCGAATTGCTGGTGATCGACGAAGCCGACCGCATGCTCGACATGGGTTTCATCCCCGACATCGAGCGCATCGGCAAGCTGGTGCCGTTCACGCGCCAGACTTTGTTCTTCACGGCGACCATGCCGGCGGAAATCCAGCGCATCGCCGACAACTTCCTGCACAACCCGGTGCGCGTGGAAGTGTCGAAGCCGGCCACCGCCGCCACCACCATCACTCAGTTGCAGGTCGCAACCGGGCGCGATCCGGCCGAGAAGCGCGAGACGCTGCGCCGGCTGATCCGTTCCGCCGACGGCTTCAAGAACGCCATCGTGTTCTGCAACCGCAAGCGCGAGGTTGCGCTCTTGCACCGCTCACTGCTGCGGCACAAATTCAACGCCGCGGCGCTGCACGGCGACATGGACCAGTCGGCGCGCACCGCCGCGCTCGACTCCTTCCGCAACGGTGACGTCACCCTGCTGGTCGCCTCCGACGTCGCCGCGCGCGGCCTCGATATTCCGGCGGTCAGCCACATCTTCAATTTCGACGTACCGCATCACCCCGACGATTACGTCCACCGCATCGGCCGCACCGGCCGCGCCGGCTTGAGCGGCACCGCCATCACCATCGTCGCGCCGATCGACGGCAAGTCGGTCGCGGCGATCGAACGGTTGATCGGCCAGACCATCCCCTGGATGGGCGAACCAACGGCGCCGGCCGAGGCCCGCGACAGCCGGCCGCGCGAGGGCGAGCGCAGCCATCGCGGCGGGCGTCAGCGCGGCCACAGCCGCGAGCACAAGCCGCATGCCCGCCCGGCGCAAGAACCCGCGCGCGCCGCCAAGCCGCAGGCACCGCGCCCGCAGCCGCCGCGCGAACCAGTGCAGGAATCCGACGGCAGCCATCTGCCCGCCTTCCTACTGCGTCCGGTGTCGCTGAAGGCGTGATAACGGCTTGTTAATCGGAGCCGGCGGCGTTCGGGTTGCGAAATAATTCTGGCGCAACCGGTTCCAAATTTACCGGCGATTCATCTCCCTGACCTACCGTCCGTAGCGGGGCGCGGCGCGACCGTTTGGCCGCGCCTGTCCATGCTTTCGGGTAGAAAACCCGGTTTCGGGGGTTTGCGATGGCCGAGTACGCCGACGAACACGAACGCACGATGGCGTTCGCGGAAATCGCGCTCGGCCAGATCAAGGCGTTGCGCCAGGCGGCCACGCCGCGCAATTACGAGATTTGGTACGCCTACGCCACCGGCTACCACCCCTCGCTCAACCAGCGCATCAACGAAACGCTCAAGAGCAGCGGCGTGCTCGCGGAAGCCAATCTGGAAAATATCTACGCGACCTATCTGTCGCCGACCCGGCTGACCGAGCGGATCGACGAGGTCGGCAGCCAGGTCAAGGGCGAGATCGAGCAGGTGATGTCGATGATCGACAGCGCTGCTGGCTCCGCCTCGAGCTACACCGAAAGCCTGGTCGGCATGTCCGAAAAGATCGGCCAGTCGAAGGACCGCGAGGGCCTGCGCACGATCGTCGAAAGCCTGGTGCACACCGCCAAGGAGATGGAAGTCTCCAACATCCAGCTGGAAGAGCGCCTCAACGCCTCCAAGCGCGAAATCCTCGACCTGCACGCCCACCTCGAAGCGGTACGCAGCGAAAGCCTGACCGATCCCCTAACCCAGCTCTCCAACCGCAAATTCTTCGACACCACGCTGGAAAATGCCATCGAGGACGCGCGCGCCAGGGACGAAGCGCTGTCGCTGATGATGACCGACATCGATCATTTCAAGAATTTCAACGACAGCTACGGCCACCTCACTGGCGACCAGGTGCTGCGACTGGTGGCGATGTCGATGAAGCAGAACGTCAAGGGCCAGGACACCACCGCGCGCTACGGCGGCGAGGAGTTCGCCGTCATTCTCCCCAATACGGTGCTGCGCTCGGCAATCACGGTCGCCGATCACATCCGCCGCGCGGTGATGACCAAGGAACTGATGAAGCGCTCGACCGGCGAGCATCTTGGCCGCGTGACCGTCTCGATCGGGGTGGCGACCTTGCACCACACCGATACCTTGCAATCGCTGCTCGAGCGCACCGACGCCTGCCTTTATGCCGCCAAGCGCCACGGCCGCAACCGTGTAATGAGCGAGACCGATCCGGAAGTCACCGCCGGCGGCACGGTGGCGGAGGTCGCCTAGACCGCCACCTTAAGGCCTGAATGATTATTCCGGCGCGCCCTTGGCCGGCGTGAGCTGCACAGATTCGCCGCAGCCGCAGGCCGAGGTCTGGTTCGGATTGTTGAACACGAACTGCGCCGACAGCTTGTCGGCCTTGTAGTCCATCTCGGTGCCGAGCAGGAACAGCACCGCCTTCGGATCGACCAGGATCTTGACGCCCTTGTCCTCGACCACCTCGTCGGACGGCCTCACGCTGTCTGCATATTCCATGGTGTATTCCATGCCGGCGCAGCCGCCGTTCTTGACGCCGACGCGCACGCCGACGACTGGCTGCTCGGCGCGCGCCATCACGTCCTTGATGCGCAGCACCGCGGCGTCGGTCAGCCGCATCACCTGGGGTCGGGGTCGGGCAGTCGCCATGGCAGTCCTCGCCGATCTCTGTTCTCAGTTCACCACATATTCAACACGAGTCGGGCCTCGTCCGACATCCGGCTCGGGTCCCAAGGCGGGTCCCACACGATTTCGACCTTGACGTCGCGCACGCCCGGCACGCTGGCGACTGCGTTTTCCGCCATCACCGGCAACTCCTGCGCTGACGGGCAATTGGGCGAGGTCAGCGACATATCGATCTTCACCGTGCGGTCGTCGCCGATATCGATCTTGTAGATAAGCCCGAGTTCATAGATATCGGCCGGGATTTCCGGGTCATAGACCGTCTTCAAGCCGGCGATGATGTCATCGGTCAGCCGGTTGAGTTCGTCCTGCGGCAGCGCGGACGAGCCGGAGATCATGGCGTTCTCGGGCGGCTTTTCCGCCGCGGCGGCACTTTCAGTCATGGGCGTGTTATCGGTCATGCGAAGAATTCCTGCGCCTTGATCAGCGAGGCGGCGAGCACGTCCACCTCGTCCTTGGTGTTGTACATCGCAAACGAAGCGCGGCACGTCGCGGTAACGCCAAAGCGCGCCAGCAACGGCATCACGCAATGGGTGCCGGCGCGTACCGCCACGCCGGCGCGATCGATGATGGTGGCGACATCGTGCGGATGCGCGCCCTTGATCTCGAAGGAGACAATCGGCCCCTTGTCGGGCGCGTTGCCGATGATGCGCAGCGAATTGATGGCGCCCAGCCGCTCCTGCGCGTACTTCACCAGCGCGCCTTCGTGCGCGCGGATGCGCGGCTTGCCGACCGAATTGACGTAGTCGATCGCGGCGGCGAGCCCGACCGCCTGCACGATCGCCGGCGTGCCGGCCTCGAAGCGGTGCGGCGGCACGCCATAGGTGATGCGGTCCTGGAACACTTCGTTGATCATCTCGCCGCCGCCGTTGAACGGCGGCATGGCGGCGAGCAGATCGTATTTGCCGTACAGCACGCCGATGCCGGTGGGCCCGTAGAGCTTGTGGCCGGTCATGACGTAGAAATCGCAATCGAGATCGCGCACGTCGACGTCGAGATGCACGGCGCCCTGCGCGCCGTCGACCAGCACAGGAATGCCGCGAGCATGCGCGAGCTTGACCACTTCTTTCACCGGCACCGCGGTGCCGAGCGCGTTCGACATTTGCGTGATGGCGACCATCTTGGTGCGCGGGCCGAGCAGCTTCTCGAATTCGTCGATCAGGAAATTGCCCTCATCGTCGACCGGCGCCCATTTGATCACCGCGCCCTGCCGCTCGCGCAGGAAATGCCAGGGCACGATGTTGGAATGGTGCTCCATGATCGAGAGCACGATCTCGTCGCCCGGCTGGATGCGCTCGCGGCCGAACGTATAGGCGACCAGGTTGATCGCCTCGGTGGCGTTGCGCGTGAAGATGATCTCTTCCGGGCGGCCGGCGTTGAGGAATCCGCGCACCGTCTCGCGCGCGCCTTCGTAGGCTTCCGTCGCCTCGTTCGCGAGATAATGCAGCCCGCGGTGCACGTTGGCGTATTGCTGCGTATAGGCCTTGTGCAGACGGTCGAGCACCTGATTGGGTTTCTGCGCCGAGGCCGCGTTATCGAGATAAACGAGCGGCTTGCCGTAGACCTGCAGCGCCAGCGCGGGAAAATCCGCGCGGATCTTGGCGACGTCGTAGGAGCCGTTGCTCACTGCCGGGTGCGTCATGACCGGCTCCCCAGCCACTTGAGCGCGGCAAACATCAGCGCGCGGCGGATGCCCTCATGCGCGATCTCCTCCAACACCTCGTCGATGAAAGCCTCGATCAGCAGGGCTTCGGCTTCCGCGGCCGGAATGCCGCGCGACATCAGATAGAACTTGAGCCCGGGATCGAGCGCGCCGGCGGTGGCGCCGTGCCCGCACACCACGTCGTCGGCGAAGATTTCCAGCTCCGGCTTGTTGTCGGCTTCCGCCTCGTCCGACAAGAGCAGCGCCCGCGTCATCATCTTGCCGTCGGTCTTCTGCGCATGCGGCTCTACGATGATCTTGCCCTGGAAGATGCCGTGGCTTTCGCCGTCGAGCACCGACTTGAAGCGCTCGCGGCTGACGCAGCCGCCGGCGGCGTGGCTGATGACCAGCGTATTATCGACGTGCTGACGGCCTTTGAGCAGGCTCGCGCCGTCGATTGCGCCCTCGCTGCCCTCGCCGGCAAAGCGCACGAAGGTCTGGTTGCGCACCACCGCACCGCCCAGGGTAAACGCGAAATCCTTGTAGGTGGCCTTGGTCCCGACCGCGACGCCGAGCGTCGAAACGCGCAAAGCCGCACCGCCGTCACATCCGACCTTGATGTGATCGACGCGCGCGCCGTCGCCGATCACCAGGTCGAACGCGGAATTGACCTGGTAATCGATGCCCTCCGGGCCGGTAAACGATTCGACCAGCGTCACCTGCGCGCCCGGCTCCACGATCACCGCTACGCGCGGATACATCGCCGCCGCGGCATCGCCGGAAAAGACATGCGCGATGTGGATCGGCTTGGCGATATGGGCGTCGCGCTTGACGTGCACGGCGACCCCGCCGCTCATGAAAGCGGTATTAAGCCAAAAGGCGGTGTCGTTTCTCTCCGGAATCTGTCCCAGCCGGTAGATCATCTCTTCGGTGAGAAACGCGAACAGGTCGACGATGGTGACGCCTGGGTCGTGCGCGTTGCCGTCGCTCCAGTCCGGCTCATAGCGGCCGTTGACGATGGCGAGCGTATCCATCTCGAAACCGGTGAGGATCGTCGGGATGCCGCCCTTCGGCTTGGCGCCGGCCGGCCCCGCCAAGGGCTTGGCCTCGCGCATCAGCGCGCGCAGGTCGGTGTATTTCCATTCCTCGACCCGGCGGTGCGGCAGTCCAGCCGCGTCGAAGCGTTCGAAAGCAGCCTCGCGCAGCTTGGCGACCTCGCCCTTGCCCGGCAGCGTGTCGCGCGCCGCCGCAAAGGCAGCGCTCAGCGCCTGCTCGGCCGCCGTCTTCGTGTTGCGCAGTTCAACGTTCATCACGCCGCCTCGCCGACAAATTCCGCATAGCCCTTGGCTTCGAGCTCGAGCGCCAGTTCCTTGCCGCCCGTCTTGACCACCCGGCCCTTGGCCAGCACGTGCACCACGTCGGGCACGATGTAGTTGAGCAGCCGCTGATAATGCGTGATCACGACCATCGAGCGCTGCGGCGAACGCAGGCGGTTGACGCCGTCGGCGACGATCTTGAGCGCGTCGATGTCGAGCCCGGAATCGGTCTCATCGAGCACGGCGAGCCGTGGCTCCAGCACCGCCATCTGCAGGATTTCGTTGCGCTTCTTCTCGCCGCCGGAGAAGCCTACATTGACAGCGCGGCGCAGCATCTCGGCGTCGATGCCGAGCAGCTTTGAGGTCTCACGCACCCGCTTCATGAATTCCGGAGTGGAGAATTCCGGCTCGCCGCGGTGCTTGCGCTGCGCGTTGAGCGCGGTGCGCAGGAACGTCATGGTGGCGACGCCCGGCACTTCCACCGGATATTGGAAGGCAAGGAACACGCCCTTGGCCGCGCGCTCGTCCGGCGCCATGTCGAGGATACTCTCGCCGTCGAGCAGCACCTCGCCCCCGGTGACGTGGTAGTTGTCCTTGCCGGCCAGCACGTAGGCGAGCGTGGACTTGCCCGAACCGTTCGGGCCCATGATGGCCGCGACTTGGCCCTTTTCGATTGTGAGCGTCAGGCCTTTGAGGATTTGCTTGCCCTCGACCTCGACCTGCAGATTTTTGACTTCAAGCAACGACATTTCGATCTCTCTTCCTGCTTAATCTTCGCCGTCGTAATAGCCGGCCTTTTCCATGCGTCCCATGCCCGCGTAGCTCGCCGTGCGGAAATCGCCGTTCTTGACGCCGGCCATCACACCGATCTTGCCGGAGTCCGGATAATCGACCACCTCGGTCGGCGCCATGCTGGAAATGCCGAGGTAACGCAAATCGGCCGTTCCGGTATTGATGAGCTGATGCGCCTTGGTACCAGCCGCCGCAGCGACCAGGTCGCCTGCTTTCACCGGCAAGGTCTCGTCGCCCCAACGGTATTGGCCCTCGCCCGACAGCACGTAGAACAACTCGTCCATCACATGATGGCGATGGAATGGAAATGCCTTCTTGCCCGGCGGCACGACGTGTACCGCGCAGCCAAGGGCGCTCAAGCCCAGCGCCGGACCGACGCGGCCCCATTTGACCGCGAACGACTTATCGTTGCCGCGGTCGACGAGCGGCACGTCGGCGATATTAATGATCGGTTTCTCACTCATGCTTAACCGTCTCAGCTTTTCAGCGTGTCCGATTGCCCGCCCCAGCGCCATCGCCATTCGCCGTCGGTGTGCCGACGGCTAAACTGAATGAACCACCATGTGGCCGTGGCAACGATCGCGCCCCAGATCAGCCAGGCCCGAAAATTGGTCGGTCCGGCCAGTAACTCCATCGCGACGATCGAAACGGCAAGAATGCCGGCGAAAGTAATCGTCACCGCCCAACCTTCCCAGGTCGTGGGCGTCGCGCCGTAGCCGTATCGCTTTGGCCTGAACCAATACCGGGTCATGGCGGTCAGCCCACGCTGCCTTCGAGCGAGATTGAAATCAGCTTCTGGGCCTCGACCGCGAATTCCATCGGCAATTGCTGCAGCACATCCTTGACGAAACCGTTGACCACGAGCGCGGTTGCCTCCTCCGCCGACATGCCGCGCTGGCGGCAGTAGAACAGCATGTCTTCGGAGATTTTCGAGGTGGTGGCCTCGTGCTCGAAGGTGGCCGACGAATTCTTCGCCTCGATATAGGGCACGGTGTGCGCGCCGCACTGGTCACCGATCAGAAGCGAATCGCAATTGGTGAAATTGCGCGCGCCCTTGGCCTTGCGGTGCGCCGACACCAGCCCGCGATAG
This sequence comes from Pseudolabrys sp., assembly GCA_036491675.1. Classification (GTDB taxonomy): domain Bacteria; phylum Pseudomonadota; class Alphaproteobacteria; order Rhizobiales; family Xanthobacteraceae; genus Pseudolabrys. Next base: position 53,828 of record DASXBN010000009.1, on the reverse strand, counting down.
GTGTTGTTGGATTTGCCGGCCGCGATGCCCTTGGAGATGATGCGGCTGGTGGTCTCCTTGCCGAGATGCAGCATCTTGGTGCCTGAGTCGACCTGCTGGCGGCCGTTCGAAATCGCGATCGAATAGAACTCGCCGCGCGAATTGTCGCCGCGCAGGATGCAGCTCGGATATTTCCAGGTGATGGCCGAGCCGGTCTCGACCTGGGTCCAGGAAATCTTCGAGCGCGGCCCGCGGCAGTCGCCGCGCTTGGTGACGAAGTTGAAGATGCCGCCCTTGCCCTCGGCGTCGCCCGGATACCAGTTCTGCACGGTCGAATACTTGATCTCGGCATCGTCGAGCGCGACCAGTTCGACCACGGCGGCGTGCAACTGGTTCTCGTCGCGCATCGGCGCGGTGCAGCCTTCCAGGTAGCTGACGTAAGCGCCCTTGTCGGCGATGATCAGCGTGCGCTCGAACTGGCCGGTGTTGGCCTCGTTGATACGGAAATAGGTCGACAGTTCCATCGGGCAGCGCACGCCCGGCGGCACGTAGACGAACGAGCCGTCCGAGAACACCGCCGAATTCAACGTGGCGAAGAAGTTGTCGGTGACCGGCACGACAGAACCGAGATACTTTTTCACCAACTCGGGGTGTTCGCGCAGCGCTTCCGACATCGGCAAGAAGATCACGCCGGCCTTCTTCAGCTCCGCCTTGAAGGTGGTGGCGACCGAGACCGAATCGAACACGGCGTCCACCGCCACCCGGCCGGAGCGGAATTCGCCGCCGGTCGCCTCTTCGTCGAGTTTGCTCGGCTCGTCCTGCCTGCGTACGCCGGCGAGAATTTCCTGCTCCTTGAGCGGAATGCCGAGCTTCTCGTAAGTTCGCAGAATTTCGGGATCGACTTCGTCAAGCGAGGCGAGCGCCTTCCTTTTCGGCGCCGAATAATAATAGGCGTTCTGGTAATCGATCTTGGGATAGTCGACGCGCGCCCAGGTCGGCTCGCGCATGGTCAGCCAGCGCTTGAAGGCTTCCAGGCGCCACGCCAGCATCCACTCCGGCTCGTTCTTCTTGGCCGAGATGAATCGGACGGTGTCTTCCGAAAGCCCCTTGGGGGCCTTCTCGGATTCGATATCGGTGACGAACCCATATTTGTATTGATCAACGTCGATGCTGCGGACCTGCTCGACGGTCTCTTGTACGGCCGGCATTCTTTCCTCCACTACGGTTTCAAGGACCGCGGGTTGGATTTGTCGGTTATGGTCGGTTCGCTATCGCGTTGCGATCATTCCTTTGCTGGTTCTCAGGCGGCCAAGCCCGAGTTCAAGCGTGAATTCTCATCCTTCTTAAGTAAGGACGAACTGACTTTAGTCAAAGCACCGAGCAGTTTCTCTATATCCCGTTCGCTCGTCGACCAGCCGAGGCTGAGGCGGACCGCGCCTTGCGCGATCGAAGGTTCCATCCTCATCGCCGCCAGCACGTGCGAGGCCTGCACCTTGCCGGACGAGCAAGCGGATCCGGAAGATACCGCTATACCATTGAGATCAAAGGAGATTATGGCCGTTTCCGCCTTGATCCCGGGAACCGCGAACAGCGTGGTATTGGGTAGGCGCGGCGCGTTTTGCCCGAAAATCACCGCCTTCGGCATTGCCGCCTTGAGGCCCGCTTCCAGGCGATCCCGCAACGCCGCCATGTGGGCAACGTCCGCCAGCGTTGCAACAACCGCAGCCGCGGCGCCAAAGCCGGCGATGGCCGCGACATTTTCGGTTCCCGCGCGCAAACCGCGCTCCTGGCCGCCGCCTTTGATCAGCGGCTCGGCGATATGGATATCGCCGCGGCGAATCAGCGCGCCCGCGCCTTGCGGTCCGCCGAGCTTGTGGGCGGACAGGCTCATGAGATCGGCGCCAAGTTCGCCGATGCGGCAATTGATGCGGCCCGGGCCCTGCACCGCGTCCACGTGCAACACACCGTTGGCGGCGCGCACGATCGCCGCGATCTCGGAGATCGGCTGGATCACGCCGGTCTCATTATTGGCGAGCATCACCGATACAAGCGGACGCTCGGCCCGAGCAATCGCACTTCTAAGAGCATTAAGATCGACCACGCCATCGCCGGTAACAGGCAATTTTTCAACCGCATCGGCGGCAAATCGTCCGCCGCTCAGCACCGAGGGATGCTCGATCGCCGACACAAAAAGTCTGTCGCGCCAAGGCTTTGCGCCCGCAACTTCGAGCGCGGGCGTGAGCGCCAGCATGCTGGCTTCGGTGGCCCCGCTGGTGAAGGTGACGTTCTTGGCCTCGGCGCCGACCAGATGCGCAACCTTTTCCCTCGCTGCTTCAATGATTTGACGAGCCGCACGGCCCTCGGCATGCACCGAGGACGCGTTGCCGGCCAGCGCCAGCGAGGCGACCATGGCGGCGCCCGCCTCCTGCCGCAGCGGCGCGGTCGCATTCCAATCGAAATAGGCCCGTTCGCTCATGTCGTTCATCAGTACCTAATTACCGTTGCGGCCCTAGAGCCCCTAAAAAGCTTGCTTTTTGCCCTGGGGATCGTGTTAGAAGCCGCCATCACGCGGCAACTTATAGCCTGTGTTGCGACCGTGAACAGCGGAATTCATATATTTAGAATGGTTCTAAACTAGCGCCTGGACCGCAAGTTCCGCCGGGCGTCGAACGCAAAATCCGCTGCCGCGGTCAATCGCGGCAAGCCGGGATATCGAGGTCGACAACAATGCCTGAAGTCATCTTCACCGGTCCGGCCGGTCGGATCGAGGGCCGGTATCATCCGGCGCGCCAGAAGAATGCGCCGATCGCTATCGTCCTACACCCGCATCCGCAATTCGGCGGGACGATGAACCACCCGATCATCTACCAGCTCTATTACGCCTTCGTGCACCGCGGCTTCTCGGCGCTGCGCTTCAATTTCCGCGGCGTCGGGCGCAGCCAGGGCAATTTCGATCACGGCACCGGCGAATTGTCGGACGCCGCCGCCGCGCTCGACTGGGCGCAGACCATCAATCCGGAAGCCAAGAGCTGCTGGATCGCCGGCTTCTCGTTCGGCGCCTGGATCGGCATGCAATTGCTGATGCGCCGGCCGGAGATCGAAGGCTTCATCTCGATCGTGCCGCCCGCCAATCTTTACGACTTCTCGTTCCTGGCGCCCTGCCCGTCATCCGGCTTGATCATCCATGGCGACAAGGACGCGGTGGTGCCGCCCAAGGACGTCACCACTTTGGTCGACAAGCTCAAGACGCAAAAGGGCATCGTGATCGAGCAGAAGGTGATCCCGGGCGCCAATCATTTCTTCGACGGCAAGGTCGAGCCGCTGCTCACCAATATCTGCGCCTATCTCGACAAGCGTCTCAAGACCGACCGCAAGCCGACCGCCGCGTAATCCGTCGTTTACGAAAACTTCTTCACCGCCAGCACGGCGTTGAGCCCGCCGAAGGCGAACGAGTTCGACGTCGCGGCATCGATATTCATCGCGCGCGCCTGGTTCGGCACATAATCGAGATCGCAGGCCGGGTCGAGGCCGAGATAGCCGATGGTCGGCGGCGCGACCCCGTCGCGCACCGCCAGCAAAGTCGCCACCAGTTCGAGAGCGCCGGATGCGCCAAGCGCGTGCCCGACCATGGACTTGGTCGACGACACCGCCAGTTTGCCGGCCTGCGGCCCGAACACTTCATGCAGCGCCTTGGTCTCGGTCACGTCGTTAGCGGCGGTGCCGGTACCGTGCGCATTGACATAGTGGATGTCCTGTGGCGCCAGCCGCGCGTCGGTGAGTGCGCCTTGCATCGCGCGCACCATGCCGCCCAAATCGGGCGCGGTAAGGTCGGCAGCATCCGCGCTCATGCCGAAGCCGACGATCTCGCCGAGGATTTGCGCGCCGCGCGCCTGCGCCCGTTCCAACTGCTCCAGCATCAGTATGGCCGCACCCTCGCCCAGGATCATGCCCTTGCGATCCTGCGAAAAGGGCCGGCATGTGTCGGGCGCCATGACCCGCATCGCCTCCCAGCCGCGCAATGTACCGAACGTGATGCAGGCTTCCGCGCCGCCGGTGACGGCGCAATCGACCTGACCCGACCGCACCATCTGGAAGGCAATCCCGATCGCATGCGTGGCCGAGGCACAGGCACTCGCCACCGCAAAAGCCGGCCCGCGCAATCCGCAATGCATGGAGATCTGACTCGCCGGCGCGTTCACCATCAGCTTTGGAATAGAGAGCGGGAACACGCGTGTCCTCTTCTCGACATAGACGCGTCGGAAACTGTCATCGAGCGTGGTCTGGCCGCCGACGCCGGTACCGATGATGACTGCCGTACGCACGGACAACGGCATGTCGAAGGTGATCGCGGCCTGCGCAATGGCCTCTCGCGCGGCCACCACCGCGAACTGCGAAACGCGGTCGAGAGTCGAAATCTGACGATCTTCGAAATGGCGGAGCGGGTCGAAGTCCTTGACCTCGGCCGCGACTTTCTGAGTCAATTCTTCAGCGGCCGTCGCCAGCGTAATCGGTCCGAGGCCGGAGCTGCCCTCCTTGAGACTTGCCCAATAGGACGCAACGGTGTGGCCGATCGGAGACACCACTCCGAGCCCAGTGACGACGACACGGTTCACGCCCGTCACGATTTCTTATTCTTATCCGCGACCAGCTTTTCGATGACGCCGACGACGTCGCCGACGGTCTCGAATTCGGTGCGCGGATTGTTCGTATTGGCGTTGTAGGGAATCTCGATGTCGAATTTCTCTTCGAGATCGAAAATCATCTCGACGGCATCGAGCGACTGAAGGCCCAAATCCTCCAGCCGGTCGGACAATTCGACGTTTGGTTTCTCGACTCGTTTCTTCTTTGCAACGATCGCGATCACGTCGCTGGCGATATCGCTCATTTAGTCCGATCTCCGTTCTTCACCGATCGCTCAACCGCCGCGAGCCGCGAGCCGATCTCATTGACCTTTTCATGCAGCCGCTTTTGACGGCCAAGATACTGAAAATGCTCAACCGAACGCTCGTGCGGCAACGCCGGATAGCCCGACACGAAAGCGCCAGCCGCCACGTTGCCGGCGACGCCGGAGCCGGCGGCAACCACCGCCTGGTCGCCTATGCGCAAATGATCGGCGACACCGACCCCGCCGCCGAGCCGAACGCGGTTGCCGATCGTAACGCTGCCGGAAATCCCCACCATGCCGCACAACACGCAACTTTCGCCAATGCCGACGTTATGGCCGATATGAACGTGGTTGTCGATCTTGGTGCCGTGACCGATGCGCGTGGATTCGACCGTGGCGCGATCGATGGTCGTGCAGGCGCCGATTTCGACGTCGTCGCCGATTTCGACATTGCCGAGCGAGTGGACCCGCGACAGCTTAATTTCGGCCGTGAAGGCGGCCGCTGACATCAGATCGGGCGCGAAGCTGAAGCCATCGCACCCAATCACTGCGTTGGCATGCACAATCGCACGGTCGCCGATGCGGCTGCGGTCGCCGACGCGAACGCCGGAATGGAATACGCCGTGCGCGCCGATCGTGACATCGGCCCCGACCGTGACATGCGACATGATCGTCGTCCCGGCGCCGATGCGGCTGCGCGGGCCCACCGCCGCAAAGGCGCCGATGCTCACGCCCTCGCCGAGCTTGGCGTCGGGCGCAACGATCGACATCGGATGAACGCCTCGTTCGTGCGCGGGGCCAGGATCGAACAGAGCCGTCAGTTTCGCCAGCGTCAACCGCGCCTCATTGACGGTGATAATGGCACGCAACGAACCGGACGGAACCGGGTGCTCGGCCGAAATGACCGCCGCTTGCGCTTTGCTCCGCGGCAGCGCCGCGGCCGCATCCACGCTGATCGCGAGCGCGAGGTCGGATGACCGTTCCGCTTGCGCGGGGTGCACCAAGCGGTCAATCTCAATTGCGCCATCGCCGTGAAGCCGGCCCGCAATCGCCTGTGCGATGTTCTTGGTCAACATGAATTCGCGTGTAATTCTCTATAGATGGCTCCGCATAGCGGTGCGGAAGACGAGAGCGGGGCGAAATTGCGCTAGATCGCTCATGCGGTCAACCGTGCGGCGGCACGAGAACTCCACCCCGCGTCGCCTGCCGAATTCCGGTCGTGGCCGGAAACGTGATTGGCAGTCCGTTGAGCGTGCGTACCGCCAGGTAACCAAATGCCTGCGCCTCGATCGCTTGCGACGACCAGCCGACGGCGTCGGCTGTTTCGACCGTTGCCGGCTTGAGCCGCTCGGCCAGCATTCGCATCAGCGTCGGGTTGCGCGCGCCGCCGCCCGCCACGATCCAGGCGCGCGGCGGTGCCGGCAGATGCGGCACGATGCGCGCAACAGAGGCCGCGGTCAGCGCCGACAGGGTCGCGGCGCCATCGGCGACGGAGAAATCCGGTAGCCCGATATTGGCGAAGGCGAATGCATTGCGGTCGAGCGATTTCGGATACGGCCGGCTGAAGAAGCCATCCGCCAACACGCGCTCAACGAAGGCCTCGTCCACGCGGCCCTTGGCGGCCTGGTCGCCGTCGCGGTCAAGCGGCGCGCCGGTGCGCGCGCGCATGAAATCGTCGATCAGTGCATTACCCGGGCCGGTGTCGCAGGCGACCGGATCGCCGCCGTCGACAAAGGTCACGTTGGCGACACCGCCGACGTTGAGCACGGCGATTGGATGCGGGCGGGCGAGATCGCGCGCCAGCGCCTGATGGAACACCGGCACCAGCGGCGCGCCCTGCCCGCCGGCGGCGACATCGGCGGCGCGAAAATCATAGGCCACCGGCAACGCAAGACGGCGCGCCAGCGCCGCGCCGTCGCCGATCTGCACGGTCAGCCGCGCCGCCGGCTTATGCAGTACGGTCTGGCCGTGAAATCCGACCACGGCGACGGCGGATTTGTCGATGTGCTCGGCGGCAAGAAATGCTTCTACCGTCTCGGCATGGACATGGGTCACGAAGGCGTCGGCTTGTGCCAGCACGCCCGGCCGCGCAATGCGGTCGGTCAGAGCGGTACCTTCTTGCAGTGCCTGCCGCAAAAGCGCCTGCTCGTCGTCCGAATAGGGCCGGTAACCGGTCGGCCCGAAGCCGGCGATGCGTTCGCCATCGGTCTCGATCAGCGCCACGTCGACGCCGTCGAGCGAGGTTCCGCTCATCAACCCGATGGCCTTGACTGCCCCCAAGCCGCAACCCCTTTTCCTTTACGCCGGACCTGTTACACCACCCCCCGCAAGGAAGCGACCGGACATCCATGAGCGCCTATAAATCCGACTTTCTTAACATTCTGGCCGAGCGCGGCTTCATCCACCAGGTATCGGAGCCGGACGCGCTGGACGCGCGCGCCTTAGCCGGTGCGATCACCGGTTATATCGGCTTCGATTGCACGGCCGCCTCGCTGCATGTCGGCTCGCTCCTGCCGATCATGATGCTGCACTGGATGCAGCAGACCGGCCACCGCCCGATCGCGCTGATGGGCGGGGGCACCACGCGCGTGGGCGATCCGTCCGGCAAGGACGAGAGCCGGCGCATCCTCACCGACGAGATGATCGAGCAGAACCTCAAAGGCATCCGCGCGATCTTTTCCAAATTCCTCAAATTCGAGGGCGCCGGCGGCAACGCCATCATGGCCAACAACGCCGACTGGCTCAACAAGCTCAATTACATCGATTTCCTGCGCGACGTGGGCCGGCATTTCTCGGTCAATCGCATGCTCTCCTTCGATTCGGTAAAGCTGCGGCTCGACCGCCAGCAGGAGCTCTCGTTCCTGGAATTCAACTACATGGTGTTGCAGGCCTACGATTTCGTCGAGCTCAACAAGCGCACCGGCTGCATTCTGCAGATGGGCGGCTCCGATCAGTGGGGCAACATTGTCAACGGCATCGACCTCGGTCGCCGCATGGTGAACGCGCAACTGTTCGCGCTCACCGCGCCGCTGATCACCACCTCGTCGGGCGCCAAGATGGGCAAGACCGCCGCCGGCGCAGTCTGGCTCAATGCCGAACTGATGAGCCCCTATGATTATTGGCAATACTGGCGCAACACCGAGGACGGCGACGTCGTGCGCTTCCTCAAGCTGTTCACCGTGCTGCCGCTTGCGGAGATCGGGCGGCTCGCCGCGCTGAAAGGCCAAGAGGTCAACGAGGCCAAGAAAGTGCTCGCCACCGAGGCGACCGCGCTGGTGCATGGCCGTCAGGCTGCCGATGAGGCGGCCAAGACGGCACAGACAACGTTCGAGCAAGGCGGCATGGGCGACAACCTGCCGACTTTGCCGGTTAGTGTCGGCGATGGAGTCTTGGCGACAAGCACGAAGCTGGGATTTACGACTTCCAACAGCCAAGCCCGCCAATTGGTCAAGGACGGCGCGGTGTATTTGGGTGAAAAGAAAATCGCCGATCCAAACTATCGACTGCAAGACGAGGACTTCGACCGGGACGGCCGCGCCATGCTGCGCGTGGGCGCCAAAAAGCGCGCAATCCTCACGCGTGCCTAGCGTGACGGCGGAATGAAATTGCGATCCATCGTGTCGGGCGACGGAATGAATTTGCGCAGCAGCCCGGGCGCGATCGCGGTCACCGGATTGACCGTGATGCGCGGCGCCCCTGGCGGGCCCGACGCCTCATAGGTAATGCCGAGCAGGCCCTCGTTGCTGCCGGCGCCGAGGAACAGTCCGACGATCGGGATCTGCCCGAACATGTTGTTGAGCCCGTAGAACGGCACGAATGTGCCGCGCAGACGCATGTCGTCTCTGACGTAGTCGATCTGCCCCTCGACGGTCGCACCCACGATCGGTCCGCGTACCACGCCGTCGCTCACCGCCATGCGTCCGGGCACCTTCGTGAATTCGCAATGCGCCTCGCTGAATTGAACGCCGGAATTGCCCTGGCCGGGGGCGCCGTTAACCACACGATCGAGCCCCGGTTCGCCACGCACGACGAAATTTCGGATGAAGAGGGTGCCGGCTTGCGGCACCTGGTCCGGTGCCGGCGGGTCCATCGCCACCCACATTTGCCCGCCGAACATGCGCGGATACATGTCGGTGAACCGGAACAACGCACCGGCATCGTCGGTCTCGAAATAGACTACTGGATGATTGTCGCGGCTGCGCACGCGCAGATCGCCGCTGAGCGGCGCGTCGCGGCCGATCTTGGCGCTCATGGTGAAACTGCGGATGCGGCTCCCCCGGCGCGCGAGCTTGAGGTCGAGCCCGCGCAGCGTTTCGCCGTTGTGGCCGACGACAATGCCGAGCTTGATATCGAGATCGAGATCGGTCTGTTTTTGCTTCGCCTTGTCCGGCGGTTCGCCGGCGAGCGAGGTTTTCACGAAATGGGTTCCGTCGAACACGTCGCCGCGCATGGCGACACGCAGCACGCCGTCGCTGCCGCGGTCGGCCTTGAGCGTGACCTTGTCGCCCTCCGACACGTTGAACACCGGAAAATTCGCCGACACGATGTCGCTCGCCGCGTCGAGTTCGACCGAGCCTTTCACGTTCGCACCCGAACCCGTGATGGTGAGATCGTCGAAGCGTAGCGATTGGGCCGTCTTGACCAGCGTGTAGGTGGCGTGCGCCGGCTTGCCGGCCGCCTTCACCCACCCCGGTAGTAGGTCGTCGATCTTGACCGGCGTGAGGTCGGCGTCCACGGCCATCGGCGCATCCTTGCCGTCGTTGCTGGTGCGGGTGACGATCTTGACCGGGATCGTGCCGGTGACGGTGCCGCCGAGATTGAAGCCGAGCCGGCGCCGTGCCGTTTCGTCGATCATCGCCTGCATTCGCAATTCGGCGTCGGCGGCGTCTTTTCGCTTGCTCACATCGATGGTGACCGGCGTGCCGTTGATCTTGACGTCGCCGGTGATCTGGTAGCCGTCGCTCGAGGCGCTCACCCGCAGCGCCGAGGCTTCGACCCGCTGCCCCATCAGCATCTTGTCGGCGGCGAAATTGGTCAGATCAGCGGTGACGGTGTAGGTCGCGGAATCTTTTGGAGCATCGCGCCCGATCAGCAAATTGACCGTGACTTGCGCCGCAACCGAGCCACGGCTCGCCGTCGGGTCGAGCACGATTCCGACATCGTCGCGTAAGCCCTCGCTGGCCAGCAGCGCCGCCGTCGCCGGCATCGATCCGTCAATGCGAAAATTGACCCGCGCCGGTTGCGGTTTGACGTGGGTATTCGGAATTTCAAAAACGCCGTTCGCTATATTGAGCTTGCGCCCCGGCGTCACCTCCACGGTGCCGCGGCCAACGCTGAGATTGGCGTAGCTGCCGGTGATGTGCGCCGTGAGATCCGCGTCTCGGATTGCCGGCAAGCTGGCAAGCGGGCGTAAGGTCGTGCCGCTGGTCTCGATACTGACCGACAGCCCTTCGTCGAGCATCGGCGGCCCATCGGCCTTGAAGTTCTTCAGCGGCGCATTACCGGCGATCACAATGCGCTCGACGGTCCCGCCGGATATGTGCTCCACGACCCATTGGCGCACGTCGACAGCGGAGAACACCGGCCATATGCGCATCATCACGTCCATCGGCATGCGGGTGCCGGCAACGCCGAATGCGAGATGAGGCTCAGCGCCGGAATAATCCAGGCTGCCGGTGACCGCGATGGCGATATTGTGCGAGGGTCGCGTATCGATGCGACTGAGGTCACCCTGCTCGAGGTCAACGCGGTGGCGAACCGTGTCGATACGCGCGCGCATAACGACACGGTTGAGGGCAAAGCTCTCCGTGTCGGCTTTTCCCGCCGCGGCGAAGATGACCGGGTCGATGACCGGATCGCCACGCGTAACGTTGAACTGCCAAATGCCGTCCTGGTCGGCGGACGCCTCCAGTGTGGCGCGCAGCGTGAACTGGTTGCCGCCCGCGTGCAGCTGAAACGGAATGATCCACGCCCGCTGCCGGCCATCCCAATTGAACCGCACATCTGCGCGATCGATTTTGACGTTGGTATTTTCGCCGACGCGGTCGATAACGGTGCCCTCATCCACCAGCACTTGACCCTGCAGCCGCTGCAGCGTGCCATCGGAAGAGATTTCCGCGCGCACGCTCGCCGACAACGGCAAGTCGGCGTCGAAATCGCCCTCGTTGAGGCGCAGGGCGAGAAGAATATCCTTGGTCGAAACCTGCCGCGCTTCGATGCCGACCGCACGCAAGCCGTCGCCGAGCGGCCGCAATGCTGCGCTCAACACCCATGGGCGTTCGGGATTCTCCGACGCCACACGAAAGATCACGCCGCCCTGGTGCGGCCGATTGAGGCTCACGTTGATGCGGCTGAACGTCCAACGCTTGCCGTTGCGCTGGTCGTCGACAATCAGATTGCCGTTCTTGAGGCCGAGTTCGCGCAGATCGTGGCCGTCGAGACCGGTCGCACCGAGGCCGTCGATCCAGCTGAGAATGCCGGCGACCGCCTGCGAGCTCGTGCGCACCGGTGCCTGCGGCATTGCGGCGGGTGGCTGGTTGGATGGCACCGGCAAATTCGGCGACGCGGTTGCGATCGGCCGCTTGTCGGCGCCGGCGAATACGGTGACGCGGCCGTCGGTCTCGATCCGCACCGACAATTCGGCGCCGACCAGATTGAGGCTCGATGCACGCACATTGCCGGACAGCAGACCGGCTCCGGAAATGCCAACTTCGGCTTTCGGCGCGCTCGCTACCACGGTGCCGTCGGCGTCGCGCACGACGATGTCGCGCAAGCGTAACGATGTGCCGCCGTTCTCGTCGCGCTCGATTTGCGTGCCACCGACCGACACGGTCTGGTTGCCGCCGAAATTCTTCTCGATCGCCGCCTTCAGCCACGGCGTCGCGACGTCGAGCTCGATCGGACCGCTAATGAGACGCCACCACAAGGCGGCGGCACCGATCGCAACGACCGCAAAGCCAATCGCTGCGGTCCAGATGATCCGCCGCGCCAATGGCCAGTGCCAAAGCCGGAGCGCGCCGCGCCGGAGGGCGATCCACTGCCGGCGCGCGGCATTGAGCGCCGCATGATGACGACCATGCCGCGGTCGATGGACCGTGCCCGCGGCGTGATGGGCTGGACGCCTATGATCGTGGTCGCTCGGTGTCATGCCCTAGGGGGCGCCCCTCGTCCGGCGCGTTGCGCGTATATTGCCGGCGGCCGGGAATTCGTCCAGCGCGGCCCGTAACCCGTGACCGTGGAACCGCTTGCGCTCCCCCGACGCAACTGGCAATTCCATCATTGACCGGTCGAAAGCGACGAAAGGAAGGCATATGGGACGCGAACTTGTCGCCGGTTCGAAGGCCCCGCCGTTCACCTTGCAGTGCGATGGCGGAACGACAGTATCGTTGAAGGATTTCAAAGGCCGCAACCTCGTCCTCTATTTCTATCCCAAGGCGGACACCCCGGGCTGCACCAAGGAAGCCATTGCATTTTCGGCCTTGCGCGCCGCTTTCGCCAAAGTCGGCAGCGAAATTCTCGGGGTCTCCGCCGATCCGGTTACGGCGCAGGACAAATTCAAATCCAAGCACAAGCTCAAAATTGCGCTCGCCTCCGACGAGGCCAAGCAGATGCTGGAAGCGTATGGCGCTTGGGGCGAGAAATCGATGTACGGGCGCAAATATATGGGCGTCATCCGCAAGACTTTTCTGATCGACGGCGACGGCCGCATCGTGCGCATTTGGCCGAAGGTGAGCGTGCCGGGCCACGCCGAAGAGGTGCTGGAAGCCACGAAAAGTCTATAATTTCCGCCTTTCTCGCCCCGAATGTCTAGCCAAACGACCCCGGTTTCCGCTTTTTTAACCATAAGGGATTGATATCGCCGAGCTGGTCAATCGGCCGCGGCCGACCCGGCGCGGAGCGTCGATGCCGTCCCCATTGCATTACCCAAATCCTAGCGCCACTCACCCCGGCCGACCGGCGCAACCCCGCGCGCAATCGGCCACAGCCGTGCACCGCCACATGCACCGGCCGAACGGCGGCTACACGCTGGTCCACGGCGGACGCCAAGTCCGCATCGGCCCGGTCGCGTTCTGGATCGTGGTCGGCACCCTGGTCGTCATGGGGATCTGGTCGATCGCCACCGGAACTTATTTCGCGTTTCGCGAGGACGTGCTCACCCGTCTGATCGGTCGGCAAGCCGAGATGCAGTTCGCCTACGAGGACCGCATCGCCGAATTGCGCGCGCAGGTCGATCGCATCACCAGCCGGCAATTGCTCGATCAGGAACAATTCGAACATAAGCTCAGCCTGCTGTTGCAACGGCAAGCGACGTTGGAGCAGCGTGCCGGCGCGCTTGGCGGCGATCCGAACATTACCGGCTCGGTCCGGCCTGCGGCCAACGCGCCGCCGCCGGATAAGCCTATCAAGGCTTCCCCGATCAGCGACACGGTGATTTTCAAGGCCCCGCCCGACCGCGAGGCGCGGCTCGAATCGCGCGAATTGCAGGCCAGGATGACGCGCATCGCCAGCCGCAGCGACGTCGGCGGCCTCGATGGCATGCTCGGACGAATTTCCGCAGCACTCGACAAGGTCGACCAGCGGCAAACCGCGGCTCTGACCAATATGGAAGAACGCATCGACACCCAGGCGCGCCGCATGCGCAGCGTGCTGAATGACCTCGGCGTCGATCCCGCCAGGCGAGCGCCGGCCAGCCTCGGCGGGCCGTTCGTGCCGCTAAAGCCGCCGCGCTCGGGCGCCAGCGCCTTCGACCGCCAGCTCTATCGCATCAATGTCGCGCGCGCCGAGATCAACCAATATGCGCAAACCTTGGTCGCCGTGCCGGTGCGCAAACCGGTCGCCGGCGAGGTCGACATGAGTTCGCCATTCGGCATGCGTCTCGACCCGTTTCTGGGCCGGCCGGCCGTTCATACCGGCATCGATCTGCGCGGCGAAACCGGCGAGCCGGTGCACGCCACGGCTACCGGCAAAGTGAGCATCGCCGGCCGCGAAGGCGGCTACGGCAACATGGTCGAGATCACCCACGGCAACGGTCTGGCCACCCGCTACGGCCATCTCTCGCATATCGACGTGAGGCTCGGCCAGACGGTGCGCATCGGCGAGGTCATCGGCAGGATCGGCTCGACCGGGCGATCGACCGGCCCGCATCTGCACTATGAGACGCGCATCAACGGCGAGGCCGTCGATCCGCAGAAATTTCTGCGCGCCGGCATTAGGCTGGGAAGCTTGTGATCGTCATGGCCGGGCTTGTCCCGGCCATCCATCCTTAAATTCTTGCTAGACAAGTAAGGCGTGGATGCCCGGTACGAGGCCGGGCATGACTAGACAATTTACTCCACGTCCTCGACCTGCTCCGGTCCGCCGAAAGCCTTTTGCGCCAGCGCCGCCTGCTTGAATTCGTCGAGATCGCTGCCGAGCACCGCGCCGTTATTGGAAGTCGACACGCCGGTGCGCAGGTCCTTGACCATCTGGTAGGGCTGCAAGACGTGAGAACGGATCTGGTGACCCCCGCCGATATCGGTCTCGGCGGCCTGATCCGCCTCAGCCTTAGCCTCGCATTTCTTCATTTCCGCCTCGAACAATTTGGCGCGCAGCATGTCCCAGGCCATGGCGCGGTTGCGGTGCTGCGAGCGATCCTGCTGGCACTTCACCACGATATTGGTCGGGATGTGGGTAAGACGAACCGCCGACTCGGTCTTGTTGACGTGCTGGCCGCCGGCGCCGCCCGAACGCATCACGTCGGTACGCACGTCCCATTCCCCGACGACGATGCGGTCGTCGCCGCGGGATAGAATGGTGATGCCAGATGCCGCTTGACTCTACTGTTACGTGCGCACATCATATATACTGCTTTAAATTGCTTTTATGCAGGCCGCTGCCATGCGCCGCATCGGGCAACGTTGGTAGATTGGCGCGCTTTTTCTCGCCGGCGCCTCCGCTTTTGCAGTCACGGCCTCCGCTCAAAGCAATTCGGACGCTGCAACGGCGGCATTGAGCTTCGCGAACGCAATCATACGGCACGATATCAAGACAGCTGCAACATATGTAACCGACGCGAGCCGCGCCGACTTCCTCACATTGATGGACCTCGGGGATCAGCTCAAGGCGGCGCGCAGCAATCTGCAAACAACCATCGATCAGAAATTCAAGCCTGAGCCAACGCGAAGTCTGCGTGTCGATGCGCCGCCGAATATCGTGCTCACCGCCGAGGTCGCTGCGCTGCGGCAGATCAGTCCGACGCTGGTCGAGCTGGACATGCGGCTCTACACGACCAAGCAAAACAGTCCGACGCAGATCGTCACCTGGCGCGCGGTGCAAACTAGTGGCGCGTGGAAGATCGAGCTGCCGCAATGTGCCAGTCCGGACATTGCTGCCCCGCTCAAGCAGCGTTTCCAAATGGTTCTCGATGCCCACCTCACGGTCGCCGCAGCGATCAACAAGGGCGAATTCGCCAGTGCAACCGACGCCCGCGCGGCGCTCCTTGCGGCGCAACGCCGAGCAATTCCCACTCAGCCCAGATGAGCGCCGCCATGATCCGCTCAAGACCAATGTATCGCGCGTGCCTGGTCGCGGCGGCCGTCGTAACTCTGGTGGTCGGTGGCGCGCTCGGCTCTCGCGCCGACACGGTACGGGTGCACAAGGTGGTGAAGCCGATCAGTGCCGGAACCGAATTCGCCGAGAAGGCGGATGAGACCGCCAGCTTTCCCGTTAGCTGCCTGCCGCGGCTTGGCGGTGGTGATGACCCGCTACCGCTAACAGGTGGACGCATAAAGGTCGGCTTCGCATTCTTTTCATACGACGACGGCACTTGCACAGGCTATGACGACAGGGTGCATCGCGGATCGGTCGTATTCCGGATGCGCGACATACCGCACCACTTCACGGCCGTCACTTTGGTGCTGAAGGCCGAGACAGTGAACGCGAGCGACCCCAACGTCAAAGTTCCCTTTGGCGGCATATTCGAATATGTGCCGCCGTACTGGTCCGCTTATGGGAACATTCGGTACAACGCAGCGGCTGACCAGACCACAGCGGCGGAGAATCTTGGGTCGCAGTTCAACAGCCTTGATATCACCTTTGCCGATCTTGATCCTTCGACCTACACGACGCCGTTCATCAATCCATTTCCCCAACCTCCATACCCGCGCGGAATCGAGGAAACAGATCCTTTTAATTTCCGGATTGACGTGACCTCGAAGGTGAAAAGTTGGATCGAGGACTGGCCAAACCGAAACAAGACGGAGCGCCATGGCTTCTATTTCATCGGAACGGATGAGATGAAGCACGGCATTCCCACCGCGAGCAACAAGGCCCTGCTTGTCACCTACGTGGTCACGCTGGAATTCGACATCGACGAACCCGACCTCTAACAGCTCCTGCGAGTTTCGATGAACTGGTCGACTGGAAGGCAGAAAGTGCCGCTATTGCGTGCGGGCGTAGGTGCCGCGTTCACGCTTATGCTCGTCGCGCCGGCGCACGGCGATAGCGTCCGCGTGCACAAAGTCGTTCAGCCCGTGATTGTAGAAACCATTATCGTCAGCACGTGGGATGTTACGGGAGATGTGGAGTGCTATCCCTTCGCCTGCCCGTTTGGAATTCTTCCCGCCGCACTGGTGAAACCCAGCACTGGACTCGCGTTCGTTGGGCTTGAGCACTATTGCAACCCTACCCTGGTCTTCTTCTATCGCGGAAGGATTTTGTTCAACACCGGTGATTTGCCCCATCATTTCAAGAGCGCCACGCTGGTTCTGAACGCTCAGAGCGTCGAGAACACGGCGCTCGCGTCCAGTCCGCTGTCGCGAATGTTCGAAACGTCTCTTGCGGCAGCGTCTCCCGAGCCGCTGTTCTTCTGGGCCGTGTCGCGAGAAGACTTGGATCTTAAGCGCGTCACCGCGATCTCTCATCCGCCGGACGGTTTCGATAACAGCGGCCTGCAAGGGCTGGTGACCGGAATGGTTCAGGACAATGGCTCATTCAACTTCACGATCGACGTGACCGCGAACGTGAGCAACTGGGTGCAAGACTGGCCGAGCCGAAACCAGACACCGTTGCGTGGGTTTATCCTGGCCGAACCAATCCTGACCGTCGACTGCAACACGACTCTGGCCACGTATCAGGTTCAACTCAAATTCGAAATCGAAGAGCCGGACCGTTGAATACGATATTGGGGGAGACGATGAAAACCGCACCAGCATGCATTGGCGCCGTCACAACCGCACTGGCTTTGGTACTTATGCTTGGGGGGAATCCCGCCGAAGCCGCGGCACACCGAACCTGGGTGTCTGCGAACGGCGACGACGCCAATCAATGCACCCGCTTGGATCCGTGCCGGACTCTCGCGGCAGCCCTCACCAACACATCTCCGGGAGGCGAGATCAACATTCTCGATTCCGGCGGCTTCGGCACGGTTGTCATCACCAAATCGGTCAACATCGTCGCGCCGGGTGTTCAGGCCGGCATTCTGGCCCAGTTCGACGCCATCAAGGTCGATGCCGGCTCGGGCGGCGATGTGACCCTGCGTGGTCTCGACATTCAAGGTGCCGGCGGGGGGGCACGGGGAAACGAATTCGTCAGCGGCTATGCCCTGCATATCGAGAGCTGCACCATTCGTGATTTTCGCAGTGGTGTCGGCGATGGAATCAGCTTCGCCCCCGCCACCATGGAAAGCAGACTGTACGTGCACGACACCCTGCTGTCCAAGAATGCCAACGCGATCGACATTCACCCGGGCATCGCGGGCGGCGCCAAGATCATGTTCACCCGGGTTCAAATGGAGGGAAACAGCAACGGCATCGTGGCGCATACGACGTTGCAGAGCACGGGGTCCGGCATCACCATGTCGGTCCGCGACAGCGTCGTCGCCGGCAGCGTCACCGGGATCAGCGTGGCGACGGACCTGCTGGTTGCCGGCGGGCCGCATCCGCCGATCGCGCTGATGATCGATCACAGCAGCGTCGCCAACAACGGCACCGGCATAAAGTCGACTGGGACGTTCTCGACAGTCAGGATCAGCGCCTCCACTATTACCGGCAACACGATCGGCGTGAGCGTGCCAGCAAACGGCCGTATCTACCCGAACAATATTATCGAAGGAAATGGCGACGACCCAAAACCGGACCTGTAGCGCGCAGGGGTTGGTGCCTACTCCACGTCCTCGACCTGCTCCGGTCCGCCGAAAGCCTTTTGCGCCAGCGCCGCCTGCATGAACTCGTCGAGATCGCCATCGAGCACCGCGCCGGTATTGGAAGTCGACACGCCGGTGCGCAGGTCCTTGACCATCTGGTAGGGCTGCAAGACGTAAGAACGGATCTGGTGACCCCAGCCGATATCGGTCTTGGCGGCCTGATCGGCGGCCGCCTTGTCCTCGCGCTTTTTCATTTCCGCTTCGAACAGCTTGGCGCGCAACATGTCCCAGGCCATGGCGCGGTTGCGGTGCTGCGAGCGGTCCTGCTGGCACTTCACCACGATATTGGTCGGGATGTGGGTAAGACGAACCGCCGACTCGGTCTTGTTGACGTGCTGGCCGCCGGCGCCGCCCGAGCGCATGACATCGGTACGTACGTCGTTCTCATTGATGTCGATCTTGATGCGGTCGTCCACCACCGGGAACACCACCACGCTGGCAAACGACGTATGCCGGCGCGCATTGGCGTCGAACGGCGAGATGCGCACCAGCCGGTGCACGCCGTTCTCGTTCTTGAGCCAGCCATAAGCATTGTGGCCCTTGATCACCACGGTCGCCGACTTGATGCCGGCGCCCTCGCCTTCGCTTTCCTCGATCCAGTCGACTTTGTAGCCGTGCGCTTCCGCCCAGCGCACGTACATGCGCATGAGCATGCCGGCCCAGTCCTGGCTCTCGGTGCCGCCGGCGCCGGCATGGACCTCGAGATAGCAGTCGTTGGCGTCGGCCTCGCCCGAGAGCAGCGCTTCGAGTTCGCGCCGCGCCACCTCGGCGCGCAGGCGCTTGAGGGCTGCCTCCGCCTCGGCGACGGTCTTGTCGTCCTTTTCGGCCTCGCCCAGCTCGATCATGGTGAGCTCGTCGGCGAGCTGCTGCTCCATGCGGCCAATGGCGTTGAGCTGGTCCTCCAGCGCGTCGCGTTCGCGCATCACGCGCTGGCCGCGCGCCTGGTCGCTCCAAAGCGTGGGGTCCTCGGCCTCTTTGTTCAGCTCGGCGAGGCGGCGCGTCGCGGTCTCGACGTCAAAGATGCCTCCTCAGCAGCCGCAACGACTGCTTGATTTCTTCGACGAGGCTCTGGGTTTCCGCGCGCATGACTGATCCTAGGCCGCTCAGGCGGCATTCGATTCCGTGAGGGGGATTTAACGTCGCAAGCGCCCCGGCGCAACTCTCGACGCCGCTTGCGCAAGCTCAATAAAGCCCACCCGTCCCCGAGCGCACCGCGCGGTCGGAAGCCGGCGGAACGGTGCTGAAGAAGCCCGGCTGGCGTTGCGGTGGCGGCTGGTTCTGATCGCCCTCGCCGTAGCCGACCACCGAATAGCCGTCGGGCGGCGCGGTGCCGGGCTTGAAGGCTTCCAGGATCACCCTTTCGCTGCCGGGTCCGGCGCGCTGGCCGGACTTCAGGTCGACGCGGATGAGCTTGATCCCGGGTGGCACGCGGAACGGCACCGCGGGCTTGTCGGCGAGCGCAACCTTCATGAACTCTTTGACGATCGGCGCCGCCAGATGGCCGCCGGTCGCCCCGCGCGCGAGATGGCGCGGTTTGTCGTAGCCCATGTAGACGCCGACCACGATGTCCGGCGTATAGCCGATGAACCAGGCGTCCTTCTCATCATTGGTGGTGCCGGTCTTGCCGGCGACCGGCTTGGCGACCTCTTTTTGGAAGCCCGCCCCGCCGGCGGTGCCGCGCAGCACCACGCCTTCCATGATCGACGTGATCTGATAGGCCGTCATCGGGTCGAGCACCTGCTCGCGCCGGTCGATCAGCGAAGGCTCCGGCTGGCCCGCCCACTTCTTGGCGTCGCAGCCGATGCATTCGCGCTCGTCGTGACGGTAGACGGTGTGGCCGTAGCGATCCTGGATGCGGTCGATCAGCGTCGGCTTGATGCGCCGCCCGCCATTGTCGAACATGCCGTAAGCCGTCACCATGCGCAGCAGCGTCGTCTCCCCGGCGCCGAGCGCAAACGACAGATACGGCGGCAGATTGTCATAGACGCCGAAGCGCTTGGCGTATTCGGCGATCAGCGGCATGCCCACGTCCTGCGCCAACCGCACCGTCATCACGTTGCGCGAATGCTCGATGCCGAAGCGCAAAGTCGACGGCCCGTAGAAATTGTTTTCGTAGTTTTCCGGCTTCCAGACGCCGAGCCCCGGCCCTTGGTCGATCTCGATCGGCGCATCGAGCACCAGAGTCGAGGGCGTGTAGCCGTTGTCGAGCGCGGCGGCATAGACGATCGGCTTGAACGAGGAGCCGGGCTGACGCAGCGCTTGCGTCGCGCGGTTGAATTGGCTCTGGTCGTAGGAGAAGCCGCCGACCATGGCGAGAATGCGCCCGGTCCAGGGATCCTCCGCCACCATGGCGCCCGAGACTTCCGGCACCTGATGCAGCCGGTACTGCCCGGCGAGCTTGGCCGCCTCGACATAGATCACGTCGCCGGGATTGAGCACCTGCCCGACTTTGGTCACCGCCTTGCCGCCGCTCTTCGCCCACTTCATGCCGTCGAGCGGCACGATACCGACGTCGCGTTCCTTGCTGACATAGCCGCCCGGCTCGCGCCCCGGCTGCAGGCCGATGCGGGCCGACTGGTCGTTGGTCTCCAGCACCACCGCGAGCCGCCAGGGCGCCACGTCAGCCAGCGCCTTGACGTCGGCGAGCTTGACGCCCCAGTCGCCGGAGATGTCGATCTTGGCGACCGGCCCGCGCCAGCCTTGCGATTCGTCGAATTTCACCAGGCCGTCGGTCAGCGTCTGGCGCGCCAGCACCTGCAGCTTGGTGTCGAGCGTGGTGCGCACCGAAAGGCCGCCGTCGTACAGCTTCTTCTCGCCATAGCGGTCGTAGAGCTCGCGCCGCACTTCCTCGGCGAAATATTCCGCGGCGAAGGTGCGCGGGGTGGCCGGCTTCTGCGTCACGCCGAGCGGCATGCGCTTGGCCGCTTCGGCCTGCGCGCCGGTGATGAAGCCGTCCTGCGCCTCCTGATCGAGCACCCAGTTGCGCCGCTCGAGCGCGCGTTCGCGCTGGCGGAACGGATGATAATTGTTCGGCGCCTTCGGCAGCGCAGCGAGATAGGCGGCCTCCGGCACGGTCAGCTCGTTGACGCCCTTGTCGAAATAAGTGAGCGAGGCCGAGGCGATGCCGTAGGCGCCGAGGCCGAGATAGATCTCGTTCAAGTAAAGCTCGAGGATCTTGTCCTTGCTGTACGTGCGCTCGATCTTGAGCGACAGCAGCGCTTCCTTGATCTTGCGCGTGAAAGAAACCTCATTCGATAACAAGAAGTTCTTGGCGACTTGTTGCGTGATGGTTGAGGCGCCCTGCGGGTGGCGGCCGGAGCCGAAATTCTGCGCATAGTTCACCGCCGCGCGCGCGATGCCGAAGAAATCGAGCCCGCCATGCTCGTAGAAGTTCTTATCCTCGGCGGCGAGGAAGGCGTTGATCACCAGTTTCGGCACCCCCTGAATCGGGATGTAGAGCCGACGTTCGCGCGCGTATTCGGCGACCAGCGAGCCGTCGGCGGCGTGTACCCGCGTCATCACCGGCGGCTCGTAGTCCTGCAATTGGGAATAGTCCGGCAGGTCCTTGGAATAGTGCCAGAGCAGGCCGGCGGTCGCGGCTACGCCCACCACGAACAGGATGGTGCCCGCCGCGAACAGTAAGCCGAGGAAGCGCAAGATGAACTTCATGAGTGAACCGTTCCGCCCGGCCACCGGCAGCCGCTGTCGTCCGCCGGCCTCGTACCCCTTAAAACTGGCAGGATTTTCAGGGGCCTAGTACGGTCGCCGGGCCCTCCGCCCGAGGCTGCGGCGCATGCTTCTGGTGGCGCGGTTTTATGTTGAAACTGAGGCCGGGCGGCCATGTCAATTGCCCCTGCCGGAGGTGCCGGCCACGCGTGGCGCGAAAAACGTATCCACGGCATGGACCAGCGAGTCCGCTGTGCGTGCGCGCCAGTCGGCCGCCATCAGGTTCTTCAGGTCGTCCTTGGTCGACATATAGCCGAGTTCGACTAGCACCGAGGGCACATCGGGCGCCTTGAGCACGATGAAGCCGGCCGATTTCACCGGGTGCAGGTGCATCCGCGTGGTGGCTTTCATCTCGGCGACCGCGGCCGTGGCGAACTGCAGCGAGAACGCCTTGGTCTCGCGCTGCGCCAGATCGATCAGGATATTGGCAACGTCGTTGGGCTCGCCGCTCAGATCGACGCCGGCGATCACGTCGGACTTGTTTTCGACCTCGGCAAGCCGCGCCGCTTCGGCGTCGGAGGCATGCGCCGACAGCGTGTAGACCGAGGCGCCCTCGGCCTGGCCCTCGCTGCGCGGGATCGAGTCGGCGTGGATCGAGACGAACAGCGACGCCTTTTGCGCGCGCGCGAAGCGCACCCGCTCGTCGAGCGGAATGAAGGTGTCGTCGCTGCGCGTCATCGCTACGCGATACTTGCCTGTCTTTTCCAGCCGGTCGCGCAGCATCAGGCCGAAGGCGAGCACGATGTCCTTCTCGTCCTGCCCGCGACCCGACTTGGTGCCGCTATCGATGCCGCCGTGACCGGGGTCGACCACGATCAGCGGCCGCACATCGCCGGCTACTTCCGGCGGCGCGCTGATTGTCTTGCTGGCGGAGCGCGCGGTGCGGTCCTGCATGGTGATGTTGCGCATGAAGCTGTCGCGGTCGATGGCGACCAGGTCGAGCACCAGCCGTGCCGGCTGACCCTCGGCCGCATTCAGCGCGAAGGCCTTTTCCACCCGCACCGGCCCCTTGGTATCGAGCACGATGCGCGAGCCGCCCTGCATGATCAGGCCGAAGCGGAACGCCTTCACCAGGCCGCGGCTCTGCTCACCCGCCTTGGCCGGCAGCTTGAAGGTCACCTGCGGCAGGTCGATCACCACCCGATAGGGATCGGCGAGCGTGAAGGCCGCCATATCGATCTTCTCGCTCAGATCGACCACAAAGCGGGTCTGCTTGTCGTCGCCGCCCAGGCGCACGTCGGAGGCCACCGGCAGCGACGTCGCTTCCGCCACCGGCGCCAGCGGGCGCGCGGTGACGCTCGGCTCCGCCTCCAAGGCGGCCGGGCAGCACAACAGGCTTGCGCCCAAGATCAGTGCGATTGCGCGGACAGTCACGAATCCGGACCCTTTCCGCCCCGTTTTTACTCCATTAGGGGGTGCTTCGGTTAACGGAACTTGAGCAAAGGCGGCGTTCTGCGCGTGGGTGTGGCACGCCTGCACAAGCTCCCTTTTAAGCTCCCCTTTAAGCTCCCTTGCCAGCAAGGGTTTTGGGCCGTATGTATCAGTCTGCTGACGGTTAAAGTTCCGGTTGTGCCGCGTTCGGGCCCCCGGCCCGCCAGTCCAGGATCGCCCCCTCGAGGAAGCCGGGCGAACGGACGGCGAAGCGAGCCGAAACCCTTGTGAAGGACTTCCGGATCAGCGCGCGGCCAATATGGCCGTTCGCAGTGAAAACGGTCAGCGACGAGAAACCTCGGCGGCGCCCCGATTAAGGCGCGGCCGCAGCGCTACGGGTCGCAAGTTTCATGCTGCCACTGTCGCAGCAAAGGCAATTCGAGGTCCCCCGCTTTCGCGATGAAATCGTGACGGTGCGGCTTGCTATGGACCCCGCCGAGCTTTCGCGTGAAAACGCGCCCCTATCCCTCAACACCTCCCTTAACACCAAATTGGCCGACCGCCTTTTGCGTCGCCTTGCGCCATCAATGTCGCGCGAGAACGCCGGGCCGTCCGCCTCAGTGAGAATTACCAATGGCCGACAAAATGCTGATCGACGCGACCCATCCGGAGGAGACCCGGGTCGTGGTGCTGCGCGGCAACCGCGTCGAGGAATTCGACTTCGAGAGCGCCAACCGCAAGCAGCTTCGCGGTAATATCTATCTCGCCAAGGTCACGCGCGTTGAGCCGTCGCTGCAGGCGGCCTTCGTCGATTACGGCGGCAACCGCCACGGCTTCCTGGCGTTCTCGGAAATCCATCCCGACTATTATCAAATTCCGGTCGCCGACCGGCAGGCGCTGATCGCGCAAGAGGAGCGCGACGCGCGCGACGCCGAGGCCGATGCCGACCACCGCGCCCGCGGCGGACGCGGACGCCACCGCAGCCGCCATCGCGGCGCCGAGCGTCCGCGCGACCGCGACGTGGTGCAGAGCGAGCAAGTCTCCGGCGAAGAGACCGCACGCCAGGAATTTGCAAGCCAAGAGCCTGGGCAAGAACTCACCCAAAACCTTGGCCAAGAACCTGTCAGCGACACCGCCGAGCATCAGGCCGGCGAAGCCGCGTTGGGCGGCCTGCCGCCCGAGCAACTGCTAGAGACTGCAATTCCGGCGTCAACGCCGGCCCCGGCCGATCTCGACGCGCAGGACGAAGCGCGCGAGGCCTACGAGAGTCCGGTGGGCGATATCGAGCCCGTTACCGCACAGGCCGCCGAGGCTCCGGCCGCCGAAGCGGCGGCGCCGATGCCGGAAGCAAGCGAAGACCATCCGGAAGGCGGCGAAGACCATAGCGAGACCGGCGATCATCTCGCCGCCCCCGCCGAGCCGGCGGCGTCCGACGAGGCTGGCGCGCCCAGCGAACCGGGCAACGGCAACGGCGAAGACCACCCCGAAGAAGAAGTGGTGGAATCGGTCGGCGGCGCCGACGCCATGGAGGAAGTGCAGGAGCGCATGCCGCGCTTCCGCCGCCAGTACAAGATTCAAGAAGTGATCAAGCGCCGCCAGGTCATGCTGGTGCAGGTGGTCAAGGAAGAACGCGGCACCAAAGGCGCAGCCCTCACCACCTATCTCTCGCTCGCCGGCCGCTATTCGGTGCTGATGCCGAACACCGCGCGCGGCGGCGGCATTTCGCGCAAGATCACCTCAGGCGAGGACCGCAGCCGGCTGAAAGAAATCGCCCAGGATCTGGAAGTGCCGCCCGGCATGGGCGTGATCCTGCGCACCGCCGGCGCCAGCCGTACCAAGACCGAGGTCAAGCGCGATTTCGAATACCTGCTTCGGCTATGGGAGACGGTGCGCGATCTCACGCTCAAGTCGATGGCGCCCAAGCTCGTTTACGAGGAAGGCTCGCTCACCAAGCGCTCGATCCGCGATCTCTACACCAAGGATATCGACGAGATCATCGTCTCCGGCGAGGAAGGCTACAAGGAAGCGCGCGAGTTCATGCGCATGCTGATGCCGAGCCACGCCAAGCACGTAAAGCTCTACAACGACACGCAGCCGCTGTTCACGCGCTACGGCATCGAAAGCCAGCTCGACGCCATGTTCTCGCCCACCGCGCAGCTGCGCTCGGGCGGCTACATCGTGATCAACCAGGCCGAAGCGCTGGTCGCCATCGACGTCAACTCGGGCCGCGCCACGCGCGAGCACCACATCGAGGACACCGCGCTCAAGACCAACGGCGAGGCGGCGGAGGAAATCGCCCGCCAGCTGCGCCTGCGCGATCTCGCCGGCCTTATCGTGATCGACTTCATCGACATGGACGAAGGCCGCAACAACCGCAACGTGGAGCGGCGGCTGAAGGAGGCGCTCAAACACGACCGCGCCCGCATCCAGGTCGGCCGCATCTCGCATTTCGGCCTGTTGGAAATGTCGCGCCAGCGCATCCGCACCTCGGTCTTTGAAAGCTCGACCGAGAAATGCCCGATCTGCGGCGGCTCCGGCCATGTGCGCTCGGTCTCATCGGTGGCGCTGCAATTGCTGCGCGCCATCGAAGAGACGCTGATCAAGGGCGCCACGCATAATCTGATCGTGCGCACGCGCTCGGAAGTCGCGCTCTATGTGCTCAACCACAAGCGCGCGCATTTGCGCGACCTGGAGGAGCGCTTCCGCATCACCATCACCATCTCCGCCGACTCCACGGTGAACGCCCAGGTCTCCTACATCGTCGACCGCGGCGAGCAGGTGCACACGCCGGAAGCCGCCAAGACGATTGCCGCAGCGGCACAGCCGCCATTGCCCACGATGGTCGAGGCCGACGAAGACGTGCTCGATGCCGCGGCCGAAGCTGACGTCGAGGAGGAAGTAGAGGAAGAGGCCGAGGCACAAGCCGGCGAGGAAGCCGAGACGCCGGATTTCATGCACGCCGAAGCGCCCCACGAAGCGCCGCGCGGCGACGGCGAGCGGCAAGGCGCACGGGATGGCGAGCGCGATGGCGGTCGCCGGCGGCGCCGGCGTGGCCGCGGCCGCGGCCGTGGCGGCGAGCCGCGTGAGGCGCGCGAGGGCGCCCCGCAATTCACCCGCGAGACCGCGCCCGAACATACGATCGCGCGCGAGGATCATGACGCCGGCTCGCCCGAGGAAGCCGGTTTCGAGCAGCAGCAGCCGCGCCAGGGCGGCGCACCGGGAGCCGAAGGCGACGTTCGCCGGCGGCGCCGGCGCGGCCGGCGCGGCGGACGCCGCAACCGGCAAGGCCGCAATGGCGATGCGCCGTTCCAAGGTAATGGTGGCGGCGCGCAGCCCGACATGCAGCACGTGGGCGGCGATTTCCCGCCCGTGAGCGACGAGGATGCCTCCGCCATCGCACCGCCGTTCGATGAACCCGCGGCGCAGCCGGCCGCCGAGGCGCAGCCTGCCGTGGAGCGGCCGATCATCGACCGGCCGTACAACCCGCCGCCGGCGCCCGAGCCACAATCGACTCCGCCTCAGCAAGCCGCCGCGCCGACACAAGCCGAGCCGGAGCCGCCGCGCCGGCGCTCGACCATTCGCGAACCGGCCCCGATCGGCAGCGCCGGCGCCCCGCCGCCAGCGCCGGTCAATCCGCCGCCGACACCGGTCGTCTCCTCAACGGCGAGCGACGATAGCGGCCAGCCCAAGCGCGGCTGGTGGGCCAAGCGCCTGTTGGGCGACAAGGGCTAGCGCGGGCGCGGGCAACCATGAAATCGGCCTGGGTCGAGCGTGAGGCGAAGCTTGCGGTCGATCGCTACGCCAAGGCCGGCATCGACGCCGACTTCGCGCTGCGGGTCTATTCCACGCGTCTCATCGGCCGCGACGCCAGGCTCGTGCTGCATGGCGGCGGCAACAGCTCGCTGAAAACCAAAGCCCGCGACCTCGCCGGCGCCGAAGTCGCGGCGATGCGCGTCAAGGGTTCGGGCGCCGACATGGGCACGATCGAGCCCGGCGGTTTTTCGGCGGTGCGGCTCGAGCCGTTGCGCGCCTTGCGCGCGCGCAAAAAACTGTCCGATGCCGAGATGGCGCGCGCGCAGCGCGCTTTTCTGATCGATCCGCAGGCGCCCTCGCCTTCGGTCGAGATGCTGCTGCACGCTTTCACGCCGGCGAAATTCATCGACCACACGCACGCTACCGCGGTCTTGAGCCTGATCGACCAGGCGAACGCGGTCGCACTGTGCGCGGAGGTGTTCGGCGGCCGGCTCGGCTTCGTGCGCTATCTGATGCCGGGCTTTGGCCTCGCCAAGAAGGCCGCCGAGGTATTCGACAAAGACAAATCCGTCGAAGGATTGATCCTCGACAAGCACGGCATCTTCACCTTCGGCGAGACGGCGCGCGAATCCTATGAGCGCATGATCGAATTCGTCAGCTTGGCGGAGAATCGCCTGAAGAAAAATCGCAAAAGCGTGTTCGCCGCCGCTAAACTGCCGCAACGGATTGCGAGCGCGACCGAGGTCGCGCCGATCCTGCGCGGCGCCTGCACCTTGCGCGACGCCGGCGGCGAAGGCGCGCACAAGCGCCCGATCCTGGAATTCCGCACCGGCACGGCGATCCTGAATTTCGTCAATGGCAAGGAGATCGCGCGTTACGCCCGTGCCGGCGTGATCACGCCCGACCATGTGATCCGTGTGAAGCCCTGGCCGCTGATCGTGCCGGCGCCGGCGGCAGGCGAGCTCGGCGGTTTCCAGCGCGCCGCGCACAAGGCCGCGCAAAAATTTATCGACACCTACAAGGCCTATTTTGCCCGCCACAGAACGCGCGCGAACGGCGCCACGATGCACGCTCCGGCGCCGCGCGTCGTGCTGGTACCGGGTCTCGGCTTGTTCGGGCTGGGCGCGAGCGCCAAGGACGCCCGCATCGCCGCTGACATCGCGCAAGCCGCGGTTGATGGCATCACCGACGCCGAAGCGTTCGGGCGCTTCACCTCGATTTCGGCAGCCGACATGTTCGATTGCGAATATTGGCCGCCGGAACTGGCCAAGCTCGGCGCGCGCCAGGATTTGCCGCTCGGAGGCCAGGTTGCGGTCATCACCGGCGCCGGCGGCGCCATCGGCGCGGCAACGGCGAGCGCCTTCGCGGCGGCCGGCGCGGAAGTAGCGCTGCTCGATCTCGATCTGAAGGCCGCGAGCGAACGGGCCAAGGCAATCGGCGGCAACGCCCTCGCGCTCAAGTGCGATGTGACCGATGCCGCCTCGGTGCGCGATGCGTTCGCGCAAGTCGTGGCCACGTTCGGCGGCGTCGATATCGCGATCTCCAATGCCGGCGCCGCCTGGCAGGGCAGGATCGGCGAAGTCGACGAGGCCACTTTACGCAAGAGTTTCGAGCTGAATTTCTTCGCGCACCAGAAAGTCGCACAGGCCGCGGTGCAGATCATGCTCGCCCAGGGCACCGGCGGCTGCCTTTTGTTCAACGTGTCGAAACAGGCGGTGAACCCGGGCGCCAATTTCGGCCCCTACGGCCTGCCCAAGGCGGCGACGCTGTTCCTGGTGCGGCAATACGCGCTCGACTATGGCGCCGACGGCATCCGCGCCAACGCGGTCAATGCCGACCGCATCCGCTCAGGCATCCTCACCGACGCCTTCATTAAAGAACGCTCGCAGGCGCGCGGGGTCAGCGAGAAGGACTATATGAGCGGCAACTTGCTAGGCCGCGAGGTCACCGCGCGGGACGTGGCGCAGGCCTTCCTGGCGCAGGCGCTGGCGCTCAAGACCACCGCCGACGTCACCACAGTGGACGGCGGGAATATTGCAGCGGCGTTGCGATAAAATGCTATCGTCGATTCCGGAATTGAGAACTGTCAAAGGAGCCTGACCATGCTGCGTCCCATAGCCGTCATCGGCCTGTTACCTCTCTTGCTGCTGGCAAGCCCGGCCTCCGCCGTGACCAAGGCGGAGAAGGCGGAGACCTGCAAGGTCGGCGCCGACAGCCAGCAGCTCGAAGGCGTCAAGCGCAATGCGTTCATCAAGAAATGCATGGCGCAGGGCAATTTCGAACCGGCCGGACGCAAGGCGGCCAAGAAGTCCGCGTCCAAGAAGCCGATGGCGAAAAAACCAGCGGAACAGACGCCTGCCGACGCGCAACCGACACCCAAGCCGTATTGAGCGCCTCAGCCGATGCCGGAAGCCGACAAGGAAGGCGAACGCTACCAGGCTGGCCAGCCGCAGGCCGCGCCGGGCTTTTTCCTCAAAGGTTCGCACCAGCTCGACTGGGGCATGAAGAACCGCCTCGCGCGCGTGTTCAATCCGGCATCCGGGCGCACGGTAATGCTCGCGGTCGATCACGGCTATTTCCAGGGCCCGACGTCGGGTTTGGAGCGCATCGATCTTTCGATCGTGCCGCTGCTGCCGCAATGCGATGCGCTGTTCTGCACGCGCGGGATTCTGCGCTCGGTCATTCCGGCCGATTGCAGCAAGCCGATGGTGCTGCGCGCCAGCGGCGGGCCCTCGATCCTGCGCGAGGAATTGTCCGACGAGCAGATCGCCATGGACATGGACGACGCGGTGCGGCTCAACGCCGCCGGCGTCGGCATCCAGGTCTTCATCGGCGGCGAGCATGAGACCCGCTCGGTGCACAACATGACGCGGCTGGTGGACGCCGGATTGCGCGTCGGCATGCCGGTGATGGGCGTCACCGCCGTAGGCAAGAACATGGTGCGCGACGCGCAATATTTCCGCCTCGCCTGCCGCATCATCGCCGAGCTCGGCGCGCAATACGTCAAGACCTATTACGTCGAGGACGGCTTCGAGACCGTCGCCGCCTCCTGCCCGGTGCCGATCGTGATGGCCGGCGGCAAGAAACTGCCCGAGCTCGACGCCCTCACCATGGCCTTTAACGCCGTGAGCCAAGGCGCCGCCGGCGTCGACATGGGCCGCAATATCTTCCAGTCGGAAGCGCCCAAGGCGATGATCGCGGCGGTCAACGCGGTGGTGCACAAGAACGCCAAGCCGAAAGAAGCGCTCGACCTCTACACCTCGCTCAAGGCCAAGGGCTGAGTTGCGATGCGGACTTGACTCGGCTCCTGCCGCTTGTGACACCCCGCAACGCCCGCCGGCACAGGCCGGCGGAAACGGGGTACTGGAGTAGTCATGATCAGAGTTTTATTGGCGGCGGCGGGCCTGGTGTTCTTTGCCGCAAACCTGCAGGCCGGCGGTCTCGACGATCTCAAGGCGGCGACGACTGCGGCCGAACAGGGCAAGGTTGATGACGCCATCGGCCTGTACACGAAGGCGCTCGCGGCCAGCGATCTTTCGCCCGCCGATCAGTTCACCGCCCACAAGGGCCGCGCCAGCGGATACACCTCCAAGAGCCTGATCGCCGACACCTTCGAGCGGCTCGACCAGGCACGCGGCCTGCGTAACGACGCCATCGCCGATTTCACCGCCGCGCTCAAATTCAAGGCCGACGACGCCGCCGTCTACGTCGCGCGCGCGCAAGTCTACGACTTGAACGGGCAGTACGATTCCGCGATCGCCGATTTCGATGCAGCGCTCAAGCTCGTTAACTCGCCGGCCACGCTGATCCAACGCGCCGGCAGTCTGAGCGCCAAGGGCGACACCGACCGCGCGGTCGCCGACTACACCGCCGCGATCGAACTTGTCGGCAAAGACACTAAAGGCGCCAAGGATGCCGGCATCGACGTGTTCGATATCTACAGCGCACGCGGCTACGCGCAATTTATCGACGCGCGCTATGCCGCCGCCGCTGACGATTTCGACAAGGCGCTGACGCTCGGAGGGACCGCGCGCGCCGACGACGTGCTGTGGCTGCCCTACCAAGCGGCCTGGCTGCACATTGCGCGCGCCCGCGCCGGACAGAACGACGCCGAGGAGCTTACGCGCAACGCCGGCAAGATCGACGTCAAGCAATGGCCCGGCACGCTGATCGCGTACTTCCTCGGCCAAATCAAGGCCGATCAGTTGTCGCCGCCCTCGAGCCACGGCGCCATGGGCCGTGCACGCGAGTGCAATCTGTCGTTTTTTACCGGCGCGCACGCGCTTGCCAAAAACGACGTCGCGGAGGCGACGAAACAACTCACGCGCGCGCGCGCGGTCTGCAACATTCACACCGTGCTTTTCGTCGCCGCCGGCGCCGAATTGAAGCGCGTGAGCAAATAACGCTTAAACCTCAAGCGGCCCGCGCCGCGGGCCGCTCGAGCGGCGTCACCTCGAACCGCCGCAAGCTTCCCCGCCGCAGCACGTCGATCGCGAGCTTGCGTCCGATCCGCTCGCTGTTGAGCAGGCGGATGAGGTCGTCGACGCCGGTCACGGCGTGGCTGTCCGCCCGCACAATGATGTCGAGCGTCATCAATCCGGCGAGCGCCGCCGGACCGTTCGGCTCGAGCGCGGTGATCATGGCGCCCGCCGCGTTGTCGATCTCCGCGCTGCGCGCATGCCGGCGCGGCACCGCCGCGGTCTGTCCCGAGACGCCGATGAAGCCCCGCCGCACGCGGCCGTGCTTGATCAATTCGCTCAGCACGAACTGCGCGGTATTGCTGGCGACCGCGAAACAAATGCCCTGCGCGCCCATGATCACGGCGGTGTTGATGCCGATCACCTCGCCGCGCGAGGACACCAGCGGACCGCCGGAATTGCCGGGGTTGAGCGCGGCGTCGGTCTGGATCACGTCCTCGATCAGCCGACCGGTGCGCGAGCGCAACGAGCGCCCGAGCGCCGAGATGACGCCGGCGGTGACGGTCGACTCGAAGCCGAGCGGATTGCCGATCGCGACGACGAGCTGGCCGCGCCTGAGCGCTTTTGAATCGCCGAGCGCGGCATGCGCCAGGTCGCGCGCCGAGCCGGCACGCAGCAGCGCCAGATCGGTGTCGGCATCCTCGCCCAACGACCGCGCTTCCATGACGCGGCCTTCGGCGTCGGTGAGCCGGACTTGGCGGGCGCCCTGCACCACGTGGCTGTTGGTCAGCACCAGGCCGTCCGGCGCGATCACCACGCCGGAACCGACCCCGCCGGGACGGCCATTGGCCCCGCGCGTCTCCACGCGCACCACCGCCGGGCCGACTTGGTCGGCCACGGTGATCACCGCGTTGGAATAGGCATCGAGCGGCACGGCGTCGGGCGACGGCGCTGCCGCCGTCCCGCCGATGTCCTCGACATCGGAGGGCGAAGCAAAATCGAACATGTCTCGCTCTGGGGGTGTGTTGATGTAGCCGTAGATGTAGGATGGCGCGGCGAAAATGGAAGATGGCGGCGCCTAGCGGCGCAAAGGGTCCATGCAGGCATTGTCTCCGTTGGAGTTGGGCTGGCGGCTCGCTCTGGCCATCGGCCTCGCCGTATTCATGGGTCTGGCTTTCGAGAAAGTCTATAAGACCGACGAGCGCTCGAGCCCGGGCGGCATCCGCACCTTCCCGATGCTCGCAATGTCGGGCGCCACGCTCTATCTGATCGAGCCGGCGCACGCGATCGCCTTTGTCGCAGGACTGGTGGCCTTGGCCGTGTGGCTGCAGGCCTTTTTACGCCGCGCGCCGGCGATAGGCGAAGCGCCGACCTTCATGATCCCGTCGTCAAACATGCTCGCCTATGCGATGGGAGCGATCGCCTTGACGCAGCCGCCCTGGGTCGCGGTCGCGCTCACCGTCGCCGCAGTGCTGCTGCTCGAAGGGCGCGAGAGCCTGCACCGGCTCATCCACGTCGTGCCGCGCGACGAACTCTTGACCCTCGGCATGTTCCTGATCCTGGTCGGCATCATTTTGCCGCTGGTTCCGCATGAGCGGGTCTCAAGCCTGACGCCGCTGACGCCCTACGGGGTCTGGCTGGCGGTGGTGACGGTCTGTTCCGTCTCGTATTTGAGTTATCTGCTGCAACGCTACGCGCCGATCAAGAACGCGACGCTGCTGCCGGCCGTGCTCGGCGGCGCCTATTCCTCGACCGCCACCACCGTGGTGCTGGCTAAGCGCCTGCGCGAAATCGGCCACGCCCAAACTGACGTCTCGGCCGGCATCGTGGCAGCCACCGCGGTCATGTATATCCGGCTCGGCCTGGTCATCGCCGTGTTCGACACGCATTTCGCGCTGACGCTGGCGCCCGGACTGGCGGCGCTCGCCGCGATCGGCGGCGCGCTCGCGTTCTACGAATGGCGGCGGCCGCGCCCGCGCGCCGCCAAGGCCGCTCTCGCCGTACCGCCGCAAAACCCGTTGCAGATCGCGACCGCGCTCATCTTTGCCGCGCTCATCGTCGTCATCTCGATCGTATCGGCCTGGGTCAAGGGTGCCTTCGGCGAAAGCGGCATTCTGGTGCTGTCGGCGGTAGTGGGCCTAACCGACATCGATCCCTTCGTGCTCAATATCGCGCAAGGCGGCGTCGCCGGCATGTCGGTCGCGATCTTGAGCGCCGCGGTGCTGATCGCGGCCTCGTCGAACAATCTGGCCAAGGCCGCCTATGCCATCGGCTTCGGCGGCCTGGAGGCGGCGCGCCGCCCGGCTTTCATGTTGCTCGCTCTATCGGTGCTGGGCGTTGTGGCCGCGGCGATCTATGCCTTCGGCACTTGAAAAAAATGAAGCGACGATGGACGCCCTCGCGCAGGAATAAGAACCCGCACCCTGCCAAGAGCGCCCCCGTCGCACGCACTGAAGAAGCACCGAAGCTCCTCAACCACGAACCTCATCAATGCGTGCGAACAACAAAGCCGAAAACCGAGCCGGCGTCATTGATCTGGATCACACAACCTCGCCGACCAGCATTGCCCGCCGCAGGCCAAGGGGCGCGCCCAACCGCCGCACCGAGTGGCATTCCGCAACACCGGCTTCATTTGGCACAACACCCAGTCGTGCAAATTATGTTATGTTTTTTTATAAATCAGCGAGGGAGAACACGATGCGATCAGTCCTTTGCTGGGCCGTTATCGGGGCCCTGCTGCTGGGCGTCCCGGCACGCGCGGAAAACACGGTGCCGAGCGCGGAGCTGCAAGAAATCCTGATCAAGAATTCGCTGCTCTCGCTCAACGACGCAAACCTGACCGGCAATTACACGGTGCTGCACGCCAAGCTGGCGAAAGTATTTCGCGATCAAATCACGCCGGACGGCCTGAAGCAGGGATTCAAGGGCTTCGCCGATCAAAAAATCGATTTTGGCTTGATCGCAGCCAAGCCGCCGATCGCCACAGCGGAGTCGAAGATCGACAACCGCGGCGCGCTGCTGCTGCGCGGCTACTTCGATACCGCGCCGAGCCGCGTCAGCTACGAATTCGACTTTCTCCCGTCCGAGAGCCTGTGGAAACCCATAATGCTGAACGTCCGCGTGAAGCCGCCGAACGAGAA
This sequence comes from Pseudolabrys sp., assembly GCA_036491675.1. GTDB lineage: Bacteria > Pseudomonadota > Alphaproteobacteria > Rhizobiales > Xanthobacteraceae > Pseudolabrys. The sequence continues at coordinate 19,376 of DASXBN010000009.1, read as the reverse complement.
ATGAAAACCGTCACTTTCAAGCCAAAGAAAACGCAATAAGCTAAACGCACGCGAAGCCAATCATGGCCAGCCCCGCTCAGCCCGCGGCTCCCAAGCCGGTGTCGACATGGCGCAAGATGTTCGCCGCCATCCTCGATTTCTTTTTCGTATTCGGGGTCGGCCGTTACGTGATCGCCAAATTCACCGGCAACACGACCGATGAAGGTTTCAACCTCCAGGGCGCGCCGGCCTTCCTGCTGTTCGCGATCGTCATCCTCTATTTCATCGTCTTCCGGCGTTATCTCGGCGGCACGATCTTTCAGCGCCTGCTCGGCGCGCGCTGACGCCGGCTGCGGTCCCGCCGGCGGTGTCTTTCACTTCGCCTGCGCACCGATGCCGGCGGCCTTGATGAGCGGCCACCATTTGTCCATTTCGGCCTGCTGGAATTTGGCCAGCCCCTCTGACGTCTGCTGCTCGCGCGAGGCGACATCGAGGCCGAGTTCGCCGAAGCGCTTCTGCACGGCCGGATCGGCGAGCGCCTTGACCATCGCGCCATTGAGCGCGGCGATGACGTCCTTCGGCGTCGCCTTGGGCGCGTAGAGCCCGAACCATCCCGACATATAAAGCCCCGGCACGCCGCCCTCGTCCGAAGTCGGAATGTCCGGCATCGACGCGGAGCGTTGCGGCGACAGGTTGGCGAGCGCCTTGATGCGGCCGCCGCGGATATGCGGCAGCGCGATGGCGCCTTGCACCACCAGCAGGTCGACCGTCCCCGCCAGCAGGTCGGTCATCGCAGGTCCCGCGCCGCGATAGGGAATGAACTGCACCTTCTGGCCGGTGAGTTGTTCAAACAGGATGCCGCTGACATTGCCCGCGGCATTCTGGTTGACGAAATTAATCTTGCCGGGGTTGGCCTTCATCCAGGCCACGAGGTCTTTCAGGTTGTCGGCCGGCAGGTCCTTTTTGGCGACCATGAGCTGCGGGTTGACGGTCATCAGGCCGATCGGCGCAAAATCCTTCCGCAGATCGTAATCCAGATCATAGATGATGCTGCCGACATGGGTGTCCCACTGGCCGATGTCGATGGTGTAGCCGTCGGGCGCCGCGCGCGCGATGCGCCGCACCCCGATGCTGCCGCCGGCGCCGCCGACGTTTTCCACGATGATCGACTGCCCGAGCAGCGGCCGCATCTTTTCCGCGATGATGCGGGCGGCGATATCGGTCGATCCGCCGGGCGGGAACGGAACCACGAGCGTGATCTGGCGCGACGGAAACGTCTCGGCCCGGACGAGCGTCATGCCGGCCAAGAGTGCGAGCAGCGCCACAACGGCGATTTTTCTCATGCGTTCCCCCATTGGCGTCACGCGCGCCTTGGCGGGAATGATAGACAGCAATCGCGCTGCGGGGAAAGGGCCGGCTCCGCTCAATCGCTCTGCAGGATGACGTTCTTCACCATCGGATAGATCTGGTTCTGCCAGGCGCGGCCCGAGAACACGCCGTAATGGCCGACGCCGGCCTGCATGTGGTGGCGCTTGCGGTAGGGCCGCAAGCTGGTGCACAGGTCGTGGGCCGCTAAGGTCTGCCCGACCGCGCAAATGTCGTCCTTCTCGCCTTCGACCGTGAACAGCATGGTGCGCTTGATCGCCTTCGGCTCGACTTTTTCATTTTGATAGGTGAGCGCGTGCAGCGGCAGCGCGTGCTCCTGGAAGACGAGCCGCACGGTCTCGAGATAAAACTCGGCGGTCAGATCGAGCACGGCGAAATATTCGTCGTAGAAGGCCTTGGTCTGCGCCGCCTTGGCCTCCTCGCCGCGCGCCAGGTTCTCATACAGTTCCTGATGCGCCTTCACGTGCCGGTCGATATTCATGCTCATGAAGGCGGCGAGCTGCACGAAACCGGGATAAACCTTGCGCCCTCCGCCACCGTAGCGGTAGGGCACCGATGCGATCAGGTTCTTCTCGAACCACTCGATCGGCTTGCCCTTGGCGAGTTCGTTGACCTTGGTCGGATTGACGCGGGTGTCGATCGGGCCGGCCATCAGCGTCATCGAGCGCGGCTGCGCCGGATTGTCGTCCTGCGCCATCACCGCAGCCGCGACCAGCGCGGCGACGCAAGGCTGGCACACCGCCACCAGATGCGCGCCCGGCCCCATCTTCTCGAGAAAACGCACGATATGGGTAATGTAGTCGTCGAAGCCGAAGCGGCCGGCCGCGACCGGTACATCGCGCGCATTGTGCCAGTCGGTGATGTAGACGTCGTGTTCGGCCAGCATGGTGCGCACGGTCGCGCGCAACAGCGTAGCGAAATGGCCGGACAGCGGCGCGATCAGCAAGACGCGCGGCTGCGCCTGCGCGATGTCCTTCTTGAAATGCAGCAGCGTGCCGAACGGCGTCACCTCGGCGGCCTCTTCGGTCACCGTGACCTCGCGGTTGCCCACCATGACGCTGTCGATGCCGTAAGGCGGGCGCGCATGGGTCAAGCCCGCGCGCGCGATCAGCTCATAGGCGGCGGTGAGATTGCTGAGCGCGGACGGGCGCAGCGAGCCATTGAGCCGCTCACCCACGGTCTTCGCCGCTATGCCGGCAAGCGCACGCACCGGCACCATGATGTCGGAATGCGCCTGGTACGCCTGATAAAGCATCCAGTCCCTGGCGATCCCGGCGAACCGCAGGCGAAGGCTAATGCATTTAATGTTGCACTGCGAGATATAAATCGGACCAGGACGGCCTGGGGACAAGCGGCCAAGCATGCCTTTTTGCAGCACGGGAAGCTATTGAACCGGCATAACTTTCGTCTAGACTACCGGTTGCCGGGCCGTGTCGAACAGGGATGATTGTGCCCCATGGCCGAGGCTGACCCCAAAATGCCTGCCCTTACGATTGCCAGCAAGAATTACGGCTCCTGGTCGCTGCGCGGCTGGTTGCTGTGCAAGTTGGCCGGGCTCGACTTCGACGAGCAGGCCGTCGCCAGCGACGATCCCTCGACCCGCGCCGAACTGCTGCTGCTGTCGCCCTCGTTCCTGGTGCCCTGTCTGACGCATGACGGCATCAAGATCTGGGACACGCTGGCGATTGCTGAATATCTGAATGAGATTTTGCCGGACGCCGGCCTGCTGCCGAAGTCGATCGCCGCGCGCGCGCATTGCCGCTCGATCTCCGGCGAGATGCATTCCGGCTTTTCAAACTTGCGGTCGGCGCTGCCGATGAACCTGAAGGCGCATCATCCGGGCTTCAAGGTCTGGGCCGGCGCGCAGGCCGACATCGACCGCATTGTCTTCATCTGGCGCGAATGCCTCGACACCCATGGCGGCACCTATTTGTTCGGCGACAAGCCGTGCATGGCCGACGCCATGTTCGCGCCGGTGGTGACGCGCTTCCTCACCTATGACGTCAAGCTCGACCCCGATTGCACCGGCTATTGCAAGGCGGTGATGGCCATGCCGCAGATGCAGGAATGGATCGAGGCCGCCAAGGCCGAGCCGGACGAAGTGGTCGAGCTCGACGTGGAGTTTTGAGGGGCGCTCGCCTTAAGCATGATCTATCTCATGGCGGGCAACCTTCGCCAGTGCGACAGCTACCGTCGCAAATCGCGGAGACGCCCCCATGACCAAGCCCATCCCCGACAAGGCGGAAATCGCGCTCGAATATCCCGACAAGCTCTATGTCGGCACCTTCGAACGCTCATCGCGGTTTGAAGCGCATCTCGATCCGAACGGCATCGCGCTGGTGTTCGAACGGCCAGGCGCCGACGACGCGCATAAATCGGTTCACCTGCATATCCACTTCGGGCTGTTCGCCGATATCTTGAAAGACCTGGCGGCGAGGGTCGCCCGCATCCCGAAGGACGATATCCTGCACCGCGATCAGCTCACGCAAGCGGCCGCCGCGCTTCATAAGGCGCTCGCAAAGGCTTGAGCCGCCGTCAGGCGAGGCCGTATTTTTTCGCGCGCGCGGCGAATTCCGGATAACCGATAAAGTTCTCGAACTCCGCGACGCTGCCGCGCACCGCTGCAATATCCTCGGCGTTGCGCGTGCGCTTGAAGTCGCCGAGCGCGGTTTTCACGCCGTGATAGGCCGCCATCAGCGAAAACCCGTAATACAGAACGACATCGACGCCGGCCGCTTCCTCGTCGGCGACCGAGCGGCCCGGCGTGTCGGTGGTCACGACCTTACCCTTGATGCGCGCGCGCAAACCGGCGAGCCGCTTGGGCCCGATGCCCACCGGCATCACCAGGTCGGCGCCGGCCGCGCTGAAGGCGTTCATGCGCGCAATCGCGTCCTCGATATCGTTGAAGGCCCAGGCCGCATCGGTGCGCGCGATGATCAGGAAATTTGCGTCCTGCCGCGCGTCGCAGGCAGCACCAATTTTCTGTACCATCTGCTCGCACGGCAACAGAACCTGCGGCACGTCGGCGTGCTTGCCGAACTCGTGATCCTCGAGATGAATGCCGCAAACGCCGGCCTGCTCGAAGGCGCGCACCGTGCGCCAGATATTGGCGGCGTTGTTCCAGCCGTTTTCGCCGTCGGCGATCACCGGCAGATCGACCGCGTCGGCGATGCGCTTGGCGTAGCCCGCCATCTCCTCCATGGTGACCAGTCCGACGTCCGGCAGGCCGAAACCGGCCGCCGCGGTAGCGTAGCTGCCGATATAGACGGCCTCGAAACCCGCGCGTTCGACCAGCATGGCGCTGAGCGGATCGTGCGCGCCGGGCACAACCAGCGTCTGGCCGGACGCGAGCCGGGCGCGCAGCGTCTTGCGATTGTTCTCGGCTTTGCTCATGGCGCCCTCTTCAGCCAGCCTCCGATCCGCTCCACCGCTTCGTGCATTTCGGCGGCCGAGCCGGCGTAGCAGAAGCGCAGGAAGTTGTGGCCATTGACCGGATCGAAATCGATGCCGGGCGTCGCCGCCACATGCGCCTCGTTCAGCATGCGCTTGGCGAAATCCAGGCTGTCGTCGGAGAATTTCGAAATATCGGCGTAGAGATAGAACGCACCATCGACCGGCAAGAATTTATCGAGCCCAACCTTCGGCAGACCTTCGGTGAGAATGCGCCGGTTCTCCTCGTAGCCGTGCTTGACCGCTTCCATCTCCGCCTTGCCGTCGAAGGCGGCCTCGGCCGCGAATTGCGACAGCGCCGGCACCGAGATCGCGAGATTTCCTTGCAGCCGCTCGACCGCGCGCGTGAGCGCCTCCGGCACCACCATCCAGCCGACGCGCCAACCGGTCATGCAGAAATATTTCGAGAACGAATTGATCACCAGCACGCGCTCCGACAGCTTGGCCGCGGTTTCGGCGGCAAACGCATAGTCGAGGCCGTGATAGATCTCGTCGGAGATCACACGGATGCCTTCGGCTTCGGCGGCCGCAATTAAGTGCGCGAGCGAGTTGGCGTCCATCATGGTGCCGGTCGGATTGGCCGGGCTTGCCACCACCACGCCGGCAAGCGGTTTTTGCCGATGCGCCGCGATCAGCGCCTTGGCCGACAGCGCCCAGCGCGTCTCGGCCGAGGTCTCGATCAGCACCGCCTCGCAGCCGAGAGCGCTCAAGATGTGCCGGTAAGGCGGATAGCCGGGATTGGTCAGCGCCACCCTGTCGCCCGGCTCGAACAGCGAAAGAAACGCCAGCACGAAGCCGCCCGAGGAGCCGGTGGTGACCACCACGCGCGCTGGGTCGAGCGCGAGGCCGTATTTCTCGGCGTAATGGCGGGCAATTCGCGTCCGCAAGCTGGGGATACCGAGCGTCTCGGTATAGGCGATGCGCCCGGCGAGCGCCGCCTGCGCCGCCGCGAGCGCGCTTGCCGGCGCGGGCGCCGCCGGCTGGCCCACTTCCATATGCACGACGCGGGCGCCCTTGGCTTCCAGCGCAGCCGCCGCCGCCATCACGTCCATCGCCATGAACGACGGCACATTGCTGCGTTTGGAGGGCATTAACAGGTGTTTTGCCGTCTCAAGCATCGTTAATTGGCCCGTCGGGCGCTAGCCCCGCCCCGCTGTTGCCGTATTCCCCGGCTTGTTGGGCTTTGCGTTTTTCATGACTCAGACGTGATCGCAAGCTGCGTTGACCGCCCTCGGGCGCGTAACTAGGTTCACGCCAATCCGGTAGAAAAGATCGGCATGATCGAGAACGGGACACCTATCAGGGCGCGGCGCATGGCGCCAGCAGGGCGCGCGCTGGCGTTGGCGACTGCCATTGCGGTTGCGGCGGCCGGCGGCGGTCCGGCGCTGCAGTCCGCGCGCGCGCAGGACGTGCCGCGCGGCATGCCGATCATCCGCGACACCGAGATCGAGCAATTGTTGCGCGATTATGCGGCCCCCATCCTGCGCACAGCCGGCCTCGCCAAGCAAAACGTCCGCGTGGTCATGCTCAACGACCGCGCCTTCAACGCCTTCGTCATGGATGGCCGCCACATCTTCATCAATGCCGGCGCGCTGTTCGACGCCCGCACGCCGAACGAGATCATCGGCGTGTTCGCGCACGAGACCGGCCATCTTGCCGGCGGCCACCTGCAGCGCCTGCGCGAGCAACTCGCGGCGGCGCAGACCGCCTCGATCATCGCGCTCTTGGCCGGCGTCGGCGCGGCGGTCGCCGGCGCGCGTTCAGGCTCCGGCGGCAATATCGGCGCGGCGGCGATCATGGCGCCGCAATCGGCGATCCAACGCTCGCTGCTCGCCTATGTGCGCACCCAGGAAGACCAGGCCGACCATGCCGGCGTGAAATTCCTCTCCGCCACCGGACAATCGGCGCGCGGCATGCTCGTGCTGTTCAAGCGTCTGGGCGACGAGTCGCTGTTCAATTCGCGCTACGTCGATCCCTATCTGCAGACGCATCCGATGCCGCCCGAGCGAGTCGCAGCGCTCGAAGCCCTGGCCAAAGCGAGTCCCTATTTCGACCGCCAGGATCCGCCGGAGTTGCAGCTGCGTCACGACATGATGCGCGCGAAATTGTCCGGCTTCCTGGATCGGCCCGATACCGTGGCGCGCCGCTATCCGCTTGGCGACCACAGCCTGCCGGCGCGCTATGCCCGCGCCATTTCGGCCTTTCGTCACGGCGACGGGCGCGACGCGGTCGTGCAGATCGACGGCTTGATCCAGACGCAGCCGAACAATCCGTATTTCCACGAGCTCAAGGGCCAGGCGCTCTTGGAAACCGGTCATCCGGCCGAGGCGGTCGCACCGCTGCGCCACGCGGTGGCGCTCACGCACGGCGCGCCGCTGATCGATATCATGCTCGGCCAGGCGCTGGTCGCCACCGGCAACCCCAAATTTGTCGAGGAATCGGTTCCACTGCTGCAGGCCGCGCTCAGCCGCGAACCCGAATCGTCAGATGCCTATGCCCAGCTCGCCATGGCCTACGGCCGCAAGGGCGATCTCGCGCAAGCCGACCTCGCCGCCGCGCAAGCCGCCTTCATGCGCGGCGACCTCAAGACCGCCCGTCAGCTCGCCACGCGCGCCAAGACCCGCCTGCCCGTCGGCTCGCCCGCCTGGGTGCGCGCCGACGATATCGTGAGCGTCAAACAGCCGGCCGCCGCCAACGCAAACCAATGACCACAGCAAGGATGATCCAATGACACCGAGCCCGCGCTATTTCGCCGCCGTCTGTGCCGCGTTGCTGGCCATCGCCGCGCCACAAGCCGTGCGGGCAGAGACCTTCTCGGCCGTCCAGCGCGGCGAAATCGAGCGCGTTGTGCACGACTATCTGCTCGCGCATCCGGAAGTGCTGCAGGAGGCGATGGCCGAGCTGGAGAAGCGGCAGACCGCGGCGGAAGCCGAGAAACACAAGGCCGCGGTGAAGGAGCACGCCCAGAAGCTGTTCTCCTCGCCCAACCAGGTCACGCTCGGCAATCCGAACGGCAACGTCACTTTCGTCGAGTTCTTCGATTACAACTGCGGCTACTGCAAACGCGCCATGACCGACATGCTCACGCTGCTCAAGGACGACCCCAAGCTCAAGGTCGTGCTCAAGGAATTCCCCGTGCTCGGGCCCGGCTCGCTGGAAGCGGCCCGCGTCGCCGTCGCCGTGCGCCTGCAGGACAAGACCGGCAAGAAATATCTCGAATTCCACACCAAGCTGCTCGGCGGACGCGGTGCGGCCGACGAGGCGCACGCACTCGCGGTCGCCAAGGAGATCGGCCTGAACATGGCGCAGCTCGAAAAAGACATGAAAGGCCCCGAGGTGAAAGCCACCCTGGAGGAAGACATGAAGCTCGCCGAAGCGCTCGGGCTCAACGGCACGCCGAGCTATGTGATCGGCTCCGAAGTCGTGGTCGGCGCCATCGGGCTTCCCGGCTTGCAGGAAAAGGTCAACACCGCGCGCTGCGGCAAGCCGACCTGCTGAGCGCAACGGCGCCCAAAATTGCTTGATTGATGATCGGCCGCCGGCTTGCCCGGCGGCCGATTTCGCATACGCTACGGAACCTGGGCTCCCCTGTGGTCGTTGTCGCGCGCATGTATTCGGTCGGCATGGAAGAAGAGTACTTCGTGTTCGACGCAAAGACGCGCCGGGCCGTGCGCCGCGCTAACAAAAAATTTCTCAGCCTCGTCCGCAAAAAACTCGGCGACCGCGTGATGACCGAGATGCTGCAATCGCAGATCGAGGTGGCGACGCCGCCTTGCGCCACCATCAAGGAGGCGCGCGCGCATCTCAGCGTCTATCGCCGCACGCTGGGCGAGGCCGCCGCCGAACAAGGACTGGGCCTTGCCGCCATGGGCACCTTCCCGCTCGCGTTCTGGCCCGAGCAGAGCGTCACGCCGAAGGCGCGCTACGGCGCGATCATGGACGACCTGCAGATGATCGGCTACCGCAACATGCTGTGCGGCCTGCATGTGCATGTCGAGGTGCCCGACATCGACAGTCGCATCAATCTGATCATGCGGCTCACGCCTTTTCTGCCGCTGCTGCTGGCGCTCTCGACCTCCTCGCCGTTCTGGCAGGGCAACCTCACCGGCCTGCGCGGCTACCGCCTGGCCGCTTACGACGAGCTGCCGCGCACCGGCCTGCCCGAACTGTTCCGCACCACCAACGAGTATCGCGAATACGTCGCCGCGCTCACGTGGGCGAAGATCATCCCGGACGCGAGCTATATCTGGTGGGCGATCCGGCCGTCGCTTTCGAACCCCACGGTCGAATTGCGGGTTGCCGACAGTTGCACGCGGCTCGACGATGCCGTCGCGATTGCCGCTTTGTTCCGCTGCCTGGTGCGCGCGCTCGACCGCGACCGCGCGCTCAATGCCGGCTTCGACCGCGTCGGGCGCGCCATCACCGAGGAGAACAAGTGGCACGCCCAGCGCTACGGCATCGCCGCCACTTTCATCGATCCGTTTTCGCGCTCGCCGCTCACGCTGCAGCAATGGCTCGACCAGGTGTTCGATTTTCTGGCCGAGGACATCGACGCGCTCGGCTGCGCGGCGGACATCCGGCGCCTGCACCGGATCGTCGTCGAGGGCACCAGCGCCGACCGCCAGATCGACCTGTTCACCAAGGCCAAAGCGGCCGGCCGCAGAAGGTTAACCGCGATCAAGGAGGTGGTCGACTGGGCGGCGCGCGAAACCCAGGCCTGCGGCGGTAAATCCGCATAGGCCCGCGCGCCCGGCGGGCTTCCCCTTCCCGCTTGGGCCACCTATAAAGTGCCGAACTCGCACGCGCATCGACCCGCAACGCGCGCCAGCCGCCGGGAAGCCATGGCCAAGACGCTCTACATCCTCAACGGACCGAATATGAACCTGCTCGGCACCCGCGAGCCGGAAAAATACGGCCGCGCCACGCTCGCCGACGTCGAGAAGCTGTGCCGAACAACCGCCAAGCGCTTCGGCCTCGACATCGTGTTCCGGCAGTCGAACCTGGAGGGCGAACTGGTCAACTGGATCCAGGAGGCGCAGGCCAAGAAAGCCGCCGGCCTCATCATCAATCCGGCCGGCTACACCACCACCTCGATAGCCATCCTCGACACGCTGCTGACGCTGAAAATGCCGATCGTGGAAATCCACGTCACCAATATCCACGCGCGTGAAGAATTCCGCCAGAAGTCTTACGTCTCCAAGGCGGCCAAGGCGGTGATCTGCGGTTTCGGCGCCAACGGATACGCGCTTGCCGTCAGCGGATTGGCCGCCCTCATCGGCGCCAAGGCTAAAAAATAGCGCATGCGGCGATTCGGTTTTCCGAAAAGCCGCATACGCGAAGAAACTGTCTAACGGAACTGTGCAATGGCAAAAGCGCCGAAAGCCCCGATCGTCGATCGCGATCTGATCCGCGAACTGACCGAGCTCTTGGACGAGACGGGGTTGACCGAAATCGAGATCGAGCAGGACGGCCGGCGCGTGCGCGTCGCGCGCAACGTCGCCGCCGCGGCTCCCGCCGCGCCGCGCGCGATGGCGGAATCCGCGCCGCAGCCGGTCGCCGAGTCGGTGGCAGCGCCGATCGATCCGTCGAAACATCCGGGTGTGGTGACCTCGCCCATGGTCGGCACCGCCTATGCCGCGCCCGAGCCCGGCGCCAAGCCGTTCATCGAGATCGGCTCCCTGGTCAAAGCCGGCGACACCCTGCTGGTGGTGGAGGCGATGAAGACCATGAACCAGATTCCGGCCCCGCGCGCCGGCAGCGTGATCCAAATTCTGTTCGAGGACGGCCAGCCGGTCGAATTCGGCGAACCGTTGGTAATCATCGAATGACCGCGCTTTGGTCGGACCGGTCCGATGTTCGATAAAATCCTGATCGCCAATCGCGGCGAGATCGCGTTGCGCGTGCTGCGCGCCTGCAAGGAGCTCGGCATCCCGACCGTGGCGGTGCATTCCACCGCCGACGCCGACGCCATGCATGTGCGCTTTGCCGACGAGAGCGTGTGCATCGGCCCGCCGGCGGCGAAAGACAGCTATCTCAATATTCCGGCCATTCTGGCGGCCTGCGAGATCACCGGCGCCGACGCGCTGCATCCCGGCTACGGGTTCCTGTCGGAAAACGCCCGCTTTGCCGAAATTCTCGCCGAGCACGACGTGCATTTCATCGGCCCAAAGGCCGAGCACATCCGCATCATGGGCGACAAGATCGAGGCCAAGCGCACCGCCCAGAAACTCGGCATCCCGGTGGTGCCGGGCTCGGAAGGCGGCGTCACCTCCGACGCGGAAGCCGGGAAGATCGCCGGCGACATCGGCTATCCGGTGCTGATCAAGGCGGCATCCGGCGGCGGCGGGCGCGGCATGAAGGTCGTGCGCGCTTTGTCCGACCTCCCCGGCGCACTCGCCAGCGCGCGCGCGGAAGCCAAGGCCGCCTTCGGCGACGACACGGTTTATCTCGAAAAATATCTCGAGAAGCCGCGCCACATCGAAATCCAGGTGCTCGGCGACGGCAAAGGCAAGGCCATTCATCTTGGCGAACGCGATTGTTCGCTGCAACGCCGCCATCAAAAAGTGTGGGAGGAAGGCCCCTCGCCCGCGCTCAACACGCTGGCGCGCGATCAGATCGGCGAAACCGTGGCCAAGGCGATGCGCGACATCGAATATCTCGGTGTCGGCACCGTCGAGTTCCTCTACGAGGACGGCGAGTTCTATTTCATCGAAATGAACACGCGCATCCAGGTCGAGCATCCGGTGACTGAGATGATCACCGACATCGATCTCATCTTCGAGCAGATCCGCGCCGCCGTCGGCAACGATTTCGCGCTCAAGCAGAGCGACGTCAAATTCCACGGCCACGCCATCGAATGCCGCATCAATGCCGAGAATCCGGTCTCGTTCCGCCCTTCGCCCGGAAAGATCCTGCACTACCATCCGCCCGGTGGCCTCGGCGTGCGCATCGATTCGGCGGTGTACGAGGGCTACGCCATCCCGCCTCATTACGATTCCCTGGTCGGCAAGCTGATCGTGCACGGCAAGACCCGCACCGAGGCGCTGATGCGGCTCAAGCGCGCGCTCGACGAGGTGGTGGTGGACGGCATCGAGACGACGCTGCCGTTATTCCGCGCGCTGGTGCGCGAGAAAGACATCATCGACGGCAACTTCCACATCCATTGGCTCGAGCAATTCCTCGCCACCGGTGGGTTGGAAAGCTGACGCGAAACTGGTTTTCGTCTTTTCCTAATAGCTTTCGCTTATCGGTTTATCACCTGAGCTTATGTCTGCGCTGTGGACAACGCGCGATAGGCTGCTGCGTTGATTTAACTCAATGCGCGTAGTCGCATTTCCGCTAAACGCAAATCAACGAATCTGCGGATGCTGGGCCTCTTTTCGGGGCGATCCAGCCCCTGATCTGAGGCGTCGGTCTTCGCGGGTAGAAAAACCGCCCAAGGAGATGACCGATGAGCGCGCGTGGCGAACACCACGACTACATAACCGGTAGCGTAGCGGGGATCCTGACTTTGTTGATTATTGCGGCTGGCTTCGTGATGCTAGCCGCATGGTTCTACGGGCACTGATCGCTTCACTAAGCCAGGCTCCGTTCGACAGCTCTGGTTTTCGTTATTCCCTTGCGATGATTTTTCGCGGCGCACGACGATGCGCGCCGTTCTATCAATTCGCCAGCGCGTCCATGCGCGACACTCAGTGCTGCGTGGACGCCGTCAGCCGCTCCAGCAGGCGGCATAAGTCGACCGGGCTGTAAGGCTTCTTCACGAAAATCGATCGCGGCACCGGCGGCGCCAGCGCAGTGGGCGAATAGTGTCCGGAACAATAGACGATCGGCAGTTCGGGGCGCCGCGCGCGTGCCGCGCGCGCCAGCATCGAGCCGTCCATCGGACCAAGCAGGCTGATGTCGGTGAACAAGATGTCGACGTCCGCGCCGGATTCGAGATAGCGCAGCGCGGCCTCGCCGTCCGCCTCCGCGTGCACGCTAAAGCCGCTCTCGTCCAAAACTTCGGTGATCAGATTGCTGATCAAAACCTCGTCTTCGACGACGAGCACGCTGATACGCCGCGCCGGCATGTCGCCACATCCCCTCAAGTTCCACTCCCCATCAGCCCGGTGCTACAATGCTCAAACGCGCCGTAGCGACTTGTGTTCAATCTTTCGCCAATTTAGGCAGATCATGGTCACCGGCCGGTTAAAATCTACGCTCCCCAGCCGGCCCGCCGCGGCATAGAATGCCGGTTCCATCACCGACCACGGGTCAGCATGGCCAACCGCGAGAACACCCAGATCGAGATCACGCCGGAGGTGCTGCTCAAGGCCTATGCCTGCGGCATCTTCCCGATGGCGGAAAACGCCGACGATCCGGCGCTCTACTGGATCGAGCCGGACATGCGCGGCATCATTCCGCTCGACGCTTTCCACCTGCCCGCGCGCCTCAAGCGCACCGTGCGCACGACGCCGCTTACGGTCTGGGTCGACCGCGACTTCGACGCGGTGATCGACGGCTGCGCCGAGTCGAAGCCCGACCGCGCTCGCACCTGGATCAACGAACGCATCCGCAAAATCTACCGCGGCCTGTTCGAGCGCGGTCATTGTCATTCGGTCGAGGTCTATGACGGCGAGCAACTGGTGGGCGGGCTCTACGGCGTCTCGCTCGGCCGCGCCTTCTTCGGCGAAAGCATGTTCCACCGCGCGCGCGACGCCTCCAAGATCGCGCTGGTGCATCTGATCGCGCGCCTCATCGCCGGCGGTTACCGGCTGCTCGACACGCAATACGTCACCGATCACTTGAGGACTTTTGGCGCCGTCGAGGTCGGCAAGAGGCGCTATCACCGGCTGTTGGAGGACGCGATGATGGGCGAGGCGGATTTCGGCGCGCTCGCCACGCACCGCCCGGTGAGCGGCGCGGAGGCGCTGGCGCATCTGCGCTAGCGCGGCGGCGGCAAGTATCCCGGCTGCTGCGGGCGCAACTGCGGCGGCGGCGTGCGTGCCGGTTGCCGGGACGGTGGCGTGCGCGCCGGTTGCTTGGGTGGCGGCGGCGTACTCGGCGCTTCCGCCACGTTCGGATTTTGCCCGCCTTTGCAGTCGGTCAGCCACACGTCGTAGATCGGATGCTCGACCGCGTGCAGGCCCGGGCTCGCCGCGAACATCCAGCCGGTGAAGATGCGCTTGACCTCGCCCTGCAGCGTCACCTCGTCGACATCCAAGAAGGCGTCGGTGTTCGGCGTCTCGGTCGGCGGACGCGAATAGCAGGCGTGCGGCGTTACCTGCAACGCGCCGAACTGCACGGTCTCGTTGATGGCGACGTCGAACGAGATGATGCGGCCGGTGATCTTGTCGAGACCGGCGAATACCGCGGTCGGATTGGTGATGCGCTGCGGCGGCGGTTCGACCACGATCTGATCGCCGGGCTGCGGCGCGGTATCGGCCGGCTGCGCCGGCGCGCCGCGCGGCTGGCGCGTGCCGGGCGGCAGGCCGGGCAGCGTCTGCGGCGGAGCGGCGGCGTCTTGCGGCGGCTGGCCCGGCGGCGTTGCCTGCGGCGGCGGCGCGGTACCGGGCGGCGGCGCGAGCGGCTGCGACTCGATGGTGCCGGCGCCGGGACGGCTCGATGGCGGCAGGCTCATCGGCGCCGGCAAAGGCTGTGCTGGCGGCTGGTCGGAGCGGATGGCGCCGGGCGGGCGCCGCCCATCGTCGCGCGGGACGCTGCCGGGCTGCTGGCTCGGGTAATAAGGCGGCGGTTGCGACGGCGGTGCGTTTGGCACGTCGGCCGGCGGCCGCGGTGGCAAGTCGCGGTAGATCGATTGCGCCAAGGCCGGTGAGGCCGAGAGCGTCGCCAAGACAAGCCAGCAAGCGGTGAACGAAGTTCGCGCCATCAACCCGGTATTCCGATCGGGGAAACGGCGCGGTTTAGCCGTTGCCCGGGGCAACGCCCGGTTAACACGCTGAATACGGCGGCGAAAGGGCGCGCTTTGAACGGCTTGGGCGGCAATCAGCCGCGGCCGTCGGGGCTCCACGCCTTGTAGTCGCCGGTCGCCTTGGGACGGCGGTTGGCGGCGAGCGTCGATCCAGGCGGCCGATAGGCGCCAGCCGTCCCGGTCATATTGGGCCGGTGCGGCTTTTGCCACGGATGCGGCTTGTAGTCCTCTTGCGTCGGCGGGGTATCGACCGTGTGGTGCATCCAGCCGTGCCAGGACGGCGGTATGCTCGAGGCTTCAGCGTAGCCGTTGAAGATCACCCAGCGCCGCTCGAAGCTGAGCATGCGGGGATCGATTTTACCGCCGCGCGTACGATAGTAGCGGTTGCCGAATTCGTCCTCGCCCACCTTTTCGCCATACATCCAGGTCCAGAACTGGGTCCCGAAGGTCTGCGAATTCCACCAGGTGAAGCATTTGAGCAGGAAACTTTTCATCGCCGCCACGCGTTGAAAGACATTGAATAGGCGGCGTTCTGCCACCTCGCCGGGCTCCTGTCCAGCGCACATAAGGGCGGAGCTGCCATGTGTGCCACATCGGCATGAAAACCATCAAATCCGCATGGATTCGATCCAAAGCGCCCTGACTGCCATCAAAGACCTGCTCGCCTGGCTGCCCGACCCTGTGGTCGCGGCCATCATCCTGGCGCTGGCGGCGGCGATTGCCTATTCGCTGCACAGGCTGGTGCGCAGGCTCATCCACCGCTTGCTGGCGCAGCGCTCCCCGTTCATCTTCTCGATCTACAACCAGATGCACGGCGTCACTCAAATGGCGCTGCTGATCCTGGCGATGGCGATCGCCATTCCGGTGGCGCCTATCGGCTCGGATACCGCCGCCTGGGCGGGCCGGTTGTTGCTGATCGCCGTGATCGGTCTGATCGGCTGGGCGGCGATCACCGCGCTCAATATCGCCGCCGATCTTTACCTCCTGCGCTTCCGGCTCGACGTCGAAGACAACCTGATGGCGCGCAAACATTTGACGCAGGTGCGCGTGCTGCAGCGCGCCGCCGACGTCCTGGTGGTGCTGGTCACGGTCGGCGCCGCGCTGATGACCTTCGAGGCGGTGCGGCAATATGGCGTCAGCCTCTTCGCCTCCGCCGGCGTTGCCGGCATCGTCGTCGGTCTCGCCGCGCGCCCGCTGCTGAGCAACCTGTTTGCCGGCGTGCAACTGGCGGTGACGCAGCCGATTCGCATCGACGACGCCGTCATCGTCGAAAACGAATACGGGCGCATCGAAGAAATCACCTCGACCTACGTGGTGGTGCGGCTGTGGGACTTGCGGCACCTGATCGTGCCGCTCAGCTATTTCATCGAGAAGCCGTTCCAGAACTGGACGCGCGAGGGCTCCTCGCTGCTCGGCAGCGTCTTCCTTCACGTCGATTATCGCGCCCCGGTCGGCGTCATCCGCGACAAGCTCAAGGAGATCGTCAAGGCATCGCAGAACTGGGACGGCGACGTGGTCAATCTGCAAGTCACCGACGCCAAGGAGCAGACCATCGAGCTGCGCTGCCTGATGAGCGCGCGTTCGGCCGGCCAGGCTTTCGACCTGCGCTGCGAGGTGCGCGAAAAGCTCGTCGATTTCCTGCAGAGGCACCACCCAGAGGCGCTGCCGCGCCAGCGCTTAGAAGCCGTCGTCCACAATGTTGCGGATGCCAAAGACGTGCAGGCCAAGCCCAAGCCGGTGCAAAAAGCTGCCGCGAGCGGCGCATAAAAAGAAAGAGGCCGTCGGCTGCGACGGCCTCGCTCATGATGGTTTTGCCGGAACGCCCAGCCGCGACAAAGTCGCTTGATCGTCACCAACGCCGGTGGTTGGCGCGATAATTCGCCCTGACGACGGGGCGGCCGCGCAAACCGTATGTCCCATGCCGCACGGCGTAAGGCCGCACATATCCATGCCCGTAGCGCCCATAGCCGTGGCGCAGGTAGGGATATCCATAGCGGCGATAATAGGGGCGCACGTACCCAGGCGCGTAGCGATGCATGTAAGGATGCACATGCCCCTCGTAGTAGGGTTCCTGGTAAGCGGGCTGCTCGTATTGCTCCTCGTAGGGTTGCTCGTAAGACACCGCCGGCACGGCATAGGCCGGATAGGCGTGGGACCCGCAGCCGCAAGTATTGAAGGAACCGAATAGACCGCGCCCGTACCAGCCCCCGCCGTAGCCGTACCCGCCACCGTAGCCGCCGGCGTAACCATACCCGCCACCGTAACCGTATCCGCCACCGTAGCCGCCACCGTAACCGTCACCGTAGCCCCCGTTGTAGCCGTAGCCACCGCGGTAACCTGCGGCTATCGCGCCGCCCACGATGCCGCCGGCGATGACGGATCCGGCAACCACGGGCGCAACCCATCGCTGGGCCGAAGCCGGCGTGGGAGTTGTGAAAGCAGCAGCGCCGATGGCCACTGCAGTGCCAATTGCCACCAAGGTTCTAGACATTTCACGTTCCTCCCGCACACAACCGATGAACTTCCAAGTTAGGTCTACCGCCCGGCGGTAGTTTTGCAACGGTACTCGCGCATTAAGCTAAAGCATCAATGTTAATTCCCGCGCCAATCCTTAACAAGCAGGCCCAATGGGGCGCCGGACCTGGAGCCCAGCCCGCGCTCGAGGAATTGGCGCCAGTCCCCTGGAAACTGGGTTAGAATTTGCGACCGCCCGGCGAACCCGCGGGTCGGCCGTGGATGCCGGGAATGGGCCCTTGCAGTACGAAATCGGTCGTCGACTGGCTCGCAGACGGTGCGCGTTCGGCGCGCCGCCCGGAGACAGTCCTTGCGGATTTGTGTGACCGCCTTGTCCAGGCCGGCATTCCGCTCTGGCGCGTGGTGGTATTCGTGCGCACCTTGCATCCGGAAATCATGGGACGCCGCTTCATCTGGCAGATAGGCGCCGGTGTCACAATAACGGAAGGCTTATTTGAGCTCCTGGAAACCGATCGATTCCAAAACAGCCCGTTCCTCGCGGTCATCAAATCCGGTCGCTTCATTAGGCGCCGGCTGACCGATCGGGACAGTCCCGAGGAGTTTTCGATATTCCATGAGCTGCGCGCGCAGGGCGCGACCGATTACCTCGCCAGCCCGCTGATCTTCACCGACGGCTCGGTTCACGTGGCAACCTGGTCGACGCAGCAGGTCGGCGGGTTCACCGATGCGCAAATTGCCGACATCGAAACCGTCGTGACACCGCTCGCGCGCGTCGCCGAGATCCGGGCGTTGCAGCGGACTGCTGGCAATCTGCTTGATGCCTATGTCGGCCATTACGCCGGCGAACGCATACTGGCCGGCGACATCAGACGCGGTCACACCGAAAAGATCCATTCGGTTATCTGGCTCTCGGATATGCGCGGTTTTACGGCCCTGGCCGATCGGCTGCCGCCGCAGATGCTGGTCGACCTGCTCAACCGTTATTTCGATTGTCAGGTGCCGGCAATTCTCCAACACGGCGGTGAGGTCCTCAAATTCATTGGGGACGGGCTGCTGGCGATCTTTCCCTTGGCCGAAGGCACGGCGGATGCACACGAGGTCTGCGATCGTGCGCTCGCCGCGGCACGCGAAGCGCAGGTCAACATCGACGCCATCGAGGTGTCCGCCGATATCGGCCATGCGCATGGCATCCGCTTTGGCCTGGCGCTCCATCTCGGCGAAGTGCTCTACGGCAATATCGGTAGCGGCAACCGGCTGGATTTCACTTGCATCGGCCCGGCCGTCAACCTCGCGGCGCGGCTCGAAAAGCTCGCGGCCGGCCTTGGGCGATCGATTATTCTTTCCGCCGAATTCGCGCAGCAGTCCCGTGTCGATCTGGAGCCGCTGGGCGAGTTCGCGGTTGCGGGTTTTGCCGCGGCGCAGAGGACATTCGGCCTGCGGGTTGGCTCCCCTACACCACCGGCGTCGTAGTGGCTGGAATATTAGCGTGCGCGCTGGCCATCGGTGGCGGCGTCCAATCGCGAGCAGCGAGTGGCGGCTTGGCCGACGGAGAGTACGATTGCTATGGCGGCTACACACCCCGGGCGACGTGCAAGCTGGATATTAAGGGCGGGCAATTCCGCTATCGCCCCTACGATAAAGTGGAAAGCGGCTTCGCGCCTTATTCTGTCACTGCGGCCGGCGCGATCCAGTGGGGCGGCCATTTCGGCGGACTCGATGACCCGCCCGCTCGAATTGTCGCATCGGTACGGGAGAATTGGGGCCTCAACGTCAAGTACCAGGATAGCCCAGGCGGCCTTATCAACACGATGAGCTGCCGTGCGCCGGGCAAGTAGAAGTCAAGGCTCCGATCGATTTCGACCGTATTCTTTCGATCACGTATGAGAGGCCGCCCGAGTGAGGCCAGGGCGCTATTTTCTCGCTCGTCTCCAAATGGGCCGCTCTCAAATCCAATACCGGCCTAAGAGTCGAGCGCGCCCGTGGTTTTGCATGTCCGCTTTGGGCCAGAAACGGACTCGTGCAGCGCGGCAAAGATACGGATGCGGAAAGTGCCCGTGTGAAACTCCCCAGACGAATTCCAACTAGACGCGACGCCGAACGTGAAGCCCATAGAGAACAGCAACAACGCCAAGCCACCATACGATAGGGGGATACGCAGGAATTGATGAATTCT
>DASXBN010000008.1:0-148979 GCA_036491675.1 Pseudolabrys sp. | reverse complement strand
TGTGATGGTCGAGCGCATTCGCGAGCTCAAGCTCGAGCGCGGCCGGATCGGGCTGATGGAGATCGATCCGCGCCACGGCGATTACCTTCCGGTCAATCAATATAACGTGCTGCGCGACAACCTGCCCGGCGCCGAGCTCGTGTTCACGGAAGGCTTCCTGCACGAACTTTTGTCGATCCACAGCACCGAAGAACTCGACTGCGTGCGCAAAGCCGGCGTGCTCTGCCAAAACGCCATGGAAGCCATGGTCGCGCGCGCCAAGCCGGGCGTGAAGGAATACGAGGTGCGCGCCGCCGCCGGCGCCGCCATTCTCGAAGGCGGCGGCGACATCGACTTTCTGATCATCGGATCAACGCCGATGGCCAATCCGGCGATGATCTTCGACAATCCAAGGCCGTCGGGGCGCGTTTTACAGAAAGGCGACATCATCAATATGGAGCTCGCCGCCGGCTATCGCGGCTACACCGCGCAGATCGGCTCACCCATTTGCGTCGGCGAGCCCACCGACATGGTGCGAAATTTCTGGAACGACATCACGCTGCCCGGCTATCGGCGCATCGTCGCCGAGATCGCGCCGGGCAAGCCGGTGGAAGCCATGCGCACCGCCAGCAAATTCTTCCGCGACAATGGCTACCAATCGCGGCCGACCCAGACCCACGGCATCGACCTCGTCACCGACAAGCCGCACGTCGTGGCCGAGCACGTCGCCGCCGAAAAATTCGAGCAGGTGCTCAAGCCCGGCATGGTGATCATGGCGGAGCCCAATCCGATCACGCCGGACGGACTGTTCGGCATTTTCCTCGGCCACACCTACATCGTCACCGAGACCGGGCACGAGATCTGCGACGATTTCCCGCTGGAGATCGCGGTGGCGGGCTGATGTCCGCAAAGGGCCGCAAGCGGCGATCGATAAGCGCGTGACGCTGCGGCATCCGACAAAAGAAAAAGCCCCGCCGAAACGGGGCCAGTATGTTGGAAGTATTACAGAGCAACGCGTTAGCGGTTCTGCTGGCCGGGCTGATTCTGCTGTCCGCCCTGTTGCCCACCCTGCTGCCCACCCTGCTGCTGCTGGCCTGGCTTCGGGTTCTGATTGCCTTGCTGGCCACCACCTTGTTGCCCACCTTGCTGCTGCTGGCCTGGCTTCTGGTCTTGGTCACCCATTTGGGTCACTCCATGTTTGAGGGATAGTACAGGACAACCTTCGGCGCGTGGTTCCGTTCCTCTCCTATCACGACCGCGGCCACTTGATTTTCAGGCTCCGTCAACGACGTTGCGTGCCGCGCACTATGTCTTAATACACATGCCACGTTTTCCCCGCAGGCGGTCACCTCGTACATCCTCGTTGCCGCGACCCTGAGAGCGACGGACGTCAAAGTGAACCTCTATGGAACTCGACCGCCGCGCCACGAGAAATCGCTTAGGATGGCTGTCAAAAGCAGTATAGCATCCGCGAATTCGCGAATGGACGAGCGTCATTTTTTGGGGACGGCAAATGGCCAAGGAAAAGTCTGGCTCGGGTGTTTCAGTAATCGAAGCGGCAAAGGTCAGCGCGCGCGGCGTGAAGACGATGGCTCAAGAAGCCGCGAACGCGGCCGTGTTAACCGCAGCCGGAGTCTTGCTGAGTGGGGTAAAAACGGTCGTCGAGCGGAGTGAAAAGCGTCTCAAGAAAAAAGCCCGCGCAAAGACCAAAGCAGCAAGGCGAAAAGTAACGCGCAAGAAAAAAACGAAAGTTAAGGCGCGCAAAAAGGCGGGGCGAAAGAAGCGGCTTTGACACCCGCGACTTGCGGACGGGACTAGCCCCAGCGCCAGAAATCCCGTCCCTCCTCGCGCAGGAAGCGGGCGAGCACCATCTTGTGCACCTCGGAAGCGCCGTCGACCAGGCGCGCGGCGCGGGCGTAGCGGTAGATCCATTCCAGGATGGTGTCCTTGGAATAGCCGCGCGCGCCGTTGACCTGGATCGCCGTGTCGGCGGCGTTGTGCAGCGTGTCGGCGACTTGCACCTTGGCCATCGACACTTCCTTGCGCGCGCGCGAACCCTGGTCGAGCTTCCAGGCCGCGTGCATGGTGAGCAGGCGGCCGATCTCGATCTGGTGCGCGATGTCGCCGAGCCTGATCTGGATGTTCTCGCGGCTCGCTAGCTTGCTGCCGAAGGCGTCGCGCTTGCCGACGTATTCCTGCGCGATCTCCATGCAGCGCTTGGCGAAACCGAGCCAGCGCATGCAGTGCGTCAGCCGCGCCGGGCCAAGCCTGATCTGCGTGACGCGCAAGCCATCGCCGACATTGAGCAGGATGTTTTCTTCCGGAATCTCCAGCCCGTCATATGCGATCTCGCAATGGCCGCCGTGCTCGTGCGGCCCCATGATCGGGATGCGCCGCGTGATGTGCCAGCCGGGCTGGTCCTTGTGGTGCAGGAAAGCGGTCAGCCCTTTGCGCGGATCGTCGGACGTGCGCGCAATCAGGATGAAGTGCGCAGCGCCCTCGGCGCCGGTGATGAACCATTTGTGGCCGCGGACGATGTAACGGTCGCCCTTTTTCTCGGCGCGCGTGAGCATCATGCCGGGATCGGAGCCGGAGCCGGGATGCGGTTCGGTCATGGCGAAGGCGGAGCGCGCCTTGCCCTCGACCAGCGGCCGCAGCCATTTGTCCTTCTGCGCCGGCGTGCCGGCGCGCGCCAGGCAGTTGATGTTGCCGTCGTCGGGCGCCATGCAATGGATCGCGAGCGGGCCGAAGATCGAGCGCGCCGCCTCCTCGTAGATCGCCGCCCAGGCGACGATCGGCAGCCCCATGCCGCCATATTCCTTCGGCGCCTGCGGCGCCCACAGGCCGGCCTTCTTTGCCTTGTCGCGCACCTTGGCGAGGCTCGCCTCCGGAATGTTTTCGTGCTCGGTGAAATTATGCGGATCGTTCTCCAGCGGCAGCACGTGCTCCTCGACGAAGGCGCGCACGCGCAGGCGGATGTCCTCGATCTCGGGCGATAGCGTGAAGTCCATGGTTGGTTTCCTTACCCTGAAATCATCACCACCTGGCCGCCATCGACCACGATGGTGGCGCCGCTGATGTAGCTGCCGGCGTCGGATGCGAGCAACAGAAGCGCGCCATCGAGATCGCCCGCCTTGCCGAAGCGGCCGGCCGGAATCTGGCGCTTGAGCGCCACGCCCGCCTCGCTCTCGAGATATTTGTCGTTGATCTCGGTGACGAACCAGCCGGGCGCGATGGCGTTGACGCGCACGCCCTTGAACGCGAGCTCTACGGCCAGCGCCTTGGTGACCTGCACCACCGCGGCCTTGGCGACGGCGTAAGCGGCGACGCCCTTGGAGACGCCGAAGCCCAGCACCGAGGCGATGTTGATGATGGCGCCCGGCTGCTTGGCCGCCAGCATGCGGCGCGCCGCCTCCTGCGCATTGTAGAAGACCGCGTCGAGGTCGACGCTGAGCACCTTGCGCCACTCCTCCTCGGTCACCTCGATCGCGCGGCGCGACGACTGCGCGATGCCGGCATTGTTGACCAGGATGGTGACGGTGCCGAAGGCCTTCTCGGCGGCGTCGAAGGCGCGCGCCATGGCGGCGCGGTCGGTGACGTCGGCCTCGATCGCGAGCGCCCGACCGCCGGCGTCCTCGATCGCTTTTTTCATGTCGGCGAGCCGGTCGGTGCGCCGCGCCACCAAGGCGACCGCGGCGCCGTTGTCGGCGAGCGCCTTGGCGAATTGCGTGCCTAAACCGCTCGATGCGCCGGTCACCAGCGCTACGCGGCCTTGCAGACTGAACATCTCGGCGGCTTTCATGCAGAGCCCTTATACACACGCTGCGAAACGATATGAATAGACTGGCAAAAAGAGGCCGCGTAGTTTGCGCCGGGCAAGGCTTTGCAGGGGGCGGATGGCGTGAAACGACTTTGGCGGGCCACCATCAATAGTTGGAACGGCCTCGTGGCAGCGGCGCAATCGGAGCAGGCGTTTCGCGAGGAGTTGGTGGTGCTGGCGATCGGGATACCGCTCGCCTTCTGGCTGACTGCGGATACGGCCAGGCGAATGGCGTTGATCGGCGCGCTCGTCATCATCATGATTGTCGAATTGCTCAATACCGCCATCGAAAAGCTCAGCGACCGCGTTTCCCGCGACCACGACCCAGCCCTCAAACGCGTCAAGGACATGGGCTCCGCCGCCATCCTGCTATCGCTGCTGCTCGCCGGCGTGGTCTGGCTCTGGGTCGCCGCCGAGCGGTTTTGGCCGGTGTGAACTTAGCGTCACTTTCCATAAAGCGCATGCGGCAGCAGGGTCGCAAGTCCCGGCACGGACCAGAGTACTACCAGCGCAAAAATCTGGATCAGCACGAACGGAATAATGCCGACATAGATATGCCGCGTGGTGATCTCGGGCGGCGCCACGCCGCGCAGGTAGAACAGCGTCGGCCCGAGCGGCGGGTGCATGTAGGAGGTCTGCAAGTTGACCGCCATCATGATGCCGAGCCAGACCGGATCGACGCCCGGCATCATCAATAGTGGCGGCGCCACGATCGGCACCACCACGAAGATGATCTCGAAGGCGTCCATCACGAAGCCGAGCAGGAACATCGCCAGCATCACCGCCAGCACCGCGCCGTTCACGCCGCCCGGCGAATCGGAGAGCGCAGCGTTCACCATGGCGTCGCCGCCGAGAGCGCGGAACACCAGGCTGAACAGCGTGGCGCCGATCAGGATGAGAAAGATCATGGCGGTGATCTGCGTGGTCCTTTCCACCACCGGCGTCATCAGGCCGCGCAAACCCGCCTTGCGTGCGGCGAGCAGAATGGCGCCCACGGCGCCGACCGATGCGGCTTCCGTCGGCGTCGCCACGCCGCCGAGAATCGAACCGAGCACGGCCAAGATGAGCAGCAGCGGCGCCACCAATACCTCGGCGAGCCGGCGCACGAGCGCGAATCCGCGCGGCGCGGCCGGATCGGGCGGCATCGCCGGCGCGGCCTTGGGCGCGAAAATCGCCACCGCGATCACATAGAGCAGATAGAGCGCGACCAGCGCGAAGCCGGGCAGCAAGGCGCCTGCGAACAAATCGCTGACATTGACCGATCGCGGCGCGAAAATTCCCTTCGACAATTGCGCCGCCTGAAACGCGTTGCCGAGTTGGTCGCCGAGCAGCACCAGCACGGTGGCGGGCGGAAATATCTGCGCCAGCGTGGCGGTGGCGGCGACCGTGCCGGCGGCGAGCCGCGGGTCGTAGCCAAAGCGCAGCATCGCCGGCAGTACGATCAGGCCCATGGTCACGGTGGTGGCGCCGACCACGCCTTTCGCCGCCGCCAGCAGGGTGCCGACGATGATCACCGAGATGCCGAGCCCGCCGCGCAGGGTGCCGAACAGCCGGCCCATGGTTTCAAGCAATTCCTCGGCGACGCGCGAGCGCTCGAGCATCACGCCCATGAAGATGAACAGCGGGATCGCCAGCAGCGTTTCGTTGGTCATCACGCCGAAAATGCGCTGCGGCAATGCTCCCAGGATCCCCAATCCCATCGCGCCAAGCAGATGCGCGAAGAGCGCGAACATCAACGACACGCCGGCGAGCGTCAGCGCGACGGGATAGCCGGCCATCAGCGCGGCGATGACCGCGATAACCATGAGGATGGCGAGGCCTTCGGCGAGCGGCATCAGGACTGCCTCGCCAAGACCTGGATGGCCCTGATCGCCTGCGCCACGCCTTGCAGCGCCATGAGGACTGCGAACAGAGGAATGAGCGTCTTGAGCGCGAATACCAGCGGTAAGCCGCTGGTCTCCTGCGAGCGCTCCAGGATGGCCCAAGAGCGTGCCGCATAAGGTACGCTAAGCCAGATCAGCACAGTTGCGAACGGCAGCAGCAAAAGCGCGGCGCCAATGAGGTCGATCTTCGCCTGTGTGCGCATCGAAGTCCCAGCGTAGAAAATATCGACCCGCACATGGCCGCCGCTACGAAGCGTCCAGGCCGCCGCCAGCAGGAACAGCGTGGCGTGGCTGTAGATCACGGTTTCGGTCACCCAGATCGAGCCCAGTCCGAACAAATAGCGTGCGACCACCAGCGCGAACTGCAGCAGCACGACGACCAGCGCCAGCCACGCCACCGAGCGGCCGACCGCCGTCGTCAGGCGATCAATACGGTCGGCCAGGGTGGTTAGGAACGCAAAAGGCATGACGCGGATGATGGCATAAGGCTGAGTGTTTTGCTTATATTACGGTCATGTCCGGGCACGACCATCACCACGACCACGACCATTCCGAGCTCACGGAAACCCAGTTGCGCGTGCGCGCACTGGAAACCGTGCTTACCGAGAAAGGCTATGTCGATCCGGCCGCGCTCGATCTGCTGATCGAGACCTACGAGAAGAAGGTCGGGCCGCGCAACGGTGCCCGCGTGGTGGCCAAGGCATGGACTGACCCGGCCTATCGCGCGCGCCTGTTCAAGGAGGCGACCTCGGCAATCGCCGAGCTCGGCTACGCCGGGCGCCAGGGCGAGCACATCGTCGCGCTGGAGAACACACCGCAGCGGCACAACATGGTCGTGTGCACGCTGTGCTCTTGCTATCCGTGGCCGGTACTCGGCCTGCCGCCGGTCTGGTACAAGTCGGCGCCCTACCGCTCGCGCGCGGTCATCGACCCGCGTGGCGTGCTCAAGGACTTTGGCGTCACACTGCCGAAGGACACCGACATCCGCGTGTGGGATTCGACAGCCGAAATCCGCTACCTGGTGATCCCGATGCGTCCCGCCGGCACCGAGGGCTGGAGCGAGGACAAGCTCGCCGAACTCGTGACGCGCGATTCGATGATTGGCACCGGCTTGCCGAAGGAGCCGAAATGAACGGCGTGCACGACATGGGCGGCATGGATGGATTCGGGCCGGTCGTGCCGGAACCGAACGAGCCGGTTTTCCACGCCGAATGGGAAAAGCGCGCCTTCGCGCTGACGCTCGCCATGGGCATGCCGGGCGGCTGGAATATCGACATGTCGCGCTTTGCGCGCGAGAACCGCCCGCCGGCCGAATATTTGTCAATGAGTTACTACCAGCTCTGGTTTGCCGGACTCGAGACCCTGCTGAAGGAGCGCGATCTCGTCACCGATGACGAGATCGTCGTAGGTCATTCTCTGCATCCGCCGCAGCCGGACAAGCGCGTACTGTCGCCCGACGATGTGCAGAAGGTGCTGCATCGCGGCGGGCCGACAGAGCGCCAGACCAACACGAATGCCGCATTCAAGCCCGGCGACCGCGTGCGCGCCAAGATGATCAACCCACCGACGCACACGCGTCTGCCGCGCTACGTGCGTGGGCGTGTCGGCACCATCGAGCGCGTGATCGGCTGCCACGTTTTCCCCGACAGCAACGCCCGCGGCGTCGGTGAAAACCCGCAATGGCTCTACACCGTGCGTTTCGACGGTCGCGAATTGTGGGGACCCGACGGCGACCCATCGCTGACGGTGTCGGTCGACGCCTGGGAGCCCTACTTGGTTCCCGCATAATTATGCGCCTATAATTTCGTATGGCCCACGATCACGACCACCATCACGAGCACGGCTCGGAACTCTCCGAAATGCAATTGCGCACGCGCGCGATCGAAACGATCCTGCTCGAAAAGGGCTATATCGATCCGGCTGCGATCGACTCGCTGATCGAGAGCTATGAAAAGAAAATCGGACCGCGCAATGGTGCGCAGGTGGTGGCGAAGTCCTGGGTCGATGCGAAATTCCGCAAGTGGCTGTTTGAAGACGGCACCGCGGCGATCGCCACGCTCGGCTTCGGCGGACGCTCCGGCAACCATCTGGTGGCGCTCGAGAACACGCCTTCGGTGCACAACATGGTCGTGTGCACTTTGTGCTCCTGCTACCCGTGGGCAGTGCTCGGCCTGCCGCCGCTCTGGTACAAGTCGGCGCCCTATCGCTCGCGCACGGTCGCCGATCCGCGCGGCGTGCTCGCCGACTTCGGCGTCACGCTGCCGAAGGACACCGAAATCCGCGTTTGGGATTCGACCGCCGAGCTGCGTTACATGGTGGTGCCGATGCGGCCCGCCGGCACAGAGGGCTGGAGCGAGGACAAGCTCGCCGACTTGGTGACGCGCGACAGCATAATCGGCACGGGCTTGGCGAAGTCGCCGGGGGATTTGAAATGAACGGCGCAGCCGACATGGGCGGCATGCACGGCTTCGGACCGGTCGTGCCGGAGCCGAACGAGCCGGTGTTTCACGCCGAGTGGGAAGGCCATTCCTTCGCGCTCAACATGGTGACCGGCGTCGCAAACTTGTGGAACATCGACGCGTTCCGCTTCAAGCGCGAAAGCCTGCCGCCGCCGGAATATCTCAATCTCAGCTATTACGGCCTGTGGACCCGGACGCTCGAACTCATGATGCTGGAATACAGCGTGGCCACGCCCGCGGAGCTCAAAGCCGGCCACGCCATCGCGCCGTTCAAGAAGGCCAGCCACGCGGTGACCGCCGCCGAGTGCGACAACATGGTGCGCTGCGCCCGGCCTTTCAGTCGGCCATCGCCGTCGCCTGTGCGGTTCAAGGTCGGCGACAAAGTGCGCGCCAAGAACATGCATCCGAAGACGCATACGCGGCTGCCGCGTTACGCGCGCGGGCACGTCGGTGAGGTGGTGCGCATCGTCGGCTGCCACGTGTTTCCCGACAGCAATGCCAGCAATCTGGGCGAGGATCCGCATTGGCTCTATACCGTGCGCTTTCACGGATGCGAATTGTGGGGCGAGGAGAGCGATCCAACCGTGCGCGTCTGCATCGAGGCTTGGGAGCCGTATCTGGAGAAACCATGATCGACCAGGCCGCAGCAGCCCGCGCCACGCAGGAAGTGCCGAGCATCCCGCGCGATGCCGATGGGCCGGTGTTCCGCGAGCCGTGGGAGGCGCAGGCCTTTGCGATGACGCTGGCGCTGCACGAGCGCGGCGTGTTCACCTGGCCGGAGCGGGCGGCGGCGCTCGCCACCGAGATCAAGCGCGCGCAAGCCGCCGGCGATCCCGACACCGGCGAGACCTATTATTCACACTGGCTCAATGCGCTGGAGAAATTGGTGGCCGAGAAAGGCGTGACGACCGAGGCGACACTGCACCGCTATCGCGACGCCTGGGACCACGCTTGCGACCGTACCCCGCACGGGCAGCCGATCGAATTGCGCGAGGACGATTTTCGTTAGACACCCACCATCCGCTCGCTCACCATGTAGCCGGTGAGCAGCGCGACGCCGAACACGATAATGAGCAATGCGGCCGCCGTCTCCACGCCGCGCAGGAACAGCATGCCGGCGCCCGGCTTGCCCTTGGCCAGCCGCCCGGCCAGACCGCGCGCGCCGACCGCGAGCGTGGCGACAACGGCGACCGTGATGGCAGTGCCGAGCCCCATGACGAAGGTCGAGGCGACGCCGATCCAGAACAGCCCCTGCGCCAGCGCGAACACCAGCACGATGATGGCGCCCGAACAGGGCCGCAAACCGACCGCGAACACCGCCGACAGCCCGCGGCGCAGCCAATGCGGGCCCTTCAGCTCGCTCGGTTCCGGAGCGTGGGCGTGGCCCCAGGCGTGTGCCTCCTCGCCGTGATCGTGGTCATGGCCGTGATCATGATCGTGCGCGTGGCCATGGCTGTGATGGTGATGGTCGTGACCATGCGCGTGGTCGTGATGCTCATGCTGCTGCCGCAGCAGATTCAGAAAGGCGCGACCCTTCACCCATAGCAGCCGCAAGCCGATCAGCACGATCAGCGCGTAGCTGACGATCTCGATCGCGCGCACCGCGTTTCCCATCGCGTGAGCGGTGGCGCCGAGCAGCACCGCGGCGACGCCGACGATGGCGATGGCGGTGAAGGCCTGTAGGGTAGCGGAAGCGAACGCCAGAACGATGCCGCGCCGCCAGGTTTCGTCATTGGCGACCAGATAGGACGAGATCACCGCCTTGCCGTGGCCGGGCCCGGCGGCGTGGAAGACACCATAGGCAAACGAAATAGCCATCAGCGTCCAGGCGGCGCTGCCGTCGGCCTTGGCAGCGCGGATGGCGCCCGACAACATGCGGTAGAACTCGGCTTGCTTGTAAAGCACCCAGCCGGTGAAGCCGCCGACCTCGGGCGACGGCGCGCCGCGCGTCATGCCGAACGGCTGCGCGAGCGCGGCGTCGGCCGCGCACACGACAAGCAGCAGGCAGGCGAAAAACAAAACGCGTTTTCGCATGGACGCACTCAAGGACAGTGCACCAGGATCTTATTGGCGAACTGCGCGCCCCAGGCCATCGTCGTGTTCTGCTGGTCGGCTGGAATTTCACTCAGCGCCTTGCCTTCGGCGAAGGTCATTTCGCGCGGCTTCACCACATCGGCCTTGCAATTCGGCGCGCCGACCAACTGCACCGGCTTATCCTTGGCCCATCCGAAATCGACAAAGATGGTCGGGTCGTAGACCTCGACCTTCAACTCCTTCGCCTTCACCGGCGTCTTGAACGGCAGCGTGAAGTTCAGCGTGAGGATGGAATCGTTATAGTCGAGCCAGTAGTCCGGCGCCGGATCGGTGAGCGGCGTCTTTTTGCCGTCGGCGGTAGCGTAGGTGAAGTAGTCGTATTCCTTCAGCGACTCGACATTCACCTTGGCGAGCGGGGCCAGCTCCTCGCGGGTGAACTTGTCCTTTTCCTTGCTCTCCAGCCCTTGCGTGGCGAAGGCGGAGAACATGTCGTCGAACGCCCAATGGTGGCGCACGCCGGTGATGCTGCCGTCCGGCGCATAGATCAGCTCGGAGCGCATGGTGACCCAGACGTGCGGATGCGCCAGCGCGGGCGCGGCGAATGCGAGGCTTGTCAGAACGAAGAGGAAAGTGCGGAGGAATGCGGTCATGCGCGACACACTATCACGGAGTGCGGCATAAAGGTGGCGTGTAACAGTGTTGCAGCCAGGCGCCGTTAACGTTGCCGCCCGCTATTTGACGCTGATGCCGGCGGCTTTGATCAACTTGTCGTTGGCGGCGAGTTCGCTGGCAATGAACTTGTCCATTTCATCCGGCGTCATCGGCATCGGATCGACCGCGAGCTTCTTCAGCTTCGCCTTCATTTCCGGGGTCGCCAGGACCTTCATGGCGGCGGCGTGAAACTTCTCCACGATGTCGCGCGGAGTCTTGGCCGGCATGAACACCGCGTACCAGACAATGGTTTCGGCGTTGACGAAGCCGAGGTCGCGCGGCGTCGGCACGTCCGGCAGGTCGGAGGCGCGCGTCGGCGTCGACACCATCAGCGGCACGACACGGCCGTCGCGGATCAGCGGCAGGGCCGTCGAGATCGGCGTAAACAGAAAGTCGAGACGGCCGCCGAGCAGATCGGTCAGCGCCTCCGCGCCGCCTTTGTAGGGCACGTGCGTCGCTTCGATGCCGGCGGCAAGGCGGAGACGTTCGCCGCAGATGTGGGTCGCTGTGCCGACGCCGGCCGAGCCGAAATTCATCGCGCCGGGCTTGGCCTTGGCCGCGGCGATAAAGTCCTGCATGGACTTCCAGCCACGCGACGGCAGCACGAGCATCACGTTGGCATTTTGCCCGATCATCAGGGCGCCGGACAGATCCTTGGCAAGATCATAAGGGAAGTTCGGCACGATGAAGGGCGCGATCGCGTGGGCCGAGGAGTTGGCCAGGATGGTGTAGCCGTCGGGCTGCGCGCGCACGACCTCGCCGATCCCGATGGTGCCGCCGGCGCCGCCCTTGTTCTCCACGATGATCTGCTGGCCGAGTTCCTTGGAGAGCGCATCGAACACCGTGCGTGGTATGACGTCGGTGGCGCTGCCGGCGCCGAACGGGATGTAGGCTTTGATCGATTTTGCCGGCCAGGTTTCGGCCGTGGCGGCGGACGCGATAGCGAGACTCAAAATGACGATCGCAAGTCGGCAAGCAAACTTCATGACGGCCCCTCTGTTATATCGCCGCGCCCCTCGCAGCGTTTCGGCATTATCGTCGAACTTCCTATCCCGGCAAGGCTAGACGCCGGCCGCACCGCCGTCGGCGCGCGGATCGTGGCCGGCCTCACAGGTGCCGTCCGGATGCAAGACGACGGCGCCGGCGTGACCCATGGTGTCGGAATAGGGTTCATCCAGGACTTCGACGTCGTGGCCAGCCGACATCAGGCGGTCGATGAGATTGCCGTCGAAGCGGGATTCCATGCGTAGGTTGGTGTGCGTGGAGCCCCAGGTGCGGCCGAGCAGCCAGCGCGGGGCGTCGAGCGCCAGTTCGAGCGGCTGGCGGAACGTGACATGGCGCGTGAAGACGGCGGCTTGCGTCTGCGGCTGGCCGTCGCCGCCCATGGTGCCGTAGGCCATGACGCGGCCATCTTTCAGCGCGGCGAGCGCCGGATTGAGCGTGTGGAACGGGCGGCGGCCGGGCGCCAGCGCGTTGAGCGCCTTGGGATCGAGCGAGAAACTCGACCCGCGATTCTGCATCAGCACGCCGGTCGCCGGCAGCACGCAGCCGGAGCCGAATTCCCAGTACAGCGACTGGATGTAGGAGACGACGAGGCCGCTTGAGTCCGCCGCGCCCATCCAGATGGTATCGCCCGCTTCGCTCGATAGCGGCCAGCGCGCGGCTTTCTTGGCGTCGATTTTCCCGGCCTCGGCGTCGAGGAACGCGGGCGCCAGGAATTGGTTGAGATCGGCGGTGAGATTGTCGGGATCGGTGATCACGCGGTCGCGCACGCGAAAGGCGCGCTTGGTCGTTTCGACCAGACCGTGGATGTGCTCGAAACTCTCGGCCTGCGTGACGCGCAAGCGCTCGAACAGCGCGAGGATCATCAGCGAGGCCAGGCCTTGTGTCGGCGGCGGCGCATTATAAAGCGTGCCGCTTTGCGTGCGCACGCCGAGCGGCTCGGCGACCGTCGCCTGGAAATTCTCCAGGTCGGCGCGCGTCACCGGGCTGCCAATGCGTTCCAGATCGGCGGCAATCTCGCGGCCGACGTCGCCGCGGTAGAAATCGGCGAGCCCGGCTTGGGCGAGATGATCGAGCGTGGCGGCGAAGGCGCTCTGTTTGAGCTTGGAGCCTGCCTCTGGCGGCTTGCCGTCGGCGAGGAAGGCCTTGAGGAAGCCCGGCGCGGTTTCCAGCTCGGCATATTTCTCGACGGTCAGCCGCGCCTGGCTGCGCGTTACGGCATAGCCCTCGCGAGCGTGCTTGATGGCGGGCGCCAGCAGCAGGTCGAGCGGCAGTGTGCCGCCTTGTGCTTTCGCCGCCTCGGCTGCCAACATCCAGGCCGCCACCGCACCGGGCACGGTGAGCGCGGCGAGCGGCCCGCGCGCCGGGATTTCGTCATGACCGGCGTCGCGATAATGCCGCGGCGTCGCCTTCGCCCCGGCGCGCCCCGCCCCCATCAGCGCGCGCACGCGGCCAGACGGCTCGCGGATCAGCCAGAAGCCGTCGCCGCCGATGTGGTTCATGTGCGGATAGACCGCGGCGATCGAGGCGGCCATCGCCAGCATCGCCTCGATGGCGTTGCCACCTTCGGCCAGGATCGCGCGGCCGTCCTCGACCGCGGCGGCATGCGGGGCGGCAACGACGCCGCGGCGATGTCCGGCGGTGTGGAAGTTCATGGCGCCACGCTTTCAATGCTGCAAAATGTCATGCGTTTTGAGGAAAGGATGCTACGGTGCGCAACGCGCAACATCACCTCACAGAAAGACCGACGCATGTCCAGCCTACGCAGCATTGCAGCTTTTACCGCGGGCGCCTTCGCCGTCGCGGCCTTGTCGTTTCCTGCGCTTGCCGGTGCGCCGCGCGATCGCACGGCTATCACCACTGAATTCTCCGCTGAAAACAAGCCGGACGACAAGAAAAAAGCGGCCGCCCCTAGGGTTGCACCCAGACAGGCTCCGGTTGGCGGTGCACCGCGCGTCATGGAGCGCCGAGTGGCACCGACAGGCGGCGGGCAGCAGAAGAACATTCAGGTGCAAAAGAAAATCGAGGTGCAGAAGAATATCCAGGTGGAAAAGAAGATTGACGTGCGGAAGAATATTGAGGTGCAGAAAAATATCGGCCCACAGAAAAATATTACCAGGCAGAAAAATTTTGGCGGGCCGAAGACCGCTCACAGAGTCTACACGCCAAGGGGGAGGAACTCGACGGTCGTGATTACCTCCAAGATCCGCAGCGCCCCGATGCACGGCGCCTTCCACACCTCGATCGACGGCCGCAATTATTCGGTCTGGCGTAGCGGCTACCGCGCGCGTTATCACGGCGGCTGGCGGACGTTCGTGGCGCTCGGCGCGCTCGGCGCCATCACGATCGGCGCCGCCCAATATTACCCCTACGCCTATATCGACGCGCCGGCGGACTATTGCGACGGGCTGACCGAGGACGGCTGCCAGATGGTCTATGACGAGGTCGAAACGATGGAGGGCGACGTCGTCCCGCAATGCGTCGCCT
Source organism: Pseudolabrys sp. (assembly GCA_036491675.1). Taxonomy (GTDB): domain Bacteria; phylum Pseudomonadota; class Alphaproteobacteria; order Rhizobiales; family Xanthobacteraceae; genus Pseudolabrys. Next base: position 134,604 of record DASXBN010000008.1, on the reverse strand, counting down.
ATTGCCCATGGCAGCAATAGATCGGACGGCGCGGCATCTTCTTCCGTTCATTCCCGCGCAACCGGAAATCCATCGACACTAGGTCCCCGCTTACGCGGGGACGAGCGGAAGTCATCAGACGGTTGTCAGCCCGCGCTTTTTGAGCAGCGCGTCGACCGCCGGCAGGCGGCCGCGGAAGGCTTTGTAGGCCTCCGCCGGATCGCGCAGGTTGCCGGCGCTGTAAATCCAGTCGCGCAGGCGCTGCGCGGTTTCGGAGTCGAAAGCGTTGCCGGTTTCCTCGAAGGCCTCGAAAGCGTCGGCGTCGAGCACTTCCGACCACATGTAGGAGTAATAGCCGGCCGCATAGCCGCCGCCGGAAAACAGATGCTGGAAATGCGGCAGGCGGTGACGCATGACGATTTCCGCCGGCATCGAGAGGCGTTCAAGGTCGTCGCGCTCGAATTGGCCGACGTCGACCTTGGCGGTATCGCGCAGCGCATGGATATCGAGATCGACCAGCGCGCAGGCGGTGTATTCGACCGTGGCGAAGCCCTGGTTGAAAGTGCGCGTCGCCAGCAGGCGGTCGAGGAGCGCTTTCGGCATCGGCTCGCCGGTCGCGGCGTGACGCGCATAAGTTTGCAGGATTTCCGGCACCTCCAGCCAATGCTCGTAAAGCTGCGACGGCAGCTCGACGAAATCGCTCGGCACTGCGGTACCGGCGAGCAGCGGATAAGTCACGTTAGATAACAGTCCGTGCAGTGCGTGACCGAATTCGTGGAATAGCGTGCGCGCATCGTCGAAGGAGAGCAGAGCCTTCTCGCCGGCCGCCGGCTTGGAAAAATTGCATATATTGAGAATGACCGGCCGTACGTCGCCGGTCAGCTTTTCCTGGTCGCGCAGCGAGGTCATCCAGGCACCCGAGTGCTTGGAGCCGCGCGCGAAATAGTCGCCGATGAAAAGGCCGACGGGAGCGCCGCTCTTGTCCTTCACTTCCCAGGCGCGGGCGTCCGGGTGAAAGAGCGGCACCGAGACGGGCGTGAAGGTCAGGCCGAATAGGCGGCGGGCGGTCTCGAAGGCCGCTTCCACCATTTGGTCGAGTTGGAAGTAGGGCTTGATCTCGGCCTCATCCAGGTCGTAGCGCGCTTTGCGTAGCTTTTCCGCGTAATAGCGCCAATCGTGCGGCGCCAGCGCGAAATTGCCGCCCTCCTGCGCGATCATGGTCTGCAGCGCATCGCGCTCGGCGCCGGCCTTGGCGCGCGCGCGGCCCCAGACCTCGTCGAGCAGCTTGCGCGCCGCCTGCGGTGTCTTGGCCATCTGATCGTCGAGGCGGTAGTCGGCGTAAGTGTCAAAGCCGAGCAGCTTGGCCCGCTCGGCGCGCAAACCAACCATCTCGGCGATGAGCGCGCGGTTGTCGGTCGCGCCGCCGTTCTCGCCGCGCTTGATCCAGGCCTGGAAGATCCTCTCGCGCAGATCGCGGCGCGAGGAAAACTGCAGGAAGCTCTCGCACGACGAGCGTGCGAGCGTGATGGCATATTGGCCGCGCTGCCCACATTCCTCGGCCGCCGCGCGCGCGGCAGCGCGCGCGAATTCGGGCAAGCCGGCGAGATCGCCCTCCTCCAGCATCATTGCGTAGGATTTCTCGTCGGCCAGGACATTCTGGCTGAATTGCGTGCCCAGACTGGCGAGCCGCTCGTTGATAGCGGCGAGCCGATCCTGCGCCGGCTTGTCGAGCGCCCCACCGGCGCGCACGAAGCGGGTGTGATAGCGGTCGAGCACGCGCGCCTGCTCGGCGGAAAGGCCGAGCGAGTCCTGTTGGGCGTAAAGGCCGGCGATGCGGGCATAGAGCTCAGCGTTGAGATAGAGCGCGTTGCTGTGGCGAGCGAGCAGCGGGGAAACGTCGCGTTCGACCGCCTCGATGGCGTCGGAGGTCGCGGCGCCGGCCAGCACGAAGAACACGTTGGAGACGCGGTCGAGGTCGCGCCCGCTGCGCTCCAGCGCCTCGATGGTATTGACGAAGGTCGACGCCACAGGGTTGGCGGAGATGGCGTCGATTTCGGCGCGGTGGGCGGCCAAGGCCCGGTCGAAGGCCGGGCGGAAATGTTCCGGCTTGATCGCCGACAGCGGCGGCAGCCCGAAGGCGCCGGTCCAGTCAGTGAGCAATGGGTTATCGGAAGCAGATGGTGGGCGGGTCATGCATTCTATCTAGGCCGTGGGCCGATAAACGCCAAGCCAGAAGCGAGACCCCAACTTTCAACCGATTGATTTCCGCGATTGCGATGTTGCAAAGTCTGCTCTGGGCGAAGACATGCGGCAAAGGTGTCGACGTGAGCGAATCCGCCAAGCTTTTTACTGACGGCAAAGTCTATGAGCGGCTCATGGGCCGCTGGAGCCGCCTCGCCGGCGAAGAGTTCCTCGATTGGCTAAACGTTCCGAAGGGGCTGCGGTGGCTCGACGTCGGATGCGGCAACGGCGCATTTACCGAGGAGCTTATTGCCCGCTGCGCCCCTGCCACGGTGACGGCGATCGATCCGTCCGATGGACAACTCGCCTATGCGCGGACACGGCCCGGCGCGAAAATGGCGGAGTTCCAATTGGGCGATGCGGAGAAAATCGCGTTTGGCGACGGCAGTTTCGATATCGCCGTCATGGCCCTGGTGTTGTCCTTTCTTTCCGACCCAGCCAAGGCGGCCGCGGAAATGGCGCGCGTGGTGCGGCCCGGCGGCTGGGTTGCCACTTATATGTGGGACCTTCTCGGCGGCGGCGCGCCGACCAATCCGATTTACAAAGGATTGGAGTCATTGGGCATGGGCCCTGCACTTCCGCCCACCCCTGAAGCTTCGCGGCGCGATGCGATGCAGGAGTTGTGGGAAAAGGCCGGGCTTGAGGCGATCGATACGCGCGTGATCCGCATTCAGGTGGCCTTTGCCAACTTCGACGATTTTTGGGATACGAACAACGTGCCGTCGGGACCGCAGGGCAAACGGATTGCCGGCTTGTCGCCGAACGTGCGCGCGCAGCTCCGCTCGCGCTTGCGCGAACAACTGCCTGCCGCTGCGGATGGGCGGATCGTCTACGAATCGTTCGCCAATGCCGTGAAGGGCCGCGTCCCTGGATGAAGTCCGGTGAGTAGCGAGAACTATCGCCCGCGTAGCACCGCGCCGCCGGCAAAACGCGCGGCCGAACCGAGCGCCTCCTCGATGCGCAAGGTCTCGTTCCATTTCGCCATGCGCTCCGAGCGCGCGAATGAGCCGACCTTGAGCTCTCCGGCGTCCCAGCCGACCGCGAGATGGACGATGGTGACATCCTCGGTTTCGCCCGAGCGCGCCGAGACGATGGTCGAGAGCCCGTATTCGCGCGCGGCGATCAGCGCCGCCTGCGTCTCGGTCAAGGTGCCAGCCTGGTTTGGCTTGATCAACGCCGCGGTGACCGCCTTGGAGTCCGCGGCTTGCCGCACGCGCGCGGCGTCGGTGACCAGAAAATCGTCGCCGACCACCTGGACGCGCGCGCCATACGCCTTGGTGAAACGGCGGAAGCCTTCCGCATCGTCTTCCGCCACCGGGTCTTCTACGGAGACGATCGGGTAGCGCGCGATCCAGCGCCCGAGCAATTCGATCAGGCCGTCGCTGTCGAGTTCGCGGCCTTCCAAAGCGAGGCGATAGCGGCCATTTTGCCCGAACGACGAAGCGGCGATATCGAGCGAGATCGCGACGTCCTCGCCGGGCGTAAAGCCGGCGCGCTCGATCGCGCGCAGCAACATGTCGAGCGCCTCTTCGTTGGAGGCAAAGGCCGGCCAATAGCCGCCTTCATCGGCGACGCCCTGCAGCAGGCCGCGCTCGCCCAGCAACTTGCCGGCTGCGGCATAAACCTGCGCGGTGATGTCGAGCGCCTCGGCGAAGCTCATGGCGCGCGGGCAGACGACCATGAAATCCTGCACATCGACGCGGCGTGCCGCGTGCGCGCCACCGCCGAAGATCTGGATTTCCGGCAGCGGCAGACGACCGGGCTTGCCGTTCGACAGATAATGCCAGAGCGGCACGCCTCGCGCGTTCGCCGCGGCGTGCGCCGCCGCCATCGAGGTGGCGATCATGGCGTTGCCGCCAAGGCGACTTTTGTTCGGCGTGCCATCGAGCGTGAGCAAGATTTGGTCGACCGCCGCCTGGTCGGCGGCATCCGCTCCGCGCAACGCCTTGGCGATCTCGCCGGAAATATTCGCCTGCGCCCGCCGCACGTCGAGGCCTCCGAAGGCCGGGCCGCCGTCGCGCAGATCGAGCGCCTCGCCGCTACCGGTCGACGCGCCGGCCGGCGCGATGGCGCGGCCATGCCCGCCGCACGCAAGCACGACCTCGGCTTCGACCGTGGGGCGGCCGCGCGAATCCCAAATCCGCCGGCCATGAACGGAAACGATGCTGGTCGCGCTCATGCCGCGGGTTCCTTGATGCCGATTTCTTGCGCCCATGCGCTTCGGATGTCACCGAGCCGTTCCGGCGGAGCTTCGAGAAAATGCAGCGCCACGCGGCGGATGCGCGCCTTGTCGCCGTCCGCGGTGACGTATTCGGCGGGCGACTTGCCGTCAACGCGGGCGAGGAAAAGCCCAGGCAGCAGGTGGGCCGTGCGCCGTTCCATCACCGCCGGCGGCTCCCAGGTAACGCCGGCGAGATAGGTCCGCGCCAGGACATCGAACAGATCGAGGAAGCGCGCCGCCGCCTGCGGCGTCCACAGGCATTTCAGCAGCATGTGGTTGAGGCAGAACGCCAGGTCGAAGGCCGGATCGCCATACCAGGCACATTCGGCATCGAGAAAGACCGGCCCGTGCGGCCCGACCAGGATGTTCTTCGGGCTGACGTCGCCGTGCACCAGCGTTAGCTTGGTGGCGAGCGTCAGGCGCGACAGCGCCATCAAAGCGTCGGCGGCTTGCGGGTGCTTGGGCGCCGTCGCCTCTAAATAGGCGGCCAGCCGGATGGCGTGAAAGGTCTCGTCGGTCGCGAAGGCGGCGGCGATAGTCTCGCTTCGTGCGGTCGCGGCGTGAATGCGGGAGAGCGAGCGCCCCACCGCGGCAGCAAAGGCATCGTCGGTTCGGCCGCCGTGCAGATCGCTCTTCCAATTGCGATAATCGGCCGGATCGAGATAGGCCATGGCGAACAGGCCGGCGGCGGGATCGTGGCCGAGCAGTTGCGGCACGACATTCGGCAGGATTCCTCGCACCACCTCCATCCATTTCACTTCATAGGCGTTGCGCACGACCGGCACGTACCAGTCGGTCGCGACCTTGAGCTTGGGCAGAGCACGTTTGATGGCAAAGGTGCGGGTCGCAGTATCGACCTTCCAGATGTCGGAGGCGACGCCGCCGGTCAGCGCCGTGTAGCGCGGCCGCTCGCCGGGCGCGAGCAAGCCCATACGGGCGAGCGCGGCGTCGAGAACGGCACTGTCGGCTGGTCCGGCTTCGGTCATTGCAGGCGGATTAAAGCCCCCTCGCCCGCGGAAGTCATCTCATCCGCGCAGCGCCCGCAGCGCGTTGAAGATGACCGCGACGTCGATCACCTCCTGCAGCAGCGCGCCCTCGACCGGCGGCAGATAACCGAACGCGGCCGCTATCATGGCCAGAATGGAGAGCCCCATGCCGACGATCACGCTTTGCAGGGCGATGAAACGCGAGCGCCGCGCAATCCGGATAGCCGGCAGCACGCGGTCGAGCTGGTCGACCAGCAGCACCACGTCCGCCGCCTCGGCCGAGGCCGCCGCCCCCTTGGCGCCCATCGCCAGCCCGATATCGGCCGCCGCCAGCGCCGGCGCGTCGTTGACGCCGTCGCCGATCATCATCACCGGGCCGTTCTTGCGCTCCGACAGCACCACCAGGATCTTCTGGTCGGGGGTAAGGTCCGAGCGCACTAGGTCGATCGACAGGCCGTTGGCGACCGCCTGAGCGACCTCGTGCCGGTCGCCGGTCGCCAGCACGATGCGTTCGATGCCGAGCGCGCGCAGTTCATGCAGCATCGCTTCGGTGCCGGCGCGCAGCTCGTCGGACAGGAACATCAATCCGGCGAACCGGCCGTCGACCGCAATGGCGACCGCGAGCGCGCCGGGCGCCCGCTCGCGCGGCAGCAACGTAAAAGCGACGTCGCCAACTTTGCCGGCAACAAAATGCAGCCCCCCGACCATGACCGGGCGGCCGTCGACCTTGCCCATAATGCCTTCGCCGGGCGTCTCCACCACCTCGGTCGGGATCGCCAGCGCCAGACCCTTGCCGCGCGCCTCAGCGACGATGGTCTGCGCGATGATGTGCTTGCTGGCCTGATCGAGCGAGGCGGCGATGCGCAGCAGGTCGTCGGGCGTAATGCTGTCCGCCACCCGGGTGGAGACGATCTTGGCCTGGCCGTGGGTGAGCGTTCCGGTCTTGTCGATGACCAGCGAGCTCACCCGCGCCAGCGTCTCGATCGCCCGGCCGCCCTTGATCAGGATACCGAGCTTGGCGGCGCGGGAGAGCCCGGCGACGATTGCCACCGGCACCGCCAGGATGAGCGGACAGGGCGTCGCTACCACCAGCACAGCCACCGCCCGGATCGGATCGCCGGTCAGCAACCAAGCCGCACCGGCCAAAACCGCCGTTACCGCGAGGAACATGATCGCGTAGCGGTCGGCCAGCCGCGACATAGGCGCGCGTGAGCGCTGGGCCGCCTCAACCAGGCGGACGACGCCGGCATAGGTGCTTTCGGCGGCTAGCCGCGTCGCCTTGAGATCGAAGGCGTCGCCGACATTGGTCGAGCCGCTTAATACTGTTTCGCCGCTGCGCAGCTGCGCCGGCAGCGATTCCCCGGTCAGCGCCGACTGGTCGAGCACCGCCACGCCCTCGACCACGGTGCCGTCCACCGGCACCACGTCGCCCTGCCGGACCAGGAGCCGGTCGCCCGGCGCCACCAGATCGAGCGCGACCTCCTCCAGTTGCCCATCACGGTGGCGGACAGCGGTGCGCGGCACCCGCGACAGCAGGGCTGTCATCTCACGCCGGGCCGCCCGCTCGGCATAGCTTTCCAGGTACTGGCCGCCGGCATACATCAGGGCGACGATCGCCGCGGCAAGGTTCTCGCCGACCAGCAGCGCCCCGGTCATCGACAGCGCGGCGACGATGTCGAGCCCGAGGTCACCGCGGCGCAGGCTGGTGATGATCTCCGCCAAAAGGGCGAGCAGCACGGGCAAGGTGACGGCGGCCCAGATGGTCGGCGACCAGGCGCCGAGACCGGCGAGCTTGACGGCGAAGCCGGCGGCTAGGCCGAGCGCCACCAGGGCCGCAAGGAATTGGCGAGTGAGTTTGAGTGTGCTGGCGACCGACATGGCGGCAACATCGCCGCTTCGGCCGGCCGCGGCCATGACCAAGATCAAACGCCGGTAGCCTTCTATGGACTTGATCTGGCAGGCGGATTCGTGGACATTGCGGGCCGTTCAAGGGAGCGTCCCATGGCTCAAAGCCGCCGCATCGTCTGGCTCAACGTCGTCACCGTCGTCAGCGCCGCCATCCTGATCGGCGCCGAGGTTTTCGGCGCCGCCTTCGCCGGCTCGTGGGCGCTCGCCACGCTGTTCGATCTCGGCGGCATCGGGCAGCGCGTGCTCGACGGCGTCTTCGTGCTCTGCGGCGTCGCCATCATGGCGCAGTTCATCCGCGCCGCGCACCGCATCGAGCCGTTCACCGCGCGCAACTGAGCGCGCGTGCTCATTGCCGAAATAATCCGTTAAGAAAGTTTTCGCGTGCGGGAAACTTTTTCTCTTGCATCGCGCGAAAAATTTGTTATTTCAACGTTGCCCAAATTCGCACGTGCCTGTGGCCGTGTGTCGGTCGGTAGGTAGCGGGACAAGAGGCCCGCCAGCCGCCTGGAGAGAGAAGCCAAAGCTCTCCAAGAAATCTGACCGGCAGCCGGAGGCGAAACCGGCAAACCCTGCCCTCCGCAGGGGACGCGGCTTGAAGCAACGACGATCGGGCTTCCTTGGTCTCTGCCGGGCTCCACCTCCGGCGCGGGTCACCGAAGAGGCTTGTTCATCTTTGCCGGCCGTGCGGACGGGGGGCTCCCCTTTCCAATCCAAGGCAGCATGAGCGGTTGAAGAGCGGAAGCGCCTGCGCGTCCCCATCGCGCGCGGCGACATGCTTGGCAAACCGCGACATCAGAGGCCTTAAACTGCCTCTTAGCCGAGTGGGGAGAGCGCCATGACTGAGCGCATCCGCGAGTTCCTACGTAAGCGAAACGACGAAGGGCCCTGCCTGATCGTCGACCTCGACGTCGTCAAAGACAACTACAATGCCTTCGCCAAGGCGTTGCCCGACACGCGCGTGTTCTACGCCGTGAAGGCCAACCCGGCGCCGGAGGTGCTCGGCCTGTTGGCCAAGCTCGGCTCCTGCTTCGACACCGCCTCGGTCGCCGAGATCGAGATGGTGCTCGCCACAGGCTGCACGCCCGACCGCATCTCCTACGGCAACACGATCAAGAAGGAGCGCGACATCGCACGCGCCTTCGCGTTCGGCGTCCGCCTCTACGCGGTCGACTGCAAGGCCGAGGTGGAGAAGGTTGCCCGCGCGGCGCCCGGCTCCCGGGTGTTCTGCCGTATCCTGTCGGATTGCGCAGGCGCCGAATGGCCGCTATCGCGCAAATTCGGCTGCGAGCCGGCGATGGCCGCGGACGTGCTCGAGCACGCCCTCAAGGCCGGGCTGGAACCGCATGGCGTCTCGTTCCATGTCGGCTCCCAGCAGCGTAACCAGCATGCTTGGGACCGGGCGCTCGCTTCGGCGGCGGCCGTGTTCAAGGAATGCGGCGAGCGCGGCATGAACCTGTCGATGGTCAACCTGGGCGGCGGCTTCCCGACCAAGTACCTGAAGAACGTGCCGACGGTGAAGACCTACGGCAACGCGATCTTCAAGGCGCTGCGCAAGCACTTCGGCAACCGTATCCCGGAGACGATCATCGAGCCGGGCCGAGGCATGGTCGGCAATGCCGGCACCATCGAAGCGGAAGTCGTCCTCGTCTCCAAGAAGAGCGAGGAGGATGACGTGCGTTGGGTCTACCTCGACATCGGCAAGTTCGGCGGCTTGGCCGAGACCATGGACGAGTCGATCCGCTACCCGATCCGCACGACGCGGGACGGCGACGCCATGGGTCCTTGCGTTCTCGCCGGTCCGACCTGCGACTCGGCCGACGTGCTGTACGAGAAGCAGCCGTACCCGCTGCCAGTGAGCCTTGAGATCGGCGACAAAGTGCTGATCGAGGGCACCGGCGCCTATACGGCGACCTACTCGTCGGTGGCCTTCAACGGCTTCGCGCCGCTGAAGACCTACCACATCTGACATCGACGGGAGGCGGCTCGCCGCCTCCCCTTCCCCCCAACGAGACTGAATGCGTCCGGTCGGCGCGCGCTCGCGCGCACGGCGGGACAGGGAAGGACCGCAAGATGATCACGTTGCGTCAAGAACGGCCGGCCGATGTCGAAGCGCGCGAGGCACTGCTCGACCAGGCCTTCGGCGACACCCGCGCCCGCAAGACCTCGCAGCGCCTGCGTGACGGCCGGCTGCCGGCCGAGGGACTGAGCCTGATCGCCGCCGACAGCCGGCGCGTGATCGGTACCGCACGGCTGTGGAGCGTGGCCTGCGGGCGCGGCCAGCCGGCCTTGCTGCTGGGCCCGGTGGCGGTCGCGGGGGACTTCTGCAACCGCGGCATCGGCGCCGCGCTGGTGCGCCGGAGTCTGCGCGAAGCGCGCCGGCTCGGCCATGGCGCGGTCATCCTGGTCGGCGATGCGCCCTACTACAGTCGCTTCGGCTTTGCGGCCGAGAAGGCCGCCGGCCTCAAGCTCCCCGGTCCGTTCGAGCGGCATCGGCTGCTCGCGCTCGAACTCGTTCCCGGCGCGCTCGACGGCGCCAGCGGACTGGTGCGTGCGACCGGACGCCTGGTGCCAAAACCGCAGGCGCGCGCCGCCTGAGCACAAACCGGCAGATTTTCGTGGACGCCGCGCCGGAATCGCGGGCGTCGCCCTTCCGTTTGCGCGCAGCGGCAGATATCACCCAAGTATCGCTGGAGGCTCTGAAAAATGTCGAAATGGCCCGTTCACGCCCGCATCACCGGCCCCGTCGTAATGATCGGTTTCGGCTCGATCGGTAAAGGCACGCTGCCGCTGATCGAGCGTCATTTCAGCTACGACAAGTCCCGCTTCGTGGTCATCGACCCGGAGGACAAGGACCGCCACATGCTGGACGAGCGCGGCATCCGTTTCATCCATCAGGCCGTCACCAAGGACAATTACCGGCACTTGCTCGCCCCGCTGCTGACCGCCGGCGGCGGCCAGGGCTTTTGCGTGAACGTGTCGGTCGATACTTCCTCCCTGGACATCATGGAGCTCTGCCGCGAGATCGGCGCGCTCTATATCGACACGGTGGTGGAGCCCTGGGTGGGCTTCTACTTCGATTCCAAACTCGGGCCGGAGGCGCGCTCGAACTACGCCCTGCGCGAGACCATACTCGCCGCGCGCCGCAAGAAGCCGGGCGGACCCACCGCGGTCAGCTGCTGCGGCGCCAATCCGGGCATGGTGTCATGGTTCGTCAAGCAGGCGTTGCTCAATGTCGCCGGTGACATCGGCCTCAAGTTCAAGGAGCCGAAGACGCGCGAGGAATGGGGCCGGCTCGCCAAGAAGGCCGGTGTAAAAGGCATCCATATCGCCGAGCGCGACACCCAGCGCGCCAAGCAGCCGAAGGCGACGGATACCTTCGTCAACACCTGGTCGGTTGAAGGCTTCATCTCCGAGGGCATGCAGCCGTCCGAGCTTGGCTGGGGCACGCACGAGAAGTGGATGCCCGCCAACGCCCACAAGCACAAGACCGGCTGCCAGGCCGCGATCTATTTGACCCAGCCCGGCGCCAATACCCGCGTGCGGTCCTGGACGCCGACCGCGCAGGCGCAGTACGGCTTCTTGGTCACCCACAACGAGTCGATCTCGATCGCCGACTATTTCACGCTGCGCGCGGGCCGCAAGACCGTCTACCGACCCACCTGCCACTACGCCTACCACCCCTGCAACGACGCGGTGTTGTCGCTGCACGAGATGTTCGGCCAGGCCGGCCGGAAGCAGAAAGACATCCACATCCTCGATGAAAATGAGATTGCCGACGGCATCGACGAGCTCGGCGTTCTGCTCTACGGCCACAAGAAAAACGCCTATTGGTACGGCTCGCAGCTCTCGATCGACGAGACCCGCGAGGTCGCGCCCTATCAAAACGCCACCGGCCTGCAGGTGACCTCCGCGGTGCTCGCCGGCATGGTGTGGGCGCTGGAGAACCCGAGCGCCGGCATCGTCGAGGCCGACGAGATGGACTACCGGCGCTGCCTCGAGGTGCAGACGCCCTACCTCGGCCCGGTGATCGGTGCCTACACCGACTGGACGCCGCTCGCCGGCCGGCCCGGATTGTTCCCCGAAGACATCGAGAAGCGCGATCCCTGGCAGTTCAAGAACGTGCTGGTGCGCTGAGCGCTCGACCCCGCGTACACGCGACACACAAAAACCAAAAAATAAACGCGCGACAGTCACCGCGCGGTGGATGCGTGCGCATCGCGCGCGATAAATTGTTGACTCTCAAGACAGTTGGATTATTTCGGTTACTGCCCTTTTTCGCACGTGCCTGTGGCCGTGTGTCGATCGGTGGGCATCCGGACAAGAGGCCGGACAGCCGCCTCGGGAAGTGAGCTCACTTCCCAGCTCATGCGATCGGCAGCCGGAGGCGAAACCGGCGATCCCCGCGCTCAACGGGGTACGCGGCTTAAAGCAACGACGGAACGGGCTTTTTTGGGTGAACCGGCGCAAATGCCGGGAATCCGAAGAGGCTTGTCCATCTTGCCAGGCGCGGAGCGGGGCGCATCCCCAATCCAGACCATGGCAGCAGACGGCTGAATCAGCCGGGCAACAGCGGCGTATCTCGCTGTCCCGCAAAGCTGACGGCCATGCGCAACTTTGATCTGAGGGGTCACACGAGATGACAGATCGCATCCGCGAGTTCCTTAGGAACCGCAAAGAGGAAGGGCCCTGCCTGGTGCTCGACCTCGACATCGTGCGCGACAACTACAATGCCTTCGCCAGAACCCTGCCCGACACCAAGGTCTACTACGCCGTCAAGGCCAATCCGCATCCGGAGATCCTAAGCCTGCTCGCCCGGCTCGGCTCGTCCTTCGACGTGGCCTCGGTGCAGGAGACGATAGCCGTGCTCGCCACCGGCTGTCCGGCGGACCGCATTTCCTACGGCAACACGATCAAGAAAGAGAGCGAGATAGCGGCCGCCTTCAAGCTCGGGGTCACGCTTTTCGCGGTCGATTGCGAGGCGGAGGTAGACAAGATCGCCCGTGCGGCGCCCGGCGCCCGCGTGATCTGCCGCATCCACTGCGACGGCACCGGCGCGGAATGGCCGCTGTCGCGCAAGTTCGGCTGCGAGCCGGAGTTTGCCGCCGATATCCTGGAGCGCGCCCATAAAGCCGGCCTCACCGCCTACGGGCTCTCGTTTCATGTCGGGTCGCAGCAGCACAACGTGGAAGCCTGGGACCGGGCGCTCGCCTCCACCGCGGCGGTATTCCGCGCTTGTGCCGAGCGCGGCATCGCACTCTCCACCGTCAATCTCGGCGGCGGCTTCCCGGCCAAATATGTGCGCAAGACGCCGAAGCTGGAATCCTACGGCAAGGCCATCTTCCGCTCGCTGCGCCGCCATTTTGGCAACCGCATCCCGGAAACGATCATCGAGCCCGGCCGCGGCATGGTCGGCAATGCCGGCGTAATAGAAGCCGAGGTGGTGCTGATCGCCAAGCGCAGCCCGGAGGACGAAACCCGCTGGGTCTATCTCGACATCGGCAAATTCCACGGTCTTGCAGAGACGATCGGCGAATCGATCCGCTATCCGATCCGTACCCGCCGGGACCGCGACGAGAGCGGTCCCTGCATCGTGGCCGGCCCGACCTGCGACTCGGTGGACGTGCTGTACGAGAAGACGCCCTATCCGCTGCCGATTACGCTCGCCATCGGCGACAAGGTGCTGATCGAGGCGACCGGCGCCTATACCTCGACCTACTCCTCGGTCGGCTTCAACGGCTATCCGCCGCTCAAGTCCTATGTGATCGCGGCGACCGAGACCGCGCTCGCCGCCTAGCCGGCGCACGAGGCACCGGACAAGCAACGGGCGGCCCGCAGGGCCGCCCGTTTCTTTTTTCCCTGCGCGCTATTTCGGCGGCTCGGGCGGCTTCTCGCCCGGCTTCGGCGGCGGCCGCCTCTGCTCCGGCACCTTGGAGGGCGCTGGCGCACCCCTGACAGCTGGCGGCGACGAGCGAACGGCGGGCGGCGGTGGCGGAGCCGCGGCAGGCGGCGGCGGCGCGTGCACCACGGGCGGCGGCGGTGGTGGTGGCGGCGGGGGCGCATGCACAACCGGGGGCGCCGGTGCCTGCTGCGGCGGCAGAGCTGGCGGCGCGGCTGGACGAGCAGTGGGCGGCTGCGGCGCCGGTCCAGCAGGATGCGGCGGAGGTCCGCCCGCGCCGGCCGGAGCGCCACCGGCGCCCGCCGGCGGATGCACGTCGCGGCGCTCCTCACGCAGCACCTTCGGCTGCGCTGGAGCGGAACCCGGCGCCGGAGCGGTCGTCGGCGCGGGACTGGGTTGCTGGACTGCGGGCGTCCCCGTGCGCGGCGGCGCGCCCGTTTGCCCCTTTTGCTGCTGCTGTTGTTGTTGCTGAAGTGGCGGCGACGGTGGTTGCTGCTGCTGTTGCTGCGGTGCGCCGCCACCCTGAGCGGCGCGCGGCGGATGACTGCCGAGGTGACCGCGTTCGCCTTTGCCGAGCGGTTGCGGCGCAGGCACCGTCGTCGACGGCGCTATTGCCGTAACAGAGCGCTGCACGGTTATCGGCGCTGCGCGCCTGACCGCACCCTTGGTGCGCAGGTCCTCCTGACGCACGGTCAGCGCACCCTGCACGCCGACAGTGGCTCCGAATACGCGCGGCCGCACTTGGTAGCTGTGCATCTCTAAATGCGTGCGGCCGGCGATGAAGCCAGGGGCGAGGCCTGGATTGACCCACATCCGCCGGCCCTCGACGTGCACCGGGCGGTTGACGATACGCGTCTCGCGCAGGAGGAACGTGCGCCGATCGCGCGGCACGAAATAAGTGCGCAAGCGCGGCTCGGCGATATAGCGAAGCGGCACGAACGACCAATATTCCGGCCGCTCCTCGTAGGTGTCGATCAAATCGTCCGGCGGCAGCGGCGCCCATCCGACATTGTCGTCGCCGTAGCGCCAGTCGACCCAGGCCGGGGCCCATTCGTCGCCCGGCACCCAGAACCAGCCGATCTGGCGGTCGAACGCCCAGCGTCCGTAGTGGTAGACCACCCACCCCCAGTCGTCCTCCTCCTCGTCGGAGACCCAGTACCAGCCCCAGTCGTCGGTATAGACCCAGCGGCCGTATTCATAAGGCCGCCAGTCCGGTGGCACCCCGTCCGGTATCCAGACCTCACCGTAAGACGCGTGGCGGATCCAGTGACCATACGCCTCCAGCGCGGCGGACATATCTTCGGAGCTCTGCGCCATGGCGGGCGTGAGCGCACCGGCTACGATCGGCATCGAGACGCCGGCGACCGCGAGCGCGAGACCGGTCGCCGCGCCAAGCAGGAGGCGGCGGATTAGGGATGGAGCGATCATTTTTAGTCCCCTCAGAATCAAGTGAGATGTAGCAACGGCTGGTAAGTTTGCCGGTTCCATTTATAAAGCGGGGAAACTGAACGGCGGCCGAATTGTTTGGGCGCAATGGCGCCGTAATTAAAACGACAAAGCGCCGGCTTCTCCGGCCTCGGTGCCGAAGGCGAGCGTCTGACCCATCGCATCCCAGCCGAGCGCGCTCACCGGCGCTGCGCCCTTAGCCTTTACCTCGATCAGCGCGCCATCGTCGATGCGCACCAGCATGACCGCGCCGTCGGCGTAGCCCACCGCCGCCACCGGCTGGCGCGGATGACAGGCCACGACCGAAACGCGGGCCTCGGAGTGCGCCAGCAGCTTCGGTTGCCGGCCCATCGGGCCTTCCTTGCCGTCGAACGGCCAGAGGATCAGTTGCTCGGAGCCGGAGGTGGCGAGGAAGTCGCCGTCCTCCGTCCACGAGAGCGAACGCACGCGCGCCGAATAACCCGACATGCGCATGTGCTTGGCGTCGACCAGCCGCCAGCCGTGCAGCGTAGGCTCCTGCATGCAGGTGACGAGGAACTTGCCGTCCGGGCTGAAGACGACGCCGAGATGCGAGCCCTTCCATTCCAGCATTTCCGGCTTGGCGCCGGCGGCATTGGGAAACCAGAGCGTGACGCCGTTGTAATGCGCAAGCGCGAGGCGGAAACCTTTCGGCGCGAAGGCCAGACCCGCCACGGTCGACGGCGCGTCCAGGCTGCGCTGCTCGCCTTTCTTGGTGAGCACGTGGGCGGTCTTGCCCGCCGACCAGGCGACAGCGCCGTCCGGCCCGAGCGCAACTTGGTCGATCCATCGTCGCTTGTCGTCGGTGGCGAAGATGCGATGCTCGACGCTTTCCTCGGTGACGACCAAGGTGCCGTCGTCGCCGCCGGTAAGGATCGATTTGCCGTCGGAGGCGCTCGCCAGGATGCCGCCGATATGGACCGCGACGCGCTTTTCTTCATCGCCGGCAAACAGCAACGCCTCCTCGCCCAGCACGAACACCGGCGTGCGCGCGAGAAAATGCACGCCGACGATGGTGGCGCCCGCCGCGATCGGGCGGACGCGGTCGGCAAGGGAGGGAATGGGTGCGGTGGTGGAGGACATTCTCTGCGCTGTCATTGCCGGGCTTGACCCGGCAATCCATGATAAAGATCTGCGAAGAGGGACTTACGTAAGGCTCACGCGCATGGCAAGGCATCATGGATGCCCGGCTTAAGCCCGGGCATGACGCCGAGTGTGTACGTCGCTAAGCAATACAGCTCTCGAAGCCCGTGCGGATTTTTTCTTCCGGCAAATTACGGCCGATGAACACGAGGCGGCTCGCGCGCTCCTCGCCTTCCTTCCAGGCGCGCTGGTGATCGCCGTCCAGGATCATGTGCACGCCTTGGAACACGAAGCGTTCGGGATCGTCCTTGAACGACAAAATCCCCTTGCAGCGCAGGATGCTCGGCCCGTCGGTTGCCACCAGATCCTGCACCCAGGGGAAAAACTTGTCCGCGTTCAGCGGCTTGTCGGTCGAGAGCGAAACCGACTGCATGTCCTCGTCGTGGTAATGCTTGAGGCCGTGATGAACATGGGCGTGGTCGTGATGATGGTGATCGTGCCCATGTTCATGCTCGTGCACGTGCGCTTCCTCGGCCTCGAGGAAGGCAGGCTCGATGTCGAGGATGCGGTCAAGGTCGAAGGCGTTGCGGCCGAGCACTTCGGCGATGTCGATCCTGGCGCGCTCCGTCCTGTGCAAGCGCGCATAGGGGTTGATGGCGCGGATGCGCGCCTCGATCTCGGCGAGCTCCGCCGGCGTGACCAGATCGGTCTTGTTGATCAGGATGACGTCGGCGAAGGCGATCTGGTTCTTGACCTCGGGCGCGTCCTTGAGCCGGTCCTTGAGCCACTTGGCGTCGGCGACCGTCACCACGGCGTCGAGCTTGGTCTTGGCGCCTACAGCCTCGTCCATGAAGAAGGTCTGCGCCACCGGCGCAGGGTCCGCCAAGCCCGTCGTCTCGACGATGATGGCGTCGAACTTTCCTTTTCGCCGCATCAGCCCGTCGATGATGCGCACCAGGTCGCCGCGTACGGTGCAGCAGATGCAGCCGTTGTTCATCTCGAACACTTCTTCGTCGGCGTTGACCACCAGTTCGTTGTCGATGCCGATCTCGCCGAATTCGTTGACGATGACGGCGAATTTCTTGCCGTGCGGCTCGGACAGAATGCGGTTCAGGAGCGTGGTTTTGCCGGCGCCGAGATAGCCGGTGAGCACGGTGACGGGGATTTTGGACGCGGTATCAGGGGTGGTCATTGGGGGAATGGGGCTCCGTGAAGGGGGAGATATAGGCAATCTCCCGCCACACTACAAATCGGCGCGCTCCCGCCCCCGCATCGCTACGGCGGGCGAACCGCGCCTTAGCCCGCACTACATGCTTGCTGCGCGACCGATGCCGCTCGTGCCGCCGGTCAAGACGGCAACCTTGTTCGGGCAGCGGCCTCTTGCCCGCCTACCGCTTCGGGTAGGCCGTGAAAATGTAATCTTTTGCCGCTACCGTCGTGTGGCACGCGTAGCCGCATTTGGCGTCGTTCCCATCAGGCGTAAACGTGTCAGATGCGGCATCATATTTAAACAGGGCGTATGCCCATCCGTTGGTGTCCGGGAATCTCTTGGTATCTTTTTCGATGACCGCAACCGTTTTCAGGGTGTCCGGCACCATCACAAAATAGGGGGACTCAGTGTTCTTTTTTTGGGCCCACTCGATCTTCACAATCTTCGACCCTTCGGGAAATTTCTTGCCGTTGCCGGGAATGCCGTCCCGATAGGCTTTCATCATCGCGGGATTCGCCACGATAACCTTCAACGAAGTTTCGGTCTGACTGACGGCGACATCCTGCCAGTCTTCGTATCCTCTGAAGTCAGAAAACGCGAGCCCGTTCGGCACTTTCAAGGTGTACTTGTCCTGCGCGGCAAGGGCGATGCCACCCAGAATCGCGAGCAAGACCGCAATGACCAAAATCGCCGGGAACGGAGTTCGCTTCATGGCTCTCTCCTGCGCTGTCGTTTGCAAGTCAAAGGCAGTGGCGGCCGCTCAAACAACGCTGGCGCAGCGCGAGGGTTCGATTTCTTGTCTAAATTTCGCTCGCAGTAGAAAGGCCGCACGTCATTCGGCAGGCGCGAACGCCGGCCATTGTCCCAACCGAGATTGTCACAATCAATACGGCGGTCGGCTAAAAATTGAGGCAAAGTTCCACGAGGCTGAGCCGCCCAACGCCCTAGGCCGCCACCCGCAACTGCAGGCATGCTTTGTTTTGCAGATCGCCGATGACGCAGAAAAGATTCTTCGCCGGCGGATTGCCGCGCGGGGCCCGTCAAAGCGCCTTTTGCTTATGGCCACAGTCCTTGCAGGTATATTCGACGCGGGCCTGCCCTTTCGCCGCCTTGACGCGGTTGACCGCGCCGCACTTGCCGCATTTCGTCTCGATGCGCGTGTCGCCCTGCGTCACGGTGACGGCCTTTCGCTCCATCGCCTCCTTGATCAGGCGTTCGGTCTCCTCGCGCATCGTCTGTTTCGACATGGCACCCCTGTTTCCTTTGGACGCTAGTGTGGCGACGCTCTCTAGCAGAACCGCGCCATGACCGCATCGTCTTTAGGGTGGGTCATCCAACGGGCCGGCGCCATCAACCACCCGCCGGGGGCGCCGGTCGGCGTTGCGGTCGGTCTCGGAGGCTGAAAACAACTGTGGCTGTACCGGATGGCTGCAATTCACGTCGGCATGATCGCTCTTTTGAGCTTGAGCGATTTTTTCCCCACTGCAACCGAAGGTCAAGGGCGTCGCGAACGCAAATCCCTCGCGTTGAACAAGCGAACGCTGCCGCTCGCCGCGGCCTCGCCGCCAGACCAAGAGCCGACAAAGCGTGCGCGTTCAATCTGCTCTATTGCAGAAAGATAAACGCGAGGATCCCGCCGATAACGATTAATCCGACCACGGCATAGGTGACACGGTCGGCCGTGCTGAGCCGCTCGACGGGAGCGATGGTTTTCGTCATGAGCCGAACCTGTTCAATAAAACGATGCGGCCCCATACGTCCCACGGCCGCACGATATAGGTCGTCATAAGCAAAAAGTGGAAGCAACGGTTTCAAGTACCTTCGAACGATGGGCATCATAAACGACAATTCAAGCGACGTCTCGCTCGCCGCGGCGGTAAGTCCGCCCAACTTACCTGCCCCGCAGCCACCGCCAAGCCGCCGTCGCTGCTCGCCACGCGCAGGCCGCTAGAATGAGCGCAAGCATAATCGTCGCCGCCGCGCTCGCGATCACGATCTGGTCCTTGCCGTCAGCGCCTTCGGAAAATATCCAAGCCGGCAAACAGCGCGACACGTCCCCGGTGATCGAGGCGGCGAGCAGCGGAATCAACGGCACCGCCAGCGCAACAATGGCAAGAGTGTGCCAGGACCGATCGGACGACCACCAGACGAGATAGAGGGTCAGCGCGGCGAGCGCGAGGCCGGCAATCGCTAGCATTCAAACTCCCTGTCCGCGCCAAACCGCGCGACGTCCCGCCGGCTTGTGGCGCGCTCGCATCATTGTTGCATGAGCGACGGCGGTCGCGCGGCCGGGCCGATCGATGATATCCCGAATGAACGGGCGGATGCAGCCTGTCGAGGCCGTCCGGCCGCAAACGCCCGGCAAGAAGCCCGCCAATTTCCGGTTGTCATCCCGCCCGGCGTTGCGTCTACTGTCCGCGAGCAAAAAAGCAGGGAGGGGACCATGCCAATCAAAACGAAAGCCGCCGCCGCGTTGCTCGCCGCGCTGGCGATCGTTGCGACTGCGGACGGCGCGGCGGCGCAAAGCGGGTACCCGGACCACGCCGTCAGAATCCTGGTCGGCTATCCGCCGGGCGGTCCGGTCGACATCATCGGACGGGTCGTGAGCGACCGACTCAGCCAGATCTGGGGCCAGCCGACTGTAGTCGAGAACATCACCGGCGCCAGCGGCAACATAGCGGCCGACCGCACGGCCAAATCCGTGCCCGACGGCTACACGCTGCTGGTGTCGACCAACGCCCAGCTCGTGGTCAATCCCAGTCTCTACAAATTGCCATTCGATCCCGCCAAGGATCTGACGCCGATTTCGCTCGCGGTCTATTCGCCCAATATCCTGGTCGTGCCCAATGACGTGCCGGCCAAAAATGTGCAGGAGCTGGTCGAATATTTGCGCGCGCATCCGGGCAAGAGCTATGCCTCGGCCGGTGTCGGCACCACACAGCACCTCGCCGGCGAGCTGTTCAAATCGATGACGCATGTCGACATCCAGCATGTCCCCTATCGCGGCGCAGCGCCCGTCATCACCGACCTATTGGGCGGGCGCATCACTTTGTACTTCGGCGCCATCTCGCCGCTGATCCCGCTGGTGCGCGAGGGCAAGCTACGTGCGCTCGCGGTCACATCGGAGCAGCGCTTTCCGGCGGCACCCGATCTGCCGACCATGATCGAAGCCGGCTATCCGGGCTTCGTATCAATCCTCTCGATCGGCCTGGTGGCGCCGGCCGGCACGCCGCCCGCGATCGTCGAGAAAATCCACCAGGACATGGTGAAGGGCATCGCGACGCCGGAGGTACGCAAAAAGCTGAGCGGCATCGGCATGGAAGTGATCGGCGGCACGCCGGCGGAATTCGCCGCCGCCATGCAGACGGAACGGCCGCAATGGGCAAAGGTGATCAAGGACGCCGGGATCCAGGTGAGCAATTAGCGCAGGTTCGTGCGCGGCCGCCGAAGGAGATGGTCAAGCCGCGACTAAGCCGCGCTTGCTGCCGGAGCCGTGGCCAATCTTTTGGAATTCGGGGAAGCGTCGCCTGAGAAAAACGCTTTCTCAAATTTCCAGGCCGGCATGGGACGGCCGAAATAGTAGCCCTGTCCTTCTTCGCAGCCTTTGCTGCGCAGCAGATCGGCCGTGACACTATCCTCGATACCTTCGGCGATGACCGACAGCCCCAGCAATTTTCCGAGACCAATGGTGGCGCCCACAATCGCCATATCGTCCGAATCGGTCTGCAATTTGCGGACAAAGGACTTGTCGATTTTCAGCCGATCGAGCGGGAATTTTTTCAGATAGGTCAAGCTGGCAAATCCGGTGCCGAAATCATCAAAGGCGATGTGCACCCCGAGCTCCTGAATCCGGCGGAAAATCTCGAGCGCTCTCGCGTCGTCCTCCAGCAGGATGCTTTCGGTCACCTCGAGTTCAAGCAGCGTGGGTGAAAAGCCGGTGTCCCCCAGGATCGACTCGACGGTTGCCGCAAGGTCGCCCGATTGAAATTGCGACGGAGAGAGATTGACGCCAAGACGAATCTCGTAGCCCTTTTTCTGCCACAAGCCGCCTTGCCGGCAGGCGGTTTCCATGACCCAAAGCGCGATGCCGTCGGAAATCGAAGACCCGTTGACGACCGGCATGAAGTCCTCCGGCAAGACCAGTCCGCGACCGGGGTGACGCCAGCGGATCAGAGCTTCCGCGCCGACCAATCGACCGTCCACGAGATTGACCTGCGGCTGATAAAACAGCTCGAATTCGTTCCGTTCCGCGGCCTTGCCCAGATCGGCCTCCAGCGACAATCGGGTTTCAAGTTCATTTCTGAGTTTGTGTTCGAAAAAGACGTGCCGGCCGCGGCCGGCGGCTTTTGCCTGATACAGAGCGAGATCGGCGTTGCCGAGAAGCTCGTCCGCGGTCCCGCAATCCTTCGGGTAGACCGCGATCCCGATGCTGGCATTCACGCCAAGCTGGCGCGCACCGAAAGTAAAGCGGGCGTGGTGGAACGTAAACGACACTCGCTCGGCAAGCTCTTTTGCCCTTTCCGACGCGTCGACACTGGTGATTACGATGGCGAACTCGTCGCCACTCAATCTGGCAACCAGGCCGGAACCCTCGACCAGGTCGTTCAGGTGCTCGGCGACGCCGCGCAGGATCTGATCGCCACAAGCGTGGCCCAGGGTATCGTTGATCTGCTTGAATTTATCGAGGTCCATCATCAGCAGCGCAACTTCGCACCGCTCTGCCTTTGCGCTGGCGAGCGTCGCTGCCAGTCGCTCATGCAGCTTGTAACGATTTGCCAGGCCCGTCAGCGTATCGTGTTCCGCGAGATACTTGATTCTTTCCGCTTCGCGCTTGCGGATCGATATATCGCGCATGACGGCGCCATATTGTATCCCGTCGACGCCCTGCCATTCGGAGAAACAGGCCTCGAGCGGAAACGCCTCGCCGTTCTTCGGCGCCCCTCGATTTCCATGACTTTGCCGCCGGCGGCCTGCGGCGCTCCGCGCGGCGAGGCAAGGACTGAGATTGGATCGAATTTTCCGTTGCCATTACCGAAGGTGCATATCCGGTCGAGCGGCTGGCCGATCATTTCGTCGGGCTCGTAGCCGAAAATCGCCGCGGCACCGCGGTTCCAGACCGTGATCAGGCCATTTTGGTCGGCGCACACCAAACCGTCTCCGAGCGACATGGCAATCCGCTGGAATCGCTTTTCCGCGATCATCTCCAACAACTGGTGGAAATCGATCTCGTCGAGCGCCAAAGCCGCGAGGTAAGCGGCGATGGCTGCATGCAACATCGAGGTATCCGGAATAACGGGCAGCTTCGCCTGCAAGAACACCGCCGCCAATTCAACGGCAACGACCAGGCCGACAAGGACCACCACGCGCAAACCGGCGGAACTGCGGCCCCACAACGCCACCATGAGCAGGAAAAGCCCCGCAAGCCCGCCCAAGGTCGTCGTCGTCGATGAGCCGTGCAGCGCCCGGCTTTGCATGATCGACTCGGCGGCGAGGATTTGCAGGATTGGCCCTACAATCACGCCTTTATTCGGCACGTTGAATCGGTCGCCGAGCTCGACCGCGGTGGCGCCGATGACGACTTTATGGCCTTTGATCTTCTTCAAAGCGGCGGCATCGCCGCGCAAAACATCCGCGTAGGAGACCGTCGGTAGGGAATCGGCATCGATGCTGAAGTCGATTTGGAAGGGCTTTGCATTCGCATCGTATGTGCCCGCCAAAAGGGCGCCCACGGAAGGCAAGAAAGCTCCTTCCAAAGTTTCGCCATACGAATAGCGACGCACCAAGCCGTCCGGCTCGACCGCGACATTGACGACCGCCGACCACGACTGTTCGCCGAATTGCGGCAACGGGCGGCTCACATAGACCGACTTTCGACGTTCGCTATTGCCCGCCAATTGCTGAAACGCCGGCAGCACAACCGATCCGCCGGCCTTCTTGAGCGCCTCGGCGAAGGCTTGATCGGAGGCTGGATTCGACGGCGAGCTGAAATCGACGTCGAATACGACGTCGGCGGCGCCGGCACTCTCCAGCCTGTCGATCAATTCCGCATGAAGCGTTCGCGGCCAGGGCCAAACGCCGATCTTCTCAAGCGAAGGAGAATCAATCGCGACCAGAACGACGTTGCCGCTGGCTTGCCGGGGAAACCAGCCGAACCGCAAATCGGTGATGGCGTTTTGCAACGCATTGTGCATTCCGGTCAGCGAAACGATTGCCAGAACGCACAAGACAAGAATATGCGGTCGATACTGTTTCATTCGCCGCCCCAGCCACCGTCCACCAACTTTTGCGAACGGCGGCGCCCCCGAGATGGTCGTACCGCTAACGGTCAGATCGGCAGTTGCGCCTTTTTCTGCTTCCGGCGTTTAACAGCGACCGCGAAGGAAACGAAAACACCGACACCAAGGGGAATGCTAAAGGCAGTGATAAGGTCGTCATTACGAGTCCATCCACCGCGAGACCCGCTTTTGGCCGCGTCGGTTGTGAAAAGGCTAGATATCTCTAGACTTTCCTTGGCGGCATAGCCGTCCGACGACGCAACGACCGGATTGACTTCACCTTGCGGGGACGCCGCCTGTCTTTGCTGCACTTTCGGAGCGTCGGATGGAGCCGTCAGGCCTTGTTCGGGCACCGACACCGGGCTGACGGAAGAACTGCGCGGCGCGCCTTGCTGGATGGAGCCCAAGGTGCCTGCACCGCTCAGCGACAGACCGGGCGACCCTTCAGTCGAGACTTTGGCCGTTTGTCCGGGAGCAATGAGCGCATACTGGCCGGACTTGAAATCCTGCACCTCGACCTGGCCCCTTACGACATCGACGCTCGTGCCGTGCTTTTCGACGGTAACGCGAAACTGCGTGCCCTTCACGACCGCCGCGAGATAAGGCGTTTCGACCTCGAAATGTTTGACGTTGCGTTTCTCGACTTCCAATAGAATCGAACCGGCCTGCTGGGTGATGACCGTCGACATTCCGTCTTTATTCTTTTTGGGAATGCTCACGATCGAGTTCGGCGAGATGAGCATGGACTCTTCGCCGCGCACCAGAAGGATACGGCCGGTTTGGCCGGTGCTGATGCTGTCGCCGGGCTGCAGGATCGTCTGATCCGTGATTGAGGCTTTCTGGACCCCCGAATTGCTGATCCAGACTTCGCCGGACGATTTGCCGACGTGCCAGGCCGCATCTTGCGCGATCGCGCCTAATCCCACGCCAAACACGACGAACAGCGAGAACAGGAAAGAGACACAAAAGGCCCTTAAGGCTTTCATTCTGAAAGACATGGACGCCTCACATCTGCTCTGGGCGCACTTCGACTGCGAAATCGCCTCCAATTTTCGAATGCAAAACTACTGAAGAGACTTCAATAATTCATTAGAGGACGCGACTAAATCTCATGGTCGAATATACGTTTCGTAGCCATAAAAATCGCGGTTTTAATTGCGCGCAATTGTTCCTTTTGTTCTCGTACAAAATATCGCGCGCAAGCGTGCCTAATGTCCGTGATGAACAAAAAAACGAACTTGCCGCCGTCTATTTTCGATACCGGGTTTAGCGATAAATTAGGCATGCAATCATCATTGCGTACCGTCGGCTAAACCAGTTTACGCTCGGCCCACACACTGTCGCACCGGCACCAATCGGCACGCGGTTGTAGAGATCGATGACGTCCTGATTGAACAGGCGGTTGCAGCCGCTCGAAACGACGGGCCCGCGTATGTTGCACTCGTTGTCGGTCGCTATTGTGCGCAGCATCGCGATGTACGCGGCAACGTGTTGATGGAACTCACACCGCGGCCCTGCATTGACACACATCCGCCCGCTGCTAGACTTTTCGGGTGTGCCGGAGCCGTTGCATGCGCAGCATCCGTGCTTTTCCGCTTGCGATCTTAGGGCTGCTGGTCGCGGCGGTGCACAGCCCTTGCGTTCGCGCCGAGGTCCTTGTGCAAGGACAAGCGGCCAATATCCGGCTCGAAGCGCGCGACGCCACAGTCAATGAAATCCTTGAGGCGTTGCGCGCACGCTTCGCTTTGGGCATTCACGTCACTTCTGCGAACCGCCGCGTCACCGCGACTTATGAGGGCCCGCTGCGCAAGATCGTGGCGCACGTGCTCGATGGCTACGACTATGTGATCATGCCCCGCGGCGACAATATCGAGGTGATCGTGGTCGGCACCGGATCACCGACACCGCGCGCGACAGTGCCGCCCGCGCCGATTATCAGCCGACGGGCCGACTAAATCCGCTTCACCTTGTGAACTCCTGGAAGGTTTCTCCGGCGAAGACTTGATGCTCTTCGCCGGAGGCCGTCTGCAACCGAAAGCGTCAATGATCGTGATCGTGGCCGTGGTCGCCAAAGCGATCCGCCAACTTCTGTGGCACATCGTCGTTCGGAGACTTAAAGACCGCGATGCAGCCGTTCGCGTCGTTTCCGCCCTTCGAGCTGCAGATCGTGCTGACGCCGGCGGGAATCGGCACGTAGACCTGGTTAGTATTGGGATCGGCGGCGACGGAATGAGCATTGCGGCCGGCGATTGACTTGTTCGCTGTGATGACGTCGGCGTCCGCCTTGATGTCGTCGCCGGGCTGCTCTTGGTCGTGTCCGAGGCCGGGCAGGTCGGCGTCGACGATGCCGAGCAACTGGTTCGAACCGACGGCCGCCGAGCGCGCCAGGAAATAGTGGCCGTCGCCTTCGTTGAACCAGACCTCATCGGAGCCCGATTCGTTGGCCAGCGTCTTGATGACGTGACCGTTGCGATCGTCGATGACGGCGGTCGGATGATTGGCTCCGCCCGCCCCGTTACAGCCGAGCAGAATCTGGTGGTCCGGGCCGATCGCCATGCCTTGCGGCGCTTCGCAACTGGCGAGCGGGATGATGAAGGTCGTCTCGACATTCATCGTAACGGGATCGATCACCGCAACGCCACCAGTGCCGGCCGGTTGCCCGACGATGCCCGGGATGGAGATGTAGAACTTGCCGGTGCGATGATCCCACTGGCACTGCTCGGCGCCGTTGTTCGAGTTCGGCGCGCCGTTGGTTCCGTCAAACGGGATCTTCTTCACCACCGAATAGGTGGTGGTTGAGATCAGACTGGCAAATGGCGGACTATCGGCATTGTTCGCCGCCATGACGAGGTGATGCCGCGGGTCGAGGCACATCTCGTCCGCGCGGGCGGTGCCGCCGGTGGAAATCGTGTGCGTAAGCTGCTGCGAGAACAGATCGATCACCTTGACCGTGCTCGTACCGTCGCCCGCCCAGACCTCGTGATGGCCTACGGTCATCACGCCGTCGGGACCCGCTGTATCGTTGCTCGTGCTGGGCCCGACGAATCCGGCCATCAGCTGCGTCAACACCGTATTCGTGGTGGTGTCGATGACGTCGACCGCTTTGTTGGTGCGGTCGCCGAGGATATAGATCCCGATGACGGGATCGACAAAACTGATGTCGAAGGATTGGATTTTCTGGCCACCCGGCAACGATATGATCGTGACGGGCGCGAAGTTTTCGTCAGCGGCTACTGCCGGAGTTCCGAATCCGAACAGTGCCGGCGATATCGCAAGGGTAAGGCAGATAAACGAGCGACGACAGAACATTGCTTCCTCCGTATTGCCTTACCCCCCGGCTTACGGAGCGTTCGAAAGCTATTTCGCAAAACGGCGCGGGTCAATCAGCAAGGCTGCCGCCTACACCTTGGTATAACTCAACCGACACTTTCGTGTTAGAATTGATCGAATGATCGAATCCGAAGAAAAGCCCCTGCCTGCTATCGGCGCCTATTGGATCGAGGAGGCCGACTATTCCGCATTGCTAAAACTTTTCGACGATGGCGATACAATGCCGCGCAGTTGGAAAGAGTGGCTGAAAATGGCGGAAGAGATGGAGAGAGGCCTCAAGGCCTACGGTCACCCGGTGATGCGGGTGCGCATCGATCCGACGAACTTCCCGGCCTGGTGCGCCGCCCATGGCACGACACCCGGCCGGCAGGGCCGCAAGCTGTTCGTCGCGCAAGCGGTCGCCGAGCGTTACGGCGATCAGACCTGAACGCCAGATCCAGCGTTCCTGAATGCCGAAACAAAATGCCCGGCGCGAGCCGCCCGCAGATGATTTGATCTGCCTCGACGCATTGCTACCGGCTATCGCCGCGGCTTCCTGCGCCGCTCGGGCAATTCCTGCAACACGATCGTGTGTTTAAAATAAATGCCGCGGTCGCGGCATTTCGGACATTGCACCGAGAATTCGTCGGGCATCGCGTTGAGCTTATAGATATAAATCGGGGCCGCGCATTTGCGGCAGGCGATCATGCCCCGCCTGTACACGCCTTTTCTCAGGCGATGAATTTGCAGCGTTGCCATCGATCTATGTCCGGATTCGTAAGAAGATTAACAGAAAACCGCTGTACGATTCTTAAGTACGTGCCGACAATTTCATGAATATCGTCTAGCTCTAGCCCGCTTGGCGGCGTGTCCCTATCGAATTACCGCCCTGACCTGCGTGGGATACCCGCGGCACGGGGTTCCGCCTTTAACGCGGCAGTTGCTCGCGCGCCTGGCAGGCCTGCCAATGGGCAAGCAGCCGTTCGGCGGACTCGGTCGAGAGACGGCCATACTGCTCTTCCAACTCTTCGAATTTTTCCTCGCGGTCTTCACTCGTACCGGGAAGGTTATTCAGCACCGAGTGCGCGATATTCCATTCCAATCCGATGACCTTGCACATCACCATCGCGCCGAACGGTTCGGTGTCGCAGATCAGGCGTGAGACCAGAACGATCGGAACGCAGCTCAGTATCGACAGCGCGGCGACCAGTTCGGCGATGCGGTTGCCGTCGGCGAATTGCAGCACCTTGGATCGGGTTTGTTCAGTGTCCTGGCTGAAAGAATGAACCAGACGCTGCGCCGCGATGTACTCCTTCTCTGAAATGACTCGGCCACCGGCCTGATCGGCGAGCTGTGTGAGTACGCGATTGATCGCCGCGCGATGCTCCGGTCCGGCCGCGGCCAGCATACGCTGGCGCACTTCCTCGGTGGCGTGACTGAGCAGTCGTTTGAATAGCGAGGGCGAGATATCGGCGCGCCGGGTCATCGCTTCGGTGAGCTTGTTGTCGCCGCTGGCGCGCATCGCCAGCATCGACATGCCGGTCGTGGACAGGCGCGCGCCGTTGTTGCCGGCAACCTTGGTGACGACGTCGCGATCGCCGCGGTCGACCAGCACGTCGGTGACGACTGGGCTCAGCTTGCCGCGCTCGGCGATCTTGCTCATGTGCGACTGGCCCTTGCTCTCGGCAATCTCGACCAGATTCTGGTCGGTCAGCCGCGGCGATTGCGCCAGCACCGGCCCGGCTACGGCGATGTCGTCGTCGCGAGCAAGGCGCTGAATGACATTATGCGGGGCTTCGGCGATCGGCGCGACGTCGCGGCTGAGCTCGACTCGCGCCCGGCTTTCGACATGCTCAATCAAACGGACCATGACGCCGTCGAATATCGAGGAAACTTCCTCGGTGAGGCGGTCGTGGCCGGCAAGAAACAAACCGGTGACGCTCTTCAATATCGAAAGGTGCCGTTCGGTCGAATTGCTTTTAAGCGCGACTTCAAGCTCGTCGATGATCTGCAAAGCTTGAGACATTTTCAGTCCCTGTTCGGCGGAAATTCTTCCCGCCGTAGGCGCAATCGTTCGGTCGTGCTTCAAAACGCAGCCTTTACGGCTACCCCGGAAGAATTAAAGTTGCTTTAAGGAGTTCCTCCCGCGCCGATTGTGCGATGCGCACGCGCAAAATCGCACGCCACCGCAACCGCGGGCGGCCTTGCCAATCGATATGTTATAATGTTACATATTGGCGTCCACACGCCGCTTTTTTCATCATGAAAATCATCGCCGGGCTTGCCTTCGCCATTCTCTTCGCCATCGCCCCGGCCGCACGCGCCGCCGACGGCAAGATCGCCGTGGTGGCGGCTGAGAATTTCTACGGCGACGTCGCGCGCCAGATCGGCGGCGACCGTGTGACGGTCGTCAGCATCATGAACAATCCCGATCAGGACCCGCATCTGTTCGAGACCACGCCAGGCATCGTGCGGCAGATCGCGGGCGCACAGATCGCGATTCTCAACGGCGCTGACTACGATCCCTGGATGGAGAAGCTGCTCGCCGCGGCGCCGCAGCCCAACCGCACCGTCATTGTCGCCGCCGACCTGATGCACAGACATGCCGGCGACAATCCGCATCTCTGGTACGACCCGGCCACCATGCCGGCGGTCGCCAGCACGATCGCCGCCGCGCTCAGCGCCGCCGATGCCGCGCATAAGGGCGACTACGCGGCGCGGCTCGCGCGCTTTCTCGGTTCGCTTAAGCCGCTCAAAGAAAAGATCGCCGCCATCCGCGGCAAATATGCCGGCACCGCCGTCACCGCCAGCGAGCCGGTGTTCGGCTATATGGCCGGCGCGCTCGGCTTGAAAATGCGCAACGAGCGTTTCCAGCTTTCGATCATGAACGATACCGAGCCGAGCGCGCGCGACGTCGCCGCCTTCGAGCAGGACCTGAAAAACCACGAGGTCCGCGTCATGTTCTACAACAAGCAGGCGTCCAACAAGATTGTGCAGCATCTGGTCGAGCTGGCCCGCGCCGCCAATATCGCGGTGGTGGGCGTGACCGAAACCGCCCCGCCCGATCGCAGTTATCAGGACTGGATGCTGGGCGAGTTGAACGATACCGAAAAGGCGCTGGCAGGACCCTCTTCGTGACTGTCGTCGAACTCGACCACGCCACCATCGGGATCGGCGGCCGCATTGTGCTGGCGGACGCGAGCTTCGCGATTCAAGCCGGCGAATTCATCGGCGTGCTGGGACCGAATGGCGCCGGCAAGACCACGCTGATGCGCGCCATTCTCGGACTGCTGCCGCCGAGCGCCGGCACGATCCGTGTGTTCGGCCGCGCGCCGCAATGCGGCGACACCACCATCGGTTATCTGCCGCAGGTGCGCACGGTGCTGCCGGACCTGCGCGTGCGCGGCCTCGATTTCATCGGCAGCTCGCTGCACGGCGAGCGCTGGGGGCTGCCGTCGCTGACGCACCACGAGCGCCGCATGATCGAGGCAACGCTCGATTCGGTCGGCGCGCGCGATCTGGCCAGCCGCCCGCTCTCCGACATGTCGGGCGGAGAACGGCAACGCTTATTATTGGCGCAGGCGCTGATCGGTTCGCCGAAATTGCTGCTGCTCGACGAGCCGTTGATCAGCCTCGACGCGCGCCATCAGGAGGTAGCGATCGACGTCGTGCGCAAGGTCTGCCGCAAGCGCGGCATTACGGTTTTATTCAGTGCGCACGAGCTCAACCAGTTGCTCGGCACGCTTGACCGCGTGCTCTATCTCGGCAGCGGCCAAGCGGTGCTCGGCACTGTCGACGAGGTGATCAGCGCGCCGGTGCTGTCGCGGCTCTACGACACCGACATCCAGGTGGTGCGCGCCGAAGGCCACATCTTCGTCATGTCGCGCGGGCGCGACGTGGAAGTTTCCGATCATCAGCACGACCATGACCACGATCATGGCGGCCACGAGCATCATCACTGACATGTTCGCCTATGAATTCATGAACAATGCCTTCGCCGCCGCCGGCATCGTGGCTGTGGTGTCGGGCATTGTCGGCTATTTCCTGGTGATGCGCGGGCAGACCTTCGCCGGCCACGCGCTCTCCCATATCGGCTTTGCCGGGGCGACCGGCGCCGGGCTGATTGGCCTCGCGCCGCTCTGGGGCCTGCTCGGCTTCACGCTCGCCGCCGGCATCGTGATGGGGCTCTTGAGCGAGCGCATCAGCAACCGCGACATCGCTATCGGCATCGTGCTGTCGCTGGCGCTCGGCTTCGGCCTGCTGTTCCTGCACTACTACACGTCGTTCGCCACGCAAGCGACCGCGCTGTTGTTTGGCAACGTGCTGGCGGTCGACCGCACGATGATAGCGACGCTGGCCGTGCTCGCCGCCATTACACTCGCCGCGCTCGGGCTAATCATGCGGCCGCTGATCTTTGCGAGTTTGCAGCCGGAACTGGCGGAAGCCAAAGGCGTGCCGCTGCGCTTCGTGTCGACCGCTTTTTTGGCGGTTGTCGCCCTCGCCGTCTCCGAATGCGCGCAGATCGTCGGCGTGCTGCTGGTGTTCACACTGATGGTCGGCCCGCCCGCCGCCGCCCAACGCGTGACCACCGGCCTGTGGAGCGGGCTCATCCTCGCAGCGGCGCTCGCTTTGGCGGAAGCATGGCTCGGCATCACGGTCGCGTTTTACACCGACTGGCCGGTGAGTTTCTGCATCGCGGTCTTGAGCGCGCTCGGCTATTTCACCTGCCTCGGCCTGCCGGCGCTGCGGGCAAGACAGTTGCATGCGGACGCGCTAGATATCGGGCATGACTGATCCGGGCAAACGCGCGGTCTGCATCGGCGAGGCGATCGTCGAACTCGCCCGCGGCGCCGACGGCCGCTTCGCGCTGGCAAGCTCCGGCGATACCTTCAACACGGCCATCTACCTGGCGCGTGCCGGCGTGCCGGTCGCCTTTGCCAGCGCGCTCGGCGACGATCCGTTTTCCGATGCGATCGTGTCGCTCGCCGCGGCCGAAGGCATCGGCACCGATCTGATCCTGCGCGGGGCGGGCCGGCTGCCGGCTTTGGCCCTGGTCGATTCCGACAACAAAGGCGGGCGGCGCGTGCATTATTGGGGCGAGGCGGCGCCGGCGCGCGAATTGTTCGAGTTGCCGCAGTGGAGCGCCATTGCGGAAGCCCTGGTCAAGGCGCCCCTGATCTACTTTACCGGCATCACGCTGTCGCTCTATTCGAACGTCGGGTTGGGCCGGTTTCTCGCCACCATCGAGGTTGCGCGTGGTAACGGCGGCAAGATCGCCTTCGACGGCAATTTCCGGCCGCACGGCTGGCATGGCGATCTCACGCGCACGCGCACCGTATTCGCGGAGGCGCTCAAACGCGTCGATATCGCGCTGCCGGCTTACGACGACGAGGCGGTGCTGTGGGGCGATCCGTCACCCGAGGCGACCATCGAGCGGCTGCAAGCCTTCGGCGTCGGCGAAATCGTGGTCAAGAACGGACCGGACAACGCGCTGGTCGCGACGGCGGGCGCACGCGAGGACGTACCGGTCCCCGAGGTCGTGACGCCGGTCGATCCGACCGCCGCCGGCGACGGTTTCAATGCCGGCTATCTCGCCGCGCGGCTTTCCGGACGCGGGCCGCTCGAGGCGGCGAACGCCGCGCACAGGCTCGCCGGCGAGGTCATCCGCCATCGCGGCGCGATCACGCCGCGCACCGGGGCAGCGGTGCATTAGCGCATGAACGCCATGATGCACAAAATCGTCTTTGCGATGGCCTTCGTTGCCGGCCTATTCGCGCTCGGCGCCCAGTCGGCGTTCGCGGCGCCGATGACGTGCAGCAGCGAGGAAAAAACCTGCACCGCCGCCTGCCAGAAAAGCCCGCTCGCCTTGGTCGCAGACTGCATCGCCGCGTGCCGCTCCCGCTCCAACTATTGCAAGCACACCGGCTGCTGGGACAGCGGGACCAGCCGCTATTGCGGCCTGGATCGGCAATAGCGCGCTAGCTCACACTCTTACACATCGAAATTTGGTCACGACCCGCATAGTGGCCCTTCATTTGGCCTGTCCCAATACCTTGACCTAGCTCAATGCGGCCATCCGGGGATGTGCGATAGGTCGGTCTTTCGGTAGAGAGCGTCATGGTCAACCGCGACAGTGAACTCCCGAGGAATCCGTTGGTCGAAACGGCCTTTGAAGCTATCGCTACTTGGGTAAGCAATTATCGCTTTGCGATGGGGCGCCTTGGCAATGAATTTGGCAAGTGCGGGCCGGACGAAGTGAAGCGTATGGTGCAAGAGATTGGCGTGACCCCAAGTCAACTCCACGAACTGGCAAGCAACGGACCCGGCAACGCAGATCTATTGAAGAAGATGCTGGTCGCACTGCACGTCGATCCAAAAGTCCTTGCCGATATGGACCCGCTTATCTTGCGCGAGCTGCAGTGGCTGTGCATCACCTGTAGCAACAAAGAGCGATGCGAGCATGAGCTTGCCCAGGGAACAGCCGCCCGGCATTTACGGGAATTTTGCCCCAATGCCGTGTCGCTCGACGAGCTATTCGCTGAAGAGACTCAGCCGTCCTCGCACTAAAAAGCGCAACGCACGTATTGATACGCTGCGTCGAATGTCCGCTTTAGTCAGCAGCGGACTTTACGGCAAGTCCAAGGTGTGACCGCTTTGCCTGCCAAGACGGACCGTGCGACGACGCAGACGTGAGCTGCGTGTTTATGCGTCGACGCCCTAATTGACCACCAGCCCGAGCTTCTTGATCAGCGCCGCCCACTTGCTTTCCTCGCGCGCGATGTTGGCGGCATATTCCTCCGGCGTCGAGGCGACGGGGCCGCCGCCGTCGGCGATGATGCGCGCTTTGACGTCCTCGGAGCTGACGATCTTGCGCAGCTCCTTGTTGAGCCGCGCGATGATGGCAGGCGGCGTGCCGGCCGGCGCCACCAGCCCGTAATACTGCACGATGTCGAGGCCCGGCATTCCT
Organism: Pseudolabrys sp.; assembly: GCA_036491675.1. Lineage (GTDB taxonomy): Bacteria > Pseudomonadota > Alphaproteobacteria > Rhizobiales > Xanthobacteraceae > Pseudolabrys. Next base: position 101,065 of record DASXBN010000008.1, on the reverse strand, counting down.
GATTCAGCCGTCGTCGGCACGTCCGGGATCGCCGCGAGGCGCTGCGGCGCGGCCACCGCGATGGCCTTGATCTTGCCGGCTTTGATGTTGCCGATCGCCGGCGGCAGCGTGTTGAAGCCGAGCATCACGTGACCGCCGAGCAGGTCGGTGGTGAGCGGCCCGGTGCCCTTGTAAGTGACGATCGTCATATCGGCGCCCGCCATGCCCTTGAATGCCTCGGCGCCGAAATAATTGAGCGTCGGCGCCGGCGGCGTGCCGACCGTGAGCTTGCCGGGTTCCTTTTTGGCGAGCGCGACGACGTCCGACATTGTTTTCACCGGCACCGAAGGATTGGCCATGACCACGATCGGGATCGAGGCAATCAGCCCGATCGGCGTGAAATCCTTTTGCAGATCATAGCCGGTGTTGGCCGGCAGGCTCGCCCCGGTGACCAGCATCAGGATGGTGTAGCCGTCGGGCGCAGCCTTGGCGGCGTCGCGCACGCCGATGACCGACCCCGCGCCCGGCTTGTTGACCACGATGACCTGCTGGCCGAGCGCGTCCGACAGCTTCTGCGCGATCACGCGCCCTTCGGTGTCCACGCCGCCGCCCGGCGGGAACGGCACGATCAACTGCACCACGCGGTTGGGGTAGTCGTCGGCCGCCACCGTGGACTGAAATGAAATCAGTGCCGCGGCCAGCGCCGCGAATACGGCAATCGAATTGAACAGAGTCCCCTTGTTCTCGCGGAACATGCTGTCCTCCCTGACCTTGTTCTTATCGCTGTATCTTGGCAGGTCTGTTTTCGTTTTGAAACTGCGTTCACGGCTTCGCCAGCAGCATCGCCGCGGCCGCCGCGATGAACGGCAGCGGCAGCGACACCGCCGCACGCAGCCAGACCAGGCGCGGCGGCATCATCGGTACTTCCCAGATCACCAGCCGGTGGATGGCATAAAGCGCCCAGGCGGTGGAATAGGCGATCACCTGCGGCGCGCCCGCTCCGCTCTTGAGCGCGGCGGCGCCGATGGAAAAGCCGACCACCGGTCCGCCCGGCGTCAGCGCGCCGCCGAGTGTGGCGATGACGACGCCCATGAAGCCCGAACCCGGGCCGATCCAAGACGCGACCAAGGCCTTCGGCAGCACCTCGGCGATGAAACCGGAGCCGATGACGCCGGCGCCGATGCGCGGCAGCAGGCGGATGAATTCCAGCGCGCCTTCGCGCGCGCCATCAATGAGCAGCACCCGCCCGCGCAGGGCAGCGGTAAAAGCCAAGCCCGCGACCACCAGCCACAACAGGATGTTGACGGCGAGGAACATCACTTGGCGCTCAGGCGCGCGAGCCCGGCGCGCACAGCCAGGCGTGCCAGCAGCCCTGCGATGATCGGCAGCGGCACCGCCTCGATAATGCGCCAGATCACGAAGTCGGGGCCGAAGAACGGCAACTCCCACACCAGCGCGCGGGTGTAACCGCACAGCGTCCAGCTCGTGATGAAAGCAACCACCGCGCCGGCGTCGGCACCCATGACGAGAAAGGCGCCGGCCACCGGATAGATGGTGATCGGGCCGCCCGGCAGCAGGAAGCCGAAAAATGCCGCGACCGCGAGGCCGGTGAAGCCGGACTCGTGCCCGACCCAGCGCGCCACCAGTTCGCGCGGCAGGATCATGGTGACGAACGCGCCGATCAGACAACCGGCCAGCACCTTGGGCATCATCTCGCCGAGCAGCGTGAGGTCGCTGCCGAGGATGGCAATGAAATGCTCGGTACCATCGCGCACATAGACCATGGCGGCGGCGGCAAAGGCCACGGCGGCGATCGCCGCCGTCGACCAGTCGAAGGCGCGGCGGCGGCGTGGCGGGATCGGATTTGCGGACAATGCAAAGTCGCGGGCTGGCGTTACGGCTCGGCATCCTGCGCGGGTGACGCACAGCTTGCAAGCCGGTGCCCCGTTGACCCTACTCGCTAGCGCCGGTACCTTTTCGAGCGATGGGGATGGGGTCCCCCGATAACCGCCCGCAAGAGGCTGATGACTCCTACCGTGTGTAACACCGGTAGGACTCTGTCCGCCGCAGGGCGGTTTTTCATTGTCCTGAGATATGGGGGATTAGATCGATGGGCTATCTCATTGTATTTCTCGGCGGCGGCTTCGGCGCCGCGCTCCGTCATGGTTTCAATATGGCCTTCGCGCGTATGCTCGGAACGGCGTTTCCCTATGCAACGCTGTTTGAAAACGCCAGCGGCTCGATCGTGATGGGCGTGCTAGTCGCGCTACTCGCCTTCAGGGGCGGAATTCCGCAGCACTGGCAGCTCTTCCTCACCACCGGCATTTTGGGCGGCTACACCACCTTCTCGACGTTCTCGCTCGACACCGCGTTGCTCTACGAGCGCGGCGAATTGGGCCTGGCGGCAGCCTATGTGCTGCTGTCGGTGGCGCTTTCGATCGGCGGCCTGTTCGCCGGACTGGTGCTGGTGCGCAATTTCACCTGAGCGCGCTATTCCATCGGCCGCAAGCCGAGCTTGTCCAGCAGCCGCATGTCGCGGTCGCGCTCGGGGTTGGGTGTGGTCAAGAGCTTCGGACCGTAGAAGATCGAATTGGCGCCGGCGAGGAAACAGAGCGCCTGCGTCTCCTCGCTCATGTCCTCTCTGCCCGCAGAAAGCCGCACCACCGAGGCCGGCATTGTGATGCGCGCCACCGCAATGGTGCGGACGAAGTCGAGCGGGTCAAGCTTAGTCGTATGACCGAGCGGCGTGCCTTCCACCTGCACCAGCATGTTGATCGGCACGCTTTCCGGATGCACCGGCAAGCTCGCCAGCGTCGCGATCATGCCGACACGATCGTCGAGACCCTCGCCCATGCCGACGATGCCGCCGCAGCAGACATGGATGCCGGCGTCGCGCACGCTGTCGAGCGTGTCGAGCCGGTCCCGATAGGTGCGCGTGGTGATGATGGCGCCGTAATATTCCGGCGAGGTGTCGAGGTTGTGGTTGTAGTAGTCGAGGCCGGATGCCTTCAGCCGCTCCGCCTGATCGCTCGTCAGCATGCCGAGCGTGGCGCAGGTCTCGAGCCCGAGCGCCTTGACGCCTTCCACCATGGCGCAGACGGAATCGAGATCGCGATCCTTCGGACTGCGCCAGGCCGCGCCCATGCAGAAGCGCGAGGCGCCCGAGGCTTTCGCCGCGCTCGCTTCGGCGAGCACGGCCTCGACGCTCATCAGTTTCTCGGCTTTGACGCCGGTATCGTATTGCGCGGCTTGCGGACAATAGCCGCAATCCTCCGGGCAGCCGCCGGTCTTGATCGACAGCAGGGTCGAGATCTGTACCTCGGTAGGGTCAAAGTTCTCCCGGTGCGCTTGCGCGGCGCGAAACATCAGCTCCGGAAACGGCAGCGTATACAGCTCACGCACCTCCTCGCGCGTCCAGTCGTGGCGAAGCGCTGTCCTCGGCGTGCGCGGCGGAATATCGTGAGCAAGCGACATGCGTTACCTCAATTGCGCCGGAATTGTCCGGGCAGGCTCTAGCGCGCATTGTAGCGATGCGGCGGCGGAATTTATAGCTGCCGCACCGGGAAATTGCGCAACGATGTCATTGCATTGAGAGCCCGGTAGCGGCGTGATAGCCTGCCCGGTATAAAACCAGTGGGACGCCGCATGGCAAGGTATATCATCGCGATTGTTTTGCTGGCCTTCATCGCAGGGCCGGTCTTCGCCCAAGGTGGCCAACGGGGCGGCAACAACCCGCTCGCCGCGGAAGACGCGCGAAAGAAAAAAGACGCGGTGGAGGTCGAAAAGCAATACAACGCCGCGCGTCAAAAAGCCGACACAGCAGAGGCGCCCACCCGCGTCGATCCCTGGCAAAATATGCGCGGCGCCGATGATTCAAAAACCAAGCGCTAGCGGCACCCGCGGATGAACCGGCTGGCGATCGTACGAATTCTCTCGGTGCTGGCCGGTGCCGCCACCCTGTACGGATTGCAGCAAGGCCTCGACGTGAAGATCTATTTCGCGTTCCCCGTGGCTTTGGTGGTCTATTTCGGCCTCAAGGTTGCACTCGGGCTGCTCTTGGGCGCCGACGACAAGACGACGTGACAGCGACCTCGCGTTTCACCACCAATGCCGGCGCCAGCCCCAATAAGGCCGGTAATAGGGGCTGCCATAATAGACCGCCGGCGGCGGCGCGTCGTAGATCACCGGCCCATTGTCGACCACATAGCCGTCATTCGGCCGATAGGTCCGCGCCGCGGCGCGGGGCGGAACGCGGCCGCTCATATCGAGCGCGCTCTGGATCGCGAAACCGCTCTTTTCTCCCCAGGTGACCGCACACCAGCCTTCGCTGCAATCTCTCGCTTCTATCAAGCTGCCGCCGGGAATCTTGGTGACGATCATGCTGTTGGTGCCCGGCGCGGCGCGCAAGTTCACGGTCGAGGCGACGTAGGCCGGCTTCGCCAGCGCGGGCGCGGCGCAGACCATCAAGGCGCCGAGGCAAACTAAAAGTCGCGCATGTGTCATCGCGTTGCTCCCCTACGCGTTCATGCCCTTGGCGCGCCTGGCGCCGCGGTGCCCACGAACTCCAGCCTGCAAAAGCGGCGGGATCGGGGCAGACGCCCGCCCGTTGACTTGAATCAATGTGCCGCCGCCAGCCATACTGACGTTATTCCTGAAACAGGATAAGGAAACGACCGCGAAATCCGGTCGGAGGAGACCAACATGCCCCATTTGGCCCGGGCGGCCGCGCTGCTCGCCTTACTGCTGCTGTCGGTTATCCCGGCCAAGGCGGAGACGTGGCCGAACCGGCCGATCAAGATCATCGTCTCGCAGGCCGCCGGCGGCACGCCCGATCTAATCTGCCGGCTCGTCAGCGACAAGTTGTCGGATTTGTTGGGACAGCGCGTCGTGGTCGAGAACCGCCCCGGCGGCGCCAATGTGGTCGGCGCGACGGCGGCCGCCCACGCGGCGCCCGATGGCTACACGTTGTTCTTCGCGACCGCCGCCGCGCTGGTGAGCAATCCGCATACGTTCAAGACGCTGCCCTACGATCCGGTCAAGGATTTCGTCGCGGTGTCCATGGTGGCGAAGAATCCGTTTTTGATTCTCGCCAACGGCAAAGTGCCGGTCAACAATCTTGCCGAACTCTTCGCGTACGATAAAGCAAACCCGGGCAAGCTGACCTTCGCCACCGACGGGAAGAGAAATTTTTCCGGCATCCTGGCCACCTGGCTCAACAAAGTCGGCGACGCCAATATTCTACAGGTTCCCTACGCGACCATGCCGCAGGGCGTGCAAGACACCTTGGCGGGCCGCACCCAGCTCACGATCCTTTCTCCTCCGTCGGCGGCGCCGCACATGGCCACCGGCGCGCTTAAACCGATCGCCATCAGTTGGGCCAAACGGCTGCCGCAATTTGCCGAGGTCCCCGCGATTTCCGAATCCTATCCGGGCGTCGAGCTCACCGGCTGGTTCGTGATCGCCGCACCGGCCGGCACGCCCGCGGACGTCGTTACACGGGTAAATCAGGAGATGGACAAAGTTCTCAAGACGCCGGAGCTGGTGAAACGGCTTGCCGACGTCGGCTTCTTCACCGACGGCGCCGAAACGCCCGAGGCGACCCGCGCCTTCGTGCAGGCCCAGTACGATCTCTGGAAAAAAATCGTCACCGATATCGGCCTCGAGCCCGAGTGAGGCCGGACCAGGGCCATGGACGACGATATCCGCGACGAGATCGCTCAGCTCGAAGCCCGTATCGAGGCGCTGCGAGATTCGATCGAGCGCTGCCGCAAGTTCTCGCTGACCGCCAAACTCACCATCGCCGCCGGCGCGATCTGGATCGCGCTCGCCATGCTGTCGGTGATCTCGTACACCCCCGAAACGACCCTCACCGCGCTGGCCGCCATGATCATCGGCACCGTCCTGCTGGGTTCCAACGCGACCACCTGGACGCAGACCGAAGCGGCCATTCATTCCAGCGAGGCGACGCGGGCGGACTTGATCGCGCGCATGGACATCCGCGTCGTCGGGCAGGACAAGCCTACGCTGCATTGAGGCTATACAGAACTTGATCGCGATGATCGCTTGCGCGGTAGCGCGGCGGCATGAGACAAACCGGCATGACAGACCCAGCTCCCGACAGCCCGCCCGACCGCCTCAGCAACGACCCGCGCAGCCCGTATTTCAACGCCGAGGTGCTGTCGCGCGACGTCGGCATCCGCTTCAAGGGCGTCGAGAAGACCAATGTCGAGGAATATTGCGTGAGCGAAGGCTGGGTTCGCGTCGCCGCCGGCAAGGCGCTCGATCGCTTCGGCTATCCCTTGACTATCAAGCTCACCGGCACGGTCGAGGCTTATTTCAAAACCGGAAAACCGCGCTGAGCCGGCGCGTCAGGCCTGAAAGATCAGCATCAAAAAGGCGGCGAACAGCATCACGTGCACCGCGCCTTGCAGAATATTGGTGCGCCCGCTCGCGAAGGTTACCACGCTGACCAGAAGCGTCACCGCAAGCAGCAGGTTGTTGGCGCTGACCAGCCCGAGATGGACCTCGTGACCGGTCGCATAACTGATCACCAGCATGATCGGTACGGTCAGCCCGATCGTGGATAGAACCGATCCGAGAAAAATGTTGATCGAGCGCTGGACGCTGTTGACCAAGGCGGCGCGGGTGGCGCCGATCGCTTCCGGCGTCGCCACCAACATGGCGATGATGACGCCGCCGAGCGGCTCTGGCACTTTGAGCGTCTCGATCAGGTAATCGATCGGATGCGCGAGCTGTTCGGCCAGGAACACCACGGGCAGGATATAGGCGACCAGCAGCACGGAATGGCGGGCGAGCGGGCCTGCCGCTTTGGCCCCACCGGCGGCCTCTTCCGGGCCTTCGTCCAAGATGAAATAGGCGCGATGCCGGCCGGTCTGGATGGCGAGGAAGGCGGCATAAAGCCCGAGCGACATCACCACCAAAAACGCTTGTTGTGCGATGGACAGTGTCGGCCCGGGCGTCGTGATGGTGAAATTCGGCAGGCTTAGCGTGAGCAGCGCAAGCGGGATGATCACGCTCAGATAGGCATTGGCGCCTTGCAGATTGTAATGCTGCTCGCGATGGCGAAAGCCGCCGGCCAGGAGCGATACGCCGACCATGCCGCCCAGGATGATCATGATGATGGCGAACAGCGTGTCGCGCACCAGTGTCGGATTATTGGCGCCGTGCAACATCACGGCCGAGATGCTCAACACCTCGATGGTTGTCACCGAGAGCGTAAGCACGAGCGTGCCGTAAGGTTCGCCGAGAACCTGCGACACATGATCGGCGTGGCGGACAACGCAGAGCGCTGAACCCATCACGACGCCGAACAGCCAGATGAAAACGACCGCGAGCCAGAGCGGATTGGCCAGTCTGTCGTCGAGGCTGCCGCCCAGCAGCGCGAAGATCGCCACGGTCGCCAGGCTGACACCGAGAAACCATTCGTCGCGCCAGAAGCGCTCCGGTTGAACAACGGGTATGGCTTTGGCTTTTCGTTTCACAGAACGCCTACACCTTTGGAATTCCCGCCTTGGCGATGATGTCGCGGTATTTTGGGACTTCCTCGGCGATGCGCTTGCGCAAGTCGTCGGGGCCGTTCGCGAGGATTTCGAAGCCGAGCTTACGCAGCTTCTCGTGAAATTCCGGCTGCTTCAGGATGTCCACCGAAACCGCAGCCAGGCGATTGACGATCTCGCTGGGCGTGCCGGCCGGCGCCAGCATCATATGGAACGTGTCGACGACGAAGCCGCTAAAGCCCAGTTCGACCATGGTCGGCACGTCAGGCATGTCGTACCAGCGCTGCGGCCCGGTGACGGCGAGCGCGCGCAATTTGCCGTTGAGAATGCTCGGGTGGGCACCTGGCAGCGCGGCACAGGCCAGCGGCACCGTGCCGGCCAGGATGCTTTGGATGGCCGGACCGGCTCCCGGATAAGGAATATGCGTCATCTTGATGCCGGCCGCGATCTTCAACAGCTCGGCGGCGAGATGCGGTGTGGTTCCGATGCCGGCGCTGGCGTAGCTCAATTCGTCGGGCTTTTCCTTCGCCCGCGCGATCAACTCCTTGATCGAGGTAATGCCCGAGGCCGGCGTCGCGATGAAGACGTTGGGCGAGGTGTCGAGTTCGGCGACCGGCGCGAAATCCTTGAACGCGTCATAGGGCACCTGATTGTAGAGCCCGGGGTTGACCACGAAGGCGCTCGAGGTGACCAGCAGCGTGTAGCCGTCCGGCGCGGCGCGTGCGGCCGCCACAGTGCCCAAGTTGCTGCCGGCGCCAGCACGGTTCTCCACGATGAAAGTCTGACCAAGCGCTTCGCCCACTTTCGGGCTGAGAAAGCGCGCCGTCAGGTCGCTCGGGCCGCCGGCGGCGAAGGGAACGATGATGCGCACCGGACGATCGGGATAGCCGGCGGCGGTAGCGCTGCCGCCGAATGCCGCCGCACCGGCAAGCGCGCCCGCACCCTGCAACACGGCCCGGCGAGTGGTTTGGTGAGCCATGGTCGTTCTCCCTGATCGATTATCCGTGGCGCAATGGCAGCGTGACCGCACTGCCGATGCGCATCGAGTGCTCGATCGCCAGGGTCGCCTCCAGCGTGGCGCGCGCATCTTGCGGGCTTGCCAGCGTGCAAGGCCGGCCGGTCGCAAGATGGTCGAGCCAGGCGCGCGTCTCGTTGGCGATCGGTCCCCAGAATTCGCCCAACGCCCAGTCGCCCGGCGTCCCGCTCTGCAAAAAAACCATATTGACGGTGTGATCCGGCAGATAGACGTGCGGCACGCCGGTCTCGCTGTACATCAGCTGGTCGGTGTGGTCGTCGTCCAGGATCATGACGCCGCCGGTACCGACCACCTCGACGCGCGCGGCGTGGCCGAGCGCGGGGTATTTCTCCGGCAGCGCGTAGCTCACGCCGAGATTGACCACCGCGCCGTCGTCATACGTGAGCACGGCGTAGCTCACGTCCGGCACCTCATAGCCGGTCGCCTGCTTCAACACGCCGTTCTGGCCGCGCGCATAGATTTCAACGACCTTGCGACCCTCGAACAGCCAGTTCATCAGGTCGACGTAATAAGTGAGTGCGTCGACCACCGGCGTCGCGTGCGGATTGCGCCCGAGCATGGCGAGCGCCTGCGAGCGCGAATTAAACACCCGCGCCGCGCCGCCGGTGAGCGTACCGACGCGGCCTTTCACCACCTGCTCCTTGGCGATCTGGTAGCGCTCCTTGTAGCGCCGGCTGTAGCCGACCCGCACGTTGCCGCCGGATTTGGCGAGCGCCTCCAGCACCCGGTCGGCGTCGCGCACGGTGAGCGCGATCGGCTTCTCGACCAGGACCGGCTTGCCGCGCTCGAGCGCGGCCAGCATCGGCGCCATATGCTCGCCTTCGCTGGTGGAGACGATCACGGCGGTGACCGCGGGATCGTCGATCACCGCCAGATTATCGGCGCCGTGCGAGCGGCCGCCGGTGAGCTTGGCGAGTTTTTCGGCGTTGGCCGGGTTCAAGTCCGACACCGCAATGTGGCCGACGGCCGAATGCCCTTGCGCGAGACGCGCGCGCAAGGTGCCGATGCGGCCCGAGCCGATGATGCCGAGGCCGATTTCGTGCGCCTTTGCCATGCCGGTCACTTCACCAGAACGGGCATCGGCGCCGGCTCGCCGTTCGGAATGCCGACCCGCCCGGCCGCGATCACCGACGACACCATGACGTAGAACCCGGTCACGGCGGCGAGATCGACGACCTGCTGCTCGCCCAGGATCTGTTTCGCCTTGGCGAAGGTCTCGTCCGACAACGACCGCTTGTGCAAGAGCTCGGTGACGAAGTCGTAGACGATCGCTTCGTCCGGCTGCAGCGAGGCCGGCCGCTTGCCGTCGCGGATCGCCACAATGATGGCTTCCGGCACGCCGGCCTTGCGCGCGAGCGGTTCATGCGCCCACCACTCGTATTGCGCATCCCAAATGCGCGCCTCCAGCAGGATCGCCATCTCGTTCAGGCGTTTGGGCAGCGAGGTCTTCTGGCGCAGATATTCGGTCATCAGCAGATAGCGCTTGAGCAATTCCGGGCTGGTGATCAGCATTGCGTAGGGACCGCCGAGCCCGGCGCTCGACTGCTTGAGCACGCCCTCCGCCACCGCCTTCTGCTCGGGGCTGAGCTGTTCCATGGTCCGCGTCGGAAAGCGCGGCGCATCGTCGGCGCGCGCGGCCTGCAGACCGGCCGGCAACAGCAGCGCGCCGGCGATCGCCGAGGCGCGCAGGGATCGTGCGATCTTCATGGGGTTCCTCCCGGTAAGCTTGTTATGACCCGTTATATCTTGCGCCGGCTCACCACGGCCAGCGCCCTATGGCCCTTTTCGCGGGGCCTGCAATATCGTGCTGGGTTTTTCGTTGGGGAATTCGGGTTCGGGCACAACGGCGCAATTGGGTGACGTGAATTAGGCAAGCGCCATCGCCCCTGTTCTTTACGGCGCGGGGGCGCCGTCGTCTCTCCCCGCCGCAGCGGGCCCTTCTTCGGCCCCCGGCAAAATGCCGAGGGGATGGAGCGCCGAGTGGCGCAACCATCAGTCCGACGCCTTGCGGCGTCGCGCGCTGTGCGAAAGCGCGCTCGCCACTCGGCGCTCCATCGCGGCATTTCTGTCCTCGGGGCCGTACTTCCGGCAGCGGATGGGGGGCATCCCGCCCGCCCTGATCCAGGCGGCTTTCGCCGCCCTTCCTCCGCTCCCGTCCAGCCATTCAAGGCAGTCCCTCTTAGTGGGAACGGACGGCGACCCGAGGCCTCCCGGGAGCGGGGTCACGAGCCCCGCCCGCAGGCGCCGCAACCTCCCCCGCCCTCGTTTGCGTCTCGTGAGAACGCCCTCGGTATGGAGAGGATAGATAGGAATATAATCTTGTATTCGAATATTATCAAGTGGCAGCGGTGATGGCGATCTTCTGTCTGGCAAGCCCCCGATGCCCGTCCGAGCCGTGTCAGCTTTACGGCTGAAAGCGGATCTTCGTCGAAGTCCGGCTTCGTTCCCGGTCAGACGTTCAGCGCAAAGATCGCGGCCGATGCCAGCAACAGGCCGATGCCGAGCGGCGCACTTAGACGCCGGCCCCATGCGACATTCTTCTCGATAGCCATCATCGCGCCGATTGCCAACATCCAGCCAACGCTGCCAGCACCGACCACAAACATCAAAAGCATGATGGCCCAACAGCAGCCGACACAGAATACGCCATGATGCACGCCAAGCATGAACGATTGCCGGCGCACGTCGCCGCCGCGCCAATGCTCGTTGACGAAACTGAACGGCGTGCGGCATTTGTCGAGGCAGCGGTATTTCAGCTTGCTGAACTGGAACGCGCCGGCGATGCCGAGCACGATCGCCCCGACGATCCAGCCGTTGAAAATCAGGAAGTCGTTGCCCGCGACGACGGTATGCAGCGCCATGTCGGCCGAGTGGGCGAGCAAGCCGAAAACGGTCCATATCGACAGGTAGCCGAGGATCAACAGTGTCATGAGAATGCCGCGGTCCGCGTGCCCTTGCGTGATACGCGCGAAAATCGCGAGCAGCGGCAGTACAGTCGGCACCATCATGGCGACGATCATCAACACCCAGCCGCTCACGTAAAGCAGGACGGGAAGCACGACCGGGCCTGCCGGCAAAACGCGGCATAGGCTTGCAGCAAGCCCGATCTCGGTCCAGCGGCCGTGATCAAGATAACGGCCGTAGGGGCTCTGCTCCCAGATGGCGAGAGTAAGCCACGCCAACCCGACAAGACTGCCTACCAATGGCAGCCATATATTGCCTCGATCGAGCGCCCGCATCGACATGGTGTCACCGATAGCGCGGCGACCGCCTAGCAGTCGAAGACGAATGTGCTTTGCAGCGCGTTGTGATCTTTTAGATCGACGTTGATCCCGAGCGCTGGTTGTTTCGATATATATCGCGGTGCCTTGCCGACGTAGACCGGCGCGCCCGGCACGGTCGAGAAGATCGTGTCGGTGAGCGTCGTATTGATCCCGGTCGCTCCTTGATAAGGCTCCAGTTCGGCATACTGGTTTTCGCCGATCTTGATGGTGCCACGCCCCTCCCTAACATCGAAGGCAATGGGCACGCGTTCGACCGCGACGACTTCACCGACCAGCTTGGCGATATCGGCGATGGGGCCGCCGGCCTTGCCGGTATAAACCTTGAGCAGCGCTTCCTGCTGCTCATCCGAGGCTTTGTCGTCGATATAAACCGCGATGCGCCAGTTGCCCTTCAGGATGTTGCCGGGAAGATGCGCCACGATGGCGATCGTCCTGTTCTTGACATCGACGCCGTCAATCGTCCCCTTGTCAAAGTGATAGGCGACGATGGTGTCGCAGGTGCCGTTGTCGGGATCTTCTCCGATCCAACACGGGCACAAGACGCGGCAGTCGCAGACTTCAAGTAGTCGTCCTTCCAGGTGATACGGCATGTTCCACCTCTGTCATATGACCACAGACGAGAAACTACAGCTTCATTGTAGGCGATACTTGCGTGTAGGGGCCTTGCCGAGAGCAATCCTAACACCGGCTGAGATTTTCGGCCATTGATGTCTGGGTCATAAGCGGACCTTGGGCGGATAGGCTGGCGCATCGATTAAGCGCCAATTGCGGAATTTCCGGTCCGGCCTATTTCAAGAGCGAGCGCTTCGGGCGTCGGTCATCCGGGCTGGCGCTAAGGGTGATGGCCTTAGGTGCCGGCTTGATGCCAAAGAACGGCGGACGACCCGTGAAGGCCCGCTGAAAGCGGACAGTGGGCAGCGCCAGCGGAATGTCCGCTTAGAGCCGGAAATGGACACACAATGAAAGGCTTCGTGATCTATCGCACGCCGAAATGCGAGTCGTGATCGAAGAGACGCGCTGAGGGCCAAGCCTTCGACCGGTTCCCGCTGCGGGTTCGCCCAATCCGAGTGCGCCGTGGGACAACATGAAGTATGGGCAAGTTCCCACATCAAAAATTTTTCGCGACGTCGCCGTTCGAGATGTACAGCCTTCTGCATCAACGGCAGAATGAATGCAGGGTCATCAATCCAGAATGACCCGCCATAGGGGAGAACGCCGATATGTGTATTCTCTGCCAGAAAGGTCTCTTCCAGAAACACTTCTCTTCGCGACGCAACTTTTTGAAAGGCGCGGCTGCAGCCGGCGTCACTGCTTCGGCGCTCAAGCTGTTCGCGCCGCGCCCAGCCGCGGCGCAGTTCAACGATGCGCCTCTCAATACCGGCGTGCCCGGCCGCCGTTACGTCATTCGCGGCGGTGCCGTAATGTCGATGGACCCGCACGTCGGCGACTTCACGAAAGCCGACGTAATGGTCGAAGGCAATAAAATTCGCGCTATTGCGCCGAACCTGCAGGTGGGCGGCGCCTCTGACATCGACGCCACCGGCCGCATCGTCATGCCCGGCTTCATCGACACGCATCACCACCAGTTCGAGACCGCGCTGCGCAGCTTCCTCGCGGACGGCGTCCTGATCAACGACGGGTCGAATTCGACCAGCGGCAGCACGACCTATTTCGAATACGTCCTGCTTAACTTCGCTCCGGTGTATCGGCCGCAAGACGTCTACATCAACGAGCTGTTTGCCGGGTTGTCACAGCTCGACGACGGCGTCACCACCGTGCACGACGTCTCGCAAATTCATCACTCGCCGCAGCACTCTGACGCGGCGATCAGGGCGCTGTTCGATACGGGCCGGCGTGCCGCCTTTGGCTACTTCGAGAGTGCGGGCGCCAACATTCTCGGCACCAATCCCGGCAACCAGTATCCAACTGATGCGTTCCGCATCAAACAGCAGTGGTTCTCGTCGGACAATCAGCTAGTCCACATGATCATGGGCGGCGAGGTCTATCTTAGTGATGCGACAACCGAACAGTCCTGGAAGATCGGGCGTCAGCTCGGTCTGCAGATTGCGGCGCATATCCTCTCGCCGTTCGGCATCCGCCCGATCATGGACGCTCTCTGCCACGGCCAAGGCGGCAGCAACCATGACATTGGGATTGGCCCCGACAACCTGTTCATCCACATGACCGGCATGTCGGACTTTGCGTGGCAAAAAGTGCATGATGTCGGCGCGCAGGTCTCGATCGCCTGCCCGATCGAGATGAATATGCGGCACGGCATGCCACCCTTCCTGAGGATGCAAAGCCTCAGCACGCCGCAGAACCCCTTCGAGCCTTCGCTCAGCGTCGACGTGGAGTGCACGCTGACGGCGGACTTCTTCACCCAGATGCGCTCGGCGATGAATCTGCAGCGCGCGCTGGTGAATCAGATGATCCTCGACAACCCGAATGGGAACCAGAACCTGCCGGATCCCCTGGATTGGGGGCTCCCACAAACCGCGGTCACCGTCCCCGGATCGTTCCCTTATTGGCCGACGCCGGCCGCCGGCATACCGGCCCCGCTGACCACCCGCGACGTGCTGCGCTACGCCACCATTAACGGCGCGAAAGCGCTACGCCTCGATCAGAAGGTCGGTTCGCTCACACCGGGCAAGGAGGCCGATATCATCATCCTCGACGCCACCAAGATCAACGTAGCCCCGCTCAACCAGGTTCCGGGAGCGGTGGTGTCGTTGATGGACCGCACCAATGTCGAGACCGTGATCGTCGCGGGCAAGGTGCGCAAGTGGAAGGGGCAGTTGCTCGACGTCGATCTCAACCACTTGCGCAATCAGATCGAGGATTCGCGCGACTATATCTTTAGCAAGGCGAGCATCCCGGCGGACCGACGCGGGCTTTTCAGCGTCCAGTAAACCAGTTCCGTCAGACGCGCGCGGGGCGGCTCCGGCCGCCCCGCGTTCTGTATAATTGACCGCTAAGCGCGGGGTGGCCGCCGCCGCTCGTGGAACCAGGCGCGGTACTTCGTCATCTTGGCGCGCTGCGCGCCCGGCGCATGCCGCCTGCAGGTCGCAGCTTCCTCGCTGCCGTCCGCCGCGCCCCAGCGCAGCTCGACGCAGTCGTTCGGGTTATACGCCATCTCGAGCGCGGGCATGCGGTCGAGCACGTCCTTGAGCGCGAGCGTCCAGGGCGAGCCGTCGCTGCGCGGGTAGGAAAACTTGCGCGCGGCAAGTTCGGAAGCGAGCACGCTCTGCAATTCGGCCTTCACGTCGGCGACGCTTCTGCCCCTCGGCATCGCGTAGCGCTCGGGCCGGCGCGCGACGCGCTCGGGGAAGCCGCGCACCACGTCGATCGCGATCAGCAGCCGCAGATCGCGCGACGGCGTCGAGAAATCCTCCCAGGCGCCGGTGGTCTCGAAGATCGTCGCGCCGTCCGGCATGGCCGCCTCGCCGCGCCCGCTGTTCTGGTACTTGCGGCCGTTTTCGACCGAGTTCACGCGCGTCTTCACCTGCTCGTCGAGCGCCGAGATCGCCTCCTTCATCGCGCGCAAGGGATCGAGCGGCTCCGGCGACATCACGTCGTCCATGCGATCGTAGAACGCCTCGACCGCGAGCTTCGATGGTTCGAGCGAAAAATCGGCGTATTGCGGATTTTTGGCGATTTCGGCGTTGCTCAGCCGCCGCAGCGCGCCGGTGCTGTCGCGCAGGATCGGGCGGAAGCGCTTGAAGCCGGCGCTGCCGAGCGCGGGATCCTGCGCGTACAGGAAATTGCCGCGCCAAAAGCGCTTGATGGCGACGGTGCCGTCGGGCTGCGCGTCGGCGGCGAGGAAGACGCCCGCCGCGTCCTCCGTTTGCGCCACGCGCTTGGTGAGCATCAGGACGTGCCCGAACGGATCGGCGTAGATGGTGCCCGGGCGCAGCGTCTCCTGCGTCAGCTTCACCATGTAGTAGTCGGTGTTGTCGTCGCTCGCCAGCGTGCGGCCGGTGCCGGAGTGAACGGCGTCGGCGACGATCGGGATATAGTGGGCGAACGACGCCACAAGCCCCGTCCGTTTCGGCGAAGAATCGGCCGGCGCGGTCTTTTGTCCGGAGGTGGCGGGACGCGCGGCCTCGAGATTCTGCACGCTGAACCACTGGAAGCACTTCGGCGGCTGGCCGCCGCCGCCGCGCGAGCACTTCGAGTAGCCGAACGGCAGCCCCAGCTTGAACGCGAAATAGGCACGCAGGAAATACGGCATGTCGGCGCAGTCGGGGCGCATGACCATTCCCGTCTCGTCTTCGCCGAGGCCCAAAGCGTTGAACAGCATATTGCGCGAGCGGTCGCGCAGCACTTCATGCAGCGCGTTCCAGGACGGCGGCGCATCGAGCGTGGCGTCGAACAGCTTCTCGATCCAGGCCGAATACAAATTTTCCGTCGCGCGGTTCCACGAATTGTGCAGCGGCCAGATGCTGCCCGCGGTCGCGCCCGGCGGCGCCGGCTTGTCGGTGCGCACCGCGATGTCGCGCGTAATGGTGCCGCACCCGGGCTGCCCGCCGCCGCCCGCGAGCCTCACGCGCCAGGTGCCGGCGGCAGGCGAGGCAACCTCGGCAAACCAGAAATAGGGCGGCCCGCCGTGCCGCTCTTGCGATTTGGCCGCGACGCTGCCGTCGGGCGCGATCAGCGACAACTCGCCCTCGAGCGCCTTCTCGGCGGTGAAGATGACGCGCAAGGGCGCGCCCTTCCACGGCGCCACCGGCGAGGACAAGACCGCGATCCCGGCGGCCTCGTCGCAGGCGCCGGATGGGGCTTGGGCTCTTGCGCCCGCGCTCGAAAATAGGCATGCGCCCGCGGCTAGCAACAATGCCGTCACGGCAGCGGTAAAATGCGAAAGCCTTGGTACAATCATGGCGACTCCCGGCGCAACCTGCCCCCGCTTTGCGTCGAGGTTGCGGCAGCGGCCAAAAATGTCAAGCCGGTGGACCCGGCCGCCCTGGGCGACCCCTACTCCGCTGCCTGCATCCGCGGCCCCGCAGCTTCCACCTTGGCGGCGCAGAACTTGAATTCCGGAATCTTGCCGAACGGGTCGAGCGCCGGGTTGGTCAGGATGTTGGCCGCCGCCTCCACGTAAGCGAAGGGGATGAACACCACGCCGTCGGGGATGCCGTCGTCCTGGCGGGCGTTGAGCTCGACCGTGCCACGGCGCGTGGTGACGCGCACCATGTCGCCGGGCTCGATGCCGAGCTTGGCGAGCGTGCCGCGCGACACCGCGGCGATCGCCGCCGGCTCCAGCGTGTCGAGCACTGAAGCGCGCCGCGTCATGGCGCCGGTGTGCCAATGCTCGAGCTGGCGGCCGGTGGTGAGGATGAACGGGTAATCGTGATCCGGCGTCTCGTTCGGCGGCGTGAGCTTGGCGGCGACCAGCTTGGCCATGCTGTTCGGGCGCGGGAAGCCCTTGTCGAACACCACGTCGCGGCCGGGCTGGTCCGGCGCGTCGGTCGGATAAGTGACGGCATCCTCGCGCTCGACGCGCTCCCAGGTGATGTTGTCGAGCGCCGGCATCAGCCGCGCCATCTCCTCGAACACTTCGCCGACGTGCTTGTAGTTCCACTTCTCGCCCATGCGCTGGGCGAGATCCTGGACGATCCACAAATCCTGCCGCGTATCGCCCGGCAGCGGCAGCGCGGCGCGGCCCATCTGCACCTGGCGGTTGGTGTTGGTGACGGTGCCGTCCTTCTCCGGCCAGGCGGAAGCCGGCAGGATGACGTCGGCATAGGAACAGGTCTCGGTCAGGAAGATGTCCTGCACGACAAGATGCTCGAGATGGGCGAGCGCGCCGCGCGCGTGATTGAGATCGGGGTCGGACATCGCGGGGTTCTCGCCCATGATGTACATGCCCTTGATCTCGTTGGCGTGCACCGCGTCCATGATCTCGACCACGGTCTTGCCGCGCTTGGGATCGAGCTTCTTGCCCCAGGCCTTTTCATATTTGGCGATCTGCTCGGGGTCCTCGACCGACTTGTAGTCGGGGAAGAACATCGGGATCAGTCCGGCGTCGGAGGCGCCTTGCACGTTGTTCTGGCCGCGCAGCGGATGCAGGCCGGTGCCCGGACGGCCGACCTGGCCGCAGATCAGCGACAGCGCGATCAGGCAGCGCGCATTGTCGGTGCCGTGGGTGTGCTGCGAGACGCCCATGCCCCAGAAGATAATGGCGCTTTCGGCGCGCGCGTAGGAGCGCGCCACGTTGCGCAGCGTGTCGGCGGGAATGCCGCAGATCGGCTCCATCTCTTCGGGCGTGAAATCCTTGACGTGCTCCTTGAGCTGCTCGAAGCCCTCGACGTAAGTCTGAACGTATTGCTGGTCGTAGAGCTTCTCGTCGACGATGACGTTGAGCATGGCGTTGAGCATCGCCACGTCGGTGCCGTTCTTGAACTGCATCATCTGCCAGGCGTGGCGTTTAAGGGCCTGCCCGCGCGGGTCCATCACGACAAGTTTGGCGCCGCGCTTGGCCGCCTGCTTGAAGAAGGTGGCGGCCACGGGGTGGTTCTCGGTCGGGTTGGCGCCGATGACGATGATGAAATCCGAGTTCTTGCACTCGTTGAAGGTCGCGGTCACCGCCGCCGAGCCGACGCCTTCGAGCAGCGCCGCCACCGACGACGCGTGGCAGAGCCGCGTGCAGTGATCGACATTGTTGGAACCGAAGCCGGTGCGCACCAGCTTCTGGAACAGATAGGCTTCTTCGTTCGACCCCTTGGCCGAGCCGAAGCCGGCCAACGCGCGCGGACCGTCGCGGTCGCGGATTTGTCTAAGGCCCGCGGCGGCGCGTTCCATTGCCTCGTCCCAGGTCGCTTCGCGGAAATGCGTCCACGGATTGGACGGATCGACCAGATCGTCAGCGGCCTTGCCGATGCCGTCGATGCGGATCATCGGCTTCATCAGGCGCTCCGGATTGGAGACGTAGTCGAAGCCGAAGCGGCCCTTGACGCACAGGCGCTGCTGGTTGGCCGGGCCGTCCTTGCCCGTCACGTATAAGAGCTTGTCGTTCTTGATGTGATAAGTGAGCTGGCAGCCGACGCCGCAATAGGGGCACACCGAGTGCACCTCGCGGTCGGGGAATTCGCTGCGCACGTTTTTGGCGTCGACCAGGGTCGCGGGCATCAGCGCGCCGGTCGGGCAGGCCTGCACGCATTCGCCGCAGGCCACGCACGTCGAGGCGCCCATCGGGTCGTCGAAGTCGAACACGATCTTCTCGGAATGGCCGCGGCCGGCCATGCCGATGACGTCGTTGACCTGCACTTCGCGGCAGGCGCGCGCACACAAATTGCACTGGATGCAGGCGTCGAGATTGACCGCCATGGCCGGATGGCTGCGGTCGGGCGTCGGCGCGTGGCGTTTGCCGAAGCGGCTGGTGGCGACGCCCATGCGGTCGGCCCAGGCCCAGAATTTCGATTGCGGATCGTGCGCTTGCGTCTTGCGCTCCGGCTGGTCGGAAATCAGCAGTTCGAACACCATCGCCCGCGCGGTCTTGGCGCGCTCGGACACGGCCTTCACCTTCATGCCTTCGGCAGGCTTGCGGATGCAGCTTGCCGCCAGCACGCGCTCGCCCTCGATCTCCACCATGCAGGCGCGGCAATTGCCGTCGGCGCGGTAGCCGGGCTCGGGCGAATAGCACAGATGCGGGATGTCGGTGCCCAGGCGCTTGGCCACCTGCCAGATGGTCTCGCCGTCGAGCGCCTCGACTTCCTTGCCGTCAAGGATGAATTTCACCGATTTGCCGGCGCCGTTACCTGCGGTCATTGGTCTTTCCTCTCGTCACCAGGTTCCCAGCGGCTTTTTTAGTTCGTCCGGAAAATATTTCAGCACGCACAGCAGCGGATTGGGCGCGGCCTGGCCGAGGCCGCAGATCGAAGCATCGCGCATGGCGGTCGAGAGTTCGGTCAGCAAGCTCGTGTCCCAGGGGCCCTGCGCCATCAGCTTGACCGCCTTCTCGGTGCCGGCGCGGCAGGGCGTGCACTGGCCGCAACTCTCGTCCTCGAAGAACTTCATCAGGTTCAACGCCACTGCCTTCATATCGTCCTGGTCGGACAAGATGACAACCGCGTGGGAACCGACGAAGCAGCCGTATTTTTCCAGGGTGCCAAAGTCGAGCGGCTCGTCCGCCATCGAGGCCGGCAGAATGCCGCCCGACGCGCCGCCCGGCAGGTAACCCTTGAAGATGTGGCCGTCGGCCATGCCGTCGCAGAATTCCTCGATCAGTTCGCGCGCGGTGACGCCGGCCGGCGCCAGCACCACGCCCGGCTTCTTGACGCGGCCGGACACCGAGAAGCTGCGGAAACCCTTGCGCTCCTTGCGGCCTTGGCTCGTCATCCAGGCCGCGCCTTTTTCGACGATGTCGCGCACCCAGAACAGCGTCTCGACGTTCTGTTCGAGCGTCGGGCGGCCGAACAGGCCGACCTGCGCGACGTATGGCGGGCGGTGGCGCGGCAGGCCGCGCTTGCCTTCGATCGACTCGATCATCGCCGATTCTTCGCCGCAGATGTAAGCGCCGGCGCCACGGCGCAGATGCAGCTTGGTATGCGCCATGAGACCCGCGTTCTCGGCCTTCTCCATCTCTTCGGCCAGCATCAGCCGCAGCTCGGGATATTCGTCGCGGATATAGAGGTAGGTCTGCGGCGCCTCGACCACCCAGGCGGCAATCAGCATGCCCTCGATGAAGCGGTGCGGATCGCGCTCGAGATAATAGCGGTCCTTGAAGGTGCCGGGCTCGCCCTCGTCGCAATTGACCGCGAACAGGCGAGGCGCCGGCTCGGCGCGCACCAATTGCCATTTGCGCCCGGTGGGGAATCCAGCGCCGCCGAGGCCGCGTAGACCGCCATCGGACACGATCTTGATCAGCTCGTCGCGTGTGCGCTTGCCCGACAGGCAATCCTTGAGCAGCGCGTAGCCTCCGGCTTTCTGGTAGGCGGCGAAATCCGCGTTTGGCTTGTAAGGATGCGCATACTTGTTGGCCTTGACGTCGGCGGCGACTGTTTCCGGCGTTGCCTTGAACGTCTGCAAGTGTCCGACGGCAACCACCGGCGCGCGGTCGCAGGCGCCCATGCAGGGCGCGCGCACCACGCGCACATCTTTGCCCAGAATGCCCGGCAGCTTGGCGAGCAATTTCTCGGCGCCGGCCATGCCGCAAGACAGCGAATCGCACACGCGCACCGTAACCGCCGGTGGCGGCGGTCCGTCCTTCACCACGTCGAAATGCGAATAGAAGGTCGCGACCTCGTAGACTTCGGTCTGCGCCAGCTTCATTTCGGCGGCGAGCGCGGCGAGATGTGCGGCGGACAGATGGCCGTAGCGATCCTGGATCAGATGCAGATGTTCGATCAGCAGGTCGCGCCGGCGCGGCCGGTCGGTGAGCAGCGCGCGGACTTCGTCAAGCGCCTGCGGGTCGATCTGGCGGCCCTTGGGCGTGCGCGGCGGCCGGCGCCGGCCTGCCTTCGGCGGCGTCTTTATGTCCTGTCCTGCAACGCTCATTTTGTTCTCCCGGCTTGAGAAAGCCGTTCTGAATCAATGGAAGCAAGGCCCATTCCTCAATGGCTTAATAGATTCCCTCTATCAATAAGGTAGCTATCCTTGTAAAATCCGATTATGCCTGACAAATAGGCGGTATACAGATGCACCATTTCCTGATCCATCCGATACCGTATCGTAAACATCCAAACGCAAAAGAACCCTATTGATCGACAAGCTCGAATTTCTGCTCGCCCTCGCGCGGGAAAAACATTTCGGCCGCGCCGCCGAGGCCTGCGGCGTGACCCAGCCGACACTGTCCGCCAGCGTGAAGCAGATCGAAGCGCAAATGGGCGTGCTCTTGGTGAACCGCGGTTCGCGTTTTCAGGGCTTTACGCCGGAGGGCGAACGCGTGCTCGATTGGGCGCGGCGTATCGTCGGCGATGCCCGCGCCATGCGCGGGGAAGTTCACTCACTTAAACACGGTCTCTCAGGCCGCCTGCGCATCGCCGCCATTCCGACCACCCTGGCCATGGTTGAGCGGCTCACCACGCCCTATCGCGCGCGCCATCCGAACGTTCAATTCACCATCTATTCGCGCAACTCGCTGGAGATTCTCGACCTCCTGGAAAATCTCGAGATCGACGCCGGCATCACTTATGTCGAGAACGAGCCGATCGGCCGCGTCGGCACCGTGCCGCTCTACCACGAACGCTACCGGCTGCTCACCTCGGCCGACGCGCCACTCGGCAACCGCGACAGCGTGACCTGGGCGGAGGTGGCGCAGGTGCCGCTCTGCCTGCTCACGCCCGACATGCAGAACCGGCGCATCATCAACCACCTGCTCAAAAGCGCCGGCAGCGAAGCGCGGCCGACACTCGAATCCGATTCGATGATCCTGCTGTACTCGCACGTGCGCACCGGCCGCTGGGCGAGCGTGATGCCGGCGAAGATCGCCGACACGCTGGGCCTGACCGACACCATCCGCGCCATTCCGATCACCCAGCCGGAAGCCGTGCAGACCATCGGCCTGGTGGTGCCGTCGCGCGAGCCGATGACGCCGATCACCGCGGCGCTGGTGGCGGAGGCGCGCCGCGTGGCGGCCTCGCTCGACAGCTGATCTCGCGGTGTCGCGCGTGCGCGCGGCGATGTTCAACGCCGCCATCAGTTGGCGGCCGATCGAGTTCGGCTAAAAGCCGGCCGCACCGGCCGGCGCCGAAGCATAGTCGGCCGCCTGCTTCCTGCTCGGGACCATCGGCGCCGGGCTCGGTGTATCCGCCTTGCCGGCTTGCGTCGGCGTACGCGACTGCCTGCGCCGGCCGTAGAAATTGAGGATATTCCGCGCGGTTTCCTGGTTCAGCTTCTTGTATCGTTCGAACGCCTGGGCGACATCCTCGTGCTTCATGTTGCGTTCGGCCGCGCGCATCTGCGACAGCTCCCGGGCCGTCGTCCATGAGCAACCGGCGGCCTTGGCCAGAATGAGAATCATATCCTCGTGCTCGTCGAGCAGAGCGCGTTCGACGAGATCGACAGGAAAATTGCCGAGCTTCGAGAGCGCGACCACCGCTTTTTCGAATTCCTGCGCGTGGGCGGGGCTGTGAACATGAGCTTCCATGACGGGGTGTAACTTGAAGCGTTTATTGGCGTCGCGGGCGGCGAGGGCATGCTCCGGCGATGCCGCGCGCACGTCGCGCTGGATGGCGGTGGCGACGTCGTCGACAGCGTCGCGAATTGCGTCGGCAGCGCGCGGATTGGCGGCTTCCAGCTTGGCGCGGACGGACGCGGACGCGCATTCGAGCAGTTTGAGATAATGCTGACGCGGAATATCGCCGCGTTGTCCGAGCGCCAGCATCAGCTTGCGGTCGTGGCGCGCGCGGGTTGTCAGCAAACCGTAGCCTGCGAGCGAGAAGAGCGCGCCCTTGTTGTGCACGACCTTATGCACGACGCGGTGGTCACCGCGCTCGACCAGAACGTCGGAGACGGCCTCGCTCAGCTTCAGGCGCTGGGCGATGGCGAGGAGATGCTCCTGACTCTTGGTGCTGGCGTTCTCGATCAGGTCGGCATCGCTCAGTTGCCCCGACCGGGTGAGCACCGGTCCGGCGACCTTGATCTCGTCGTCGAAAGCAAGCGAGCGGATCAGCTTGCGGGGAGCGTTGCTCACGTCCGCCAACTGGTTCGCAAGCCGCGCGCGCGCCTTGACCTCGATATCGGTCGAAAGCTCCCGCAGCACGTCGTCGAACAGAGCGACCTGCCGGTCGGAATAGCCGCGCGATCCGGCCACGAACAAATCGGTGATGCGCTGAAGGATGCGCAGGCGCTGTTTCACGCCGCCGGTGGCGACCGTGCTGATCAGTTCATCGAGGATGGATTGGCTTTCGGCATGCGAATGGGCTTTGGCGCACGAGACGGGATTGGACATGGGACAACATTGATGTGAGGGCGGGACGGTGAATTTCAGCGCCGCTTGCCGCGGTCATATTCTGCCTGGAAACGGAGCGTGCGAGCACTCTAGCAACAAGGTACCAAGATCCGTTGCACACGCATGCTACAAAATGGCGAAAATTTTAATCAATTGCGCCAAGTGCGATTAACCAGTGCACTTAGCCAAGTGTCGTCAATAAGAACGAGGCCCGCCGTCGGGCGGGCCTCGCAATATATCGAGTCGTCAGGCTCGTCTTCTACGCCACCTTCACGTCCATGTGGCGGAACATGGCCTTGCGCGCTTCCTCGTCGAACTCGGCCTTGAACTTGTGCTTGTCCTTGATCGCGTTGGCGCGCGCCGCCGCTGGCCGCGCAGAGATCTCATCGATCAACCGCTTCAGGTTGGGGAACTTGGCCCAGGCGCCTTCGCCGAGCGCGTTGGGGATCAGCCGCGCCCAGCCCCAGACCGCCATGTCGACAATGGTGTAGGTGTCGCCCAGCATGTATTTGTGTTTGGCGAGGCGCGCTTCGAGAATGCCGTAGTGGCGCTGCGCCTCATACATATAGCGGTTGATGGCGTATTCGTTTTTCTCCGGCGCGTAGTTGCGGAAATGCACCGACTGGCCGGAGAAGGGACCGACGCCCGAGGCCACGAACATCAGCCACGACAACAGCTCGCCGCGCGCCTTGTCGCCCTTGCCCGGCAGGAATTTTCCGGTCTTCTCGGCGAGATAAAGCAGGATGGCGTTCGAGTCGAACACCGTGGCGTCGCCGTCGACGATCGCCGGCACCTTGCCGTTCGGATTGATCGCGAGATAGTCCGGCTTGTGCTGCTCGCCTTTGCGGGTGTCGACCGGAACCGGCTCGTAAGGCAAGCCGGTTTCCTCGAGCATGAGCGCAACCTTCATCGGATTGGGCGCGCCGTTGTAGTAGAATTTGAGCATGGTTTCTCCCAGTTCTTAATTTGTCGTCCTCGCGAAGGCGGGGACCCATACGCCGTGCCGTCACGATAGCACACGGAGATGGGTCCCGGGCCTCGCTAGCGCTCGCCCGGGCCGACGGCTCTGTTAGAACAGCCCGACGATCTGGCCCTGCGCGTTGACGTCGATCACGTCGGCGGCCGGCACCTTGGGCAGGCCCGGCATGGTCATGATCTCGCCGCAGATCGCCACCACGAATTCCGCTCCGGCCGAGAGCCGCACTTCGCGCACATTGATGACGTGATCGTCGGGCGCGCCCTTGGAATCCGCGTTGGTGGAGAAGCTGTACTGGGTCTTGGCGACGCAGATCGGCAGCTTGCCGTAGCCCATCTCCTCCCAGGTCTTGAGCTGGTCCTTGACCGACTTGTCGGCGGTCACCGCCCGGGCGCGGTAGATTTCCTTGGCGATGGTCTCGATCTTCGTAAACAGCGGCATCTCGTCGGGATAGAGCAGCTTCAGCTTGCTTTTGCCGCTGTCGCAGATCTTCACCACCGCGCGGGCGACGTCGGCAGCGCCCTCGCCGCCCATCGCCCAGTGATCGGCCATGATCGCCTCGACGCCGAGCTTGGCGCAGGCGTCCTGGACGAGCTTGATCTCGGCGTCGGTGTCGGCCGAGAAGCGGTTGATCGAGATCACCGGCTGGATGCCGAATTTCTTCACGTTCTCGACATGGCGCTGCAGATTGGCCATGCCGGCTTCCAGCGCCTTGAGGTCTTCCTTCTTGAGGTCGGCCTTCGCCACGCCGCCATGCATCTTGAGCGCGCGGATGGTGGCGACCAGCACGACGCAGGACGGCTCCAGGCCGGCCTTGCGGCACTTGATGTCGAGGAACTTCTCGCCGCCGAGATCGGCGCCGAAGCCCGCTTCCGTCACCACGTAGTCGGCGAGCTTGAGCGCGGTGGTGGTGGCGAGCACGGAATTGCAGCCGTGCGCGATGTTGGCGAACGGGCCGCCGTGGATGAAGGCAGGCGTGCCTTCCAGCGTCTGCACCAGGTTCGGCGACAGCGCCTCCTTGAGCAGCACGGTCATGGCGCCGTGGCCCTTGAGATCCTTGGCGCGCA
Organism: Pseudolabrys sp.; assembly: GCA_036491675.1. Lineage (GTDB taxonomy): Bacteria > Pseudomonadota > Alphaproteobacteria > Rhizobiales > Xanthobacteraceae > Pseudolabrys. The sequence goes on along the minus strand of DASXBN010000008.1, from coordinate 75,316 downwards.
CCGGCTTACGGTCGCGAGTATAGCCGACGATGATGTTGCCGAGCCGCTCCTTGAGATCGTCGAGGTTCTTGGCGAGGCAGAAGATCGCCATCACTTCGGAAGCGACCGTGATGTCGAAGCCGGCTTCGCGCGGATAGCCGTTGGCGACGCCGCCGAGCGAGCAGACGATCTCGCGCAGCGCGCGGTCGTTCATGTCCATGACACGGCGCCAGGCGACGCGGCGCGAGTCGATGCCGAGCGCGTTGCCCCAATAGATGTGGTTGTCGATCAGCGCCGAGAGCAGATTGTGCGCCGAGGTGATGGCGTGGAAGTCGCCGGTGAAATGCAGATTGATGTCTTCCATCGGCACCACCTGCGCGTAACCGCCGCCGGCGGCGCCGCCTTTCATACCGAACGAGGGGCCGAGCGAGGGCTCGCGCAGGCAGAGCATCGCCTTCTTGCCGATGTTGTTGAGGGCGTCGGTGAGGCCGACCGTGGTCGTGGTCTTGCCCTCGCCGGCCGGCGTCGGCGTGATGGCGGTGACCAGGATCAGCTTGCCGTTCGGCTTCGACTGCAGCGACTTGATGTAGTCCATCGACACCTTGGCCTTGTAGTGGCCATACGGGTCGAGGTTCTCCGGCGCGATGCCGAGCTTTTCCTTGGCAACGTCGAGGATCGGCCGCTTCTTGGCGGCCTGCGAAATTTCGATGTCGGACTTCGGGTTCTGGTGCTGCGAAGCGGGCATGGGTTTATCCGTCTAATGACAATGCGGGTGAGCCGGCGATTTCGGATTTTCAGTACGAAGTGATCAGCCGAACTTCGCCCCGACGGCGATGTTGGCGGACTTGGTCCATTCGGAAGCGTCGATTTTCTTGGCCCCGTCGGGCTGCACGCGGGTGACCTTGAAGCGGCCGTCGGCGCAGACCACGGTGAAGCCGTCGGCCTCGACCGCGACAATTTCACCCAATTTGCCGGCGATGCCTTTCGGGTCCTTGGCCGGCAGCGGCTTGGCGTCGAAAATCTTGACGGTCTTGCCGTCGAGCACGGTCCAGGCGCCGGGCGCCGGATTGCAGCCGCGGATCAGCGGATCGATCTGGCGCCAAGACTTGCCCCAATCGATGCGCGAGTTTCCGGGGCCGCAGCGGCCCTCGTAGGTGGCCTTCGACTCGTCCTGCTTGATGCGCGGGGCCTTGCCGGCCTTCACCAGGTCGACCGATTCCAGCATCGCCTCGACGCCGAGCGGGAACAGGCGGTCGAAATAGACGGTGCCGAGCGTATCGGTGGCGGAGATCGGCGTCGTCTTCTGCATCAGGACATCGCCGGTATCGAGCCCGTTGTCGGGCCAGAAGATCGACAGTCCGGCTTCCTTTTCACCCATGATGATCTGCCAATTGATCGCGCTGGCGCCGCGATAGGCCGGCAGCAGCGACGGGTGATACTGAATCGAACCGTGCGTCGGGATGTTGAGGAAGTCCTCCGGCACGAACAACGTGACGAAAGCCATCACCTGCAGATCGGGCTTGAGCGCCTTGAATTCTTCCCAGACCTTCGGGTGCTTATAGGAGGCCGGCTGATAAACCGGCAGCTTGGCCGCGAGCGCAGCTTCCTTCAGCGGGTCGGCCTTGGCGCCTTCCTTTTCCGGCGCGACATAGACGGCGACCACGTTCTCGCCGCGCTTGATAAGCGCCTCGAGCACGGTCTTGCCGAAGGCCTGCTGGCCGTGGACCACGATACGCATTGACGAACTCTCCCTGTATTTTCCCAACTGTTCCGATTCCGCGGTGCAGCGCCTGCGCGCCGCACCGCGTCCGGAACACGACGTTTGTTATGCCGCCGCTTTCGACTTGTCCGGCGCCGTGATCGCGCCCGAAGACTTGATTTCCGCCACTTCCTTCGCCGAATAGCCGAGCACCTTGGAAAGAATTTCCTCGGTGTGCTCGCCCAAAAGCGGCGAGCGCCGCACGTCGGCGGGCGAATCCGACAGCTTGATCGGATTGCCGACGGTCAGGTACTTGCCGCGGGTCGGATGGTCGACTTCGACCACCGTGCCGGTCTTGCGCAGCGACGCGTCCTCGGCAATCTCCTTCATCGACAGGATCGGTCCAACCGGAATATCAACTGCATTGCAGGTGTCCATGACCTCGAACTTGGTCCTGGTCATGGTCCACTCCTCGATTCGCGCGAAAATCTTTTTCAACCGCGGCAGGCGCGCCTTCGGCGTGGCATAGTCCGGATCGGTCTTCCAGCCCGGCTCGCCGATCAGGTCGCAGATCTCGCCCCACACCGGCGCCTGGGTGATGAAATAAATGTAGGCGTCGGGATCGGTCTCCCAGCCCTTGCACTTGAGCAGCCAGGCCGGCTGACCGCCGCCGGAATCGTTGCCGGCGCGCGGCACCGCCTTGCCGAACGGAATGCCCTCGCTGTACTGGCTGTACTCTGTGAGCGGGCCGTGCGCGAGGCGCTGCTGGTCGCGTAGCTTGACGCGGGCGAGGTTGAGCACGCCGTCCTGCATGGCGCAGAGCACGCGCTGGCCGCGGCCGGTCCGGATGCGCTGATAGAGCGCGGAGACGATGCCGAGCGCGAGATGCAGGCCGGTGCCCGAGTCGCCGATCTGCGCGCCTGTAACCAGCGGCGGGCCTTCGCGGAAGCCGGTGGTCGACGCTGCGCCGCCGGCGCATTGCGCGACGTTCTCATAGACCTTGCATTCTTCGTAGGGGCCGGGGCCGAAGCCCTTGACCGAGGCGACGATCATGCGCGGGTTGAGCTTGTGCACGTATTCCCAGGTCAGGCCCATGCGGTCGAGCGCGCCGGGCGCGAAGTTTTCGACCAGCACGTCGCAGGTCTTGATCAGCCGGTTGAGGATGTCCATGCCCTTGGGATGCTTGGAGTCGATGGTGATCGACCGTTTGGTCCCGTTGAGCATGGTGAAATACAGGCTGTCGGCGTTGGGCACGTCGCGCAATTGCCCGCGCGTGATGTCGCCGGCGCCCGGACGCTCGACCTTCATCACGTCGGCGCCCATGTAGGCGAGCAGCTGGGTACAGGTAGGTCCCGACTGCACGTGCGTGAAGTCGAGGATGCGCACGCCTTGCAGGGCGAGGCCGGCCTGCCCGTAGGGCTTGGAACTCGGCTTCGGCAGCCCATTGCCGTTCGCTTTCTTCGCCGGCTTTTTGGCGCTAGCGAGCTTAGCTACGTTGCGAACCGGCTTCTTGGCCGCGGCGCGGCTCTTCGGATTCTGACGTTTCGACTTGTTTGCCATTTTGTATCTCCTCCCCTTACTCAAACATTGTGTGGACGCGGGCAGCGCGAACGCCGCCCGCAAGTGAAATTGACGCCTTTCCGAGCTTTCATGGCGTATTCCCCTACTTCTTCTTCAGTGCGCTTTGCGGATTGAGGTTGCCGATACGGCCGCTCTCGCTGCCGGCGCCCGGGTCGAGCACCGCGTTGATGAGGGTCGGCTTGCCGGAATCCATGGCCGCGTTGACGGCGCGCTTGAGCTCGTCGGGCGAAGTCGCGTTGACGCCGACGCCGCCGAAGGCCTCCATCATCTTGTCGTAGCGCGAACCTTTGACGAAGACGGTGGGCGCCGGATCCGAACCGCCGCCGCGATTGACATCGGTTCCGCGGTAGATGCCGTCGTTGTTGAAGATGACGACGCAGACCGGCAGCTTGTAACGGCAGATCGTCTCCACCTCCATGCCGGAGAAGCCGAAGGCCGAGTCGCCTTCGATCGCCAGCACCGGCTTGCCGGTCTCGATGGCGGCTGCGATGGCAAAGCCCATGCCGATGCCCATGACGCCCCAAGTGCCGACGTCGAGCCGCTTGCGCGGCTGATACATGTCGATGACGCCGCGCGTGAGATCGAGCGCGTTGGCGCCTTCGTTGATGAGGATGGCGTCCGGCCGCTCTTTGACGATGGTGCGCAGGACGCCGAGCGCGCCGTGATAGTCCATCGGGATGTTGTTGTTCATCAGCCGCGGCGCCATCTTGGCGACGTTCTCTTCGCGCTTCTTGCTGACGGAGCCGGTCCAGTCGGCCGGTGCGGCCGGCCAGTTGCTGCCCATGGCCTCAAGCAGCGCGGACAGGCAGGAGCCGATGTCGCCGACCACCGGAGCGGCGATCTCGACGTTGGAGTCCATTTCCTTGGGCTCGATGTCGATCTGGATGAACTTCTTCGGTGCTTCGCCCCAGTTCTTGCCCTTGCCGTGCGATAGCAGCCAGTTGATGCGTGCGCCCAGCATCACGACGACGTCGCTATCTTTCAGCACCGTCGAGCGGGCCGCGCCCGCGCATTGCGGATGCGTGTCAGGCAGCAGACCCTTGGCCATGCTCATCGGCAAGAATGGAACGCCGCTCTTTTCGACGAACGCGCGAACGAGATCGTCGGCCTGCGCGTAAGCCGCGCCCTTGCCGAGGATGATCAGCGGACGCTTGGCGGTCTTGAGCACGTCGAGCGCGCGCTTGATCGCGGCCGGTGCAGGAATTTGGGCCGGCGCGGGGTCGATCACCTTGACCAGCGACTTCCGCCCAGCCTCCGCATCGATCACCTGGCCGAACAGCTTGGCCGGCAGATCGAGATAGACGCCGCCCGGACGGCCCGAGACGGCGGCGCGGATCGCGCGCGCAAGTCCAATACCGATGTCTTGGGCATGCAGCACGCGGAAGGCCGCCTTGCAGAGCGGCTTGGCGATGGCCAGTTGGTCCATCTCCTCGTAGTCGCCCTGCTGCAGGTCGACGATCTCGCGCTCGGACGAGCCCGAGACCAGGATCATCGGGAAGCAGTTGGTGGTGGCATTGGCCAGCGCGACCAGGCCGTTCAGAAAGCCGGGCGCCGACACCGTCAGGCAGACGCCGGGCTTTTTCGTCAGGTAGCCGGCAATGGCGGCCGCGTTGCCGGCGTTCTGTTCATGACGGAACGAGATGACGCGGATGCCGGCGGCCTGCGCCATACGGCCGAAGTCCGTGATCGGGATGCCGGGCACGCCATAGATCGTTTTGATGTCGTTGAGCTTCATCGCATCAATGATGAGGTTAAAGCCGTCCGTCAGCTCGCGCTCCGCTCCGGCGGCATTTGCCGCGGGGGTGGTGGCGGGCTTTTTGTCCTGCACTGCAGCTTCAGCCATGGGAATCCTCCCTAAACTTTCTGTAGTCGGGTCTGTTCAGTCCAAATAGTCGGCAAATCGCGCCACGTGGTCGGCCAGGCCGAGTGCGTGGTCGCGCACAAGTTCCTCGGCGCGATCGGTGGCGCGCGCTTCCAGGGCTTCGATGATGCTGATGTGGTCGCGGATCGAACGGTCGGCGCGATCCTTTTCGCCTATGGTCTTGCGCCGGATCATCCGCATATGCGTGAACAGGTTCTCGGCGAGGTCGGTCAGCACGCGGTTGCGGCTGAGCCGGATGATGGTCTGGTGGAATTCGATGTTGACGTCGGAATATTCGTCGAGATGCGCGCGCACTTTGCCGTTCTCGAAGGTGGCGAACATCCGGCGCAACCCGGCGATTTCCTCTTCGCTCGCCGTCTGCGTGATGAGCCGCGCCGCCATGCTTTCGAGCGCCGCCCAGACGGTGATCATCTCAATCACTTCGCGCTTGGACTTGCGCACTACATAAATGCCGCGGCGTGGAACCGAGCGTACGAAGCCTTCGCTCTCGAGCTGCGCCATCGCCTCGCGCACGGGCGTGCGGCTGATGCCGAAATCCTGCGCCAGCTTGCGCTCGTCGAGCCGGATATCGTCGCGGCTGCGATAGATATCCATCGCCATGATGGCGTTCTTCAAGGCGTTGTAGGCCTTGTTCTTGAAGCTCGGGCTGGTCTCGATGGGGGCAAGCGCCGGATGCGGTGCAAGCGGAGCGCGGCCGGCCGCAGGCTCGCGAACGCGCACGCTCACATTACGAAGGCTACGAGTCCGGCCACTCATGACTGGTATACAATATGCCAGGTGCGCGGGCACGCGCAACACGATTCTCGGCGCGATCAGATCGTGAGACGTATCCCCGTCCGCTTAATGCGGACGGGGATACCGCCAGGTCAGGTGCGGTTGCTCTCGGCCATGACTTTGGCGCGCATCGGCTTGAGCACAAACAGGGCCAACGCAACCACCACCAGATTCATGATCGCCGTCAGCACGAACACCGCATGCCAACTGCCGTAATGCGTCTTCATCACATTGGCGAGCGGCACCAGGAAAGCCGAGGTGCCTTTCGCCGTGTACAGCAGGCTGAGGTTCACGGTCGCAAATTTCGCCCCGAACGTGTCGGTACAGGTCGAGGGGAACAGGCTGAAAATCTCGCCCCAAGTGAGGAAGATGAGGGCGGCGAAGATGACGAAGAACCATGGCGTGGCGCCGAACCTGCCCAGCAACCAATAAGCACAAGCGCCCAAGCCGAAAGCGATGGCCATGGTGTATTCGCGGCCGATATTGTCGGACACCCAGCCGAACAGCGGGCGCGCGCCGCCGTTGCAGATGCCGTCGACAATGAGCGCCACGGTCAACGTTGTTGCGGTGCCGAACAGAACCACGTTGCCGACGTTGAAGTCCTTCGCGATCGGTGCGATCTGGGCAGTCGCCATCAGTCCGCTGGCCGAGACCATCACGAACATGATGTAGAGCAGCCAGAAGACCGGCGTCGTCAACACTTCCTTCGGCGAATAGCTGCGCTTCGACACGGTCACTTTCGCCGCGGGCGCTGCCGCCAATTCCCCCGGCTCGGGTGCGCGAATGAACCATGCCAGCACGAACACGACGGCGCCCTGAATAATGCCGAACCAAAGGAACGCCGCTTCGTAGCCGTACACGTCAATGACGTAACGGATCGGAATGACGGTGAGGACGGCGCCGGCGCCATAACCCGCCGCAGTCAGACCCACAGCAAGTCCGCGCCGGTCGGGGAACCACTTCACCGCCTGCCCGACGCTCGTTGCATAGACCGCGCCGCCGCCGGTACCGCCGACCACCGCGCCCAGATACAGCATTTCCAGTGAGCCGGCGTAAGCGTTGATGACCCAGCCGATGGCGACCATGATGCCGCCAAACGCGATCACGACCTTTGGCCCGATCACATCGGCGATCCAGCCTTCGATCGGGGTGAGCCACGTTTCAAGCGCAATGAAGATGGCGAAGGCGACCTGGATCGAGGCGATCGACCAGCCATGCGCCTTGGCCATCGGATTGACGAAGAGCGTCCAACCATATTGCAGGTTGGCGATCATGATCATGCAGATCACGCAGAAAATAAGGTTGACCCAGCGCGTCGATTCCGACACGCGCGCGGTCGCGACCGAGCCCGTAGCCATAGCCATTAGAATCCTCCCGTGGTTTCGCCCCTGAACCGAACGACCGTTTAATTCTCTTTTTTCGGCGTCGTCTCGTCACGGGACGAAGCCGTCCAGTCCTAGTCTGGTACCAGCACTTTAAACCAAATGCAGGCCAAGACTGTAGGGCAATCCTATCAAAGTTTGAAACTTTGGAAAAAGGTAAATTCCCACAATTAGGTATAAGGTGCAATGCAGCATATCCGGCCAACAATACGTCTGCCGGCTAATTTACAGGCGTAGAACGCGCCCGCCCGCGAATCGTTTTCGCGCCCGACCAATCCAACGCGTCCAGTGCCCGTCCGCTAGGCAGGCGCCCGCCACGAAAATGCAGGCCCGCTTCCGCAAGAGGCGGGCTCAGGTCTTTGGTTTGCGCACGAGCGACCGCGATCAATGCCGGCCGAATTTTTCGCTGGAATGAATGCACAATTGAAGAGCCGTCAGCGTCGAAACAAGGCGGTTCCGCCGACGGCGCCAGACCTTCGGACCGGACCAAATGGCTAAGGCAAATGTTATAAGTTACATACGGCGCCAGTCATCGGTCGAATGCAGGCACGATACTTGAACGATTTTATCCCACCTTATCCCCCCCGCCTGACAAACTCGCCGTCGCCCTGGCGGCGGGTGATGCTGGCGCGCCGAAATTTTCTGGCGATGTGGGAGGAAGAAGTTTTCGAACTCGATTTTTCCACGCTGCCGGTTTTCATGCGCCAGACGTTTTTATGCAACAGTCCGGATTCCGTCCAGTTCGCCTTCAGCCAGAAGAATGCAAGCTTCGAGCGCAAGGCGCCGCAAATGCGGTATGCGCTCGAGCCTCTGCTTGGCGATGGCTTGTTCATCAGCGACGGCGAAACCTGGCGCAAACGCCGGCGCATGGTCGCGCCCATCGTGCATGTTTCACGGCTCGCGAAATTCGCGCCGATCATGGTGGAAGCGGCGCAGGAGGTGGAAGGCCGCTGGAGAAAATCGGAAGGCGCGACGGTGGACGTACTGGTCGAGTCGGCCACGCTGACCGCCGAGATCATCTGCCGCACGCTGTTCGGACGCAAGCTCGGGAGCGACTACGCCCGGCAGATCGTCGACGGCTTTAGCGAATACCAGCGCGTCATCGGGCAAACCGACCTGCTTTCGCTGCTTGGATTGCCGGATTGGGTTCCGCGCTGGCACGGCCGCGCGGTCGGCAAATCGGTGAAATCCATTCACGGCGTCCTTGCCCAGGTGATCGAGAATTACCGCACGCAAGCGAATGCCGAAGACAGTTCGGTCATCAGCCAGTTGCTCGACGCGCGCGATGAAACCGGCGCACCGCTCGATCCGGAAGCGCTACGCAATGAAATCGCCGTCCTGTTCATGGCCGGGCACGAGACGACGGCCAATTCGCTGACCTGGCTCTGGTATATGCTGTCGCAGGCGCCCGACGTCGAAGCCAAGCTGCACGCCGAACTCGACGGCGTGCTCGGCGGCCGGCCGCCGACCCTGGCCGACCTGCCGAAGCTCGTCTATGCGCGCGCGATATTCGACGAGACCTTGCGTCTCTATCCGCCGGTTCCGATCCTGCCGCGCGAGGCCGTGCGCGAGGAATACTACCGGAACATGCGCATACCCAAAGGCTCGCTGATTTTCGTGGTGCCATGGCTGCTGCACCGGCACAAGAAACTCTGGGACAAGCCGGACCATTTCATCCCGGAACGGTTCCTGCCGGAAAATTCCGGTTCGCTCTCGAAATTCTCCTATATCCCGTTCAGCATCGGCCCGCGCATCTGCGCCGGCATGTCGTTCGGGCTGACGGAAGCGATCCTTTGCCTGGCGACGCTGGCGCAGAAGTTCAAACTGCGGCTGAAGCCCGGCACTGTCGTCAATCCGATTTGTCGGCTGACGCTGCGGCCGGAAGGCGGCATGCCGATGACGATACTGGCGCGAACGAAGGTCGGCGCCGCGGCGGCCAGTCCGGCGGCCGTGCCGACAGGCTGTCCAGCACATCATGACTGACGCCGTCAGCCGAGCGCCGGAGACGAGCGAGCGCCGCCCGCGTCCGGCCGCGTTTCTCGATCGCGACGGTGTGCTCAATGTGGATCGCGGCTACACGTTCAAGCCCGAGGATCTCGAATTGATCCCGACCGCCGCCGCCACGGTGCGGCTATTGAACGAGGCGGGCTATACCGTGATCGTCGTCACCAACCAGTCGGGGGTTGCGCGCGGCCTTTATCCGGAGGCTGCGGTCAAGCAGTTCAACGCGCATCTGCAAGACGTCTTGCTGGCGGACGGCGCGCGCATCGACGCCTTCTATTATTGCCCGCATCATCCGGACGGAAAGATCAAGGAGCTGGCGATCCGCTGCCGGTGCCGCAAGCCGCAACCCGGCATGCTCGAGCAGGCCGCACGCGATTGGCCGATCGATCTCAGCCGCAGTTTCCTGATCGGCGACAAAGACGACGACCTGGCGGCCGCCCAGGCCTTTCATATCCGCGGCATCAAGTTCGATGGACAGGCCCGCACGCTGGTGGATCTGGTTCGCAAGCAGCTTGCGTCGGGCGCCGGCTGATTCGCGCGGCGTTCGCGTTCACTATTCGGCCGCTTCCGCCACGACATGGGCCCTTGTGCGGCCGCCCGCGCGCCAGGCGCGATAAAGAACCGCGATGGCGCAGGAGGCGAGCCGCGCTTTCTCGCCGTCGGCGCGGCTCGTCAGGATGATCGGCACGCTGGCGCCGAGCGCCAATCCCGCCGCTTCGGCATGCGCGACGAACGACAATTCCTTGGCGAGCATATTACCGGATTCCAGATTGGGCACGATCAAGATGTCGGCGCGACCGGCAACGAGCGACGTGATGCCCTTGGACCTTGCCGCCTCGACGTCGATCGCGTTGTCCATGGCGAGCGGGCCATCGACAATGCCGCCCTTGATCTGCCCGCGCTCGGCCATCTTCGACAGCACCGCGGCGTCGATGGTCGAAGAGATTCTCGGATTGACAGTTTCCACGGCCGAGAGAATGCCGACTTTCGGCTTATCGACGCCGAGCGCGAGCGCGACATCGATGGCGCCCTGCGTGATGTCGACCTTGGCCTCCAGATCGGGGGCAATATTGATGGCGGCGTCGGAGACGATCAGCAGGTGGTCGAGACCGGGCACGTCCATGACGAAGACATGGCTCAGACTCCGCATAGTCCGCAAGCCGCCCTCGCGCTTGACGACGTGATGAAGCAGCGCGTCGGTGTGCAGATGCCCCTTCATGATGGCGTCGGCTTTGCCGAGGCGCGCGAATTCCACCGTTGCCGCTGCCGCGGCATCCTCGTCGGGAACGTCGTGGATTTCGACGCCGCTAAGATCGGCTCCGATCTCCTTGGCGACCTGAGCAATCGTCTTGGCCGAGCCGATCAGGATGGGACGAATGAGGCCGTGCCGCGCGGCGAGCAACGCGCCGCCCAGCGAGGTCTTGTCCTCCGGTACCGCGACGGCGGTGACCATCGGCTCGAGGCCGGCGCAGGCATCGAGCAGCCGGTCGAAATGGCGGTGGCATTGCACGACCAGCGCCGGCACGAGATGGTCGTCGAAACACACTTTTAGCGTCGGCGCCAGCACCTCGGCGACACCTTCGGCGATCTTGTGGCCGCCGCGCCCGATCACGACCGTGTCGAGCGTGACCCGCCCGCCGGGGAGCTTGTCGCGCACCGTCACGGTCACGGTCAGTTCGTCGCCGAGGTGGACGCGGTCGACAAACTTGAAATCTTGCGATTTGTAGAGCGTCCCGGCGCCGGGCAGGATATTGCCGAGCACCGCGGAGACCAATGCGCCGACCCACATCGAGGGAGCGATGGCCTCCGAGGAGCCGTCGCGGTCCTCGGCGGGCATATGCAGCGGGTTCAGATTGCCCGACGCCTGCGCGAAGATGTACAGATCGTTGGCCGTGCACACGCGCTTGATCGAGGCGGTATCGCCGACTCTGAGTTCGTCGTAGAGCTTGTTCTCGCGCATCATGCTGCGGATTCCTCTGAAGACATTCGGTGTTGAAGGGCGTGCGCGATTGAAGCGGCTCGTCCGATCGTTGCTGGCGCCGTTGATGGCAATGGAATCTTCGTTGGCGACGCTTGCCACAAGCGCTTGCCGACCAGGCAAAACACGGGAGGCGTTACGGAGGTATTGTGTGACCGCCGGGACGGCTGTGGTTGGTCGTGATGCTCGTTCGTTGTTCGTGTCTTACTCAGCACCGGCACTATGGTCGCACCCAATGCCACCTATTATGAAGAACGCTCGCCGGGCATTGAGATTTATCAAAGCCGAAGCGGCCAAATGCAAAATCGAATTGCGCCGCAGCGTTCAAAAATTAAAACGTGTTAATGAATCCGTCACAATGCCGTGAAACCGAGCACGCCGCGCAACGGCAGACGATATCGCAATAGCCGAATACCCGCTTGGACGGATTAGGGCCGAGCCAAGGATAGATTTGGCATTGCCGATTTGACGGACCCGGATCACAAGCATTGCGCGAATGGTGCCCCTGGCCGGACTCGAACCAGCACGATGTTTCCACCACCTGATTTTGAGTCAGGCGCGTCTACCAATTCCGCCACAGGGGCAACTCTTTAGTCTGCGCATGATCTTATCCGAAAACCGGTAGCCGCCATTCGGGATCATGCGCTGTACGGCGCAAGCGGCGGGGACTATAGCGGCGCAAAAGCAAGGGTCAACGGCAACAAACGGCGAGTTTTAGGCACCCGGTTCGGGGCGCTTTCAGCGCCGCCGCCGCGCGCCTATGATCCGCGCCAACATCAGCCGTTTGCAAGGAGTCCCGCGATGAACGAAGAAGCCCTCAATATGTCGCTGCGCAAATTCCTCAAGGTCGTCGGCGTCACCTCGCAGCAGGAAATCGAAAAGGCGATCCGCGCCGCGGTCGCGGACGGACGGCTCAAAGGCGGCGAAACGGTGCAGGCGCAGATGGTGCTCACCATCGGCAAGGTCGGTCTCACGCACAAGGTCGACGGCACCATCGAACTCGGGTAGCGATCAGCGCATGATCCCGAAAAGCATGTCCTCGACTTGATCGGGGATGGGAACCGGTTTTCGGCAAAGATCACGCGCAACAATTAAAGCCCGGCGAGCGCCTTCCGGTAGTAGGACGGATCGATATATTTCTCGGGCGCGGCCTGCTGCCCGCCTTCGAATTGCGCACGCAGCTTGAGCACGTTGCGCACGCCCTCCATGTCGAGCGCGCCGTCGCGAGCGGAATCGGCCTTGGTGCTGTCGTAGGAGGCTTCCGCGATATCCTGCGGCAGCTTCAGGCGCTCGACCAGCAGCGCTACCGCTTCCGCCTTGTTCTTCGGATCGTAGGCCCAGCGCCAACCTTCGATATAGGCCTGTAGATATTTAACGGTCCTATCGGCATTTGCGCTGGCCCAGGAGCGTAACGTGAACGCGCTGGTGCCCTGATAGGCGCCGAGCGCCGCCGCAGCGGTGCCCATGTCCTTCAGCCCTGCCTTCTCGCCGCGGACCGAGAACGGCGGATTCATGATCGCCGCCGCTATCGCCTTGTCTTTGAGCATCGCGTCGAGCCGGAATCCTGTGCCGCCTACCGACTTGACCTCGTAGTCGCCTTTGTTGAGGCCCTTCTGCCGCAACATTTCGTAAAGCTGGAAGGCGTAGGCGGTGTTGACCGCGTCCACCGCCACGGTTTTACCCTTGATGTCGGCGAGCGACTTGATCTCGGGTTGCACCAACAGGTGATTGAAGCTGTTGTCGCCGCCGATTACGACCGCGATGTCGACATTGGCCTTGTCCTTGAGCGCGAAGGCATTGTCGACCGCCGAATGCGCGATCTGGTAGCGGCCTTCCGTCAGACCGTTGCGCAGCTCTTCCGAATTGGGTGTGAACTTGAGTTCGACGTTGAGCCCGCGTTTGGCGTAGAAGCCCTTGGCTTGCGCCGCGAACATCGGAAGATTCTGCACGCCTGGAAAGACGATGACGATGAGCTTGGTGTCTTCGGCGCGGGCATCGTGCGGCAGCGCAGCGACAGAGAACACAGCGGCCAGCGCCGCGGCGAGCAAACGTTTCAATATAGTGCCCTCCCCCGGAACTCATCATTTTTGTGTCGCTTCGACTATAACACCATTTTTGTCTCGGCATTCCGCCGGCCGAAGGCGGCTTCCATCTCGCGCCGCACCTTCACCGCCGCATCGTTGGCATCGTAGGCGACGTCGGCCCATTTCAGCGCGGCGCCTTCCGGGATATCGCGCTTGAGCTTGACGTTGTGGGCGAGACCGAGTGGCAACAATTCGTCGCGCAGCGAAACCTCCGCCGGCGTCTGCTTGCCCCAGACGCAGAAGCCGCCCTCGCCGTCCAGCATCTCGCCAGCTTTGAGCGCGCGCTTGGCGGTCGCCACTACGTCGGAGCGGAAGCCGGTGGGCGCGCCGGTCGGCTCGTTGCGCAGGGCGGCGCTTGCGACTGAGATACCGAGCTCGAGCCCAATCATGTGGATCGGCCGGTACAGCGCGGCATACTTGCCGGTCTTGTCCGGCAGCATGGCATATTCCTTGAAGCAGCGGCGTGCGTAGTCGCTCTCGCCCTCGAACACCACGTAGGTGCCGAGCGCGAGATGATGCGGCACGTCGCGGCCGTCGCGATAGACCGAGGAGGTGACCTCGCTGACGCCTTCCTTCTCCAGCGTGCCGCCGTCGCTTTTGGGCTTGCAGATGTCGGCGAGTTCGAAGCGCGTCGCCGGCGGAAAACCCAGGCCGCCGCTTTGCGGCGAGAGGCCGGTGGCGTTGCACACCGCGGTCATCTCGATGCCGGATTTGCTGCCGTCGACGAAGGAATTGAACATCTTCGGATTGATCGACGTGCGATCGGCGATGTTGAGATATTTGTCGAGGATGTCCCAGACATTGTCAGGATTGGACTTGTGGTAGTGCGGCTCGTAGCGCGTGCCCTTGCCGGCGCAGATCACCTTGAAGCCGGCGGCACGGATTGAATCGACATGCTCGCAGATCAGCGCCGGCTGGTCGCCCCAAGCGAGCGAATAGACCAGGCCGGCCGCTTTGGCTTTGCGCGCCAGCAAGGGACCGGCGACCGCGTCGGCTTCCACATTGACCATGACGATGTGCTTGCCGTTTTCGATCGCACGCAGCGCATGATGAATGCCGGCAGCGGGCACGCCGGTCGCTTCCACGATCACCTCGATGCGCGGATCGGCGATCAGCATCTCGGCGCTGCCGGTGACAAACGTCGTACGCGCCTTATGCGCGTCGTCGAGCGACTTGGCGGCATAAGCGCCATCCGGCCAGCCGGCGGTGTTGAGCTGGCTGCGCGCGCGCGCCACGGCGAGGTCGGCGACGCCCGCGACATGCAGGCCGCGCGTCAGCCGCGCCTGCGCCAGGAACATGGTGCCGAACTTTCCGGCGCCGATCACGCCGACGGTGACCGGCCGGCCGGCGGCTTCGCGTTCGAGCAGCTTGGAATGCAGGTTCACGCCGCGCTCCCGGACATGACGCGCGACGGAAACATAAGCGGCGCGGCGGCACAAGCGCGCGCCGGCGTCTTTAGGCGTCGGTTTCTACTGGCAGAGCGCGCGCGAAACGAAGGTTTCGGTGCGGCAGCCTTCGCCGCTGTTGCGTCCGGCGATATAGACCTTGGCCGTGCAAACCTCGGCGGTGGTCATGTCGACGCTCTTGCCGGATTCGAAGCCCTTGGCCTTGCAGATGGCATTGGCCGCGACCACACAGTCCGGCGCGCCGTTCGGCGCGATGGTGCATTTCTCATGACCGCCGACCACGCGGGCGGCCGGGATCCGCGTGACCGCGCCGGCGGCGTCCTTGGCGCCTTCGACGGTTGTCTTGGCGGCAATGCCGGCTTCATGACCAAAATTCTCGACGCCCGAGCGGGCGCCCTTGAAATGCGAGCCGAAGCTGGACGCCTGGTCGTCGAACCAGCGTCCGATATTTCCGAACAAGCCGCGCGGCTCGGCCGCCGGCGGGTTATTACTCGCGCCGTCGTCCGCAAAACTCAGCGCGGCGCTGAGCAGGATCGCGCCCGCGCCAACCCACGCCAGCAGCAAGGGCGCCGCCGTCCGTCCGGGGAAACTTTTTGGGATTCCGTTGCTGTCCATGACCGGTCAAATCGACTTGCAGAAAGCCGCCATACGGCTTCGCCCAACGGCATTTGCGTCGGCACGGCTCTCTAGGGCCAACAGGTGGCGAAAATGAGGAACCTCGATTCGCCTAGATTAAGTATAGCGCCACCACGATGCCGATGACGAGGACGGCGGCAAACAACGAGGTCCACAAAGCCAGCCGTTTCTCGATGATATGGCGGGCGTATTCCCCGTAACGGTGGAGCAGGAAAGCCAGCAGGAAAAAGCGCGCGCCACGCGTGATGACCGACAATACGACGAACAATCCAAAGTTGTAGCCGGCGAACCCCGATGTAATCGTCACGATCTTATAGGGGATCGGCGTCAGGCCCTTGAGCAGGATGATCCAGGCGCCCCATTGCGCGTAGGCGGCGCGGAAGGCTTCGACCTTGTCGCCGTAGCCGTAGAGATGAATCAGCCAGGCGCCGACCGAGTCATAGAGCAGCGCCCCGATACCGTAGCCGACGATGCCGCCGGCGACCGAGGCGAGCGTGCACCAGGCGGCGAGCCGGAAGGCGCGGTCGGGCCGCGCCAGCGCCATCGGCACCATCATCACATCGGGCGGAATCGGAAAGAACGAGCTTTCGGCAAACGCCACCGCGGTCAATATTGCAAGGGCATGCGGCTTGCCGGCGGCGCCCACGCACCAGTCATATAAACGGCGAAGCAACGAACGCGGCTCGGCGGCCTGAACAGTCATATGACTCTCAACGGAAAGGGAGATGGATCAGCGGCGCTTGCGGATGCGCCGGGTCTCCAGCGCCACGACTTTACGTCGCTGCGCAGGCTGTACCAGATTTTTTGGCACTTTTTCGGCAATCCCGAACATTAGTTCGCGCCTGCGCATTTCAATCCAGACGTCATCGGGATGAACCCCCGAATGCACCCAGAGCACCACGAGATTGTAGAGCAAATCGGCGCTTTCGCGTACCACCGCTTCGGGTTGGCCGTGCATGGCGTCGATCACCACTTCGACCGCCTCTTCCGCCAGCTTTTTGGCCATTTTGGCGCGGCCGGCACGCAAAAGCCGGGCGGTCCGCGACTTCGCCGGGTCTGCGGCCCGGGCAGCGATCACGGCTTCATAAAGCCGGGCGACCGAATCAGTCATGCGCGCACCATACCCGATCTGCGCGCCAAACCGGTTAACGACTACTAAATATGGTGGCTAAACCCTTGCCGTGGCTGGATGAGGCTATTCGTCCTGATCCGACAGCAGCGTGGCGTTGCCACCGGAGGCGGCGGTGTTCACCGTTACCACCTGCTCAATTGCAAAGCGGTGCAAATAGTTAGGCCCTCCGGCCTTCGGCCCTGTGCCGGACAGACCGCTGCCGCCGAATGGCTGGCTGCCGACTACCGCGCCTATCATGTTGCGGTTCACGTAGATATTGCCATGCGGTAGCCGCGCTGCGATGCGATCAGCCGTGGCATCGATGCGCGAATGGATGCCGAGCGTGAGCGCGCTGCCGTTGGCGGAGAGGTCGCCGAGCAGCTGATCGATCTCGTCTGTTCGCCAGCGAACAACGTGCAGGACGGGCCCGAACACTTCTTCTTTCAATTCGTCTGCGCGATCGAGTTCTATGATCGCCGGCGCGACATAAGTGCCCCCGGATGGCAGCGCTCCTTCCCAGCGGAAGCGCAGCGCGCCGTGCATGTCGGCGATCCAGCGCTCGAGCCTTGCCTTGGCTTCGCGGTCGATCACCGGACCGACTTGGGTTGCCGGATCGCGCGGATCGCCGAGCGTCAATTCGCGCGCGGCACCAGCCACCATGTCCAGCACGCGCTCGGCCACGTCGTCCTGCAGGCTCAGCAGGCGCAGCGCCGAACAGCGCTGCCCGGCGGAACGGAAGACGGACGCGATCACGTCGTCAGTCACTTGCTCCGGCAGCGCGGTGGCGTCGACGATCATGGCATTGATGCCGCCGGTCTCGGCGATCAGCGCCGCGATCGGTCCGTCCTTGGCGGCGAGCGCACGATTGATGATACGCGCGACTTCCGTTGAGCCGGTAAAGGCGACCCCGGCAACGCCGGTATGGCCGGTGAGCAGGCCGCCGACCTTGCCTTCGCCCGGAACGAGATGCAGCGCGCTCGCCGGCACGCCGGCTGCGTGCAGCAGCTTCACGGTTTCATAGGCGATCAGCGGCGTCTGCTCGGCGGGCTTGGCCACGACGCTATTGCCGGCGGCGAGCGCGCCCGCGATCTGGCCGGTGAAAATGGCGAGCGGAAAATTCCACGGGCTGATGCAGACGAAAACGCCGCGGCCGCGGTAACACAGCTCGTTGCTCTCGCCGGTCGAGCCCGGCATTGGCCGCGGCGCAAGCGTGCGGCGTGCCTCGCTTGCATAATAGCGGCAGTAGTCGGCAGCCTCGCGCACTTCCGCAACGCAATCGTCGAGCGTCTTGCCGGCCTCGCTTTGCAACAGCGCGATCAGCCGCCCGCGGTTGCGCTCGATCAGGTCGCCGGCACGCTCCAGCGCCGCGGCGCGCGCGGCGACCGGCGTTGCGCGCCACGGCGGGAATCCGGCCTGCGCCGCAGCAACCGCCGCCGCGACGATCGCCGCATCGCCCTCCTCGACCAGGCCGACCGGTTTTCCATCGACGGGCGAAATTACGCTGCGCGCGCGCCCGGCGACCGCGACGCCGTCGATCAGCGGCGCCGCCTTGGCATGCCGCGGCGCCGCCTTTATCTCCGCGAGCAGCGCATCAAGCGTAGCGGCATCGCCAAATTCAATTCCAGTGGAGTTTTTTCGCTCCGGCGCGAACAGATCGCGCGGCAGCGGAATGTGCGGATGGCGCGCATTGTGCGGACCGGCGATCCAGCTCTGCGGCCGCCGCAGCACGGTCTCGATCGGCACATTGGGATCGGCCGCCACCGACACGAAGGAGGAATTGGCGCCGTTCTCCAGCAGCCGGCGCACCAGATAAGCGAGCAAATCGGCATAGCCGCCGACCGGCGCATAAACGCGGCAACTCAACTGCGGCACATCCGCAAGCAGCGCGTGATAGAGCGCCTCGCCCATGCCGTGCAGGCGCTGGAATTCGTAATCGTGCGTGCCACCGGCGTCCTCGATCACGCTCGCCACGTTAAGCGCGTTGTGGGTGGCGAATTGCGGATAGAGCCGCGGCCGCGCCTTCAGCAATTTGCGCACGCAATCGAGATAGCAGAGATCGGTCATCGCCTTGCGGGTGAACACCGGATAGTCGGCAAGGCCGCGCTCCTGCGCACGCTTGATCTCGCTGTCCCAATAGGCGCCCTTGACCAACCGCACCATCAGGCGGCGGTCGAGCGCGGCGGCCGTATCCGCGATCCAGTCGATCACGGCGGGAGCGCGCTTCTGGTAGGCCTGCACGGCAAGGCCGAAGCCGTCCCAACGGCTAAGCGAAGGATCGCGCAACACGCCGACGATCACATCGAGCGAGAGCTCCAGCCGGTCGGCCTCCTCCGCATCGACGGTGAAATTGAGTTCGTGGCCCTTCGCCATACGCGCCAGTTCGAGCACTTTCGGCGCCAGCTCCTTGAGCACGCGCGCGCGCGACAGCGGTTCGTAGCGCGGATGCAACGCCGACAGCTTGACCGAAATGCCCGGCCGGTTTGGCAGCGCGGCGTTGCCGGCGGTTTTGCCGATCGCGTCGATCGCATTGGCATACGAATCGAAATAGCGCTCGGCATCGGCGCGGTTACGGGCGCCCTCGCCCAGCATGTCGAAGGAATAGAGAAACTCACGGCCCGCCGCGGCGCGCGCCAGCGCTTCCTCAATCGTCTGCCCGAGCACGAAATGCGAACCGAGCAACCGCATGGCCTGGCGGGTGGCGGCGCGCACCGCCGGCAGGCCGAGCCGCTTCACCAGCGTCTCGACGATGCCCTCCGGTGTCTCGCCCGGGTGGATGACGCGCGCCGTGATGCCGAGCGTCCAGGCCGATGCGGAAACCAGAAGCTTCGCCGAGCGCACATCATGGTGTGCCCAGTCGCCGGCCTTGAGCTTGTCCTCGATCAGGCGGTCGGCGGTGTCGGCGTCAGGCACCCGCAGCAGCGCCTCGGCCAGCACCATCAGCGCCAGGCCCTCTTTGGTCGAGAGCGCATAGGCGTGCAGGAAATCTTCTACCCCGCCGAGCCCGCCGACGCGTTCGCGGATCGCCGTCACCAGCCGCGTGGCGCGGGTATCGATGCGCACTTCGGCCGCATCGGAGCGGGCGGCATTTGCCAGCAGCGCGGCGGCCAAGTCCTCGTCCGCCGGCGCATAGGGCGCGCGAAACGGCGGACTGTCGCGGGGTGCGGTGGCGGGCTTTGCCGCCGGCATCGATGGCCCTCCAGACTCAACGCGGTCAGACAGGACGAGTTCTTATAAAACAAACTGGGTACGAAGTCCGCCTTACCCTGAAAGCGGACATTCGGCGGCTCGATCATCATGTCCGCTTCGGGCCAATAGCCGACGTTCCAGCCCGGAACATCGACCGATTTGGGCACCGACACCAGCCGGGTTGAATTTACGTCGAGGACAGGTCAGCGGTCAGCGTTTAGGCGGAAGTTCATCTCGACCTTCGGGGCGGAGGTGCTGCTCGGAAATCGCCAGGGCGAATAGCCGGGCGTGGGATCCGGATCGCTGGGAAGATCG
This sequence comes from Pseudolabrys sp., assembly GCA_036491675.1. Lineage (GTDB taxonomy): Bacteria > Pseudomonadota > Alphaproteobacteria > Rhizobiales > Xanthobacteraceae > Pseudolabrys. The sequence continues at coordinate 55,299 of DASXBN010000008.1, read as the reverse complement.
ATCGGCCAGGTCTGCTCCGGAATACCGGGCATCTCAAAGTGCACGACCCTTCGGCTCGTCTTCATGCTGAGCGTCGCCTTGGCGAGGATCACGCGGTGATCGCCGTCGGTCCCGTGCCACCTGGCGTGGAGCAGGGCCTCGGTATGTTGCTGCCCCTCGTCCACGACGATGCGCACGTCCTTTTCGTCCAACGGCAAAGCCATTCCGGCCGGAAGTCTGAATTGCAGTTCGAGCGCCATGAAGCCGTGCGTGAGGTAAGGCGAACGGATCAATTCGTACCAGCCCCACCAGGCGAGGCCCGCCGTGATCGCCAGAACCGCGACGGCAAAGGCGGGCGATACGCGCGTGCGCGCAGCAGCAGGCGCGACGTCGGACGGCTCAGCTCCGGGCGACGTTGGTGCTTGAGAGACTTGGCCTATCTTGATGAACAACAGCACGCCGGCGACGAAGCCGAAAAATCCGCCGATTGGCCCGATGTTGAAGACTGCTCCCATGGCGATGCCGCCATCGCGGTCCGGCCCCGCGAGGGTAACCACGAGGAATGCGAGCCCGGACCAGCCGGCGAGCAGGCCTAGAACGCCGGACAGGAAACCGATGATGAAGCGCATGAAGGCAAGCACCTGGAGCGAATTCAGGCGAGACGATATCAGCTACAATCGCTTTTTCTAGGGTGTCTGCTCCAGGCTAAGGGCCCGATGAACGTCGACACCGAGCCGGACCAGCCCGGGCAATTCATGCTAACGTCGCTGCCGCTGGCGTTGCGAAATCGGCGATCATCGATTCCATCAGGGGGTCATAATGAATCGCGGTATCAAGTTCGCCCCGTTTTGCATGCTGGCAACAACATTGACTGCTTCATACCCGGCGCGAGCAAACACGATAATTTTTCAATGCGGTACAAGCTTCGCCGTCGATTTAAAAAACAACACCGTCAACAATCAACCGGCAACAATCAATGCAACAGCCATTGATTGGCATCTGACACCAGGAACCGCGGACGCGACTGGTGTAGTCAATTATCATATCGACCGCACCACAGGTATCCTTACGGAAAACTTTACATATCGTCTTCCAAACGGCAGTACCCAATCGGACGTCCCAACGACTTACCGCTGCACTGTGGCAGGCGCGCGGCCGACGATCCCTCGCTTTCGCCGATAGTCTCAATCGGAGTTTCGCAACACATTCCGCCCGAAAGCGGGTCGTTACCGTCAAAGTAACTCACGTTCGACACCTGCTCACGGGACATATCGACTCAAAAACTAGTCTTGCACGGCGTATCTGGCATGGCTCTACTCGCCACTTGAAGGAGCTGCGGATCGCAACGACCATGACTTTCGTTCGAGCTAGGCATCAATCTGGCGGTTTGGAGCTATGCAAAAGCCGGCTTTAATCATCATCGATATGCTCAATGATTTTTTACGCCATTGGACACCAGCCTCGAAGCAAAGGCTCGTTCAAGCGACCAACTCGCTTATTGATACCATGCGCAACCACGACCGACCTGTAATCTGGGTCCGTCAAGAATTTAGCGTAGATCTGCACGACGCATTTCCTGAAATGCGAGCAAAGGGTATACGGATTACAATACAAGGGACGGAAGGAAGTCAGATTGTTTCGGAGCTTGCCGTCCACCCGTCAGACACGGTTATCATCAAGAAGCGATACAGCGCGTTCTACGGCACAGAACTTGATGATGTCCTGACCGGTCTTTCCCCCGATGGACTTATCCTGGCGGGCATCAACACCCATGCTTGCATTCGGACCACGGCCATCGATGCCTATCAGCGAGATTGGGAGGTTATCCTGGCGACTGACTGCGTTGATTCGTACGACAAAGAACACCACGACATCTCGCTGCGATATATGAGAGACAAAATCGCGCTGGTTAAAGACAACGAAGAAATTAGACGTATGCTTGCACCACAGAAATAGTCATTACCCGGCCGGGGTCCGCTTCGGGCCATGTGTAATATTGTCGGCGCCGCGCCGGCGGCAAATGACGGCCGCTTTGAACCTTCGTTGTTTTGAGCGACACTCATCGTGGTGGCAAACCAAACGGGGGTATTCATGAGCGGTCATCAAAGCGAAAAAGTCGGTAAGAAGCAGGCCAACCCCCGCAAGATCGCGCTGATAGGCGCGGGCGCGACCGCCCTCGCCGTCGTCAACATGATGACGAACGGATCTGAGGCGCCGTCGCAGGGCGTCATGATCCTGCAATACGCCGCGCTCGCCGGCGGACTGATCGCGCTGGTCGGCGGACTTATCATGATGGCGATGGCGCCGAAGGATTAGCCGCGCGTGAAGCCGCTATCGCGGGGGACCGAGGCCGGGATATCGTCGCCACCGGTTCACTTTGTCGGGGCAGCAGGATGAAGCGCGCTCTTCTGTCGTTCGCCGCCGCCCTGGCCATCACCGGCGGACCGGCAAGCGCCGTGTCTGCCGCCGGGATCGCCATCTGCAACAATTCCGGCGGTGAGGTGGTCTTTGCCCTTGGCTATGTCGGTGCGAAGGGCCTGGAATCCACCGGCCGATTTGAGAGCGAACGCGGTCAATGCGCCACCTTCCTGACCGATGGCGCCACGGGGCCGTTCTATATCTATGCCACGAAACCGGACGGGTCCATGTCCTGGACCGCGCATGGCGACAAAACCGATCAGGCGTTCTGTGTATCGAATGCTCCCCACTTCGTCAGCCGCAATGCCGACTACATGAAGGACGGCAAGCTGGCCTGCCCAGGCGATGCTGTCGTTCAATTCATGCTGATCCCGGACGTGCCGCCCGGAAGCCCGAAATTCACCTTCAGCGAAAACAACGTCACCGACCGGCCATAACACCGTCGATTAGATCGTCGCCTGCAGGCTTGCCACCTCTCGCCAACGGCTATCGATGAGAGACTCCTTGAGCGAACTTCAGTGACAAAGGATGCACGATGGATAAAGCGAAATCGCAAGATCGGTCCGGCCGTTGGGCGGCCTTCCTCGGCTTTGCCGATGTTCTTGCGGCACACGCGAGCGATACGGTTCTGCTGGTCGGACGGATTGCCATGGGGATCATCTTCTTCCAAAGCGGCGCGGCGAAGCTCGGAGCGCTGGAGACGTTCGCGACAAGTCTGGGCAACCGCGGCGTTCCATTTCCCGGCTTCTGGGGCCCCGTCGGCGCGATCTGCGAGTTCGTCGGCGGCGCCGCGATCATCCTCGGCTTCGGCACGCGCTATGCGGCGATCCTGATCGTCATATTCGTGTTCATCGCGACGGCGATCGCGCATCGCTATTGGGAATTTGCCGAACCGGCAGCACGCCGTGTGCAAGAGGGGCAGTTCTTCAAAAACCTTGCCATCCTCGGCGGCGCGCTGTTCCTGTCGATCAGTGCAGCCGGGCGCTTTTCGCTCGATGCGATCCTGACCAAGAAGCGATAGACGCGCCGCGGGCCGCCCGCCCTATCGGACGATCCCGCGTCAGGCCGCGCTGTTCGCCTTGCGCGCCGCGGCGACTCCGGTGCGCAATTCCGCCGGCATCGCCGGTTCATAGAAGGTCGCGGCAATGTCGTCGGCCAGTTGCTCATAGATGGCGCGGGCACCGCCCTCGCGGACATAGATGCCGCTATAGAGGTCGGGCAGTTTCGGCAGCGGCGCGTTCTCCCAAACCAGCATGCCGACCTTGGCCGCGCGCCGGCGGCTGATCGCCATGACGCCGAGCCCGGCGTCGATCGCGCTGCGCAGACCGATCGAACTCGGGCCAGTGAAAACGTCTTCCCAATCGAGGCCGGCCGATTGCAAGGCCTGCACCGCGAGGCGGTGATACACGCATTGCTCTCCGTAGGAGACCAGCGGCACCGGCCGGTCGCGATCGATGCGGCTTGCGGCGCTATGCACCCAGACCACCTCTTGCACGCGGCTATGGCGGGCGTCGTCCGGCGGCGACCGCGACAACCCAATCATAAGATCGATGTCGCCGCCGCGCAGTTGGCGCACCAGCGGATCGTAGAAATCGGTGCGCACGATGAAACGCACGTCCGGCCAGCGCTCGCGGAATTGCGCCAAGATGCCGGGCAGGATCGACGCAATGTATTCGCTCGGGGTCCCGACGCGGATCACCAGCTCGGGGCGCGGACCGCTGTCGCCGATATGCACGATCTGATCGTTGATCGAGAGCAGGCGGCGCGCATAGCTCACCACCAGGTCGCCTTGCGGCGTCAGGCTGATGCCCTGAACGCTGCGATCGAACAAGTCGCCGCCGAGCAGGAATTGCAGCCGCTTGATTTGCGCGCTGACCGCGGGCTGCGTAACCCCAAGCTTGGCCGCGGCCTTGGTGAAACTGCGCAAGTCCACGACGGCGACAAGCGTCCGCAGCAAGTCGGTTGGAATATTGGTCATTAGGCCTCCACCCAGTCGTTTTATATGCACGCTAACGAATACAAAGCACAGCGTGCAGGACTGTTGTAACATGTCCTAATAAGCGATCAATTTTGCGGTAATACGATAATTCCGCCTTGCTCTAGATCAATCGTCCAAACTTTATTAGAGGCACGGCGATCGCCATCGGCGCGCGAGGAAAGCCGGTTATCTACTTGATACGCTCGAGAATGCTCACGTAATTCGCCACCGCCGCGCCGCCCATATTGAAGATGCCGCCCAGGCGGGCGTTCCTCACCTGCAAGTCGCCGGCCGTGCCGGTAAGCTGCATCGCGGTGAGCGCGTGCATCGAAACGCCGGTAGCACCGATCGGATGCCCCTTCGCCTTCAGGCCGCCCGACGGGTTGACCGGCAATTTTCCGTCCTTTTGCGTCCAGCCTTCCATGATCGCGCGAGCGCCTTGGCCTTGCGCGGTGAGACCCATGGCCTCGTATTCGATCAGTTCGGCGACGGTGAAGCAGTCATGCGTCTCGACGAAGGACAAATCGCCGAGCTTGAGCCCCGCCTGTTCGAGCGCGCCATGCCAGGCATGGGCGCAGCCTTCAAACTTCAAAATGTCGCGTTTCGACATCGGCAGGAAGTCCTGCACATGCTGGGCGGCGCGGAAGGCGACCGCCTTGCCGAGCTTGAGCGCGGTGTCCACGTCGGCGAGCACGACCGCGGCGGCGCCGTCCGACACCAGCGAGCAATCGGTGCGCTTGAGCGGACCGGCGACGAACGGATTCTTCTCGCTCTCGGTGCGGCAGAAATCGTAGCCGAGATCCTTGCGCATCTGCGCGTACGGATTGCCGACGCCGTTCTTGTGGTTCTTGGCCGCGATCATCGCCAGCGCGTCGGACTGATCGCCCCATTTCTGGAAATACAGGGCGGCGATCTTGCCGAAGATGCCGGCGAAGCCGCCGTCGATCTCGGCCTCCTCGCGCACGTATGAGGCTTTGAGCAAATTGCGTCCGATTTCGGGAGCAGGCGTGGTGGTCATCTGCTCGACGCCGACGCAGAGCACGATGCGCGCTGCGCGTGCCTCGATCGCCTTGATGCCCTGATGCACGGCGGCAGAACCGGTGGCGCAGGCATTCTCGACTCTTGTCGCGCGCTTGAAGCGAAGATCAGGCGAGGCCTGCAGCACCAGCGCGGCGGTAAAATCCTGCGGCGAAAAGCCGGCGTTGAAATGCCCGAGCACGATCTCGTCGACGTCCTTGGCCGCGATGCCGGCATCGGCCAGCGCCTCGCCGGCCACGCGTACGATCAGGCTTTCGACACTTTCGCCGCTGAGCTTACCGAAGAGGGTGTGGGCCCAGCCCACGATACAGGCGCTCATCGAACCCTCCTTTGCCGAATTTTGGTCGCATTGGTCGGCAATGTACGGTTAGTCACCATGATTCACACCGGGGTGGGGCGGGACTTTGCCTCCCGTCCAAAGCTTAGATAGCTTAGCGCCATCGCCTAGGGAACCCAGTCCTCTGCATGGGTATTTCCTGGGGCCCGAGCCCCCAAACGGATCGCAACCATTGCCACATTGCTCTCGACCCCGTTCCCTGATGTTCGGCTTCGCCGTAGTGGCGGCGCTCGCGCTCGCCGGCACGACGCGGGCGCAGGCCGAAGCGCTGCTCTTGATCGAGGCATCGACCGGCAGGGTGCTGCACGCGGAAAACGCCACCTATCCGTGGTATCCGGCCTCCGTCACTAAAATAATGACGGCCTACACGACGCTGCGCGCCATCAAGGAAGGCCGCATTTCGTTCAACACCTTGCTCACGGTATCGCGCAACGCAGCAGCGCAGCAGCCGACCAAGATGGGATTCAAGATCGGCACCCGCGTCACCCTCGACAATGCGCTCAAGATGTTGATGGTGAAATCGGCCAACGACATGGCGGTGACGATCGCCGAAGGCGTCGGCGGCTCGATCGAAGGCTTCGCCGACATGATGAACGCCAACGCGCGCCGGCTCGGCATGACCGAGTCGCATTTCGTCAATCCGAACGGGCTGCCGGCGGAAAACCACGTCACCTCGGCGCGCGACCTCGGCATCCTCGCGCGCACGCTGATCCAAGAATTTCCGGAATCCGATTCCTACTGGCACATCCACGCGATCCAGTACGGCAATCGGGTGATGCGCAATTACAATTCGCTGCTCGATCGCTATCCCGGGGCCGACGGCATGAAGACCGGCTTCATCTGCTCGTCGGGCTATAATGTGGTGGCGACGGCGACCCGCAACGGCCGGCGTCTGATCGCCATCGTGCTCGGCTCTTATTCCGGCGCGGTGCGCGCGCAGAAGGCGGCGGCGCTGCTCGAGCGCGGCTTCAACAGCGGCGGCCTCACCTGGCTTACGCCCTCGTTCGGCACCGTCGACGCCTTGGCGCCGATGGATGCGCAGCCGCCCGACCTGCGCGAAGAAATGTGCGGCGGCCACCGCCGCAAACCGCCGGCCGAAGACAACGACGAAGAACAACAAGACGCCAGCGCGGCACCTGTGAGCGGCGACACCGCATCGGCGCAAGGGTTCATGCTGTCCAGCCTGCGGCCTGCGAACGGCAAGTTCGTGCTCGGCCCGCCGGTCGAGACCGAGGCGCCGATCAAGGTGTTCACCGGCCCGCCGGATCATCCGGACGCGGTGCAGACCGCCGAACCGAGCTCCAAGAAGAAAAAGCGAGTCGCCAAGAAGGATAGCGGCGAAAAAGCCGATTCCGCCGCCAAGAAAGAGCCCGGGGCCAAGGACGGGGACGGCCCCAAGCGCGTCAAAGGCAAACATGGCGCGAAGCCGAAGGTCGGTTCGGCGCAATAATGCCCGTGGCCGATCCCAGCCCCGATCGGCGCCGGCCGCCGGAGCCGCTGCCGCTCACCGTGCTGACCGGCTTTCTCGGCGCCGGCAAGACCACGCTACTCAACCGCCTGCTCAAGGACGAGGCTCTGAGCCAGACCGCCGTCATCATCAACGAATTCGGCGACGTCGCGCTCGATCATCTGCTGGTGGAATATATCGGCGACAACATGGTGCTGCTGCAGTCGGGCTGCCTGTGCTGCACCATGCGCGGCGATCTGGTGGACGCGCTGGAGACGCTGCTGCGCGATCTCGACAACCGGCGCTGCACCTTTCGCCGCGTGCTGCTGGAAACGACCGGCCTCGCCGATCCGGCGCCGGTGCTGCATACCGCCATGGCGCATCCATATCTGGTGCAGCGCTACCGGCTCGACGGCGTGGTGACCGTCGTCGATTGCATCAACGGCGAGACGACGTTCGACGCGCATGCCGAAGCGGTCAAGCAGGCGGCGGTCGCCGACCGCATTGTGCTGACCAAGACCGATCTCGCGAGCCCCGAGCAACGCGACCGCATCATGGCACGTTTGCGTACGCTCAACCCGGCCGCGCCCATTCTCGATGCGGCGAAGGGTGAAGCGACGGCAGAGCGGCTGATGAACTGCGGCCTATACGACCCCGAGCGCAAGATTCCCGACGTGAAGAAATGGCTCGCGGCGGAAGCTTACGCGGGCGATCATCACCACCATCATCACGACGTCAATCGTCACGACGAGCATATCGGCTCGTTCGTGCTTACCGCCGATGCCGCCATCCCCGCCGGCACGCTGGAGATGTTCCTCGAACTGCTGCGCGCGACCCACGGCGACAAGCTGTTGCGCCTCAAGGGCATCGTGAAGCTCGCCGAGATGCCCGACACCCCGGTGGTGGTGCACGGCGTGCAACACGTCTTCCACCCGACCGCACGGCTGGAACGCTGGCCGGACGACGACCACCGCACGCGGCTCGTCTTCATCACCCGCGACCTGCCGGAACGCACGGTCGCTGAGCTGTTCGACGCCTTCATCGGCGGCGCCACCGTCGACCGCCCCGACCGCGCGGCGCTCACCGACAATCCGCTGGTGCCCTTCGGTGGGGTTGATCGCTAGCTTTCCATTTCCGTCGTCCCCGCGAATACGGGACCCCAGGTGAGGGAGCCTGGATTCCCGTTGACGCGGGAATGAGCGGGTGTGGACTTGCGCGGCAACTCGACTCGAATGATGCTGACGCCCTGCCCGCCGGCCGAGCCGGAAAAGAGCCCGGCGGCAAAAAGGGGAAACGCCATGCAACAGCCAATGGAGCGACCTTGGCTGCGCCACTATCCGCCGGGCGTGCCCGCCGACATCGACACCTCGCGCTACGCCTCGCTAGTGGCGATGTTCGAGGAAAGCTTCCAAGCCTACGCCGACCGCACCGCCTGCGTGTGCATGGGCAAAGATTTGACCTATGCCGAGCTCGACCAAGCCTCGCGCGCCTTCGCCGCCTGGCTGCAGAGCAAGGGCCTCGCGCGCGGCACCCGCGTCGCCATCATGATGCCGAACGTGCTGCAATATCCGGTGGCGATTGCCGGAACCTTACGCGCCGGCATGACCGGCGTGAACGTCAACCCGCTGTACAAACCGCGCGAGCTGGAATTCCAGCTCAACGATTGCGGCGCCGAAGCCATCATCGTGCTGGAGAATTTCGCCTCCGTGCTGCAGGAGGCGTTGCCGCATACGCAGGTGAAACATGTGGTGGTTGCCAGCATGGGCGACATGCTCGGCATGTTGAAGGGCGCGCTGGTAAATGCCGTCGTGCGGCACATCAAGAAGATGGTTCCGGCCTACGCGCTGCCGGGTGCGACCAAATTCAACGACGTGATCGCCGCCGGCAGCCAACTGCCCTTCACGCCGGTTGCGCTTAAGCCCGACGACATCGCCTTCCTGCAATATACCGGCGGCACCACCGGCATCTCCAAGGGCGCGATCCTGCTGCACCGCAACTTGGTCGCCAATGTTATGCAAGTGGTGGCGTGGAACGAGCCGATGGTGGCGATGCCGCCCGTAATCGACCGCCTCATCATCGTCACCGCGCTGCCGCTCTATCACATCTTCGCGCTCAGCGCGTGCTTCCTGTTCGGCGTGCGCGTCGGCGGCATGTGCATCCTGATTCCAAACCCGCGCGACATCGGCGGCCTCATCAAGGAATTGAGCCATTATAAAGTGAATATGTTCCCGGCCGTGAACACGCTCTACAACGCGCTGCTCAACCATCCCGACTTCGGCAAGCTCGACTTCAGCATGCTGAAGTCCGCGATCGCCGGCGGCATGGCGGTGCAGCGGCCGGTGGCGGACGTCTGGATGAAGGCGACCGGCAAGCCGATCATCGAGGGCTACGGGCTGTCGGAAACCTCGCCGGTGCTCACCTGTAATCGCGGCGACATCACCGAATGGACCGGCACCATCGGACTGCCGGTTCCCTCGACCGACATCTCGATCCGCGATGACGACGGCCATGAGGTACCGATCGGCGAGCAGGGCGAGATTTGCGCGCGTGGGCCGCAGGTGATGCCCGGCTACTGGCAGCGCCCCGACGAGACCGCCAAGGTAATGACCGCAGACGGCTTCTTCCGTACCGGCGATATCGGAGTCATGGACGCGGATGGCCGCGTCAAGATCATCGACCGCAAGAAGGACATGATCTCGGTGTCCGGCTTCAAGGTATTCCCCAACGAGGTCGAGGACGTGGCGATGATGCAGGGCGGCGTTCTGGAATGCGCCGCGGTCGGCATTCCGGACGCCCATTCCGGCGAGGCGGTCAAGCTGTTCGCGGTGAAGAAATCGCCCGATCTCGACGAGCAGGCGCTACGCCAGTTCATGCACGGCCAGCTCGCCGGCTACAAGATGCCGAAGCAGATCGAGTTCCGCACAGAGTTGCCGAAGACCAATGTGGGCAAGATCCTGCGCCGCGCGCTGCGGGACGATCCGTGAGCGAAGCGGACGCTCTGCCCTCGCCCGCCGACGTTGTCGCGTTCTGGCGCGCGGCCGGACCGGAGCGCTGGTTCGAAAAGGACGCAGCCTTCGACGACGAGATCCGCCGGCGCTTTCTGAAAGCGCATGAAGCGGCCGCCGCCGGCCGACTGACCGATTGGCAAGGGAACGCGGAGGGCGCGCTCGCGCTGCTTATTTTGCTCGATCAATTTCCGCGCAACATGTTCCGCGGCCAGGCGCGCGCCTTCGCGAGCGATCCGCTGGCGCGCGCAGTCACGGCCGGCGCGCTGGTGCGCGGTTTCGATAGCCAGGTGCCGGCCGAGCTGCGCAGTTTCTTCTATCTGCCGTTCGAGCATTCGGAAGACATGGCCGACCAGTCGTGCGGTCTCGCGCTCTACAAGGCGGCCGGTGACGCCGACGGCCTGAAATGGGCGGAAATTCATGCCGATATCATTCGCCGTTTCGGCCGTTTCCCGCACCGCAACGCGGTGCTCGGCCGCATCAGCACGCCTGAAGAGCAGAAGTTCCTGGATGACGGCGGCTTCGCCGGGTGAGCCGATAAATAGCGGGACGCTGTCGGCAACCTTTGATAAGCTCGCTGCAATTAAAAAGCCGGCCGTCCGAGCTGGTTTGCTGCAGGGAGGCGACCATGGTGCTCACCACAAAGACGCTTCGGCGCTTGCTGACGATTGCCGCCGTCGTTCTGCTGGCGGCGGCTCCCACATCGATCTATGCGCAGGACGTAAAAGTCGGCGCCACCAGCATCGGTGGCGTGGTGACCAGCGCCAAGGGCGCGGAAGCCGGCGTCTGGGTGATCGCCGAGACCAGCGGACTACCGACCAAGTTCGCGCGAATTGTCGTGACCGACGACCAGGGGCGCTATCTCATTCCCGATCTGCCGCAGGCCGATTACAGCGTCTGGGCGCGCGGCTACGGCCTGGTGGATTCGCCGAAGCTTTCCGCGAAACCGGGCCAGGTTCTCAATCACACGGCCGTCGTGGCGCCGAACGAGGCGGCGGCCGCGCATTATTATCCGGCGATCTACTGGTACGCGATGATGGGAATTCCGCCGCAGAGCGAATTCGGCGGCAAGAGCAACATTCCGGAAAAACTGACGCAGAGCGACTGGCTCAAGCAGATGAAGAATATCGGCTGCATCGGTTGTCATCAGCTTGGGCAGGAATCGACCCGTACCATCCCGGCGGCCTTCGGCCCCTTCAAGTCGGGCGAAGAAGCCTGGATGCGGCGCATTCAGTCGGGCCAGTCCGGCGAGCAGATGACCAACCAGCTCGCGGGCAATTTCGGCGGCGCGCCGTTCAAATATCTCGGCGAGTGGACCGACCGCGTCGCCAAGGGCGAATTGCCCAAGGACAAGCCGCCGCGGCCGCAAGGGATCGAGCGCAATATCGTGATCACCGAGTGGGAATGGTCGACCCCGGACAAATACCTGCACGATCTGATTTCGTCCGACCGGCGCAATCCGACCGTCAACGCCTATGGGCCGCTCTACGGCTCGCCGGAATATTCGACCGACAACATGCCGATCCTGGATCCGAAGACCAACAAGGTGACGTTCTTCAAGATGCCGGTGATGGATGCCGAGATGCCGGAATCACTCGGACCCGGGCACGCGGCGAGCGTCAAGGCACTGCAGCCGTCGGCCTACTGGGGTGACGCCAAGCTCTGGGACACCCGGGCGAACAACCACAACTCGATGTTCGACAAGGAGGGCAGAATCTGGCTGGCGGCGACCGTGCGCGGGCAAGACAACCCGGCCTTCTGCAAGAAGGGCTCCGAACACCCGTCGGCCAAGGTGTTCCCGCTCGAAAAGTCTGCGCGTCAGGTAGCGATGCTCGATCCCAAGACTATGAAGTATTCGTTCGTCGACACCTGCTTTGCAACGCATCACCCGCAGTTCGGCTATGACGCTGACAACACGCTGTGGCTGAGCGGCACCGGCCCGGTCGCCGGCTGGGTCAACACCAAGGTGTTCCTGACGACCGGTGACGCGGCCAAGGCGCAAGGCTGGTCGCCGTTCGTGCTCGACACCAACGGCAACGGCAAACGCGACGACTTCGTGCAGCCCAACGAAGCCATCGATCCGGCCAAGGACAAGCGGATCGTGCCCGGTTCGGGCCCCTACGCGGTGATGCCGTCGCCGGTCGACGGCTCGATCTGGTACACCGTCGGCGTCTTCGGCGGGCCGCCGGCCGTGCTGCGCTTCGATCCGGCGACGCAACTGTCGGAAATCTACTACGTGCCGGCGCCGGCTTTCGGCATTCGCGGCGGCGACATCGACAAGAATGGTGTGGTCTGGGCCTCGCTATCGAGCGGCCATCTCGGCAGCTTCGACCGGCGCAAGTGCAAGGGTCCGCTCAACGGGCCGACCGCCACCGGCAATCATTGCCCGGAGGGCTGGAGCTTCTACAAATATCCTGGCCCCGGTTTCGACGGCCTTGGCGATAACAGCGCGGAGTCGAGCTATTACACCTGGGTCGACCAGCACAACACCGTCGGGCTTGGCGAGAACGTGCCGATATCGACCGCCAATCTCAATGACGGCTTCGTCGCGCTCAAGGACGGCAAAATGGTCACGATCCGCGTGCCCTACCCGATCGGCTTCTACGCCAAGGGGCTCGACGGGCGCATCGACGATCCCAATGCCGGCTGGAAAGGCCGGGGGCTGTGGAGCACCAACGGCGACCGCACGCCGTGGCTCAAGGAAGGCGGCAAAGGCTCAATGCCGCGCGCCGTGCATATCCAGGTACGGCCCGACCCGCTGGCGGACTGAACGATCGACCGGCGTGATAGTCGCCCCGCCGCACAAAACGGCGGGGCGTGCTATTGATAAAGCATGACAGACTTCCACGGCGTCTTCCCCTATCTCGTGTCGCCGATCGACTCAGCAGGCCGCATCCTCACCGACGTGTTGGGGCGGCTCGCGTCCGATCTGATCAAGGCCGGCGTGCATGGCTTGACGCCGCTCGGCTCGACCGGCGAATTCGCTTATTTGTCGCGCGAGCAGCGCGCGGCGGTCGTGCAGGCGACCATCGAGGCCGCGGGCAGGCGCGTACCGGTGATCGCGGGCGTGGCCTCGACATCGACGGCCGATGCGGTAGAACAAGCCCAGCACTACCAGACGTTCGGCGCCGACGGCATCCTCGCCATTCTCGAAGCCTATTTTCCGCTCAAGGATGCGCAGATCGAATCCTACTTCCGCGCCATCGCCGACAGCGTCGACATTCCGGTGGTGCTCTACACCAATCCGCAATTCCAGCGCAGCGATCTCAGCCTCGACGTGATCGCGCGATTATCGGCGCACCCACGTATCAAGTACATCAAGGACGCCTCCACCAATACCGGGCGGCTGCTCTCGATCATGAACCGCTGCCCGGAGATGAAAGTGTTTTCGGCGTCGGCGCATATTCCGGCGGCGGTGATGCTGATCGGCGGCGTCGGTTGGATGGCGGGCCCGGCCTGCATCGTGCCGCGCCAGAGCGTGGCCCTCTACGCGCTCACCCGCGCCGGGCAATGGCCGCAGGCGATGAGCCTGCAACGCGAGCTCTGGCGCATCAACGAAGCCTTTGCGCGCTTCAATCTTGCCCCCTGCATCAAGGCCGGCCTGCAGATCCAGGGCTATGCGGTAGGCGATCCCGTTCCACCGCAGGCCGCGCTGACGCCGGCGGAACGCCAGGTGGTGGCGGAAATCCTGGCGTCGCTACCTTAACCTCTCCCCGCGTACCGGGAGAGGGAACAAAATTTGCCTCGAAATGCCTTGTTTCATCGGCATAAATGGCCCCGCCCAACCGATTCTTAACGGTTCCTTGCTAAATACACTGGATGTTGCCGTCGCTTGCAAACCGGCCGCCGCCGGCGCGGAGAGAACCCGTGGCGCTGGTCGAATCTGAAAACATCGCCCCCGCGCCGCCCTCGGCGGCAGCGGGCCTCACCGGACGCATCAAAGCCTTGCTCGCCGACCGCAGCGACAGCCGGCTGGCGCAGCTCGTCGCCGGAAAAGTTTTTCTGGTGCGCGTCGGCAGCGCGATCCTCGCGCTCGCGAGCCAAGTGCTGCTCGCGCGCTGGATGGGCAGCTTCGAATTCGGCATTTACATTTATGTATGGACCTGGGTGCTGATGATCGGCGCGCTCACCGATGTCGGGCTGTCGTCGGCGGCGCGACGCTTCATTCCGGAATACACCGAACTCGGATCGTTCGACCGCCTGCGCGGATTTCTAACGGGCAGCCGCTGGCTTGCCTTCGACGTCGCCACCGGCATCGGAGCGCTCGGCGCCGGCGGCGTGACGCTGCTGGCGCCCTGGCTCGATCACTTCGCGGTGGTGCCGCTCTATCTCGCCTGCATCACCATCCCGATCTACGGGCTGGTGCAGGTGCAGGCCGGCATCGCGCAATCCTACGACTGGCCCACTCTCGCGCTGATGCCGTTCTTCATCTGGCGGCAGCTCACCATCACCGTGCTGATGGGAGCCGCCTATTGGCTCGGCGCGCCGACCGGTGCGGTGACCGCGATGATCGTGGCCGTCGTCACCACCTGGGCGGTGACCATCGCCCAGCTGGTCATGCTCGACCGCCGCCTCAGGCAGACGATCGAGGTCGGGCCGAAGATCTACGAGGTCAAGACCTGGCTCGCCACCTCGCTGCCGATCTTCGTGGCGGAAGGTTTCTATTTGCTGCTGACCTATGTGGACATTCTGACGCTCGAGCATTTCCGCTCGCCCGACGAGGTGGCGGTCTACTACGCAGGCGCGCGGCTCCTGGCGGTCGTCGCCTTCATCTATTTCGCCATCGCCGGCGCCACCACGCACAAGTTCACCGAATATCACGTGGCCGGCGACAAGGACCGCCTCGCTTCGTTTTTCGCCGAGACCATCAAGTGGACGTTCTGGCCTTCGCTCGCCGTCTGCGCGCTGATCCTCGCCGGCGGCCGGCCGCTGCTCGGACTATTCGGAACCAGCTTCGAGCGCGGCTATGATGTGATGTTCATCCTGGCGATCGGCATGCTCGCGCGCGCGGCGGTCGGCCCGGCCGAACGGCTGCTCAACATGCTGGGCGAACGCAAGCAATGCGCGATGATCTATGCCGCCGCATTCGCGGTCAATCTCGTGCTGTGCGTGATCCTCATTCCGCGCCTCGGCATCGAAGGCGCGGGCGTTGCGACTTCGAGCGCGCTGGTGCTGGAATCGATCATGCTCTACCTCGTCGCCAAGCGGCGGCTGGGCTTCCACGTGTTCATCCTGGGCGGCGCGCAGACGTCTTGAGTCACGCCCTTTCGCGCAACAGCCGCCGGATCACCTTGCCCGTCGTGGTCATCGGCATGTCGTCGATAAAAGCGACCTCGCGCGGATATTCGTGGCGCGACAGCCGGGTCTTGACGAAGTCCTGGATCTCAGCGGCGAGCGCATCCGAGGCCGCGTGGCTCTTCTTGAGCACGATGAAGGCCTTCACGATCTCGGTGCGCAGCGCATCGGGCTTGCCGACCACGGCGGCGAGCGCCACCGCCGGATGGCGGATCAGACAGTCCTCGATCTCGCCCGGTCCGATACGGAAGCCGGACGAGGTGATGACGTCGTCGTCGCGGCCGACGAAGGCGAAATAGCCTTCCTCGTCCGTCACGCCCTGGTCGCCGGTGGTCATCCAGTCGCCAATGAATTTGTCGCGCGTGGCCTGGGCGTTGCCCCAGTATTCCAGGAACATCACCGGATCGGGACGCTTGACCGCGATCTGCCCCACTTCGCCCGCCTTGAGCGGATTGCCGTCGCGTCCGATCACCGCCACGACATGACCGGGGGTCACCTTGCCGATCGCGCCCGGCCGCGACACGCCGAGCGCTGCGCAGGAGCCGAGCACCAGATTGCATTCGGTCTGGCCGTAGAATTCGTTGATCACCATGCCGAACTCGGACTTACCCCATTCGAGCGCTTCGACCCCGAGCGACTCGCCGCCGGAGGCGAGCGTGCGCAGCCTGAAGGCGTAGCGCCCGCGCGAACTCGGCGCCGCCCGCATCATGCGCAACGCCGTCGGCGGAATGAACGCGTTGCGCACGCCGGTTTTCTGCATCAGCGCGAAGGCGTCCTGCGGATCGAACTTGTCGATTTTTCGCGCCACCACCGGCACGCCTTGCTGCAGGCTCGGCAACAGCACGTCGAGCAGTCCGCCGGCCCAGGCCCAATCGGCCGGTGTCCAGAAGCGGTCGCCGGCATGCGGGAACGGAAAATGCGGCAGGTCGATGCCCGGCAGATGCCCGAGCAGCACGCGGTGTCCATGCAGTGCGCCCTTGGGCTGGCCGGTGGTGCCCGAGGTGTAGATCATCATGGCCGGATCGTCGGGTCCGGTATCGACCGGGGCAAAGTCCGCGGAGGCCCGCGCCAGCAGGCCGGAAAAGCTTGCGGCGCCATCGCCTTCGCCGTCGACCGACAGCACGCAGTTGAGTTCCGGGATCTCGCCGCGAATGTCGGCGAGCTTGGCAAGCCCTTGCGCGTTGGTCAGCAAGGCCTTGGCGCCGGAATTCTGCAGCCGGTAGCTGAGCGCATCGATGCCGAACAGCACCGCCAGCGGCAGCGCCACGGCGCCGAGCTTGTAGATCGCGATGTGGGCGGCGGCGACCTCCGGGGCCTGCGGCAACAGGATGGCGACACGGTCGCCCCTTTTGACACCATGCGCGCGCAGCACATTGGCGAGCCGGTTCGACGTCTCGCGCAGCCAGCCGTAGCTGACGGCGTCTTCGCCGCCGTCCGGCCGTACATGCAGGATGGCGAGCCGGCCGGGCTCGGCATCCGCCCAGCGGTCACAGACGTCGACGCCGATATTGTAGCGCGCCGGCATCTGCCAGCGGAATTGGCGATAGATGTCGTCGTAATTGTCGAGACGTGGCAGCACCGGCATGGGACGGGAGGCTAGTCAGGCGCGCGGACGAGGTCCAGCCGGAGCGCTAGCTCTTCCGGTCGTCCGGCTCGGCCAGGATCAGCGCCCAGTAGACTTTGTATTTCGAGCTCGGCGTGTAGATCGCGGCGATACCGATGCGGGTGGCGCCCGCGAGCAGCATGTTGGCGCGGTGCGGGTCTGAATCGCGCCAGCCCGAGAACGCCTCCGCCAGCGTGTGATAGCCGGCGCCGATATTCTCGGCCGCCCGCTTGGCGTCATAGCCCGAGGCCTTCAGCCGCGCGACGAACGGCTTGCCGGCGTTGTGGTCGAGCTTGTCGCGCTTGGCCATGGTCGCGGCCTGCGCCTCGGCGAGCCGCGTGAGTTCGGGATCGAGCGTCACCGCCGGCAGCCCGTTATTGGTGCGGTAGCCGGAGATCATCGAGGCGGCGGCCGCGGCGTCGAGCTGCGCGCCCGGCTGCGCCAGATTGCGGTAGAAGCTCGGCTCGGCTTTCGGCGCATAGTCGACGGCGCAGCCGCAAAGCGCCAGCAGCGCCAGGATCGCGATGAGCGGACGAACCATCGGCAGCGATCTCCGAATCGTTAGTGGCCGGCAGGCTGGCGGCCGACAATGGCCGAACGGTGGTAAGGCTTTGGTCCGCCTGGCGATACAGGGCCCCGCCTCTACTGGCGCGGCCATGGCCGGTCGATTAGTGTCGCGCATGATCTCATCCGAAAACCGGTACCCACATTTCGAGATCATGCGCTAACATCGGCAGAACAATAAGCCGTTAAACGTCATTTTTCGGGAGAAGCACCATGTCCGCACAGCCAGCCCCGCGCACGCCGGGCGCCACCCGCGCCGCTCCGGGCGAATACGTCTTCGACCTCGGCACCGTCTCGAAGATCATGGCCGGTCCCGGCTATTCCACCGCGCACGGGCCGTGCGTCGAAGGCGACCGCATCATCGTCGGCCTGATGCGCATGAAGGCCGGCACCGGCGCCGAACCGCATTCGCACCCCAACGAACAGTGGGTTTACGTGCTGGAAGGCACCTTCCACGCCAAGATCGGCGGCAAGGAGTTCGACGTGAAGCCGGGCTCCGTGATCTATATCCCGGCCAACACGATTCATTCCGGCGGGGCGACGCCGGAGGGTGACGTGGTATTCTTCACCTGCAAGGACGGCTCGCACAATCTATTCGGCGTGAAAGCGACTTGACCGACATGAGCGCGGGGGCGCGCAGAACTCCCGCCTCAAACCGACATCAGCCACGGAGGATTTTCATGAAACGTTTGAGCACAATTCTCTTGTCCGCCGCCTTCCTTGCGCTCGGCCTAGCGGCCGCCTCAGCGCAGGACAAGTATCCGAACCGGCCGGTCAAGGTGCTGGTGCCTTACGCGCCGGGCGGCGCCACCGACATCACCGCGCGCATCATCGGCGACCAGATCCAGAAGATCACCGGCCAGAGCTTCCTGGTGATCAACAAGCCGGGCGCCTTCGGCATGCTGGCGATCGACGAAATGGCGAAGTCGGCGCCCGACGGCTACACGCTGATGATCGGCAACGTCTCGACCAACGCGATCACGCCGATCATTTACAAGGACAAGCTCACCTTCGACTACAAGCAGAAAGTAACCGCGGTGACCAATCTGGTCGACGTGCCGGCCTTCCTGCTGGTGACGACCACCAATGATTTCCCGGTCAAGTCGGTGCCCGAGCTGATCGACTACGCCAAGAAGAATCCGGGCAAGATCCACTACGGCACCGTCGGCAACGGCTCCTATCCGCATTACGACATGGCCTATTTTGCCAAGCGCGCCGGCGATCTCGACATGTCCGCGCTGCCGAACAAGAACGGCGCTTCCGGCGTCATCCAGGACATGTTGCGCGGCGACGTGCAGGCCGCCTTCCTCAACGTCGGCAGCGCCGCCGGCATGGTGCAGTCCGGAAAATTCCGCCCGCTGGCCATGGTCAATCAGACCCGCCTGCCGGACTATCCCGATGTCCCGACCATGAAGGAGGTCGGCTATGCAGACGTCGGCACCACGGCCTGGAACGCCCTGTTTGCGCCGGCGGGTACGCCTAAGCCTGTGCTTGATGCGCTCTACGGCATCGTGGCGCAGGCGATTGCCTCACCCGAGGTGCAGGAAAAATTCAAGAAGCAGAACTACAACATCGTGCCGAGCAAGTCGGTGGCCGACGCGCAGCAATGGCTCGCCGAAGAAATCAAGCATTGGGAAACGGTCACCAGCGCGGTGAAGATCGAGGTGCAATGACTTCTTCCTTCTCCCCGTTTATGGGGAGAGGTGAAAGAGTAGCGCGACCTTAGTCAGCCTTCTGCAACGCCCGCCAGATGCGCTCCGGCGTCGCCGGCATGTCGAGCTGCGCGCCCTTGGGCAACGCATCGAGGATGGCATTGATCACCGCCGGGGGCGCCGCGGTGGTGCCGGCCTCGCCGGTACCCTTCACGCCGAGCGGATTGGTGCGGCAGGCGACGGCGCGATGCTCGACCGTCATATCCGGCATCAGATCCGCGCGCGGCATGGCATAGTCCATGAACGAGCCGGTGACGAGCTGGCCTGTGGCGTCGTAGACTGTGTTCTCGGTCAGCGCTTGGCCGAGCCCCTGCGCCACGCCGCCATGGATCTGGCCCGCGACGATGGTGTCGTCCAGCACGTTGCCGCAATCGCCGACCGCCACATACGACACGATCGCAACTGCGCCAGTTGCCGGATCGATCTCGACCTCGGCGACGTGGCAGCCGTTCGGAAATGACGGCGGCGTCTTGACGTTGCCTTGCGTGTCGAGGCTCTCTGGGATCACGCCGGCGCGCGCCAGTTCGGCCGCGCGCTCGGCTACCTCGAACAGCGACACTTCGCGCCCCGAACCTTTCACGCTGAACTTGCCGTCGCGGTATTCGACGTCGCTCTCGCCCGCCTGCAGCAGCATGGCGGCGACGCGCTTGCCTTTCTCGATCACCTTGTCGGCGGTGACGGCAATGGCGCCACCGACATACATGGCCGAGCGCGAGGCGACGGCGCCGAAGCCCGGCACGTCGCGCGCGGAATCGCCCGAGGTCAGCGTCACGGCGGCGCGCGCGATGCCGAGCCGCCGTGCCGCCACTTTCGCAAACACCGTCGGATGCCCCTGCCCGCTGCCGCCGGCGCCGACGCTGACTTGCACTTTGCCGCCGCCGGGAAAGCCAATGCGCGCGGCTTCTTCCGGAAACGCGCCGGCGATCTCGAGATAGCAGCCGATGCCGATGCCGCGAAGTTTTCCCTGCTTCTTCGCCGCTTTTTTTCGCGCGCGGAAGCCGGCGTAGTCGGCACGCTCCAGCGCGCGCTCGAACATCGCCGGAAAGTCGCCGCTATCGTAGCTGTTGCCGAAGGCGGTGGTGTAAGGAATTTTCTCGGGCGCGATCAGATTGCGCCGTCGCAACTCGGCGGCATCGATGCCGGTCCGGTCGGCGGCGGCATCGATCAGCCGCTCCATCAGATAGCTCGCCTCCGGCCGGCCGGCGCCGCGATAGGGTCCGGTCGGCAGCGTATTGGTAAGCACGCAGCGTGTGTTCACCTGCGCATGCGGGATGTCGTAGACCGTCGGCAGGCAGCCGGAAATGTGCGTGGTGAAGACGAAATGCGCGACGCCCGTGATATAGGCGCCGACATTGCCGAGGCAGTCGACGCGCAGGCCGAGAAATTTGCCGCGCGCGCTGAGCGCGAGTTCCGCGCTCCAGAACGAGTCGCGGCCCTGGTTGTCGGAAACGAAAGCCTCCGCGCGGGTCGAGACCCAGTGGATCGGCTTTTGCAGTGCCCGCGCGGCATGCAGCATCGGAATGTACTCGGGATAGCACCAGCCCTTCATGCCGAAGGCGCCGCCGAGATCGTCGGTGAGGATGCGCAGTTCCTCCGGCTTGAGGCCCATGGCGCCGGCGATCTGGCCGCGCACGGCGGCGACGCCTTGCGTGCCGCAGCGCAGGGTGAATCGCTTGCCGGCGGCGTCGTAGCTCGCGGTCGCGGTGCGCGGCTCGAGCGAGGCGACCACCAGGCGCTGGTTGACGAGCTCGACACGCACCACATGGGCGGCGCCCTTGAAGGCGCGATCGAGCGCCGCCTGCTTCTTGCCGTCGGGATCGGCCGGCGCGCTCCAGTCGAAACCGATATTGCCGGGCGCCTCCGGCCAAAGTTGCGGCGCGCCGGGTGCAATGGCCGCGCGCACGTCGGTCACGGCGTCGAGCGGCTGGTAGTTGACCGCGACCTTCTCGCCAGCGTCCTGCGCCGCCTGCGTGCTCGTTGCGACCACCATCGCTACGGGCTCGCCCACATGCAGTACGCGGCCTTCGGCCAGCGAAGGGCGGTGCGGCGCGACCGCCGGCTTGCCGCCGCGGCCGGGAATCGGATGCGGATGAGAAATGGAGTGGTAATGCGCCTCGGCAAGATCGGCGGCGGTCAGTACGGCCAGCACGCCCGGCGCGCGTTTGGCGGCCGCGACGTCAATGTGCACGATGGTGGCGGAGGCATGCGGCGAGCGCACGAAATAAGCGACGAGCGCGCCCGCTGGCTTCACGTCGTCGCCGAAGCGCCCGCCGCCGCGCAGCAGCGCGTCATCCTCGACACGGCCGGTCCATACGCCGGCGTTACGTGCGGCAGTCGATTCCATGACGATGCTCCGGCGGCGGGAAAATACTAGAGCTTACGGTCGGTGATACCGGCCTTGGCGTAGAGCTCGTTGATGTGCTCCTTCACGCTCGCTTTCGGCTCAGCGGTCGACTCGTGCGCCCAGCCGACCTTGGCGCGGGCACAGAGCGCAATCTCCTCGTCCTGCTGCGAGGTACCGCCGGAAATGCCGTAGGCGCCGACCATCTCGTCGCCGTGAAACACGGGCGCCGCCCCGCCGGAGGCTGCGATCTTGCCGTTGGTCATGGCAGCGAGGCTGACCAGCAATTGCGGATTGCGCTCCTTGAACCACTGCTGGATCACCAGCCCGTCGGGGAAGCGCGGGCTCATGGAGCGGAATGCCGCCACGGTATAAGCCTTGGCAATGGCGGTGTCGGGGGTGATGAAGCCGGCGTCATCCATGCGCTCGACCGCGATCAGGTGGCCTTCGGGACCTACCACCGCGACCGAGACCGGCACGCCCATCTCGGCGGCCTTTTCGACCACCGCCTTGATGAACTCGCGGCACTCGACCGCGCGCAGTTTCGCCATCCGCCGCCCTCCCCGAATGTCATTAAACTCTTGTTAAGCGTTCAATTGCACGCAATTAACTGCAAAACAACCGGTAGGGGAATAGCGTGCCGGTCAACCCGGGCACATCCATGGCCGCAGATTTCGCCCCCGAAAGCTCGCGCGATTGGCGCATCGTCGCGTTGACCGGCTGCGCCAGCTATCCGGCAAGCTTCGCGCTGTTCCATTATGTCATGCCGCTCGGCGCATGGGCTGCCGCGGCGTCGGAATCCCTGATATCGGCCTTCGGCGCCGGACTGACGACGTTACTGGCGATGTTGCTCGCCGCTATTGCCGTCGCCCGCCGGTTGCAAATCGAAAATCGGCGCATGCGCGTCGCGATCAACAATATGTCGCAGGGCCTGTGCATGTTCGACGGCGACGAGCGGCTGGTCGTGTGCAATCGCCGCTACATGGAACTTTACCAGCTGCCCGACGAGGTGGTGAAACCGGGCCGCACGCTCGCCAGCCTGCTCGAATTCCGCATCGCCAACGGCAGCTTTTCGAGCGATCCCGGCGAATACCGGAAAGGGCTGGTCGCCGCCATAGCGCAAGGCAAGACGACCACCGCGGAAGTAAAATCCGCCGACGGACGCGTCGTCGCCGTCGTCAACCGGCCGATGGCCGGCGGCGGCTGGGTGGCGACCCACGAGGACATTACTGAACGGCGCAGCGCCGAGCGCGAGCGCGCCACAATGCAAGAGCAGCAGGAACGCCGCTCCATCATCGAGCGCGCGATCGCCGCCTTCCGTCAGCGCGTCGAGGAGCACCTGCGCACGGTGACAGACGGCGCGATGGCCATGCGCTCGACCGCGAGCACGCTGCTCACGAGCTCCGGCCAGACCGCGCAGCGCGCGGAAGGCGCGGTGTCGGCCTCCAACGACGCGAGCAGCAATGTGCAGACCGCTGCGGTGGCCGCCGACGAATTGACCAGCTCGATCGGCGAAATAAGCCGCCAGCTCGCGATGACCACCAATATCGTGCGCGCCGCCGTCGACGAAGCGCAAGGCACCAACGCGCAGATCACCGCGCTGTCGCAGGCCGCCCAGCAGATCGGCGACGTGATCAAGCTGATCCGCACCATTGCCGGGCAGACCAACCTGCTCGCGCTCAATGCCACGATCGAGGCCGCGCGCGCCGGCGAGGCCGGCAAGGGCTTCGCCGTGGTGGCGTCGGAAGTCAAATCGCTCGCCGTGCAGACCGCCAAGGCGACCGAGGATATTTCCCGGCTGATCAATGCGGTGCAGACCTCGACCGGCGCCGCGGTCGGCGCCATCGGCCGCATCACCAGCCGCATGCAGGAAATCGACGCCTCCACCACCGCCGTCTCGGCTTCCGTGCTGCAGCAGAACGCGGCTACGTCTGAGATTTCGCAGAACGTCGCCGCCGCCGCCGACGGCGCCAGACTGGTGGTGTCCGTGCTTGGCAATGTCACCGGTGCCGCCGGCGAGACTCGCGAGTCGGCGGAAAGCGTGCTTACCGCCTCGCAGGCCGTGGAAGCAGCCGCAGCCGAATTGCGCCGCGAGGTCGAAGGCTTCCTCGCCCGGGTCGCGGCCTGATCAGCCAAACAATCCGGATAACCAATAGAACACCGCGGCGAGCAGGCCGGACGCCGGGATCGTGATGATCCAGGCGGTCACGATTTCCTGGGCAACGACCCAGCGCACCGCCGAAACCTTTTTTGCCGCTCCCACGCCGATGATCGAGCCGGTAATCGTATGCGTGGTGGAAACCGGGATGCCGAGATAGGTGGCCGAAAAAAGCATGACCGAGCCGGCGGTTTCCGCGCACGAGCCCTGCATCGGGGTGAGCCGGGTGATCTTCGAGCCCATGGTTTTGACGATCCGCCAGCCGCCGGCCATCGTGCCGGCCGCCATCGCGATCTGACAGGCGATCACCACCCAGAACGGGACGTGGAAACTGCCGCCGAGATAGCCTTGCGAATAGAGCAGCACGGCGATGATGCCCATGGTCTTCTGCGCATCGTTGCCGCCGTGGCCGAGCGCGTAACACGACGCCGATACGAACTGGATGCGGCGGAAAAGATTGTCGACGCCATAGGGCGCCGAGCGCACGAAAATCCACGACACGATCAGCATCAGCAGCAAAGCGAGCAGCAGGCCCAGTCCGGGCGACAGAAAGATCGCCGCCACGGTCTTGCCGACGCCCGCCCACACCACCGCGTTAATCCCCGCTTTCGCGATACCGGCCCCGACCAGGCCGCCGATGAGCGCATGCGAACTCGACGACGGGATTCCGAGCCGCTGCGTGAGGATCTGCCAGACGATCGCGCCGGCCAGCGCTCCGAAGATGACGTGGGCATTGACGACATCCGCCTCGACAATGCCGCGGCCGACCGTTTCGGCGACATGCAGCCCGAAGAACAAAAAGGCGATGAAATTGAAAAATGCCGCCCAGGCGACCGCGTATTGTGGCCGCAGCACGCGCGTCGATACGATGGTCGCGATCGAGTTCGCGGCATCGTTCATGCCGTTGAGGAAGTCGAACGCCAGCGCGACGACGATCAATCCGATCAAAAATGGCAGAGCGAGCGTAGCGGCATCCATCGTCATTTGGCCTTGCGATAGTTCTTATACGTGCTCGATGACGATGCCGTGCATGACGTTGGCCACGTCGTCGAAACGGTCCACGACTTTTTCCAGATGATCGTAGACCTCGTTGCCGACGAAAAAGGCGAGTGGATCGGATTTCCCCTTGGTCTGGTAGAGTTCCCGCAGGCCGACATCGTGCAGCTCGTCGGCGCGGCCTTCGAGTTGCGAGATTCGCTCAGTCAGCGCGCTGATATGCACCGCTTCCACGCTGATCGAGCGCAGCAGTGGCACGGCTTCCTTAACCAGATGGGCGCATTTCACGATGGCGTCCGCCATCTCCTTCATCTGCGGCGTGAACTCCGTCACGTCGAACAATACGACACCCTTGGCGGTCTTTTGCATCTGGTCGATGGAGTTGTCCATCGAGGTGACCAGGTCGCGGATGTTGCCGCGGTCGAACGGGGTGATGAACGTGCGGCGCACCGCGATCAACACCTCGCGGGTGACGTCGTCGGCGTCCTGCTCGCGGTCCATGACGATCTGATAATTGGGTTGTACGGCCGCGCCGCCCTCCAGCATGGCGCGCAACGCCTCTGCGCCCGCCAACACGGCCTGCGAATGGCGCGCGAACAGGTCAAAAAAGCGTTCCTCCTTCGGCATCAAGGCGTGAAACCAGCGCATCATAGCGACCTCCATCAGCCCCGAATCGACCGTCTCAGGGCGAACCCTAGTCGTTTGCAGGGGCGGTGCCGAACGCCTGTAAACGCCCTGTGGAGACGCTGGGACAACTCGAATCCGCCGCCGCGAGGGCGCGGCGGTCATCGCCATGCAAGCCTATTTTCGCCATTTCAAATTTGATCTTTGTCATAGGAACTTGCACGGCAAGCCGCGCCCGAACATTTGATGTATCGGCGTACCGCCTCGGCTATTTTGCCGGCAACACATTGAGTATCAGTGAGCATCAGTCGGAGAAAACAATGCGGTTGGGCTATTTCACCATGCCGGTGCACCCCATAGGCCGCGACTGGTCGCAGACCCTGCGCGAGGACCGCGAAGCGATCATCCTCGCCGACCGGCTTGGTTTTCACGATGCCTTTGTCGGCGAGCATCTGACCGATGTCTGCGAGAACATCACCAACAGCATGCTGTTTCATGCAACGCTGATCCACGACACCAAGACCATCAAGCTTGCCACCGGCACCTGCAATCTGTCGCAGATGCACCCGGTGGTGATCGCGGTGAACGCAGCGATGTTCGACCACCTGGCGCAAGGCCGCTTCATCCTCGGCATTTCGGCCGGCGCGCTCGGCTCCGACGCCGAAGCGCTCGGGCTGCTCGACGCCGACCGCAACAAGATCTTCGCCGAGACGATCGACGTAATCCTGGCAATCTGGGAACGCGAGCCGCCCTACAAGATCGACTTCCCCGACAACCGCTTCAAGGTGACGATCGAACGCGCCGCAGCACTCCATCTCGGCGTCGGCGCCATGGCCAAGCCCTTCCAGAAGCCGCGGCCGGAGATCGTCGGCACAGTGGTGGCGCCGTTCTCGCCCGGCGTCGTGTTGATGGGCAAACGCGACTTCCATCCGCTGTCGGCGAACTTCCTGCTCGCCAAGCATCTCAAGTCGCACTGGTTGAACTTCGTCAAGGGCAAGGCGGAAGCGGGCCAGCAGGCCGACGCCGCCGATTGGCGCGTCGCGCGCACCATCTTTGTCGCCGACGACGACAAGACCGCGTTGCGTTACGGGCACGAGGACGCGAAGAGCCCGTATCGTTTCTACTTCAGCCAGATGCTAGGCAAGCTCAAGCGCGCCAACCGGCATAATGTGTTCAAGAGCTACAAGGATCAGCCGGACGATGAAATCACTCTCGACTTCATCATGGACCATTGCGTGTTCCACGGCAGCGTCAACAAGGTGGTCGACCAAATCCTGGCCATGCGCGAAGAAACCGGCGATTTTGGCGAGCTGGTCTATGCCGGCATGGACTGGGCCGATCCGGCGCTCGCCAAGCGTTCTATGCAATTGATGGCCGAACAGGTGATGCCGCGCATCAACGCAGCGGTCGGAATGAGCGCAGTCTCGTCAGCGGCGAGCGCGGCGGAGTAAACACTACCACCCGTGCGCCAGGCGCCAGACGACGCCGGCCAGCGTTCCGATAAAAAGCGCGCCGCAGGCGAAGGCCTGGATCGCAAAGCCTTGGTGACGCTTGTCGGCGGCTTCGGCATAGCCGCGGATATAGACGACGCGGCCGACAAGCCACACGAGCCCGAGCAGCGCAGCGCCCCAATCGTTGACATAGAGCACGAAGAACCAAAGCAGCGGCAGAAAGATCGGCATCCATTCCAGCGTGTTCATCTGCACACGGAACACGCGCTCGAAATCGGGATTGCCGGTCGTCGCCGGCGCCTTCACGCCGTATTTGCCGCGCGCCTTGGCGACCATGAGGCCGGTGTAGAAATACAATGCAACGGCCAACAATGTGACCAGCGCGGTGTAGTGCGGCATACTTGAGTTCCCTTCCTAGACCGACAGCGGTTCAGTGCCGAGTTCCGCATAGAGCCCGTGCTTGGCGCCTTCGCTGAACGAGACGTCCTGCTCCAGCTCGATCGCCACCGAGCGCACGCGCTGCGCGGCCTGATCGGTCGCCGGCACCGGCCTGCCTTCAGCAGCCGCCTTGGCCGCGCTCAACAGGATCTTGCGCGTCATGATGATGCCGGCGTCGGTCGCACACAGGTGCTCCTGGGTGCGGTCCTGGATCGCGCCCATGCTTTCCTGAATGGAAGCATCCTGCATGGCGATGCCGTCGACGCCGGTCGCGCTATGCCCGGCGGCTTGTGCCTCGCGATCCATCAGATAATTATTCGATTTGTTGGCGAGCGGGATGAAGGTGCCCGGCACGTATTTGACGTGGATGCCTTCGCCGTCCTGCATCGCCGATATTTCCGATTTCGTCAGCGCGCGCTTGGGATGATAATTGATACTCCAGGCCCAGCAGGTCTCGTCGTCGATCGGCACCCAGGCATGCGCGCCCAAGGGATGCCCCGCGCGCGGCGGGATGATGGTGTACCAGGGCATGATCCATGGCGTGATGCGCCAGTAATATTTGCCGGCGTCGGCCTTGCGGCGCGCGCCGATCAGCAGGCCGCCGGAAAATTCCTCGATCTCGAACAGTGGCATGCGGTCTCTGATGTTATACTCGTTGGCTTTGCTGCCCTTGAACAGCGGATCCTTGTCGAGCTCCGAGCCGTGCAGCCAGGAGACGTGGCTCGAATCGATGCCGCCTTCCATGGCCTGCAGGTAATTGCATTCCTGCAGGCGCTTGGAAACAAAGCGCTGCTCCGGCTTGACGTCGGTCCATTCCAGCGCCGGCGGCGGCGGCTGCAAGGCCGGCGGGCCCATATAGGCCCAGACGATCCCCGCCTTCTCGATGCAGGGGTAGGATTTCAGTTTGATGTTCTTGCGGAAGCCCGACTCTTCCGGCTCCGACGGCAGATCGACGCATTGGCCGGTGATGTCGTATTTCCAGCCGTGGTAGTGGCAGCGGATGCCGCAGTCCTCGTTCTCGCCGAACCACAGCGAGGCGCCGCGATGGGCGCAGAATTCGTCGATCAGGCCGACGCGGCCTTTGCTGTCGCGGAAGGCAATCAGCCGCTCGCCCATCAGCTTGACCTTGACCGGCGGGCAGTCCGGCGCGGAGATTTCCGAGGCCAGCAGAAACGGCGCCCAGTAGCGGCGCAATAGCTTGCCCATCAGCGTGCCGGGGCCGATGCGGCTCAACTGGTCGTTCTGTTCACGCGACATCATGGCGACGTTTCCCTGACTGTTTGTTATTGTTGCCCATTATAGGCACCTCCAACGCCCGCGAAAGATGACCATGGCCCTGCCCCGCATCGCCATTGCCACCGGAGACCCGGCCGGGATCGGTCCGGAAATCGCGCTCAAGGCGGCGCTCGATGCGCGCGTTAAAGCGTTGTGCCGGCCGCTGCTGGTGGGCGACCCGACAACGGTGGAACTGCATGCGCGCGCCGCCGGGCTGTCGCTGCAACTGCGTGTGGTCGGCAAAGCCGGCCACGCCGACTGGTCGGACAGCGCGGTCAATTTGCTCGACGCCGGCGAAGGGAGCAATGCACCGCTGAGCTTCGGCAAGGTCGACGCCGCCTACGGCCGCGCCTCGCTCGCCGCCGCGCGGAAGGCGATCAAAGCCGCGCTCGCCGGCGACGTCGAGGCCGTGGTGGCGGCGCCGCAGACCGAACGCTCGATCGCGGCCGCCGGTATTGTGTTCGACGGCTATCCCTCGTTTGTCGCGCGCGAAACCGGCACGCCGGTCAACGACGTCTATCTGATGATCTGCTTCGACGACGTGCGCATCGCCCACGCCACGCTGCATGTGAGCGTGCGCGAGGCGGTCGCGCTGATCACGCCGGAGCGTGTCGAGCGTGTGATCCGCGTCGTCGACAAGGCGCTCAAGGCGCTCGGCATTGCCAAACCCAAGATCTTCGTCAGCGGACTCAATCCGCACGCCGGCGAAGAAGGCATGTTCGGCTCGGAGGAAATCGACATTATCATTCCGGCGATCGCGCGCGCCGCGCGGGATGGCATCGAAGCCTCCGGCCCATTCGGCGCCGACACCATGTTCCGCAAAAAAGGCTGCGACGCATTTATCGTAATGCTGCACGACCAGGGCCACATCGCCGCCAAACTGCAGGCCTTCAACCGCACCGCGGGCTTATCGATCGGTTCGCCGATCTTGTTCTCCTCGGTCGCGCATGGCAGCGCGTACGATATCGCCGGCAAAGGCATCGCCGATCCTGGCGCGGTGATCGAGGCGGTCACAAGACTCGCGCGCGTCAACGCGCAGGGACGCGATCGCCGTTAGACGGCAATCAATTACTCGCGGATGATCGCAACAAGAAAGCCCCGGTCCCTGGCGACCGAGGCTTTCTCGCATCTGCATCCTTTAGAGGATGCCGAGGGTCTTACCAACAACGGCGAATCTTGCGCACTTCGTCACCATGACGGACGATCGTGATCCGACAATGGTCACGGTGCCTTCGCACGACGACCGCGTCATCGTCGTCATAGGCATAATGCGAACGCCAGCCTTCGTGATGGTCGCTCACGCCGACGCCGACACCCGCCGGACCCGCGCCGATATATACGCTTTCCGCGTTGGCCGGCACCGCAAGCGCAATGCCCGCTGCCGCCAAGAGGGCTAAAGCAATATTCCGCATCTGGAACCTCCTTGTTTGTTCCTCCCAATTAAAAACGCAATGCGGATGTTATTGTTCCGGCGAACGCCCGTACGAAAATACAATAGCAACGTATTTGCTCCGAATGCGTTGGAGCTCGGCGCCCAAAGACGACTACGGCTTCAGCAGCGGAATGCCGTTCACGTCCGGCGCCTTGGGCACCGCCTGCACATAGGCGTAGATGTCGGCTAGATCGCCGTCGGAGAGAATCTTATCGCTATAAGGCGGCATCGCCCGATTGGCGGTGCGCACGTAGTTCTTGAAGGCATCGAACGGCAGCTGACTATTGGACAGCACCGTGCCGTTGCTGGTCACGAGCGAGCCTTGTCCCAGCAAGCCGTGGCACTGCCAGCAGCCATTTTTGACGTAGGCAATTTTGCCGTTCTCGGCCGATGCGGCGAGCGCGGCGGCGTTTCCAAACATGAGCCCAACCACGAGGCCGGCCAAAACGACTCCGATTTGAATACGCATGACACCATTTCTCATCGCGGCTGGGTCCAGACATTCAGCAAGGCCGGCTGGCCCGATTTGACCACCGCGACGGCTTCCTTAAGGGCGGGCGCGAGATCGGCCGGATCCTTGATCGGTCCCTTCGCCCACCAGCCCATCGATTCCGCCATCTTGTGATATTCGATATCCGGATTCTGGATGCTGGTGCCGAGCGGGGCCATGTCGTTGCCGAGGTAGGCAACACGATTGCGGAAATTTGCCAGGCGCTGGACGTGCATCACTTCCTGATGATAGCCGCGGTTGTTGTGCATGACCGCCAGCAGCGGAATCTTGTGCCGCGCCGCAGTCCACAGCACGCCCGGCGCGTACATCAGGTCGCCGTCCGACTGGATCGACACCGAAAAGCGGCCGAGATCGCGGTTGGCGAGCGCCGCGCCGACCGAGGCCGGCGCGCCATAGCCGACGCCGTAACCGCCAGAGCGGCCGAGCCAGTGGTGGTGCTTTTCCATCGGCCAAAGCCGGTTCGGCCAGAAGCTGACGTTTCCCTCGGAGGCGACCAGCGACCAGTCGAGTTCCTTGATCTGCGCCCAGGTTTCCATCACCAGGCGGGCGGTGCTGATGGGCGAGGCATCCCAGGCGGTCGCCGCGGCCTTCCGCACGTTCTCGCGCCCGGCGGTATAGGCCTTGCGGATCGTCTCGCCGCGCTGGGCGATTGCCCCTTGCGCTCGTTCGGGATCGCGGCCTTCACCGCCTCGATCAAGGCCGGAAGCGTCGCTTCCGCATCCGCCGGCATCGAAACATCGACCGACTGGAAGCGCTGGAAGTCCTGATAGTTCGACTTGGTGATGAGCTCGACCGAACTGATGCTGATCAGTTTGGTGCCGGCCTTGATCTTGGTCTCGTTGACACCGATGCCATGTTCGTTGTTGTCGACGAAGCCGTTTACGGTGCCCCAGAAATCGGACAGCTCCATGCCGATGATCACGTCGGCTTGTCCGATCACGTTCGGCGGACGACTGAGATAATGCGTCTTCGGGAAGTTCATGCGGCCGCCCTGGTCGACGACCGGCGCCTGCAGGGCTTCGGCAAGCTCCACGAGAAGCTTGATGCCGTTGGCGGTCCGCGCGGCGCGATCGACGACGATGACCGGACGCTCGGCATTGGCGAGTAGACGCGCCGCTTCTTTTACGGCGCCGCTGTCACCCTGCGGCGGCGAACTCGCTACGTAGCGCGGAATATAAAGTTTCTCGCCGTGCTCGCGGATCGGCTCCTGCTGCAAGCCGGCGTCGAGCGACATCATCACCGGCCCGTAGGGCGGCGTGGTCGCAATCTTGTACATGCGCACGAACGACTGCGCGAAATGCTGGGCGGACACCGGCGTGTCGTTCCATTTGGTGAAGTCACGCACCAACGCGTTGATGTCTTGCGCCGAGTGGAACGTCGGCACGCCCGGCGGGCGATGGGCGGCATCGAGTTCGTTGCCGCCGATGACAAGAACCGGAACGCGGTCGCACCAGGCATTGTAGATGCCCATGGCCGCGTGCTGCAGACCGACGGTTCCATGGCAAAGCGTCAGCAGCGGCTTGCCGGCGATCTTGAAGTAGCCGTGCGCCATGCCGACGGCGGATTCTTCATGCATGCAGGTGAGAAATTCGGGGCTCTTGTTGCCGCCGTAATCGATCAGCGATTCATGCAAGGCGCGGAAACTCGAAGCCGGATTGCAAGGCAGATATTTGATGTCGAGCGTCTTGATCACGTCGACCATGAAGTCGGAACCGGGCCTTCCGGTCTCGGCCTTGATCTCCTGCGGCACGCCCGCTTCGGAGGCGGCGATTTTAGCAGTCGGCGGCAGCGCCGACGGCCTGGGCGCCTGATCGATCGGCGACGCGGTTGACGGCGTGGCGGCGGCGGCTGGCGGGACGATGGTGGTCGCAGTGCCGGCCGCGCCGGCAATCGCCACGCTGGTCAGAAATTTACGGCGATTGAATTGGGTCTGCGATTTTGCTCGCGCCATGGCCGCCTCCCGTCACTACCGCTTCTATCCGAACGGGATTCGGCGAACGGCTTGCTGCGATGTTAGTGCAGCGGCGGATCGCGGGCTACTGGTATGCGCGAGATTTCCTGCGCTTAGCGCGCCGGCGGCAGCGGTGCACCGGAAATCGTCGTGCCGGGACGCGGCGGCGGCGCCATTGGATTCGCAGGCTCGGCATTCGTCGGCGTGCCGGTATTGGCCAGGTGCTCCGGCGCCTTGCCTGGCAAAACGACGACGCGCGTGCCGGTCTGCACGCGGCTGTAGAGATCCTCGATGTCCTCGTTGAGCAGCCGGATACAGCCCGACGACACAAACGAGCCGATGGTCGAGGGCTGATTGGTGCCGTGGATGCGGTAGAGCGTGTTGCCGAGATAAAGCGCGCGCGCGCCGAGCGGATTGCCCGGCCCGCCCGCCATCTGACGCGGCAGATAAGGTTGCCGGTCGATCATCTCCGGCGGCGGGAACCAGTCCGGCCATTCCTTCATCCGGGAGATGCGTTCGGTGCCCGCCCAGGTAAATCCTTCGCGGCCGACGCCAATGCCGTAGCGCATCGCGTTGCCGCTGCCGAGTACCAGATAGAGATAGGTGTTCGGCGTATCGATGATGATGGTGCCGGCGGGTTCCTTGGTGTTGAACGTCACCAATTGCTTCTTGAGATTGGGCGGCAGTTCCCTGGGCTTGCCTTGCTCGGGCTGATCCTCCGGCGGCAGCGCGGCGGTCCCGGCGGGCGGTGGCGGTGCTGCGCCCGGCTCGGGGCCGATGGGGCTCGGCGTATGGCCGCTCAATCCCGGTCCGGGACCGATGGAGCCCGGCGGGCGGATTTCATCGGGATCGCGGGTTGCGGCCGGCCCAGGCCCGATTGATCGCGGCGCCTGCTGGTCGAGTTGGTGTCCATACTCAGGACGCCCGGCGGGCGGGGCAAAGCCCGGCGGCAACGGTGGCGCTTGTTCGGTATCGTCCGGATAGGGCAGAATCCGGCCGGGGGCGCCAGGCTGGGCGGCTGGTGGCGGAACTTGGCTCATCTGCGGCGAGCGCTGCGGCCGCCGCGCCGGCGGAGCGTCGTCATCGTCATCACTCCAGAAGGCGGGCGGCGATGCGCGATCGTCGTCATAAACCACCGGCGGCAGCGTATTTCGGTAATATCTTGGCGGCGACGAATAATACTGCGCGAGCGCAGGCGCGCCGGAAAAAGCCACCGCGACCGGCAGCATCAGCAGGAAAAATCCGTAGCCTCGGTTCATCGTCCACCTTAAGAGGGCGAGCCCATGCGCCAATGCCGCAGCCTCGCCCGGGCCTGGATTGCCCCGGGATGAAGGCACATTCAAGACAAGAATACGGCTATCTCAATAACGTGATTCTGCCATAACGGCTCGGGATTTCGTCATGTTTTCTTGCCATATGTGGCCAGAACCTGCTTGGCCACGCGGTGGCAATCGACCGCGGCCGGAAAGCCGCAATAGATGGCGACTTGCCGCAGGACCGCGCTGAGTTCCTTCGGCGTCAGTCCGTTATTGAGCGCGCCGCGGAAATGAGCCTCGAACTCGTGCATGCGGCCGAGGCAGGCGATCATGCCCATGTTGAGCAGGCTGCGGTCGCGCGGTTTTAGGTCCTCGTCGGTCCATACCGCGCCCCAGCAGAATTCGTTGAGCAGATCCTGGAATTTGCGATTGAAATCGTCGGTATTGGCGACCGCCCGGTCGACATATTCGTCGCCCAGCACCGTGCGGCGCATCGCCATGCCTTTGTCGTAGAGTGCCTTGTCCATGATCTCATACCTCCCGTGTAGCGGCCGAACTGCCGGTTGGGCGCAAATTGGCACGGTCTCCCAGTGGGAGAAAGGGCTTGCGCTCACAGGGCCCCATCGGGTTCCTAAATGGTGGCAATTCAATAGGTTAGACTGGCGTTCGGCCATACTTACCGCCGCTTTCATGGCCTTGCGTTCCCCACAGGTTTCCGCAAGCTCAAGCGTTTAATGGACAGGCTAAGGACTACAATGGACGGGAATTTCCGATGGCGGTCGCCCCCCTGCGATGGATGACAGCGACGAAGCGCTCATGGCCCGGATCGCGCGCGGCGACGAGGCGGCGTTCCGCGCGCTCGCCAGCCGCCATCTGCCGGTCATGCTCGGGCTTGCCCGGCGCATTCTCGGCAATGCCGCCGATGCCGAGGACGTGGCGCAGGAAGCCATGCTACGGGTCTGGACCCACGCCCCGCGCTGGCAGCCGCTGGCGCTGTTCCGCACCTGGCTCACGCGCGTTACGGTCAATCTCTGCCTCGACCGCAAG
The DNA here is from genome assembly GCA_036491675.1 of Pseudolabrys sp. Classification (GTDB taxonomy): domain Bacteria; phylum Pseudomonadota; class Alphaproteobacteria; order Rhizobiales; family Xanthobacteraceae; genus Pseudolabrys. The sequence goes on along the minus strand of DASXBN010000008.1, from coordinate 20,443 downwards.
CGGCGCGCGCCCTGGGTCGCGCTGGAGGTCGTCGGCGACATCGCCGATCCGGCCCTTGGCGCGGGCGAAAAAGCCGAGCGCGACGAGCGCGAGCGCCTGGTCGCGGCCGCGATCGGCGCGCTGCCCGAGCGCCAGCGCGCGGCGATCGTGCTCACCTACGGTGACGGCATGAGCAATGCGCAAGTAGCGGAAATTCTCGACGCTTCGGTGTCGGCGGTGGAGACACTCTTGGTGCGCGGCAAGCGGAACCTGCGGCGCGCGCTTGAACGCGTGATCGACGAGGACAAGTAGAATGGACAAAGAGCAGTTGCCGGAATTTCTCGAGTCCGCGCTCAAGCGCTTAACGCAGGCGCCGCCGGCCGATGCGGTGGCGGTCGAGCGCGCGCTCAAGCGCCTTTCCGGTCCGCTGCCGCGCCAGAAGAGACCGCTGTGGCGGCTGCCCGGCGTGCTGCTTGACTGGCAATTTGCGCTGGCCTGGCCGCGCGTTGCTGCGCTGGCCTGCTGCGCGGCGCTTGGCTTCGTCATCGGCATTGCCGGGGTTGACCGGCACTTCGACCGCGGCGGCCCGCCGTCCGCGGCCGCAAGCGGCACCGATATCGGCTCGATCGTGTTCGAGCCCGAACCGCTGACTGGAGCGCGCCCATGACCATTGCCCAATACGCTCCCGCCATTGCGCGCGGCTCGTCGCGCTGGCTGCTGCTCGGCTCGCTCGCGCTCAATCTGTTTTTCGTCGGGGTCGCGGCGGCGCTTGTGATCCGTGCGCCGGCCCCGCCGGCCTGGGACCGCAACGTCTTCGTACGCGTCGAGCATATCGCCGACACGCTGCCGCCGGCCGACGCGGACCTGTTGCGCGGCCAGATCAATGCCAACCGCCAGTTGATCGACGACGCGCAGCGGCAATATCACGCGGCGCAGGACGAAATCCACGCCACGCTGCGACGCCAGCCATTCGACGTCGAGGCGATGCGCGCGGCCATGGCGAAGACGCGCAGCGCGCGGCAGGGCTTCGATCAGGTCATCCAGGGCGTATTTGCTTTCTCGGCGTCGCAGATGTCGCCGGCCGGCCGCAGCGCGCTGGCCGATTGGCCACCCCGCCGCAAAACAACGAGCAATCGGCAATAAAACACGCTAATTTCCGGTCCGAATCTCGTTTTGAGCAGTGATTGAAAGTCGTTGGCATGCGGCGCGCTAGCCAGGGTGTGAGACCGGGAACTACACGAGGCGCGCGTCCGTTTTTGGTCATGCTGCAAGGATTCTGCCTGATGCTCTCTCTCGGCGGCTGCCTGCTCAGCGGCGACAAGCCCGAACCCGGGCTCGATATTCCGCAGGCCTATCTCGACGGCCCGAAAAATCCTGCGGCGGCGGAAGCGGCATTGCCGCCGCTCGACTGGTGGCGCGGCTTCCGCTCGAAGGAATTGACCGAGTTGATTGAAGAAGCGCGTGCGGCCAATCTCGATATCGCCGTGGCGGTCGCGCAAATCGAGCAGGCCGACGCGCAGTCGCGCGTCGCCGGCGCGCCGCTGCTGCCCGGCGTCACCCTCAACAGTACCGCGACGCGTCTGCGATCGTCGCAATCGACCACGGCCGGCGGCACCAGCGGCTCGCTCGGCGGCTCCGAACGCGACCTGTTGTCGGCCTCGCTCACCGCCAGCTACGAGATTGATTTCTGGGGCAAGAATCGTGCGGCCCTGCGCGCCGCCGAGGAAAGCTCGGTCGCCAGCCGCTATAACCGCGAGGTGGTTGGGCTGGCGACGGTCGCCAGCGTCGCCAACACGTATTTTCAGGTGCTGGCGGCGCAGGACCGGCTGCGCATCGCGCGCGAGAACGTGGCGAGCGCGAGCCGCATTCTCAATCTGATCAAGCAGCAATTCTCCGCCGGCACCTCGTCCGACCTCAACGTCGCCCAGCAGGAGAGCCTGGTGAATACCCAGCGCGCTTCGATCCCGCCGCTGATGCAAACGCTGCGGCAGAACATAGCCGCGCTCGCGCTGCTGATCGCGCGGCCGCCCGAGCGCGTCATCGTTCGCGGCGGGAGCATGCGCGGCATCGCCATTCCGCGCGTCACGCCCGGTCTGCCGTCGGAATTGCTCACGCAACGGCCTGACATCCGCCAGGCGGAAGCGCAGCTCGCCGCCGCCAACGCCAATGTCTACAACGCCCGCGCGCAGATGCTGCCGAGCATCACGCTCACCGGCGAAGGCGGTTACCAGAGCGCCATCCTCAAGACCCTGCTGCGGCCGGAGTCGATGTTCTATACCGCCACCGCCGGGCTGACCCAGCCGATCTTCGACGGGCTGAAGCTGCAGGGCAATCTCGATCTGCAGAAAGGCATCCAGGAGCAGCTTCTGCAGAACTACCGCAAGGCCGTGATCTCCGCCTTCACCGACGTCGACAAGGCGCTGATCGCGGTGCGCGAAACGGCGCAGACCGAGCGTCTGCAGCGCGACGTGGTCGCAAGTTCGCGCCGCGCCTTCGACCTCTCCGATCAGCAGTTGCGCGCCGGCACCGTCAATCTCATCACTCTGCTACAAGTTCAGCAGACGCTGTTTCAGGCCGAGGACGCGCTGGCGCAGGCTCGGCTTGCGCGGCTGCAGGCGATCATCAGCCTCTATCAGGCGCTTGGCGGCGGCTGGTTGCCGAAGCCCTTGGAGACCACCGATGCACGGTGAACTGCCGAAGCAGATCGCGGCGATGAGCAAGACCCATGGCCGCCGCAACCTGGCGATCCTGCTGATCGTCATCGCGGCCGCCGCAGCGCTGGTCTATGTCTTCACCAAATCTGCGCCGCAGCAGAGCCGCAGCAGGTTCGGCGCCGAAGGCGGGCCGGTGCCGGTGCTGGTCGCTGCCGCAACCAAGGCCGATGTGCCGGTCTATCTCGACGCCGTCGGCACCATCAAGGCGCTCAACACGGTGACGGTGCGTCCGCAGGTCGACGGCAAGCTACTCAGCGTCGACTTCACCGAGGGCGACGACGTCAAGAAAGGCGACGTGCTGGCGCGCATCGACCCGACCACCTACCAGGCGCAGCTCGATCAGGCCCTGGCCAAAAAGGCGCAGGACGAAGCGCTGCTCGCCAACGCCAAGGTCGATCTCGAACGCTACGAAAAGTTGGCGGCCACCAATGCCATCAACCGCCAGCAGGCCGACACGCAAAGGGCGCTGGTCGCGCAGGATGCCGCGCTGGTGCAATCCGATCAGGCGGCGGTCGAGAACGCGCGGGCGACGCTCAGCTACACCACCATCGTCGCCCCGATCGACGGCCGTACCGGTATCCGTATGGTCGACGAAGGCAACATCGTGCACGCTTCCGACGCCAATTCCGCCGTCGTGGTGATCACCCAGATCAAGCCGATCTCGGTGCTGTTCAACCTGCCGCAGCAGGAGCTCAGCCAGGTCAACGAGGCCTTCGCCAAGGGGCCGCTCGCTGTCGAGGCGCAGCGCCCCGACAGCGATGCGGTGATCGACCGCGGCGTCTTGCGCGTGGTGGACAACCAGGTCGACCAGACCACTGGCACCGTGAAGCTCAAGGCGGAATTTCCGAACACCGGCGTGCAGCTTTGGCCGGGCCAGTTCGTCAATGTGCGGCTGTTGATCGACACGCTGAAAGGCGTGGTGACGATCCCGACCGGCGCGGTGCAGCGCGGCCCCAACGGCACCTTCGTCTACGTGGTCAAGGACGACAACACCGTGGCGACGCGTCCCATCGTTGTGCAGAAGCAGGATGAGACGCAGACCGTGGTCAAAAGCGGGCTGACGCCGCCCGAGCGCGTGGTCACCACCGGCTTCGTCCGCCTCAACGACGGCAGCAAGGTGGCGATCGGCAGCGCCGACGGCACGCCGGCCGCGGCTCCGCCGCGCACCCGGCAACGCGGCGGCCAGCGCCCCGACGGCGGGAGGCCGAACCCGTAGCAATGAGCGTCTCCTCCCCATTCATCCACCGGCCGATCGCCACCTCTTTGCTTGGCATCGCGGTGATGCTGGGAGGCGCGCTCGGCTATTGGTGGCTGCCGGTGTCCGCGCTGCCGCAGGTGGATTTCCCCACCATCCAGGTGACCACCCAGCTCCCAGGCGCGAGCCCCGACACCATCGCTTCGCTAGTGACCGCGCCGCTCGAGCGCCAGTTCGGCCAGATTCCGGCGCTGCAGACGATGACCTCGGCGAGTTCGTTCGGTATCAGCCAGGTCACGCTGCAATTCGATCTCAACCGTGACATCGACGCCGCCGCGCAGGATGTGCAATCGGCGATCAACGCCGCAGGTTCCACGCTGCCGCGCAACCTGCCCTACCCGCCGCTCTATTCGAAGGTGAACCCCGCCGACGCGCCGATCATCACGCTGGCGCTGACCTCCAAAACCATCGACTTGCGCACACTCAGCGACATGGCCGATACCATCATGGCGCCGCGGCTGTCGGAAGTAACCGGGGTCGGCCACGTCTCGGTGCAAGGCGGCATCCGCCCGGCAATCCGCATCCAGGCCGATCTGTCGCGGCTCGCGTCCTATGGCATCGCGCTCGAGGATCTGCGCACCGCCATCGTCAGTGCCAACGTGGCCGGCGCCAAGGGTTCGCTCGACGGCGCGCACCAGTCCTACACCATCGCCGCCAATGACCAGATCACCGCCGCCGACACCTACAAGGCCGTGGTGGTGGCGTTCCGCAACGGCGCGCCGGTCAAGATCAGTGACGTCGCCGACGTCATCGACGGGCTGGAGAACAGCAAAGTCGGCGCCTCCTACAAGGGCACGGCGGCCATCGTGGTGGACGTGCAGCGCCAGCCCGGCGCCAATGTGATCGAGACCGTGAGCCACGTGCGCACCGAATTGCCGCGGCTGCGGCGCGCGATGCCGGCGGGCGCGCAGCTCACCATCGTCAACGACCGCACCACCACCATCCGCGCCTCGATCCACGACGTGCAGTTCACGCTGATCCTCAGCGTAGCGCTGGTCGTGCTGGTGGTGCTGATCTTCCTGCGCACCGTGCGCGCCACTATCATCGCCGGGGTGGCATTGCCGCTGTCGCTGATCGCAACCTTCGGCGTGATGTGGTTTGCCGGCTTCTCGCTCGACAACCTGTCGCTGATGGCGCTCACCATCGGCACCGGCTTCGTGGTCGACGATGCCATCGTGATGATCGAGAATATCGTGCGCCACATGGAGAACGGCGAGCCGCCGCTGAAGGCGGCCTTGCGCGGCGCCAGCGAAATCGGTTTCACGGTGATCTCGCTGACGCTGTCGCTGATCGCGGTGTTCATACCGCTCTTGTTCATGACCGGCCTGGTCGGCCGCATGTTCCGCGAATTCGCGCTCACGCTCACCATCGCGGTGGTCGCTTCCGCCGTCGTCTCGCTCACGCTGACGCCGATGATGTGCGGCCGTCTGCTGCGCCAGGAAGGCGGCGGCAAGGACAATGCACTGACCCGGCGTTTCCACGATCTGATCGAGTCCACGGTCGCGGCCTATGAGCGCAGCTTGCACTGGGTGCTGCGCCACCAGCGCGAGACGCTGATCGTGACGTTTGCGACGCTCGCCGCCACCATTCTTCTCTACATCGTCATGCCCAAGGGCTTTCTGCCGCTGCAAGACACCGGCTTGATCACCGCGGTGACGGAGGCCGGCACCGACGTCTCGTTCGCCGAAATGCTGCGCCGCCAGAACGAGGTCGAGGCCATCGTGCGCGCCGATCCGGACGTCATCGGCGTGGTGTCGGTGATCGGCGTCTCCCCGCTCAACGCCACGCCCAATGCCGGCCGGCTCGCCATCACCTTGAAGCCGCGCGACACGCGGAGTTCGCGCGTCGATGCGATCATCGCGCGACTGAAAGACGCTGTCGCCGGCATTCCCGGCATGAACGTCTATTTCCAGGCCACCCAGGACATCCAGATTTCCACGCGGACGAGCCGCGCGCAGTACCAGTACACGCTGGTCAGCGCCGATTCCTTCGACGTCGTGGAATGGGCCGACAAACTGACGCGCAAGCTGCGCAGCAATCCGGCGCTGCGCGAGGTCGCGTCCGAAGCGCAGGAAGGCGGGCCGCGCGTGAACGTCGACGTCGACCGCGAGCAGGCCGGCCGGCTCGGCGTCTCGATGCAGAGCATCACTGACACCCTCAACGACGCCTTCGGACAGCGGCAGATTTCGACCATCTACGGCCAGGCCAATCAGTATCGCGTCATCCTGGAAGCACAGCCGCGCTACCAGCAGGACCCGGGCTCGCTCGGCAAACTCTACGTCACCGGCTCCAGCACCTCGACCGGGACGGTCGCGACCGTCGCCAACACCGCGCAGGGCTCAACCAATACCAACACCACCGCCACGCCCAATATGGTGACCGGCTCGAATCAGGTGCCGCTCGCCGCCTTCGCGCATTTCGTGAACGGTTCGGCGCCGCTGGTCATCGCGCACCAGGAGCAGTTCCCTTCCGTCACCATCTCCTTCGATCTGAGCGAGGGCTACGCGCTCTCTGATGCGGTCCGCATCATCGGCGCGGCGCAGCAGGAGATCGGCATGCCGAACTCGGTGACCGGCAGCTATTCCGGCGACGCGGCGGAATTCGCCCGCTCGCTCACTGGCGAGCCGTGGCTGATCCTCGCCGCGGCCATCGTCATCTACATCGTGCTCGGCGTGCTGTACGAAAGCTTCATCCACCCGCTCACGATCCTTTCCACCCTGCCCTCGGCCGGCGTCGGCGCGCTGCTGGCGCTGATGCTGTTCGGCTACGACCTGTCGGTGATCGCGCTGATCGGCATCGTGCTGCTGATGGGCATCGTGAAGAAGAACGCGATTCTGATGATCGATTTCGCGATCGACGCCGAGCGCCACGAGGGCCTCTCTCCCGAGGAGTCGATCGTGCAGGCGGCCTTGCTGCGTTTCCGCCCGATCATGATGACGACGCTGGCGGCGCTATTCGGCGCGCTGCCGCTGGCGCTCGAAAGCGGCACTGGCTCCGAACTGCGCAACCCGCTCGGCATCACCATCGTCGGCGGCCTGCTGCTCAGCCAGTTGCTCACGCTCTACACCACGCCGGTGATCTATCTCTACATGGAGCGGTTGCGCGCGCGGCTGACCGCGCCGCGCGACGTGCGCCCGCATCCGGCGGAGTAACGCATGATCCCGAAAAGTGGACACCGGTTTTCGGACAAGATCATGCGCAGGAAAAACTGTTCATGAATTTTTCCTACCCATTCGTGCGCCGGCCGATCGGCACCACGCTGATAGCGATCGGGCTGTTTCTGGTCGGCGTCGTGGCGTACATCTTTCTCCCCGTCGCCAGCCTGCCGAGCGTTGATTTCCCGACCATTTTCGTGACCGCCACCCGGCCCGGCGCCGATCCCAACATCATGGCGGCGACGGTCGCCGCCCCGATCGAGCGGCGGCTGGGCGAGATTTCCGGCGTCACCGAGCTCACCTCGGTCACCACGCTCGGCAATTCGCGCATCACCATCCAGTTCGACCTCTCGCGCAGCATCGAGGGCGCCGCCCGCGACGTGCAGGCCGCGCTCAACGCCGCGCTCAGCGACCTGCCGGGCGACTTGCCGACGCTGCCGACCTTCCGCAAGGCAAATCCGGCGGCGGCGCCGATCCTGATTCTGGCGCTGACGTCGAAAACGATGATGCCGAGCGAGATCTACGACGCCGCCGACAGCGTGATCGTGCAGCGCTTAAGCCAAGTGGAGGGCGTCGGCGACGTCACCGTGGCGGGCTCCGAGCAGCCGGCCATCCGCGTGCGCGTCGATCCGGCGCGTATTGCCGCCATGGGCGTGAGCCTGGAGGACGTGCGCACCGCGATCGTCAATTCCAACGCGGTCGGGCCGCTCGGCACCTTCGACGGCGCCAAGCGCGGCGTCACCATTGGCATCAACGATCAGTTGCGCACGCCCAGCGCCTACGATCCGCTCGTGGTCAAGACCATCGACGGCACCGTGATCCGCCTGTCCGCCGTCGCCGCGATCACCCCGAGCGTGCGCAACAGCCGCTCCGCCGGCTGGTTCAACAAAGACCCTTCCGTTCTGCTGATCGTCACCAAGCAGGCCAACGCCAACGTCATCGATACGGTCGACCGTATCTACGACCTGCTGCCGGAGTTGCGCCAGTGGGTGCCGGCCGGTCTCGACATCTCGATCCTCGCCGACCGTACCCAGACCATCCGCGCCAGCGTGCACGACATGCAGCTCACGCTCGGTGCCACGGTGATCCTGGTGATGCTGGTGGTGGCGCTGTTCCTGCGTCGCAGCGCGCCGACGCTGGCCGCCGGCGTCACCGTGCCGCTGTCGCTCGCCGGCACCTGTGCGGCGATGTGGGCGGCCGGGTTCTCGATCGACAATCTGTCGCTGATGGCGCTCGCGGTGTGCATCGGCTTCGTGGTCGACGACGCCATCGTGATGATCGAGAACATGTTCCGCTATCTGGAAAAGGGCGATTCCCCGCTGCGCGCCACGCTGAAAGGCGCCAAGCAGATCGGCTTCACCGTGGTGTCGATCAGCGTATCCTTGATCGCCGCGTTCATCCCGCTGCTGTTCATGGGCGGCATTGTCGGGCGGCTGTTCCGCGAATTCTCCGTGACGCTGGCTTTCGCGATCGTGGTGTCCACCGTGGTGTCGCTGTCGGTGACGCCGATGATCTGCGCCTATTTCGTGCGCTCGACGCCGAGCCGCGACTCCAGCCGGCTCGACCGCTTGGTCGAGGGCGTGCTGGCGCGTACGCTACGCTTCTACGATCGCACGCTTGCCTTCGTGCTGGAACACAACGCGCTGGCGCTGATCGCGTTTGTCGCCACCATCGCGCTCACTATCGGCCTCTACATCAAGACGCCGAAAGGCTATTTCCCGCAGGACGACACCGGGCTGATCTTCGGCGGCACGCAGGCCTCGACCGATATTTCATACGAGGCCATGCTGCAGTTGCAGCAGAAGGCGATGGACGTTGTCCTGGCCGACCCGGCGGTGGCGGGGCTTGGCTCCTCGGTCGGCGCCTCCGGGTTCAATGCTTCGGTCAATCGCGGCCGCATGTTCATCAGCCTGAAGCCGCTGGCCGAGCGCCAGAATGTAAGCACGCAGTCCGTGGTGGCGCGGCTGCGCAACCAGCTCAATCAAATCCCCGGCATCCGCGTCTTCATGGTGCCGGCGCAGGATCTGCGGGCCGGCGGCCGGCAGAGCGATTCGCAATACCAGTTCACGCTGTGGAGCGCCGATATCGACGCGCTGCAAAGCTGGGTGCCCAAGGTCATCGACCAGGTGAAGCAGGTCGCCGGCGTGACCGACGTCACCACCGACCGCGAGCAAGGCGGCCTGCAGGCCAATGTCAGCATCGACCGCGCCGCCGCCTCGCGACTCGGCGTGAAGATTCAGGACATCGACAACGCACTCAACGACGCGTTTTCGCAGCGGCAGATTTCCACCATCTACACCCAGCGCAACCAGTACCGCGTGATCCTGGAAGTCGACAGCAAATATCAGCGCGATCCAAGCGATCTCACCCACATCTATGTCGCGGGCGGCGGCAATACCCAGGTGCCGCTGTCGGAGGTGGCGCGGGTCGAGCGTTCGATCGCGCCGCTGGTGGTGAACCATCAGGGCCAGTTCCCCTCGGTCACCATCACCTACAACATCTTGCCCACGGCCGCGATCGAGGACGTCACCGCGCAAATCGAACAGGCAGTGGCGCAGATGCATGTCCCCGATACGATCCATGCCGACTTTGCCGGCGACGTGCAGGCCTTCAAGCAGTCGGTGGGCGCGCAGCCGCTGCTGCTGCTGGCGGCGCTGGTCGCGGTCTATATCGTGCTCGGCGTATTGTACGAGAGCCTGGCGCACCCGCTCACCATCATCTCGACGCTGCCGTCGGCGGGCCTCGGCGCCCTGCTCGCGTTGCAGCTGTTCAACACCGAGCTTACCGTGATCGCCTTCATCGGCATCATTCTTCTGATCGGCATCGTGAAGAAGAAGGGCATCATGATGGTGGACTTCGCGCTCGACGGCGAACGGCGGCTCGGCTTGCCGCCACGTGCGGCCATTCACGAAGCCTGCCTCGCGCGCTTCCGGCCGATCTTGATGACCACCTTGGCGGCAGCGCTCGGCGCGCTGCCGCTGGTTATCGCGACCGGCCCCGGCTCCGAACTGCGCCGTCCGCTCGGCATTACCATCATCGGCGGTCTCTTGGTGTCGCAGGCGCTCACGCTCTACACCACGCCGGTGATTTACCTGTTGCTCGACCGGCTGCACCGCCGGCTCGGCGGCAGAAGCTTCACATTCATCCGCCGCCGCGAGCCGCCGCAGAGCACCCAGCCGGCGGAATAATTATTTCCCGGTCGTGCCGGCCGGGTTCGATCCTTATGGCTCTTTATTGCCTGCAAGGATTTCATCGCAAGGCCATACGACAGCGAGCACGAACAGGATCACCGGGTTGCGCCTCGATTATGCGCCAGCCGACCCGCCAATGGGCAAGACGATCCGGAAGACGGCTCCATGCGGGTACCCCGGCGATGCCGACAGACTCCCGCCGTGCGATTCGATGATCGATCGGCAGATAGCGAGGCCGAGCCCCATGCCGTGCGGCTTGGTGGTGAAGAAAGCGCTAAAAATCCGGTCGATGTTCTGCGGCGGAAAACCAACGCCGGAATCCTCGACTGTAATGAGCACCCCCTCACCGCCGTTGAGCATCGATTTGATGCGCAGAATTCGATTCCGCTCGGTCACTGAATCCATCGCATCGATGGCGTTCCTGATGAGGTTGAACATCACCTGCTGCAGTTGCGTCCGATCGGCTGTTACAGGCGGAAGATTTTCATCCAGTTCGGTATGAACCTCGACCGGCCAAACCCGATGGTCACCCAGAGCAAGTACAAGAACCTCGTGCATGAGCTCGTTTAAATCCACCGAGACAAGCGTCTCGGCGTCGGTCTTGAACATGGCGCGGATAGCTTTGATGATCTCGCCGGCTCGGTGACCGTCTTCGACGATCTCTTGCAGGGCCGTCCGCGCTTCGTCGACGTTAGGCGTCGCTCCTCCAAGCAAGAGCAGACCTGCATCGGCATTCGCCACGATTGCGGATAAGGGTTGATTGATCTCGTGGGCGATCGATCCTGTCATCGCGCCCATCTGGTTCATGCGCGCGACCCGCGCAAGCTCCGCCTTCGTTTGTTGCAGCGCGTCCTGAGCCTGTTTTCTTTCCGTTATGTCGATAACCATCCCGAACGTAAGCTTTGTACCCGACTTCCGATCGGTAATTGCGAAGACATAGAGATTTATCCAGATCAGCTTTCCGTCTTTTCTCCGCAGCTGTTTGACCATCTCAAAATGTTTTCGTTTGCCCTGTTGCATTTCCCTGAAAAGATTTTGATTGATCTCACGCTCGTCGGGAACGCTGATGTCAAGAGGCGTCAATTGCAGTAATTCGTCGGCGGAATAACCGACCATGGCCTGGTAGGTCTTATTGGTTGCAATGAAGCGCTGATGTTCATCAAGAAAGGTGACGCCGAATATCGGGTTATCGAGCAGTGACTGCCATCGTTCCTCGAGCTCGTTGAGCAGCCGGACATTCTCGATGGCCATGACGGCTTGAGCGGCGAAGTTCGATACCAGTTCGATCTGCTTGTCGGTGAAAGGCCGCACTTGCGAGCGCGCCAATCCCAGAACGCCGATGGGGGTGCCTTCGCGCAACATCGGCACGCCGAGTACGGTGCGAAAGCCGCCCAGTCTCTGGGCCTCGGCCCAGGTATAGTCCCGGGCGAGACGCACATCGGGGATATGAACGATCCGGCTTTCCAGCAACGCCAGTCCCGCGACCGTGCCGCGTCCGGGCTTTACCGGGATGGTTCTGACGTAATCGATGAATTCCTCCGAGAAGCCATAGACCTCTGAAAAAAAGAACTCTTCGCCTATCTGCCGGGTAATGGCGGCTTTGTCGGCTTTGCAAATTCGAGCGGCCGATTCAACAAGCGTTTGCAGCACGAATTTGAGATCGAATGCCGAGCGGCTGATGACCTTGAGCACGTTGGCAGTCGCGGTCTGCTGCTCACGCGCCTCTTTCAATTCGCGGGTCAGAGCTTCTACGCGCTCTTGCAGGCTGGCAGCGGAGGAACGGCGACCAGGCGTGGCGTTTTGCGCACTGCGGCGCTTCAGCGTCAACGTCTTGCGGCGTTGCGGCTTGGCTGGTGCGCTATCTTTTCTGGTGCGTCGTCTCATTGCCAACCCCCGAGGCTCAAGACAAAGCGTCGTCCTCGCGTAAGCTAGCACACTGGAAGGGACCAGGGATGGGGTTCAGGCGCAGGTCCCCCGGCCGACCAATGCCCACTTTGGGCCAACAGCGGTCTCGGACCGCAACTGCGCAATAGCTGTGTTAAAGAAGGCCATGCGGCCGTCACTAATTGCAGCCACGATATTGCTTACGGGGTCGTTGCTGGCGGGCCTCGGCTTTTGCGCATTGCTCCCACCCTTCGAGGGTTTCGATGAGACGGCGCATTATTCTTACATTCAGCAAATTGCGCAAACCGGTTCACGGCCGCAGCTCAACGACCCGATGGCGGCCGATGTAGACGACTACTTCAAGGCGGTGCCGACCCCTATGAAGGCGCCCTGGTCGTATTGGGCATTTTTCCGGGCTCCCGCCGAGACCGTGCAGGCTGGCGCTGCGGCGATCCATGGTGCGCGCGATCCGCTGCGCCGATGGCGTCCCGGCACCTCGAACAACTGGGAGGGCCAACATCCCCCGCTCTATTATGCTTTGCTCTCGCCGATCTGGCTCCTGTCCAAGAGCTGGAGCATCTATGCGCAACTTTTTCTGCTCAGAGCCGTGTCGTATCTGTTCGCCTGGGGCGGCCTGGTCATTGTGACGGTTACGCTCGCACGGCGATCTGCCGCATCATCCGCAACGCCATTACTTGTGGTCGGTCCGGCACTTTGGCCGGCGTTGTTTCCCATGTGGTTTCCAGAAATGGCGCGCCTGGGCAATGACAGCTTGGTGTTGCTGCTGCTGGCCTTGGCGTGGGTGGTGACGCGCAGGGCTATCGGCCCGCGCGGGCAGACCCTTCAATTCGCACTGCTTGGCGGGCTATGTGGATTGGCCCTGCTCACCAAGGCAACTGCGCTGCCTTTCGTCGCTGCGCTCGGTCTATTCCTGACCTGGCGGGTGTGGCGCTCGCGCCGCAATGCCGCTATGCGGCGGATCGAAATTTCTCAATTGCTTGTCTTCTGTTTGGTTCTGGCCGCGATAGCCGGCTGGTGGCACCTGAAAAACTTCATCGATTACGGCAGTCCGATTTTATCGGCCGATAGTATCGCGCTCGCCAAGCAAGGCGGCATGCTCAAGGGCCTGAGCGAGAACTTTTCGCTGCCGATGAGCATTCGCGGCCTGGCGTCCATTGTGAGATCCTTCGCCTGGACAGGCACGTGGTCGTTTGTCTCGCTGCCGCGCGTGACGGAAGTCCCGCTCAGCATTCTGGTCGCCGTTGTGGCAGCGGGATGGATCTGGCAGGTGTCGAAAGCGAGAACAATCTCAGACATCGACGCCATTTCCGTATTGACACTCGCTTTATTCGGCATCGCGCTTCTGCATCACATGCTCGTGTTTATCGCGTTGTTTGGCGCGTATACGCCAGGCGACTGGTATTTACATAGCCTCGCGCCTCTGCTGGCACCGCTGCTCGCGCGCGGGCTCGCGGAAGCGGCAAGATGGCGGCGCGCCCGACCTGCGATTGGCGCGCTTGTCAGCTACCCGCTTCTGTTCCTGGCAACCGTAACCGCATTTCATTTGTTTTATTTCGCCGGATGCCTGTCCGAGGCGGTAAGCGGACGGCGTTATGAGCTCACGGAGATTACCGCCTGCGCTGGCAGCCCGCACGAATTGCTGAGTCATTTGGCGGTGCTCGGCAATCCGGCGTTCGCAATACCCTTATTCGGCGTCGGCTGGGCGGTAATTCTAACCGGGATATTGATCGTTATTGCGCGGTGGTTCTTCTGTGCCGAACGCCCTCAACTCTTGCATGGCAGAGGGCCATAAGCGGACATTGGCAACGCATCCACGTCGACTTTTGATCGACGCATTATGAGCCCGCGCCTTAAACCCCCAAATAGCGATGCTGCACGTCGGGCGCGGCGGCGAGATCACGCGAGGCGCCCCACCACACCACGCGGCCGCGCTCGATCAGAAAATGGCGGTCGGCGACGCGGATGAGCGCGCCGACATTCTTGTCGATCACCAGGATCGAGAGGCCCAGCTCCTTCAGGCGGGCAAGGCAGCGCCAGATTTCGGCGCGGATCAGCGGCGCCAGACCCTCGGTCGCCTCGTCCAGGATCAGCAGGCGCGGATTGGTCATCAGCGCGCGGCCGATTGCCAGCATCTGCTGCTCGCCGCCGGAAAGCTGGTTGCCCATGCTGGTCTCGCGCGCGGCGAGCCGCGGGAACAGCGCATAGACCTTGTCCAGCGTCCAGCCGTCGCTTTCGCGTTCCACCGCCGTCGCCACCAGGTTCTCGCGCACGCTGAGATTGGGGAAAATCTGCCGGCCTTCGGGCACGAGGCCGATGCCGAGCTTGGCGATCTTGTAGGACGGCAGGCCGCGGATTTCGCGGCCGCCGAAGCGGATGGTGCCGGCGCGCGCCATCGTGAGCCCTAGGATCGAGCGCACGGTGGTGGTCTTGCCCATGCCGTTGCGCCCCATCAACGTCACCATTTCGCCGGGCTTGATCGACAGCGAGACGCCGAACAGCACCTGGCTCAGGCCGTAACAGGTCTCGAGGCCGGCGACCTCGAGCACATTGTCGGCCGCTTGATCAGCCATGGCCGGTGCCCTCCGCCTCGGCCTCGCCCAGATAAGCCTCCCGCACGGCGGCGTTGCTGCGGATCTCGGCGGGCGCGCCGGTGGCGATCACCCGGCCATAGACCAGCACGGTGATGCGGTCGGCGAGCGCGAACACGGCTTCCATGTCGTGCTCGATCAGCAGGATGGTGAGCTCCTTCTTCAAGGCGCGCAGCATCTCGACCATGCGGGCGGATTCCTCGGGCCCCAAGCCCGCCATCGGCTCGTCGAGCAGCAGCATGCGTGGATTACCGACCAGCGCCATTGCGAGTTCAATCAGGCGATGCTCGCCGTGACTGAGCACGGAGGCCGGCAGATCCGCGCGCGCGCCCAAGCCGACGCGTTCGAGCGCGGCGCGCGCCGGCTCCCGCAATTCCGCTTCCGCGCGGGCATTGCGCCAGAATCGAAACGAGTGCCCGGTATGCGCCTGCACCGCCAGCGCCACGTTGTCGAGCACGCTGAGATCGAGAAACAAGGACGTGATCTGGAACGAGCGGGCGAGCCCGAGCCGACTGCGCCGGTACATCGGCAGCGCGGTGATGTCGTGGCCGTCAAAACGGATATGGCCGGAATCGGGCGTGAGCTGGCCGCCGAGCTGCGAGATCAGCGTGGTCTTGCCGGCGCCGTTCGGCCCGATGATGGCGTGCAGCTCACCGGCCGCGACGGTGAGCGCAAGATCGTCGGTGGCGACGATGCCGTCGAAACGCTTGGCCAGATTCTCCACCTGCAACAGCGGCTCGCTCATGGCTGCCCTTTCGCGCCGGCTTTCGCCAGCAGTCCGTCGATGCCGCCGCGCGCGAACAGCACGACCAGCAGCAACAGCGGCCCCAGGATGATCTGCCAATATTCGGTGATGCCGGACAGCAACTCTTCCAGCACGAGCAGCGCCACCGCGCCGATCAGCGGGCCGACCACCGAGCCCATGCCGCCGAGCACGACCATGATGATGAGATCGCCCGAGCGCGTCCAATACATCATCGAGGGACTGACGAAATCGGTGTGATTGCCGAGCAGCGCGCCGGCAAGCCCGCACAGCGTTCCGGCTATGACAAAGCAGACCAGCCGGTAGCGATAGGTCGGAAAGCCGATCGCCCGCATGCGCAGCTCGTTGGAGCGCGCGCCCTGGATCACCATGCCGAAGCGCGAATTCACCAGCCGATAGACCAGATAGGTCGCGCCGAACAGCAGCGTCAGGCACAGATAATAGAATTGCACTTTGTTCGACAGGTTGACGGGTTCGAAGAACTGGCTGCGCTTGTAAATGGTGAGCCCGTCGTCGCCGCCGTAGCGCGCCAGCCCCGCGACGATGTAATAGGCCATCTGCGCGAACGCCAAAGTGATCATGATGAAATAGACGCCGCGCGTGCGCAGCGACAAGGCGCCGATCACCAGTGCAAACAGCGCCGAGGCGAAAAGCGCCACCGGCCACTGCGCGAAGCCGGAGTAGATCCCCTCATGCGCCAGGATGCCGACGGCATAGCCGCCGATGCCGAGATAGGCGGCATGGCCGAAACTCATCATCCCGCCATAACCGAGGATGAGATTGAGGCTGACCGCAGCCATCGCCAGAATGACGATGCGGGTGAACAGCGTGAGCACGAATATGTTGCCGCCCAAGCCGACATAGAGCGGCAGCAGCGCCAGCGCGGCCAGCAGCACGAACACCACGCTATTGCGGATCGTCAGCGCACCGCTCATTTTCGAACCGCCGGGAACAATCCTTCGGGGCGAACCACCAGCACGATGGCCATCACCAGATAGATCAGCATGGAGGAGAGCGCGGGCGCCGCGGTTGCCGCCGCGTTTGGACTGAGCACCAGACGCAGCAGGTCGGGGAAGAAGGCGCGGCCGAGGGTATCGACAAAGCCCACCAACAGCGCCGCGATGAAGGCGCCGCGGATCGAACCGATGCCGCCGATCACGGTGATGACGAAGGCGATGATGAGGATGTTCTCACCCATGCCGATCTGCACGGTGAGAATAGGCGCCTGCATCAATCCGGCGAGCCCGGCGAGCGCAGCGCCGAGCCCGAACACCAGCGTGTAGAGCAGCTTGATGTTGACTCCGAGCGCGCCGACCATCTCGCGATTGGACGCGCCGGCGCGAATCAGCATGCCGATGCGGGTGCGCATCACCAGCACATAGAGAAAACCCGCCACCGCCAGCGTGACCACGATAATCGCGAGCCGGTAGGCCGAATACTGAAAGCCCGGCAAAATCTGCACCGGGGTATTGAGCCACGGCGGCAGCGGCAGCGAGAGGCCCTCCGGCCCCCAGATCAGCCGCACCGCCTCGTCGAAGAACAGGATCAGGCCGAAAGTGCCGAGCACGTGGTCGAGATGATCGCGGCCGTAGAGCCTGCGCATGGCGATCACCTCCACCGCCATACCGACCAAGAGCGTCGCGGCGAGCGCGAGCAATGCGCCGAGCACGAAGCTGCCGGTCCAGGCGGCGAAGGTGGCGGCGAAATAGGCGCCGATCATGTAGAGCGAGCCGTGCGCCAGATTGACCAGGTCCATGATGCCGAACACCAGCGTCAAGCCAGCCGCCAGCAAAAATAGCAGCAGGCCGAACTGCAATCCGTTCAGGCATTGCTCGATAAATAGCGTCATGACGCGCTGACCGTGAAAATGGGCATCCCCCCGACACGCAAGCGGCGGCAGCGCGCAGGCGCCGCCGCCGCCCTCGTCCTCGTCCTACTCTGGACTTATTTCATCGGGCATTTGGTGTGGGAGGCGTCCTGGTAGTTCTCGACGATGGTGGCGACGGTCTTGAGCACGAAGTCGCCCTTGGCGTCCTGCACCACATCCTGCAGATAGAAATTCTGGATCGGAATGTGGTTGTTACCGAACTTGAAGTTGCCGCGCACCGACTTGAAGTCGGCCTTCTCCATCGCCTTGCGCAAGGCTTCCTTGTCGCTCAGTTCGCCCTTGGTGGCCGCCACCGCCGAGGCAATCAGGTTGGCGGCGTCGTAGGACTGCGCGCCGTAGAACGACGGCCGGTGGCCAGGATATTTCGCGAGGTAATCGGCCACGAACTTCTTGTTGGCTTCGTTCGGCAGATCGTTGACCCACTCCTGCGCGCCGGGCACGCCGAGCGCGAGTTCCTTCTGCAAGGGCAGCGACGTTTCGTCGATGGTGAAGGCGGTAAAGAGCGGGATCTTGCCCTTAAGACCCGCCTGCGCGTACTGCGCCAAAAACTGCACGCCCGCCTTGCCCGGATAGAACACGAAGATCGCTTCGGGATTGGCGGCCTTGGCTTTCGACAGCTCGGCGGAGAAGTCGAGCTGCGCCGGCCAGGTTGTGAGCTCCTTGCCGACGATCTGGCCTTTGAAGGTATGCGAAACGCCTTCCAGCATATCCTTGCCGGCGGCGTAGTTCGGGCCGATCAGGAACACCGACTTCACGCCCTTCTGGTTCATGTACATGCCCATCGCCTCCGGCGTCTGGTCGTTCTGCCAGGAGGTCGAGAACACATAAGGCGAGCACAGTTCGCCGGCGACTTGCGAGGCGCCGGCATTAGCGATGACCATCATGGTCTTCGAATCGACCACCGGCTTGATCGAGGCCAGCAGCACATTCGACCAGATATAACCGGAAATGAAATCGACCTTGTCGGACTCGATCAGCTTCTCGGTCTTCTGCTTGCCGACTTCCGGCTTGAAGCCGTCGTCCTCATAGATCACCTCGACCGGCCGGCCGGCCATCTTGCGGCCCATGTGGTCGAGCGCGAGCTCGAAGCTGTTGCGCATATCGTTGCCGATCAACGCCACTGGGCCGCTGAACGTGCTGACAAATCCGATCTTGATCGGTTTTTGCTGGGCCATAGCCGGGCCCGCTGCGAGCATCAGAGCGGCGCCCGCGGCCAATAGACTTCTACGCATATGAATTCCTCCCCAGGGTCCTTCTTGGCCCTTTCAGTCAAGATACTAATGTACCGGCATCGGCGCCAAAAGGTCCACCGCCGTCCCGGTAGCGGGCTGCTCCCTCTCGTGAAATGGCCGGAAATTCGAGTTTATTGGCTATGCGACGGCGATTCGTGACCGGATCGCCGGGCCGCTAGCCCGCGGTTGTAAGCCGGTGGGTACGCTGCTTCCTGGGCAGATCGTTAGTGTCGACGGCGGCATACCCGCGACTGTCACGCCGCCGGCGGCGTCACCTGCATGCGGCGCATCTCGCGGAAAGAGATCAAGGTCTTGCGGCTTTCATCCCACAGCGCCAGGCGGACGCATTTGATGCTTTGCCACAACGTAAGCCGGCCGATGTCGTGCAGCTCGGGGTATTCGCGCAGCACCCGCGGCAACCGGTAATAGGGAATCCGGCTGCACAAATGATGCACATGGTGCACGCCGATATTGGCGGTAAACCAGCGCAAAATTCCGGGCAGAACATAATGCGAGCTGCCGTACAGCGCGGCATCGTGCAGGTCCCAGTTTTCGTTGTGCGCCCACACGGTGCGCTCGAATTGATGCTGGACGTAGAACAGCCACACGCCCATCGCGGCTGCCAGCAGCATGATCGGCCCATGCACGAGCAGGAACGGGCCAATGCCGATCAGCCACATCAGCCCGGCGACGATGATCGCGATGGCAAGATTGGTGCCCATCGTGCTGAGCCAGGGCTGCCAGCCGCCGCGCATGAGACTGACCGGCAGACGATGCTGCACGATGAACAAATAGGCCGGGCCGAAGCCGAACATCACGGCCGGATGGCGGTAGAGTCGATAGCGCAGGCGGCCCCA
Source organism: Pseudolabrys sp. (assembly GCA_036491675.1). Classification (GTDB taxonomy): domain Bacteria; phylum Pseudomonadota; class Alphaproteobacteria; order Rhizobiales; family Xanthobacteraceae; genus Pseudolabrys. The sequence goes on along the minus strand of DASXBN010000008.1, from coordinate 916 downwards.
ACGCGACAGCGCCAGATATTCACGCACCGTCAGCGTATCGATGTCGCCGATGCCGCGACGCGCGAGGTTGCCGGAGGTGGCGTGATGCATAGCGTGCGTGCGCTTCCAATAATCGTAGGGGGTGAGCGTCAGTACGCCGAGCGCGCGGCCTATCCAATCGTTGACGAGACGATGGCGGAAGAATGCGCCATGCCCGCAATCGTGCTGGATCATGAACAGCCGCACCAAAAATCCTGCGGCCGGAACGGCGAGCAACAACGTGAGCCACCAGAAACCGAGATGATAGGACGCCCACATCAGCGTCCAAAGCAGGACGAGCGGTCCAAAGGTGATGCCGAGCTCGATCAGACTGCGAACGCCGCTGGGTTCGCGGTAGCGCGTGAGAATCTGGGTCCAGGCGCGCGCATCGGTCGTCCCGGCCGCAGCGGCCGGACCTTGTTCGTTGTGCAAACTGTTTTCCTTTATGGTTATGCTGGCGGCATAGACCGGCCCGCCGCGGGGCCGCCTCGGGCACGCACTTTCTTGATTTAGGGAACCGATCGGTTGGAAGGATAACAAGGTTTTTACATGTTCGCCAGCAAACAAATTGGTCGCGCCGGCTGCTATCCTGCGAAGGAAATTGCGGGAGACTTAGCATGACCCCCACCGTCGCCATCATTGCGCCCGGCAATATGGGGGCCGCGGTCGCCGCCCGCCTGACCGAGCACAAAGTGAAAGTGCTCACCTCGCTTGCCGGCCGCAGCGCGGCGAGCGCCAAGCGCGCAAGCGCGGCCGGCATGATCGCGGTGGCCGACGCACAATTGACGGAAAGCGATTTCCTGCTCTCGATCGTGCCGCCGGGCGACGCATTGGGCTTGGCTAACCGCCTCGCCGGCGTGCTCACCGCCGCCAACAAGAAGCCGATTTTTGTCGACTG
>DASXBN010000007.1:0-1594 GCA_036491675.1 Pseudolabrys sp. | reverse complement strand
CAGACGGCGATCGGCGCCGAGCGTCGCGGCAAGAGGCCCGGTGCCAACAGCTCCAGCCGACTCAGTGGCAGGCACGAGGCCATCAACAAGTGCCGCTCGTGAAAACTCCCCTCCTCGCGGGCGTCGACGATCGCGATCTCGTCCCCTGAACGAAACCGGTCGTGCAATTGCGCGGCGGTGATGGTCTCGGCCATGTTGCTCTCCTTGTTGATGCCGGCGGCTATTCCGGCAGACCCAGCCGGCGCAGCGCCTCGCCGATCGGCTCCCAAATCTCCGCGCGGCCTGTATGAGCTCGAACAAAGCCGGTGATCGTAAAATCGGGCTCGCACTCCACCACCCGCCGCGCGGCGGCTCCGGCCTCATCCATGCGTTCGAGGCGAGACAAGGCGGCAGCGTGCAGGACATGGTTGAGGCTGAAACGCTGATTTGCCTGCGCGGCCTTGGCGCTGGCCGCTGCCGCCGCTTCGAAATCACCCGATGCCGAGTAAGCCATCGCGAGCGCGCCATAGCCAAAAGAGCTTTCGCGCCCAAACGGGATGAGGCGGAGCGACCGTTCGGCGTAGTCGACCGCTCTCGTGCTGTCACCAGCATGCGCAAGCACGACGGCGCCCATCCAGAGCGCGGTCGCCGATGCGCCGGTCAGGGTCAGTGCACGATCGATCACATCCATCGCGGTCTTGTAATCATGAGCGACAAGGCCGATGACAAAGCCGGCGGTGGCGAGTGTGGTCGCATCGTCGGCCCCGGCCTCGATAGCGGCGCGCGCATGTGAGAGCGCAGCAGTTTTATCCGCTTCGCGCAGTCCGCCGCGCAGATACCGCATTTCATAGCACCAGGCGGCCGCGGCCTGCGCCGCAGGATAATCCGGTTGCAATGCGAGCGCCTGGTTGAGCAGGACGAGTGCCTTATCCGCCTCACCCGGCATCGGCACATAGGCGTGCTGCAGCGCGCGCAGGTACAGATCGTAGGCGTCCAGGTTTTCCGGACGCTTGCGCTTGGCGCGTTCGATCTCGGCCTGGCGCAGGCTTGGCTCGATGGTGCCGACGACGCTCAGCGTGATCTCGTCCTGCAGTTCGAAAATGTCGTCAAGCGCGCGGTCGTAGCGCTCGGCCCAGACATGGGTGCCGCTGGTCGCCTCGATCAGCTGGGCGGTGATCCGGACCCGATTGCCGGCCTTTCGCAGGCTGCCTTCGAGAACGTAGCGCGCGCCGAGGTCGCGCCCGACCTGCTTTATGCCGACCGCCTTGCCCTTATAGACAAAGGTCGAGTTACGGGCGATCACGTAGAGCCACCGGATCCGCGACAGGCCGGTGATGATGTCCTCGACGATGCCGTCGACGAAATATTCCTGCTCGGGATCGCCGCTCATGTTGGTGAACGGCAATACCGCGACCGACGGCCGGTCGCCGGCTGGTGCGAGCGCCGCTCTCGCCTCCCCTGCGGCCCCGACAGCCGGTTCGATACGCTTCTCGACGCGGTACACCCGCACCGGCCGCGCAATGTTCTTGACGCCGTGCTCGCCGAAATCGGCAAACCCGATCGGCAGCTTTTCGCCGATTTGCTCGCGCACCGAGGCGCTGACGCAGATCTCTCC
>DASXBN010000006.1:0-2538 GCA_036491675.1 Pseudolabrys sp. | reverse complement strand
TAGGCATCCTGAGTTGCCATGCGGGGGAGCAGCAGGACCGTCGTCAGATGGACGATGCCCGCAAGCAAAAGCGCGCCCAACAGCCATAGCGCCAAGCGAATCACAGGCAAGCCTTCTTGCTGATCGCGGGCATCGGCGCCTCCGATCCGGTGCGCGCCGCCATGCCGATCGGTGTATCATAGAGCCGCAGAACGAGGAGATACTTTTCCACCCCGCCGGTTGGGAGCCAGTTACCCGGCCGCGCGCGCGGGCCGACCATGATGTTGAAGCTGCCGTCGGCGTTGCGGATGATTTCCTGGCTGGTGAAGCCTTGTCGCTGCGCCGAATTGGCCACCAGTCGACCTTCGGGGTCGTATAGCGTGAGGGTCCAAAAGCGGGCTTGCGGAGTGGTCCCGCTCAACAGCACATCGCAGCGGCCATCGAGGGGTTGGCCGGCGTCGTCGGTGCTTGCATAGAATGCGACGCCGTCACCGGAACCGACCGGCAGTTCGCCGGTGCGCGCGACCATCGCGCGCGCATAGGGGTCGATGCCGGAGGTCCCGTTCTTCGGCCACCCGGTCCACGCCCCGATGGTAACGCCGCCGTAAGCGCTGCCCCGCGTCAACGCGATCCAGGTCCCGCCAAGGCCGATCGCCGCCGCGATCACGAGTGCAAACACGGTTCCGAAGAGCAAACGCACGTTTGGTCCGCTAGCGTGGCTGTCAGAGCGACGGGTGTAGCAAAAGTCGCCCGCCGGCCTCAATCGCCGCGGGTCTGACCCGGCGGTCGGTCAGACGCGGATGCGACCGTCCCTTGCGGTCGCGCTGTCGCGTTGTCCGAAGCTTTGGTCGGCTCGGCGCGGGTCGCGAGTTCGCGCGTGGCATCGTCCATCAGGCGCTCGACGCGGACCAGGGCGTCGGCCCCGCGCTTGGTGAGAAGCGATGCCGGGCGGCTGGCCGGTGCATCGCCATCCTTTTTGCCTTCGGCGACCACCGGGCGGGCCGACGGCGCTTGCGGGCCGAGCCCGGGAATAGGTTTGAGCTCGATCCCTTGGTGGGCGTAGGCCATGATCTCGTGCCAAGTCATTGCTGGAAGCGAGCCACCGGTCATCTGATGCATGACCGTGTAGTCGTCATTACCGAACCAGATGCCGCAGACCATGTTGCCGGTGAAGCCCACGAACCAGGCGTCGCGGTAGGCATTGGTGGTGCCGGTCTTGCCCGCAGACCTGATGCCGTCGAGAATTGCGCGCCTGGCGGTGCCTTCCTCCACCACCTTGCTCATCATCATGTTCATGTCCATGGCGACCTGCGGCGTGATCACCTGCACCGGTTTCTTGCCGTCCCGGTCCCAGCGCCAGATGAGCTCGCCGGCGCCTGATCGCACTTCGAGCACAGCGTGCGGCGCCATCGCCTTCCCCAGATTGGGGAACATCGTGTAGCCGCCGGTGTGATCGAGCACGGTCACCTCGTCGGCGCCGATTGGCATCGACGGCGTGTCGGGGAGCGGCGTGCGGATGCCGGCCTTGCGTGCGGTTTCCCTGATCTTGGCGCGGCCGATCTTCGGATTGCCGTTGCCGAGCGCAATCGAGAGTTTCACCGGAATGACGTTGATGGAGCGGGTGATCGCCTGCGTCAGCGTCATCGCGCCGGCATGGCCGCCACCGTAGTTCTTCGGGCACCAGTTACCGATGCATACCGGCGAATCGACGACGACCGAGGTCGGCTTGAACCCGTTCATCAGCGCGGTTGCATACACATATGGCTTGAACGAGGAGCCGGGTTGGCGCATCGCATCGGTCGCGCGGTTGAACTGGCTCTCGCTGTAATCGCGCCCGCCGACCATGGCGCGCACGGCGCCGTCGATGTCCATCAATACCGCGGCACCCTGTTTCGCCTTGTATTCGCGCCCGTACTGCCGCAGCGAGTTTTCGATCGCTTGTTCGGAGTGCTTCTGCAAGTCGACGTCAAGCGCGAGGCGTACCACGAAGACGCGCTCGTGCACCGATTTGGGCAAGCTATCGGCGAGCTTCTTCATCTCGTCGAAAGCCCAGTCGAGATAATAATTGGGCGAGCGCTCGTCGCGCCGATCGACCGCGGTGGCGGGATTTCGGCGGGCGCCAAACACTTGGCCCTCGGTCATGAATCCGGCCTCGACCAGGTTGTCGAGGACGACGTTGGCGCGCGCGCGCGCCGCCGGAAGATTGATATGCGGCGCGAATCTCGACGGCGCCTTGAACAGGCCGGCGAGCATCGCTGCTTCAGCGAGGTTTACGTCGCGCGCGGATTTGTTGAAATAAAACTGTGCCGCCGCATCGACGCCGAAGGTGCCGCCGCCGAGATAGGCGCGGTCGAGATAGAGTTTGAGGATCTCGTTCTTCGGCAGCCGTACCTCAAGCCACAGCGCAAGAAACGCTTCTTTGACTTTGCGCTCGATGGTCCGCTCGTTCGACAGAAACAGATTCTTGGCCAATTGCTGGCTGATGGAGGAGCCGCCCTGCACCACGCCGCCGGCGCGCGCGTTCGTGAGCATCGCGCGGAACAAGCCGGGAAAGTCGAT
>DASXBN010000005.1:0-24911 GCA_036491675.1 Pseudolabrys sp. | reverse complement strand
ATGTGAACAAGACTTTTGTGCAGACCTCGCGCGGCTGCCACCAGGGCTGCACGTTCTGCGCCGAGCCGCTGATGAACGGCCTCAAATTCCGCTACCGGCCGGTCGACGAGGTGATCCATGAGATGGAGAACTGCGGCGCACGCACCATCTCGATCAACGACGCCGACTTCTTTGGTACGCCCGAGCGGCCGAAGGAAGTGATGCGCGCCCTGAAGGGACGCGGCATCCAATGGCAGGCCGGCGTCACCTCCAAGCTCGCGCAGGACGACAGCATGCTCGAACTCGCGGCGGCAAGCGGCTGCACACTGTTGAGCGTCGGCTTTGAATCGATTTCGCGCTCGACGCTCAAGAGCGTGCACAAGCACGTCAACCGGCCAGAGACTTTCGCCGCCCTGGTGGAGAAAGTGCACTCCTACGGCATCATGGTGTTCGGCTTATTCATGTTCGGATTCGACGGCGACGACACGTCCGTATTCGACGAAACCGTCGACTTCAACATTGGCGCCAACTACGACGCCTGCGCCTATTCGACGCTGACACCCTACCCCGGCACGCTCACATGGTACGAGATGAAGAAGGAGAACCGCATCGTTTCCTTCGACTGGACGATGTACGACCAGGGCCACGTGGTCTACCGTCCGGCGCAGATGTCGGGCGACGAGTTGCGCGTCGGTCAGAGTCGCGCCTACGAAAATTTCTATTCCGTGTCGTCGATCGCCGGCCGCTTCCCGCTGCGCGGTAGGCGGCATCGCGCGCAATGGACGATCTATAACATGTTCATGCGCCGCGGCTCGCAGACCGAGAAGATCGATTCGATCGCGGCGCCGACGGCGCAGCCCGACGTCGCGCCGATGCCGCCGATCCTGCCGATCAAGCGCGAATGGCGCGCGGCCGTGCTGGAGGCCGCCGGCGGACCGGGACCGCACCTGAGCTGAAACGGCTCACCAATGATAGTTGATGCCGGCCCGCACCAGGTCGTCGGTGACGGGAACCGATAGCGACGGCGTACCGGCCGCCGCGCCGAACAAGGTAGCGGTGCCGAGATCGAGATGGAGATATTCGAGCTTGGCGCTCCAATTGCGGTCAAGCGAATATTCCACGCCGCCGCCGGCGGTCCAGCCGAACCTGGTTTGCGTCGCGTTGCCGGTCGCTTCGAGCGCCTTGATGTCGCCGTAAGCGGCACCGCCCGTGACGTAGGGCATCAAACGGCCGAAGGCGTAACCGATGCGCCCGCGCGTGGTGCCGAACCAGTCCTGCTTGGTCTGACACACCCCGGCGCCATCAGCGAGACAGACGCCGCCGAGGCCTGCCGTGCTGCCTTTGATATTCGTCCAGTCGGCGTCGGTTTCGATGCCGAAGACGAAGGGGCCGGTCTGCCAGTTATAGCCGAGCTGTCCGCCGAGCAATCCGCCCGATGTATTGAAACTTCCCGAACCGGGTGTGAACAGTGGATCGCTCCAGCTCGAGCGGCCCCAAGCGTAACCACCGTTGAGGCCGAAATAGAAGCCGGTCCAGCTGAATGGCGCCTCCACCGGCGCCTTGTAGGAAGGCACCGGATTGGCGCGCGGCATATCGGCGGCCTGCGCGGTGATCGCGCTTAACGCAAGGCACATTGCGGCAATGGCAAGAGTGCGCGACCGTTGCATCGAATTGTTCCACCAACAGAAAGCAGCCACCCCCTAGCGACCATAACCATCAGGCGTTCGGGGCAAAATCGGGGTGCAAAGTGGGAAATTTTGGGCACAAATTGAGTCAGCGGTCTGGGCCGTGCGGCGAAGCTCCGGCGACCTCTTCTTGCGACCTCTTCTTGCCGCCCCCTATTGCAAATTCAGCACCACGACGGATGATCGACCGGCGCTTGATAACGCTACATTGCAAAAAAATGGGGGGACGCATGAAGAAAATCGTTCTTCTGCTTGTCGCTGCGGCTTTTGCCGTCTCGCCCGCCGCGGCCGAGAGCAAGCCCAAAAAGGTCAAGATGACCGCCGAGGAGGCGCAGATCGCAAAACAGAATGCGGCGATCGCCAAACAGAACGACCTTAATTACAAAGCGATGAAAGACGCCTTGCCGCTGCTTTTGCCGTCATGGGCGATGCCGGTTTATTTCACCATGCATCAAGACGACAAGGATAAGGAAAACAAGAAAAAGAAATAGCGGTCGTTCGGGGCGTCCGCGATCTAGGTTTGCGCGCTGGCCGGCTCGATCAGCATGAGCTTGGCGCCTTCTTGCACCTGGGCATTCACCGCGACCACGATCTGGCTGACGGTGCCCCCGATCGGCGCATGAAGCGTGTGTTCCATTTTCATCGCCTCGATGATGGCGAGACGCTGGCCGCGCGTGACGCGCTCGCCCTGCTCCACCAAGATGCCGAGCACCTTGCCGTGCATGGGCGCGCGCACCAGCCCGCCTTGGGCCTGATCCCCGGCCTCGTCGAGGGTGAGATCGCGTAAGCTCACTTTGGTCTGGCGGCCGTGACGCAGCACATAGACCGCCTCGCCGGCTGCGATTGCGACGGCATCGTTCGCCGGCGCTATGCCATCGATGGCGACGGTCGCGCCGGCGGACCCATATTCGATCTGCGCCACCACACTCTTGCCTTCGGCCAGAATGGGTAACGCCAGGCGGCGCGCGCCGGATAGCTGAAAAGCGTCGCCGCTGTCCCAAGGAGACGGCGGCTCGTCCGGCTCGCGCGCGAGCGATGCGCCAATGCGCGCGCTTTCGCATTCCAGCAGCTTCTGCGCGCCGGCTGCGGCGGCGGCGCGGTCGAGCGCTTGCGGGACGGCACCGAGCGCGGCGAGATGGCCGTCAATGAAGCCGGTGTCGAACTCGCCTTGGCGAAAGCCTTCCGCGCGGCAGAGCGCGGCGAGGAAGCCGGCATTGCTGCGCGGGCCGACCACGACGGTGTTGTCGAGCGCGCCGGCAAGCCGGTCGAGTGCCTCAAGGCGGGTTTTGCCGTGGGCGATCAGCTTGGCGATCATCGGATCGTAAAATGGCGTGACCTCGGAGCCCGCGTCGACGCCGGCATCGACGCGCAGGCCTTCGCTTTGAGGAAATTGCAGCGCCAGCAATCGGCCGGTCGAGGGCAGGAAATCGCGCGCGGGATCTTCGGCATAAAGCCGCGCCTCGACCGCGTGGCCGGCGAGCGGCACCTGCGCTTGGCCGAGCGGCAGCTTTTCGCCGGCCGCGATACGGAATTGCCATTCCACCAGATCGAGGCCGGTTACCGCCTCGGTCACCGGATGCTCGACCTGCAGTCGCGTGTTCATCTCCATGAACCAGAAGCCGCCCGCTTTCAGCCCGTTCGCGCCGTCGGCGATGAATTCGACCGTGCCGGCGCCTTCGTAACCGGCTGCCTTGGCGGCGGCGACCGCCGCCTCGCCCATCGCTGCCCGCAAGGCGGCGCTCAGGCCGGGCGCCGGCACCTCCTCGATGACCTTCTGGTGGCGGCGCTGCAGCGAACAGTCGCGTTCGTTGAGATGGATGGCGTTGCCGTGGCGGTCGGCGAAAATCTGCATCTCGATATGGCGCGGCGCGTTGACGTATTTCTCGATCAGCACGCGCTCATCGCCGAAGGCCGCCTTCGCCTCGCGTATGGCGCCGGCAAGCGCGGCATCGAAATCGGCGTGGCGGTCGACCCGGCGCATGCCCTTGCCGCCGCCGCCAGCCACCGCCTTGATCAGCACCGGGTAGCCGATTTCGTAGGCCTTCTGCTTGAGGAATTTCGGCTCCTGCCGGTCGCCATGATAGCCCGGCACGACCGGCACGCCGGCTTTTTCCATCAACGCCTTGGCGCGATCTTTCAGCCCCATGGCGCGGATCGCCGCAGGCCTCGGGCCGACGAATACAATCCCCGCATCGATGCAGGCTTGCGCGAAATCCGCGTTCTCCGACAGGAAGCCGTAGCCGGGATGAATGCAGTCCGCCTGCGCGGCGCGCGCGACGGCGATCAGGCGGTCGATGCGCAGATAGCTGTCGGCAGCCGGGGCCGGACCGATGGCATGCGCCTCGTCGCATAGCCGCACATGCAGCGCAGCACTGTCGGCTTGCGAATAGACCGCGACGGTGCGCAGACCCAGCCGCTTGGCGGTGCGGGCGATGCGGCAGGCGATCTCGCCGCGATTGGCGATCAGGACGGATTTGAACATGGATGGGCCCAGCGCAGCCCTATTCTACTTTAATTGCAGCGGTGGCGCTGGGACTGGCGGCCGTTTCGAGGGCGCCGGCGCGGGGGCGGGTCCCGGGGCTGCCGGCTCGGCCGGCTGGGCGGCTTGAGCCTCTGCCGCAGCCTTCGGCAGCGGCGGCTCGGCATTCATGATGCTCACCGGCGGGATCGAGGCGGCGGAAGGGAAACTGTACTTGCTCGACACCGGCCCCCTGGTCGGCGCCGTCGGGTCGGCCGCGCTCGCCATCGGCACCGGTCCTTGCGTTTTGGCGAGCGGCTCGGCCTTATTCCAGTCCGCGGCATAGCGCGAGACGTATTGGTCGAACACCTGCGCCTTGAGGTTTGACTTGATCACGTTCGCATCGCCGAGCAGCGCGAAGGCCGCGCAACGCTCCGCGGTGCAGCCGTCGCGCACCGCCAGCACATGGGCAGCAATGCCGAAGCGGTCGAGCTCGATGGCGCGGCGCAAGCCGGAAAGTGACGCAGCGAAATCGCGGTCGCTGCGGCGGGCGAAGGCGAGCCCCTCCGACAAGAGCGTCAAGCGCGCCGCCACATAGGCGACTGCGGCGGCGGTGTTTTCCGGCGCGCCGAACACCGCCTTCTCGCAGGCATTCTCCACCGTCTCGCCGGCGGCGCCATCGAGGCAGGCGAGCGTCGAGCCGGGCGCAACCGCCCGCACGGTCAGTTCCGCGCCGCGCTGCGCCAGCGCGCGGCGCTCGGCCCCGCGCTCGTCCTGCGCCATGCGGTTGAGAACGGACATGATCGCGAGCCCGACCAACGCCACGGCGACGATCGGGAGTATCACGTAGCGCGCCAAGGATGTCCGCGCAAATGCGATGACCAGCAGCACGACCAGCAGTGCCGCCAGCACGCCTAGCACCAGCAGGGTCGACATCAGGCCGTAGAGCGACGCGCTATCCATGGTCGGCACAGCTCTCCGTGAGGCAGGCGACTTACTGAATTTTAGCCCCTGACACCTTTACCACATGGGCCCATTTCTCGATGTCCTTGCGCAAATAGGCGTCGAATTCCTCCGGCGTCATCGGCATCGGAATGGCGCCCTGCTTGAGCCAGGCTTCCTTCACGTCGGGCAGATTGATCACCTTGTTGACCGACCTGTTGAGGAAAGTGACTACCTCTTTCGGCGTACCCTTCGGCGCCATCAGGCCGATCCAGATGGTCGCTTCATAACCGGGAACCGTCTCGGCGACCGTCGGCAAATCGGGCGTTAGCGGATTGCGCTTGGCCCCCGAGGTGGCGAGCGCGCGCACCTTGCCGGCCGCGGCCATCTGCGACATCACGGTGATGGCGTCGAACATCATCTGCACGTTGCCGGCCAGCACGCTGTTGCGCATATCGCCCGAGGCCTTGTGCGGCACATGCACGATGTCGGTGCCGCTCATGGCTTTGAACAGTTCGCCGGCCATGTGATAGGGCGTGCCCGGGCCCGAGGATGCGTAATTGAGTTTGCCGGGTTCCTTCTTGGCGAGCGCGATGAATTCCGCCACTGTCTTGGCCGGCACATCGGGATTCACCACCATCAGCAGGTCGGAATAATTGATGGTCGCCACCGGAACGAAGTCGCGCATCAGTTGGTAGGGCTTGTTGGCCAGCAGCGACTCGTTGGTGGTGTGGGTATTCGACATCACCAGCAGCGTGTATCCGTCGGGCGCCGATTTCGCGACCGCGTCGGTGCCGATCAGCGCGCCGGCGCCGGGACGATCCTCGACCACGAAGGCTTGCTTGGTTTCCTCGGTCAAATATTTGGCGAGGATGCGGGCATAGACGTCCGCCGGTCCGCCGGCGCCGAACGGCACGATCAGCCGGACATTGCGGCTCGGATAGGTTTCCGCCGAGGCCGGCCAAGCCAGCAACATCGGCAGCAGGGCGAATACGACAAAACGCAGAGCTCTGAGCATAAATCCTCCGTAAGCGTCTTGGGTCAGGCTGATGATAACGCCGGCCTCGTTTTGTTTATTCCTTGCGACGCCTAGGGTCACGTCCGTCCCGTCGACTTGTAGCCGTTCGTGTGCGGCCGACACCGCGTTTCCGGTCTCGCATCCGAGTCAATGGCGGAAACGAAAGCGTGCGCTTCCGACCGCGCGCTAGACGCGGTCGAGCTGGCTTTCCTTGGCGACGCGCTCGAACGCCTCGCCGGAACTCTTGATCCGGTACTGGTAGTCGTCACCTTCCGACGGCAGCAGCTTGACCACGGTATAGCTGCCGCTGGCGGCGGCGCGGCCGAACGTCGGCGACGTGAAATAAACCGTCTCGCCGACTTGGTACTTGTGCGCCATGATCTTGATGTCATGCGCGCCCACCGGCTGCACCGGCGGGCTCGGCGTGCGGATCATCTTGGCCGCCGACTTCGCCGCCGATTTGGGCGCGATGCTGGGTGCGCGAATCGCCGCGGCGGCGTGCGGACGCGCGGCCTTGCCGACCTGACGGCGCGCCGTTTTCGGCGCCTTTTTCATCTCGACACGAGTGCTTTTGGCGCTTTTTTTGTCGGGTCGCCGGGCGGTTTTGGAGGACCGGCCGGCGGTTTTGGTTGATTGGCTGCTCATGGGCGCAATATAGCAGCTTATTTTGTTGCGGTGGGAAGATTTTGAAGTCGGAACTCCTGCATTTTCAATCGGTTATAACAAAGCTCCCGGGTGGTTAACGGCGCGCGGGCCGTACCCCCAAAATCGCCCTACCAAGCACCAGAGGCGCTCGGAAGCGTCCGTCCTGCCCCGGAACCGACAGGTCCGTGTGCGCGTTCAGCAGCAGAGGAGCGGAGGTGTCACATGCGAGTCCTGCTTGGGATCATTCTCGGCGGCATTATGACGATCGGCGGCGCGTATCTGTACGATTCTCATAACGCGCTTGCCGCCGCCGACACGCCGGCCAGCGTGCAACGGCCGCTGGTCAATTGGGACGTGGTCAGCGTCAAATGGCAACACGTAACCGATCGCGCCCGCGCCGAATGGATGCGCGTCGCGGCCAAGGGTCGCGACTAGAACCGCTTTACTTCTCCTGCGGCCGGTTAGCGGCCGACCTGCTCGCGCTCGCCAACGCGCAGCGCATCGGCGACGGCACGACGGTCCATGCGCGTTCCGTCGTCACCTTCGATCAGTAACGGGACGCGCCCACCCTGCTCCAAATGACGCGCCCAGGACAGGGCCTCGTCGAGTGCGGTGAATTCCTTGAACAGCATCTGCTCCTTGGCGATCGGAGATATTTCGCCGGAGCCTTTCGGGCCGCTATAAACGCGATAATGCATGACCACACCTCCTCGGTCGGGCAGTTCGCCTTCATAATATATGGGTCGACAGCTCGCCGTTTAAGCCGCCGGCCTGGAAAAAACTCGTGCCCAACATCCGAGCGACGCCGGCTCCTGCCCTCAAGCCGGCTCCTGCCCTCAATATGAGCAGCGTGCGACCCGTAATTCGCAAGTCTTGCTGCCGTCGTTCACGCACTCGCTCTGGGCGTTCGCCCGCGCCTGATTTTCGTTATTGCCGAGGCCCCAATAGGCGGCCGTGCCTTGGCCTGATACCACCCCGCCGCATTTGCGCTTGAACCACACCGTCACTCCGCAGTCGTTACCCGGGATTGCGCCTTTCGTTCGCGCCGCGGGGTGATAGTGTTGCCGGTTCTTACAGGGAGACAGCGCATGCGAGCCGCCTATTACGAACAGAATGGTTCCGCGCGCGAGGTCCTGCATGTGGCTGAGGTCGACACACCGCAAGCCGGCCCCGGCGAGGTGCGCGTCAAACTCAGCCACTCCGGCGTCAACCCATCCGACGTCAAAGCGCGCCAGGGCGCCACCCGCAAGATCGCGTGGCCACGGCTGATCCCGCAGAGCGACGGCGCCGGTGTGATCGATCAGGTCGGCGAAGGCATCGCCAAGTCGCGGCTGGGCGAACGGGTTTGGGTGTGGAACGGGCAATGGAAGCGCGCCTTCGGCACGGCGGCGGAATACATCGCTCTGCCTGCGGCGCAGGCCGTCAAGCTGCCGGACAAAGTGGGCTTCGAGGCCGGAGCCTGCTTGGGGATTCCAGCCATGACCGCCATCCATGCGATCGCCCTGGCGGGCACTGATAATGGTTCGACCGTGCTGGTGGCCGGCGGCGCAGGTTCGGTCGGGCAATACGTCATTCAGTTCGCCAAGGCGCTGGGTGCAACCGTGCTGACCACGATCTCCTCGCCCGAGAAGGCCGCGGCCGCGCGCGAGGCCGGCGCCGATCAGACCATCGACTACAAACGCGAGGACGTCGGCGAGCGGGTGATGGAACTGACCGGCAAACGCGGTGTCGACGCCGTGATCGAGATGGATCTCGCCGCCAATGCCAAGCTCATTCCGTTCGTGCTGCAGCCGAAGGGCAGCGTCATTGTCTACGGCACCGGCGCCGCGGCGGCGAGCCTGCCGGCCTTCTTCTGCCTGACCCAATCCATCCGCGTGCAATTCTTCCTGGTCTACGAGCTCGACACGCTTGAGCGCGAACGTGCGGTCACCGGCATCGGCCGCGCGCTCGAACAGGGCCGGCTGATCAACCGGGTTGCGACGCCGGCTCACGCGCTCGCCGATATCGCCGCTGGCCATGAGGCGGTGGAGCGCGGAACCATCGGCAATGTCATCGTGAATATCTAGACGCCGCGCGGCTTCATCCGCCCTCATCCCGAGGAGCATCGCACCGATCTCGGGTTTACCCGAGATCGGCATGTTTAAGTGCGCAAGTCGGCTATAGCCGACTTGCGTGCGATGCGTCTCGAAGGATGGGGCGGCCTCGTGTTTCGAGACGCGCTCCTTCGGAGCGCTCCTCAGCATGAGGCCGATTTAAGTCAGGGACGTTGGCTACGGCGCCACTTCGGCGTCCGTGAAGCCGGCGGCATCGAGCGCGCGCCGTACCAGGCCAGATTTCTTGGCGTCTTCCAAGAGACCGCTGGCAAGCTTGAGCGCGGCGGGACGGCCCTTCGGCACAGCCAGCGCGATGCCGGTCTGCTGGAAATGGCCCGCGAGCACGCGCGCGCCCGGCAGCTTCGGCAACAGGCCGGCAAACGAGTCATGCGACAGCGCGAAGGCATCGCCCTGCCCCTTGCCCGCCATTTCGGTCATCAGATCGACGCTCGGCACTTCCTCGACCGAGGCATTAGGCGCGGTGCGCCGCGCGCTGCGCGCTGTGGTCGTGTTGGAAATGGCGATAATGCGGACGCCGGGACGGTTGACCTCGTCGATGCTTTGGATCTTGGAGCCTGCCGGCACCAGGTAGGTGCTGGAGATGAAATAATAGGCCGGGCCGAAATCGACTTTGGCTTCGCGCGCGGGGTCGCGCGGCATGAAGGCGACATCGCAATCACCGGAAGCGACCGCGTCGGTCACCTGCCCAGAGTTCTCGAAGATCTGCATCGCGAACGGGATTTTGAGCGTCTGGGCGAAGCCGCCGAGCAAATCGACGGTGACGCCGCGGATGTCGCCCTTGGCGTCCTTGATGGCGAAAAAGGCGGAGGCCGCCGGCGACACCACCACGCCGCCGCGCAGTTGTCCGGTGGGCGCAAGTTGCTTGAGATCGTCGGGATTTGTCATGCGCCGCATCTAGCATGCGGCAATTGCGCGCGCCAAGCGCACGGGCCTTAGGCCAACACGTTGAGCAACGGCCGATCTGACGGCGTCGTGTCGCTCGTTGAGTTGACCGCGTTCACGAGGTCCTTGAGCGCGCCATCCAGCACGGTCGCCGGCTGGCCGGCGAAGTCGGAGTTTTTGTCGGGCTTGCCGGATTGCCCCGGCGGCGTGCCGGGCGGGGCGTTCGGATCCTTGCCGGCACGAGCGCTCGCCGCCTCGCAGGACGAGGTGCAAACATAGCCGTTGACGACTGAAATCATGACGCCACGCTCCCCACGCATGGACGCTAGGCGGGGCCCGTAAACCGATTATGAATCGGCCGATCACAGGCGCGTGACGGTTTTTTGCGGGTGCAACCGGGATGGGGTTATGCTGCGTATATGCGATGTCCGGTCCGGCGGGCTTCTGTTGGGGAGGCGATCATGAGATTCATCCTGGGGGTCTTCGTCGGCGCGGCGCTGATGCTTGGGAGCGCCTATTTGCACGACACCGGCCGGTTGCGCGCCGGTCCGGCGCAGCCCTTCGTGAACTGGGACACCGTGGTCGGCATGCTGGGGCGGTGAGTACGGCCTAGAATTTCTCCACCCAGGGCCGCAGCTCGAGTTCCTGCGTCCAGGCGCTGCGCGGTTGCTGCAGTACGTGCGCGTAGCTTTCGGCGATGGCGTCGGGATCGAGCAGCGAATCCGGTTTGTCGGAAGGCTCGGCGCGGCGCGCGCTCTTGATGCCGCCGTCGATGACAAAATGCGCGACGTGAATGCCCTGCGGCGACAATTCGCGCGCCATGCTCTGCGCGAGGCCACGCAGCGCAAACTTGGCCATCGCGAAAGGCGCCGACTGCGCGTAGCCCTTGACGCTCGCCGAAGCCCCGGTGAACAGGATCGCGCCATGGCCGCGCGGCAGCATGCGGCGCGCGGCCGCCTGCCCCACCAGGAAGGCGCCATAGGCCGTGATCTCGATCGCCTTGGCGACGTCAAGCGGATCGAGCTCGATGAAAGGCCCGCGCGTGCGGAAGCTGGCGTTGTAGACGACGACGTCGGGTGTCATCTGCGCAGCGTCGAGATCGGCGAACAGTTTCTCGACCTCGTCGCGCTTGGCGGCATCGCAGTTGAAGGCCTTGGCACCGGTCGCTTTCACGAACTCATCGAGCTTGGCGGGCGAACGCGCGGCGAGCGCGACGCTCATGCCGGCCTGGGCGAATGCGCGGGCGAGCGAAGCCGACAGCCCCGAGCCGGCGCCGACGATGAGGGCGGTGCGGTAGTTCATGTATAGGCTCCGATGTGAGGGGCGACGGCGGCGCTATTTTCCGTTTCTAACTTTGCAACTATCATGCAGCCTATGATCACGGCAAAACAGCTTTCCGTGTGCGCCGCGGCGGTCGCCGCCTTGGCTTCGACCGCCGGCGCCCAGACGTCGGCACCACTGCTGGGACCCAAACCGACCTTCGTTCCCGGCCTGTACGAGACCGAGAGCCGCAATTCCGCGTTCCAGGGCGAGCCCGCCAAGAGCAGGACCTGCATTGCCTCGGCCGACTACGACGCCTTCCGCGACGAGACAATGGCGCAATACCAGAAGTCGCCGCAATTCGTGAAAGACTGCAAGCTGAGCGACACCAAGACGCTTTCGAACGGCTTTGCCTTTGCGATGCAATGCAAAGGTGTGAAGACGATCCTCACCTTTCATTTCGGCAAGGATCTCGTGAGCGGCACCATCGAGACGCTCATCGTGGACGCGCCCAAATATTCCTCCTCGATCCTCACCATGATGCGGCGCGTCGGCGACTGCCCGAGCGAGAAGCCGGGGAAGGCGCTTTAGTGGGGCTCGGGCGGACGGCTCGCATCCTAGACGCTCCAAATCGCGTGCCGCGCACCGGCGCCAACGACAAGAACGGATGCATAAATCACGGTATTCCTTTCCACGTTCACAAAGTGGCGGCGCCGGCGTCCGTGCTAGACTGAAGCTGAATCGGACGTCCGTCTTGTGGTGGTTTGCATGTCGAAGAAACGAGAAGCCGCCCCGTTGCGGCATTTGATCCTCGAACAAGACCGATCGGCCGGTCCGGCGGTCTGGCTGGGCGATCAGATCGCCACGCTTTATCCCGGCTCGTTCGCCATCGTCATGGCGACCGGCATCATCTCCAATGCTCTCTTCTTCGAGAAGCACCTCGCGCTGTCGGATGCGCTGTTTGTCTTCAACACGGCCGCCTATCCCTGGCTGCTGGTGGCCACGCTGATTCGCGCCGCCCGCTTCAGCCGGGCGCTCTGGGCCGATCTGATCAATCCGCGCCTGGTATTCTCCTTTTTCACGATCGTGGCCGCCACCGACGTATTTGGCATTGGGCTCAACCTCCGCGGCTTCGCATCGCTGGCGCTGACGATGTGGTTGTTCGCCCTCGCGCTCTGGTTTTGCCTCATCTATTTGAGTTTCGGAGTGCTCACCTTCCTCAATACCGCGCATGGCGCCAACGTCGTGCATGGCGGCTGGCTCATCGCCATCGTCGGCACGGAATCGCTCGTCATCCTCGGAACGCTGGTCGCGCCGCCGCTCGGGCAGCTCGGAGCCTCGATCTTCGTCCTCATTCACATGCTGTGGGGTGTCGGCCTCGCATTTTATGGCATCTTCGTCGTGCTGTTCGCCCACCGCATCTTTTTCCTCGAGTTTGAACCCGACGACATCACGCCTCTGCTGTGGGTGGTGATGGGGGCGGCGGCGATCAGCACCAATGCCGGTTCGACGCTACTGCTCACCGACAGCGGGTTACCTTTCCTGCAAACGATGCGGCCCTTCATCGACGGTGTCACGCTGATCATGTGGGCCTGGGGGACCTGGTGGATTCCGCTGTTGCTGTTGTTCGGCATCTGGAAGCACGTCGTCTGCCGGGTCCCGGTGACCTACACACCGATGCTGTGGAGCCTGGTTTTTCCGCTCGGCATGTATGCGCTGGCCAGCCTGCGGCTGTCGCTGGCGACCGATTTTCCGCCGCTTCACTCGGTTTCGCTCATGATGGTGTGGGTGGCGCTGGCGGCGTGGGTGGCGACCGCGATCGGGCTGGCGCTGGCGTCGGGGCGCAGCTACCGGAAATCCGCGGACGCTACATCCTAAACACCCCGAACTTCGTCTCCGGCACCGGCGCGTTGAGCGCGGCGCTGAAAGCTAATGCCAGCACGCGGCGGGTTTCGGCCGGCGCGATGATGCCGTCGTCCCACAGTCGCGCGGTGGCGTAATAGGGATTGCCCTCGGTTTCGTATTGCGCGCGGATCGGCGCCTTGAAGGCCTCCTCCTCGTCGGCGCTCCAGCTTTTGCCATCAGCCTCGATGTTGTCGCGCCGCACGGTGGCCAGCACCGAGGCCGCCTGCTCGCCGCCCATCACCGAGATGCGCGCGTTCGGCCACATGAACAGGAAACGCGGGCCGTAGGCGCGCCCGCACATGCCGTAATTGCCCGCGCCATAGGAGCCGCCGACGATGACGGTGATCTTCGGCACCTGCGCGCAGGCCACCGCGGTCACCATCTTGGCGCCGTCCTTGGCGATGCCGCCGGCTTCGTAGTCCTTGCCCACCATGAAGCCGACGATGTTCTGCAAGAACAGCAGCGGAATGCGGCGCTGGCAGCACAGTTCGACGAAATGCGCGGCCTTGAGCGCGCTTTCCGAAAACAGGATGCCGTTGTTGCCGAGAATGCCGACCGGCATGCCATGGATATGGGCGAAGCCGGTGACGATCGTGGTGCCGTAGAGCTGCTTGAATTCGTCGAACTCGGAGCCGTCAACGATGCGCGCGATCACCTCGCGCACGTCGTATTGCTTCTTGAGGTCGACCGGCACGATGCCGTCGAGCTCGGCCGGGCTCAGCGCCGGCTCGCGCGATGCCTTAAGCGGAATGTCCACGCTCTTGCGGCTGTTGAGATTGGCGACGATGCGGCGCGCGAGCGAGAGTGCGTGGTGGTCGTCCTGCGCCAGGTGGTCAGCGACGCCTGACTTGCGCGCATGCAGGTCGCCGCCGCCCAGTTCCTCCGCGCTCACTACCTCGCCGGTCGCCGCCTTCACCAGCGGCGGGCCGCCGAGGAAGATGGTGCCCTGGTTCTTGACGATGATGGTTTCTTCCGACATCGCCGGCACGTAGGCGCCGCCGGCGGTGCAGGAGCCCATCACCACGGCGATCTGCGGGATGCGCAGCGACGACAGGATCGCCTGGTTGTAGAAGATGCGGCCGAAATGTTCGCGGTCGGGGAAGACGTCGGTCTGCGTCGGCAGATTGGCGCCACCGCTATCCACGAGATAGATGCAAGGCAGCCGGTTCTCGCGCGCGATCTCCTGCGCTCGCAAGTGTTTCTTTACCGTCATCGAATGATAGCTGCCGCCCTTGATGGTGGCGTCGTTGGCCACGATTAAGCACTCGCGGCCCTCGACACGGCCGATGCCGGTGATGATGCCAGCGGCGTGGACGCCACCGTCGTACATGCCGAAGGCGGCAAGCGGCGACAGCTCCAGGAACGGCGAGCCAGGGTCGATCAGATTCATCACGCGCTCGCGCGGCAGCAGCTTGCCACGCCCGACGTGGCGTTCGCGCGACTTCTCCGAGCCGCCCAAGGCGGCTTCGGCGCGGCGCGCCTGCAATTGCGCGGTAAGTTCGCGCATCTTTTCGGCGTTGGCGCGAAACTCGGCCGCGCCGGTGTCGATGGTCGACGAAAGGATTGCCACCTCGCCCTCCCCGATTTGGGGCAAGCGTGCCTTGGCCGCTGCGGGAAGGCAATGGCGACAAAAATCGGGCGCAACGATGCAATAGATCGGAACGGATGCGGGCGGGATGCGTTTCCTTTTTGTAAGCGCGGGCAATCGGGGGGTGTCTAGAGGAGGACACCCATGAGGAAGCTTCGATTACTATCAACCGTTGCCGCTGCTGTTCTGATTGCCGGCAGCGTCGCCATGGCGCAAACAACGGCGCCGGGCGGCAAGAACGAGGGTGCGGCCCCCGCTCCCGCGGCGCAACAGAACGCGCCGGCCGAAAAAATGGCGCCGACCATGAAGCGCGGCGAGCAGAAAGCGGGTGCGGAACACAAGCCACGGGAGACGACTGGCCAGGCACCCAAGGCGTCCGACGCCGACACGCCTCGTGCCACCGACAAGGGCGACCTGGATAAGTCCATGGAGAAAGGCCCGGCCGGCAAGAGTTCGTCCGACATGAAGCACTCACCCGAGTCGGACGTGAAGGGCGGCGCCAACGTAAAGTCCAAGACGAATGAAAGCGCTCAGGCTCCGGTTGGCGAGAAGTCCGGTGCGACGACCGGCCAAGGCGCGGTCTCCAGCACGGCCAAGCTCTCGACCGAACAGCGCAGCAAGATCACGACCATCATCAGGCAGCACAAGGTGGAACCGGCGCATATCAATGTGTCGGTCAGCGTTGGAACCCGGATTCCGGAGAGCGTTCACTTCTATCCGCTGCCGGTCGAAGTGGTCGCAATCTATCCTGAATGGCGCGGCTACGATTACATCTTGGTTGGCGACCAAATCGTCGTCATCGATCCGCGCACGCATGAGATCGTCGCGATTCTCGAAGCGTAACAACGCGATTGACACATCTCGTCAATCGACAGGCGGCCGGGAACCTTTTCCCGGCCGTTTTGCCATCGTGCCGCCGCGATTCGAAAACTTTTCCCGAAAGCGCGCGAGTTCCTGGAACAGCCTTCCTGCGCACTCGTTCTTCGATAGTGCCGCCACGCGGCATCACCGACACAAGGAGGACGCTAATGAAGACGCTTACCACTTTAACGGCGGTCGCGGCATTGATCGCCGGCATGTCGATTGCAAGCGCGCAGACGTCGCCGCCCAGTTCGTCAGGCGCCGGCGGCAGCATGAGCAATTCCGGCGCGACCGCCAACGCCACCGGCAGCGGAAAATTCTGTATCGAGGTGTCGAAGGGCGGATCGCTGCAGTGCAAGTACGCGAGCAACGCTGCGTGCGAGAAGGATGCGCAGCCGCAAGGCCTGCGCTGTGCGCCGAATCCGAACCAGGGCACGACCGGTTCGAAACAATAATTTCTTCGCCGGGTATTTGATCGGCGGCCCGCACCGGCCAGCTCCGGTGCGGGCCGTCGGATTCGGAGTATTAATCGCGTCCGACGTTGCGAGCCGGATTGCCGCGCGGAACGTTTGCTGCGCGGACACGTTGTCACTGCGATCATCGTCAGCAGCGGAAGGACAAAAACAATGAACAAAGATCGTATTGAAGGCTCGGCCCAACAACTCAAAGGCAAGATCAAGGAAGTCGCGGGCAAGGCCACCGGCGACAGCAAGCTTGAGACCGAAGGCAAAGCCGATCAGGTTGCCGGCAAGGTGAAGAACACCGTCGGCGGGCTCAAGGACGCGGTGAAGGAAGCCGTCGACGATTAAAGACCGATCAGCGATACGACTTGAACTGGCAAACCCGGCGCTTGTGCCGGGTTTTTCGTTGCGCGCGTTTTCGTTTTACACTCCCGCCCGATTTTCGAAACGTCAGGAGCCATCCATGATCACGCGCTCACCAGGCCTCACCCCTACCCGCAGCCGCGCCGTCGTGCACGATGGCCTTGTCTTCACGGTCGCGGTGTCTCCCGATCCTGATTCCGGTTTCTACGAGCAGACCCGCAAGGCGCTCAAAAGGATCGATGAGAGCCTGGCGTTGTCGGGCACCGACAAGAGCCGCATCCTCTCCGCGATCGTCTACATCGCCGACATCGCGCGCAAAGAAGAAATGAACAAGGCCTGGGACGAGTGGGTCGATCGCGCCAATCCTCCGATGCGCGCCTGCCTCGGCGTCGCGCTCGAGCCGCCGCATCTCGTCGAGATCGTGGTCACTGCAGCGATGTGACGGGGACAATCACACCTTGCGCACGGTCGGCCAATCGACTTCATCCTCGGCCAGCACCCACGACTCCTTGAGCGCGGCGGCATGCCATTCGCGCCAGGCCGGCAGCGCCATCGCCGCGTCCATGTAAGCGCGCGTACCGGCGCCAATCGCCACGGCGTACGTGTGCAGGCGCGCCACCACCGGCGCATACATCGCGTCGGCGGCGCCGAAGCGGCCGAACAAAAACGGCCCGCCGCTGGCGAAGCGGGCGCGACAATCGGCCCATAGCGCCTCGATGCGCCGCACGTTGATCTCGGCCTCCGCCGTCAGATCGCGCTTGATCACCGGGCGCCACATGTTCATCGGCAACAGGCGGCGCAGGGCTAAGAACCCGGCGTGCATTTCATTGGCGACGGCGCGCGCGTGCGCCCGCGCCGCGGCGTCGGCCGGCCACAGGCCGGAAGCGGGGAATTTTTCCGCCAGATATTCAAGGATCGCGAGCGATTCCCAGACCTGCACCTTGTCATCGATGAGCACCGGCACCTTGCCAGTGCCGGAAACCGCGCCGACCCGATTCTTGAAATCGTCGGCGTTGAGCGAGATCACCGTCTCCTCGAACGGGATGCCGGCCACTTTCAGCGCGATCCAGGGCCGCATCGACCAGGATGAATAGTTCTTGTTGCCGATGATCAGTTTGAGCGACATGGCTTCGTCCTTGGTCCGCTCACGCCTTCTTCGGTTCGCCCGGCGCCACCTCCGGCTCCTCGACCGGGCCGCCCAGTTTCTTCCAGGTGCCGAAACCGCCCTTGATATGGGCGACCGGCTTGAGCCCCATGCGCTGGGCGGTCTGCGCGGCGAGCGCCGAGCGCAAGCCCCCTGCGCAGAAGAACACGAATTTCTTGTCCTGGGCGAACATCGGCTTGTGATAAGGGCTTTGCGGGTCGATCCAGAATTCCAGCATGCCGCGCGGGCAGTGCACAGCGCCCAGCACCTTGCCGTCGCGCGCCAATTCGCGGATGTCGCGGATATCGACCAGCACCACGTCGTCGCGGCCGGCAAGCTTGATCGCCTCCTCGGTCGGTAGGGTTTCGATTTCGCTATTGGCGGCGTCCACGAGGGCGCGGTATCCGGTGGTGATGTTTTGCGGCATGGAAGCTCCTTTCCACGGATGGTGGCAGACCCCGGGCGGACGCTCAAGCCGACGGTTGAAGCAGGCTTCGCAAGCAGGCACCATGCCGGCTTGGAGTCGCGACCATGGCGGCCTTTACCTTACCGGACCTGCTGGCCTTCGCCTGGTTTGTCGGCGCCTGGCTTGCCTATTCGCTGCTGATCGAGAAGACCGCCAAAGGCCGCAGCGGCCTCAACGCGCTGATGAACAGCTATCGCGACGAATGGATGGAGCGGCTGCTGGCGCGCGACATGCGCATGGTGGACGCTCAGGTCACCGCCGCGCTGCAGAACGGCAGTGCGTTTTTCGCCTCCACCAGCCTGATCGCCATCGGCGGCACGCTCACGCTGCTGCGCTCGACTGAGCAAATATTGACCGTGGCGGCGGCGCTGCCGTTCGGCGTCACGCAGTCGCCGGTCATGTGGGAGATAAAGATGATGGGGCTCGCCATCATCTTCGTCTACGCCTTTTTCAAATTCGCCTGGTCGTACCGGCTGTTCAATTATTTCGCCATCATGGTCGGCGCAGCGCCGCCGTCGCAGGAAAAGGACACCGCCGCGGCACAGGCCTTCGCCCACCGGGCCGCGCGGCTCTGCGCCGAAGCCGGCCGCCATTTCAACCGTGGCCAGCGCGCGTTCTTTTTCGCACTCGGTTATCTCGGCTGGTTCCTCGGTCCGCTGCCGCTGGCGCTCACCACAACCGGCATCGTCATTGTGATGTGGCGGCGACAATTTGCTTCGGATGCGCGCCTGGCGTTCTCGCAAACGCCGCCGCCCAGTCCGGGCGTAACCTGACGAACGGAAAACATGCTCAATCCTATCGCGCAGGTTAGCGACGAGGACATGATGCGGCGCTGCTTTGCGCTAGCCGCAGATTCGGCCAAACTGGGCGAGTACCCTTACGCCGCCGTCATCGTGCGCAACGGAATTATCGTAGCCGAGAGCATCAACAAGGTCGCGCACGACCGCGATGTCACCCGCCATGCCGAACTGGTCGCGATCTGCCAGGCACAGGAAACGATCGGCAGCACCGATCTCGCCGACTGCACCATCTACGCCAACATGGAGCCTTGCGCTTTTTGCAGCTACGCGATCCGCGAGAGCCGGATCGCCAAGGTAGTCTATTCCATGCGCTCGCCAATCATGGGCGGCTCCTCGCGCTGGAACATTCTGGGCGACCCTGCGCTGTCGGAGACGATGCCGGAGGTGTTTGCGCCGCCGCCGGTCGTGGTGGCGGAATTCTTGCCCGCGGAGGGCGGCGCGGCACTGCGCAAAAGCGCCCCGCTGGCGTGGGCCTACATGATTTCGCGCGGCCTGCTGGCCAAGCCATCGCCACAAGCGGCCAGCGCCGATCCCGCTCACGCCGGCGCGTTGCGGCGGACGCGCCGACTAGGCGTGGCGGGATGGATCATGCGTGTGCTGCGCAAGAATTTCTTCGATCGTTTCGGGCGCGGCGGAGTCGCGCGCGAAAAACGCCGGCCAGAAGGCTAAGCCATCCCCATCACGACGGCGATCAGCGCCACGATCAGCACCGCCAGGCTCACGGCGACGATGCTGACGATATGCTCGTTCCAGACGGGATAGAGCGCACCAAGCCGGTCGGCGGCCGGTTCGTCCGGCGCGTCGGGACGGCGGATATGACCGCGTGAAGCCATGGGCAGCCCCTTTGGTGGCATCGCGTCACCGCGATGACGCACGAGCACGCTGACGCGAACCCGGGCTGCGAATCGCCCTCACCAGAAAAGAATAACACGGTTTTATAAACGGCCCCGCAGGCGACGGACCGACCGCTATCGGCGCGATTTTTTCCAATCCTCGTAGCGCTTCTTGTTCTCGTCGTTGGGCGGGTAGAGGCCGGGGAGCTTGGCGCCCTTCTCCACTTCCTGCACCAGCCAGCTTTCCATGAGCTCGTGCTCGGCGCCTTCGCTGGCGACGAAATCGGCGAGCGCGGCCGGGATCACCACCGCGCCGTCGTCGTCGGCAACGACGATGTCGTCCGGAAAAATCGCGCAGCCGCCGCAGCCGATCGGCTCGTTCCAGCCGACGAAGGTCAATTGATTGACCGAGGCCGGCGCCGCCACGCCGGCGCACCAGACCGGCAGGGCGGTGGCGATGACACCGTGCTTGTCGCGCATCACGCCATCGGTGATCAGCGCGCTGACGCCGCGCTTGACCATGCGCATGCAAAGGATATCGCCGAAGATTCCGGCGCCGGTGACGCCCATGGCGTCGGCCACCACCACGCAGTTTTCCGGCATGGCTTCGATCGCCGAGCGGGTGGAGATCGGCTTCGACCAGCTTTCCGGCGTTGCCAGATCCTCGCGCACCGGCACGAAGCGCAGCGTAAAGGCGGGGCCAACCACCCGCTTGCCACTAAAGCCGAACGGCATGGCGCCGGCCATCCAGGAGCGACGAATGCCCTTCTTCAAGAGCATGGTGGTAATGGTGCCGGTGGTGACATTACGCAGTATGTCAAGCGTTGAGGTCATGTTGTCCCTCAGGCGGGGTTGAGGCCGAGCCGCTCGTCGCGGCGGCGCAGGTAGGCGACGAAGGGGATGGCCAAGAGCACCATCCAAAGCTTGCCGACGATCTGCCCGGGCAGAAATTCGAGCGAGCCGAAGGCAAGCCAGAGGAACACGATCGAATCCACCACCAGCCCGAGAGTACTGGAGGCGAGTACCGCCAGAACAAGACGACGACGGGCAAGCGGCGTGTAGACGGCGAAATCGGCGAATTCGGAGAGCAAGAACGCCGCCGCCGAGGCCAGCACCAGGGACGGCGGGGCGAGGCCGGCGGAGATCGCCGCGCCGGCGACAATGGCGCCAATGCCAAATTCGACGCCTAATCGGCGCTGAACAAGGTCGCGCAGCACCAGAGCAACGCCGATCATCAGCACGCCGGAGGGCGCCATCACGTGCGGCGCCACCGGCAGCAGGCAGGGTCCGTTGCGCACGCAAACCGTCCCGACGTGGCCGATCATCCAATTGGCCATCGGAATGGTCAGGCAGAACAGGACCAGAAAAACCACGCCTTCGATATTCTTCTGCTTTTCTACGCCGCTCAATTTCATTTTGTTCTTCGCCGGCTCATGAAAGTTGCAAACCCCTGCGCCCGCAGCCTGCAGGCCGGGCAGTCGCCGCAGCCATAGCCCCAATCGTGCCGCCGCGTGCGGTCGCCCAGATAACAGCTATGGGTGTCCTCGACAACGAGGTCGAGCAAGGCCGCGCCGCCGATGTCCTGGGCAAGCGCGAAGGTCGCCGCCTTGTCGATCCACATCAGCGGGGTATGGATGGTGACGCGATTGTCCATGCCAAGGCCGAGCGCCACCTGCATGGCCTTAACGGTGTCGTCGCGGCAATCCGGATAACCGGAATAGTCGGTCTCGCACATGCCGGCGACGAGGTGACGGGCGCCGCGCCGGTAGGCAAGCGCGCCGGCGAAGCTGAAGAAGATCAGATTGCGGCCGGGCACGAAGGTGGTTGGCAACCCGTTGTCGGCGATTTCGATGGCGGTTTGCCGCGTGAGCGCGGTGTCGGCGATAGCGGCCAGCGCATCGAGCTTGATCGTGTGGTCGTCGCCCAGCCGCGCCTCCCAGTCCGGCTTGAGGGCGGCCAATCGTTCGCGGATGCGCGGACGAACAGCCAGCTCAACCGCATGACGCTGGCCGTAGTCGAAGCCGACGGTTTCCACGCGCGCGAAGCGTTCGAGCGCCCAGGCCAGGCAAACGGTGGAGTCCTGCCCGCCGGAGAACAGCACGAGCGCGGTGTCGGAATTTAAATCAGAGGCCACGGGTCAGTCCCACTTCGGCGAATAGGCCCAATCGACGAGGCGACCGCCGCGGCGGGCGAGCCCGGCGATTTCCTTCATCTCGGCATCCGACAGCTCGAAGTCGAAAATCGCGAGATTCTCCTCCAGCCGCTCGACCTTGCTGGTGCGCGGCACGACCGCGATGCCCTGCTGAACGAGCCAGCGCAGGCAGACCTGCGCTGCGGACTTGTCATGCGCCTCGCCGATGCGCGCGAGCAGTTCGTCGCTTTTGGCTTGGCCGCGCGCGATCGGGCTGTAGGCCACCATTGCCATGCCGTGCCGGCGGCAGGCCGCGATCACCTTGTCCTGATCGAGATAGGGGTGGCACTCGACCTGATTACAGACCAAAGGCTCGCTCGAAACCCTGTTGGCCTCGTCAAGCAAGGCGAGCGTGAAGTTCGATACGCCGATCGCCCGCGCGTAGCCCTCGCGTTTCATCTTGGCCATCGCGCCGAGCGTTTCCGAGAGCGGCACGCGCGGGTTCGGCCAGTGGATCAGCAGCAGGTCGATGACGTCGAGCCGCAGATGCGCCAGGCTTTCCTTGACCGAGCGCTCGAGGTCGTGCGGGGCCAAGAGATGAGGCTGCACCTTGGTGGTAACCACCACCTCATTGCGTTTGCCGGAGGCGCGCACTCCCTCGCCCACCGCGCGCTCGTTGTCGTACATTTGCGCGCTGTCGATGTGGCGGTAGCCGACGCGGATTGCCTGCTCGACCAGACGGCTGCAATTGCGGCCTTGCAGCGTCCAGGTGCCGAGACCGACCAGCGGGATCTTGAAGCCCTTGGCTTCGACCACCTTCATCGCAGCAAGCGGCCTTTCATTTTCGATCGGCGACGTCATCGGCGAAGCCGCGCAGATAGAGCGCCTGCATGCCCGTCGCGCGGGACAGACATGCGGCGATCATCGGGTTTGCCATGGTGCCCTGGAAATAATCGTAGAGAAACTCGCAGTTCTTGTCGCGCGACGCGATCCAGGCGCGCTGCATTTCACGCAGTTTGACTTGCTGATCTTCATCTAGGGCTTTAAGCAGGGCTTGATAGGATTTGTTGAGGATGTCGTCCCACACCGCGCGCTCGCGAACTTCGCAGGCAATGACCTCCGACGGGGGTATCTTCCCTTCATCTTTCGCGCACGGTTCCGATACGATGCCGATGCATCGTTCCCAGGCCCAATGGCGGGCGGTCTTGGCCTTGATGCATTTCTGAATCGCGGCGCTATCCTTGGCGGTGGGCTTGTCCTGCGCGAGCGCGGGCGCCGCCCAGAAGACAATGACCGCGAGCGCGAGCGCGCGACGCATCAGGGCGTATCCCACACCGGCGCGTGCGGCGGGCTGACCACGCGCATATTGGTCGCGTTGAGCTTCTTCAGTTCGGCCATCTCGGCGTCCGACAATTTGAAATCGAACACTTCGAGATTTTCCTTCAGGTGCGCCGGGCTTGCCGTGCGCGGGATGGCGCAGCAGCCGAGCTGCACCAGATAGCGCAGCGACACCTGCGCGGCGCTCTTGGCGTGCGCCTTGCCGATGCGCTCGAGCGCCTCGGCGCCCGGCACCTTGCCGCGCGCGATCGGCACATAAGCGACCACCGCCATACCACGCTTCTTGCTCGCCGCCATCACCTTGTCCTGGTTGATGAAGGGATGCACCTCGATCTGGTTGCACACGAGCGGCTCGGTGGTCACAGCCCAGGCCCCGTCCAGCATCGTGGTGGTGAAATTGGCGACGCCGACATGTTTGGCCCGGCCGTCCTTCTTGGCGGCGCACAGCGCGGCGATGCTGGTCGAGAACGGAATATCCTTGTTGTTCCAATGGATCAGCAGCAGGTCGACGTAAGGCAGCTTCAAATTCGTGAGGCTCTGGTCGAGCGACTTGTTGAAGTTTTCCGGCAGCAGATTGTTTTCCCGCACCTTGGTGCAGATCAACACGTCCTCGCGCTTGACGCTCGCTGCGCGCAGGCCCTCGCCGTTCTCGATTTCGTTGCCGTAGAAGGCGGCGGTGTCGAGGTGGCGGTAGCCAAGCTGCAGCGCGGTCTTGACCGCCTGCACGCAGATGTCCCCCTTCAGGGTCATGGTGCCAAGACCGATCTGTGGAATACGGCATCCATGGGCGTCAACAAACTGCATTACAATCTCCTTAGGCATCGGCCGGAATGAGGCGGGAGGCATAGAATGCCCGGTCGGCGTGGCGCTGCCAACCGGGTCCGCTCATTACGCCGCGTAATCATAATTCCAGATTGATGAGCGGCCTATTGTCAAAGTCCGCTTTGCCCCACAAAAGCGGGCATTCGTCCGCGCGTTCGGAATGGCTATTTTGGGGCACAAGCGGACGTCGCGCCGCCTCATTCGCTCGCATCATCGGCGGCGTGAACACATAAGCGAATGACTACACACCGCACTGCTTCTGAATGGCTTCGTAAAGATCGACGCCGCCAATGATGAAAAACTTTGGCGGAATTTCCAGATTTTGCAGAGTTTTATTTTCGGCTGTTCCAATATTAAATGTGACAGGCCCTTTGACGTACCAATTTCCACGTTCATTCTTCGTGAATGCTTTGCAAGGAACTGTGGTTGGCGGAAGCTTTGACGCATCACCCGACTTTTGCGTGTCCTGCTGCTGTTTTCTCGCTTTGCCACTTCGCCCCCATTGGGCATGAGCTGGCGCTGCAAGCAATGCAATCGCGATTACGGCTACGACAGCTCTCATGTTCAACTTGTTTCTTATTTGGGGCAGTTCGTCTGCGGTCATCTTCAATAAACTGAGTGTGCTGCGGCAACGTCCGCCTTTGGTGCATCGATCAGAGGTTTCCCCTGCAGTTTAGCAAGATAATCGGCATATCTCGGATCGTTCGGTCTTGGCGGCACATCCGGGGGCAAACCCCCTGCCCAGTGCGGGATACTGTCCGCTAATTTCTCCGACAGTGATGAACTAATAGCGCCGCATCCGCTGAGAAGAAGTGCTACAGCAATCATCATCGCGGACAACCGCATGGCCTATGATTTACGCCATTTCGGAACGATATCGCGCCAGCGTCCGCCATCGAGCTTGCATTTCACTTTGAATAGAATTTCGCGGCTGAGGTGCGAAAGCCAGATAATCGACCCGATAAGCAAGAAGAGCATGGTGAGCTTGAGATCCATTTATCCGCTCCTCCTAATTCGTAGCCCGCGGCAACGAATACGACGCCCCAAAAACTAAACGTCCCTGAGCCGTAGCACCTGCGTAAACACTGCGTTAATTTTCAAGACGTTTTCACAGTTCAAAAAATCAGGTCATTACAAGAATTTAAGACGGCCGCCGGCGCGCTACGCAGTAGCGGACACCGCGCTCTTCATTCGATCACCTCGTCGGCGCGGGCGA
>DASXBN010000004.1:0-1971 GCA_036491675.1 Pseudolabrys sp. | reverse complement strand
GGTATCGATCACGAGACCTATACCCGGGTGGCTGGAATCTGGATGTTCCGTCACAAGCGGTCAGAGCCGCTGATGAACGTCCCGTTCGAGACCGGCTGGGCCACGGCGCGTTTCGCGTGACCGGCGTAACCGTGGATGGTTCTTGAATGCAGCATCGGTCGGCTGCAAACCAGGAGAACGCGACATGAGTCCGAGCGGCACGCATAACCCGCCCGAGTTCAAGCACGCCGAGGACATGGAATGGGAGATGGGGCGATTTGGCAATGTCACCAAATTCCTCTTTCACCCGCGACCGGAACGTCCGACAGAGCCGAATGCGGGATTTCTCAAATATGCACCGGGCGCGTCCTTCCCGCTGCACCGGCACGATTTCGCGCAGGTCTGGTACATTATCGAGGGCGAGTTCACGTTTGCCGGAAAGCTCTACGGCCCTGGCACGATTGCCTATATGGCCGACCCGCATTTCGAGCATGAAATGCATACGGCGACGGGCGGAACGATCTTCTTCGTGCAATACCCCGGTCCGACGACCGGCGCCCCGCCGATTTACGACGGCCGGATGAATCTGAAAGACGCGCCGCCGCTCGCGCAGCAGGACCTGGAGCACTGATGCGCGTTAGCGACCGAGAAGCGCGGCAAGACGGCGAGGAATAGCGGATGGCATGGCAGATCGGCGTCGATGTCGGCGGTACGTTCACCGATCTGCTGGCGCTCGATCCCGAACGCGGTGTCTTCCGCGTCGCCAAGGTGTTATCGACCCCCGAGGACCAGTCGATCGGCTTCATCGCCGGGCTCGCCGAACTCGAAACCGATCTTGCCGCGGTAATCGCGCTGGTCCACGGCACGACGGTTGCCACCAACGCCGTCCTCGAACGCAAGGGCGCGCGATGCGGACTGATAACCACGGCCGGGTTTCGCGACGTGCTTGAGCTCGGCCGCCGCACGCGCCCCAATCCTTACGGCATGACCGGGAGCTTCGAGGCGCTGATCCCGCGCGATCTGCGGGCCGAGGTGCCCGAGCGCATCGATGCCGCTGGCCGCGTCCTGACGCCGCTTGACGAGAAGGCGGTGCGGCGGGAAGTGCATCGCTTGCGTGAGCGCGGTGCCGAGGCATTGGTGATCCATTTCATCCATGCTTACGCCAACCCGGCGCACGAGCAGCGCTGCGGCGAAATCGCGAGGGAGATCTGGCCCAACCGGTTCGTGACCTTGGGCAGCGACATTCTGCGCGAGGTGCGTGAATTTGAACGCGGCAGCACGGCAGCGCTCAACGGCTACGTGCAGCCGATCGTGTCGCGCTATCTCGGCCGCCTCTCACAGAACCTGCGCAGCGCGGGGCTGAACAACGAGCTTCTCGTGATGCAGGGGAATGGCGGCATGATGGCGGCGAGCACCGCCATCGATCTCGCCGTGCACACCGTCATGTCCGGCCCGGCCGCCGGAGCGATCGCCGCGGCGCAGATCGGCGTGCAAGCGGGCTATCCCAACCTCGTCGCCTGCGACATGGGCGGGACCAGCTTCGATGTCTCTCTGATCGCGGCCGGCGAACCGGCGCTGAGCGCGGAGAAGGACATCGCCTACGGCGTGCCGTTGCGTATTCCGCTGGTCGACATCCACACGATCGGGGCCGGCGGCGGCAGCATCGCGCGGATCACACGGGCCGGCCTGTTGCAGGTCGGCCCCGAAAGCGCCGGCGCGCGCCCCGGGCCGATCGCCTATGGCCGAGGCGGCACTGCCGTCACCGTCACCGATGCGAACCTTCTGCTCGGGCGTCTCAACCCTGATCGTCTCACCGGGGTCGAGGAGTCTGCGCCGATGGAGACGATTGCCGCCGCCATCCACGAACAGATCGGCGCGCCGCTGGGCCTGGATGCGACCGCTGCCGCGGCGGCGGTCCTGGCCGTCACCACCAATCAGCTGGCGCACGCGATCCGCCTGGTGTCGGTCGAGAAGGGACACGATCCGCGCGAT
>DASXBN010000003.1:0-2688 GCA_036491675.1 Pseudolabrys sp. | reverse complement strand
TGGCGGCGGCACGCGCCGGCTCGACGCGGTGAAGTCGGGCGAGATCAAAGCGACGCCGCTCAACGAGCCGATCGCGAGCCTAGCGCGCGCACAAGGCGTCAACGTTCTCGTGGATCTCGTACCCGAACAGATTCCATGGGTATTCAGCTCGATCGTGGTGCGGCGAAGCGACATCGCCGGCCGGCGCGATTTGCTCATCCGTTTCCTGAAGGGAACGATCGAAGGCAATTATCTCGCACTCAACGACGAAAGGCGTGCGAAAGAGGTGTTGGCCAAGGAGCTAAAGATCGCCGACCCGAAAGTCCTCGACATCACCTACAACGACTTCAAGGCGCAATCGCCGGCCAACATCGAAATCTCCCAGCCGGGTGCCGAGAACATCCTGGCGCAGTTCCCCGGCGGCAGTCAGAGGCTGGAGGATTACGTGGACGCGAGCCTCCTCGCAGCGCTTAAAGCGGAGGGCTATTTCACGGCCATGCAGCAGAAGTACCGGCGCTAACCGCGGGCGCGCCAATGAACGCGGGCACGCGAACCGTCATGGCGCTGCTGTTCGCGGCAGTGGCTTGGCCCGCGAGCACGGTGGCGCAGACGGTCGAGGAATTCTACCGAAACAAATCGATCACCATGCTGGTCGGCGGCGGCGCCGGCGGCGGCTATGACACCTATGCGCGCGTCTTCGCCCGCCATCTGTCTCGCCACATTCCCGGCAATCCCAACATCATCGCCAAGAACATGCCGGCGGCGGCCGGGCTTGCCGCCGCCAGCACGCTCTACGGCGCGGCCGACAAGGACGGCTCGACCATCGCCGCCTTCACCAACGGCGCGGCCATGGACCCGTTGTTCGGCAACGCCAGCGCGCGCTACGACGCGCAGAAGTTCAACTGGCTGGGCAGCATCGGCAAATTGCAGAACGTCTGCGCCACCTGGCACCGGTCGGAGATCAAGACCATCGCCGCTGCCCGCGCGCACGAGGTGATCGTGGCGGCCGCCGGCGCGACCTCCAACACCGCGATCGTTCCCAAGACGCTGAACGCGCTCGTCGGCACTAAATTCAAGGTGATCGCTGGATACGACACCGGCGCTGGTTTGACGCTCGCCATGGAGCGCGGCGAGGCCGAGGGCGTCTGCGGCTTGTCCTGGTCCACCATCAAGGCGTCACGCCCGCACTGGATCGCCGACAAGCTTCTCAACGTCATCGTCCAGATGGGCCTCACGAAACTTCCCGAATTGCCGGAGGTGCCGAGCGCGCTCGACCTCGTCGCCGATGTCGAAAGCAAGCAGGTGCTGAAGTTGATCCTGATCCGGCAGGAGGCGGGCCGCCCCTTTGCAGCGCCGCCCGGCGTACCGGCGGATCGTCTCGCCGCGTTACGGCGCGCCTTCGACGCCACGCTCGCCGACGGTGAGCTTCGCGCCGACGCGGACAAGGCGCAATTGGAGATCGAGCCGTTGACGGCAGGAGAGATCGAGACGCTTCTGGCACTCGCTTACGGCACGCCCAAGGCGATCGTGCAAAAGGCCGCGGCATTGGTCGAGCCGTCCGGCCGCGCGCCGTGACGGCATCCTCCTGCGTCATCGTATCGGAAAACGAGCGCAGGCCTTATGCTGGATCGCAGATCCCGGCCTGAGGCGCCGTCCGTGCGTTTGAATCGCCGTTCCGCAGCCAAGCTCCTCGTTGCGCCCGCGCTTCTGGCGGGCCTGCGAATCGTCTCGAACGCCGGCGCCGAGCCATATCCGGGAAAGCCGGTGCGCATCATCGTGCCTTACCCGGCCGGCGGACCTTATGACGGCATACCGCGCATCATCGCCCAGTGGATCAGCGCCCAGCACGGCTGGCCGATCATCGTCGAGAACCGCAGCGGTGCAACCGGCGTCATCGGCGTCATGGCCGCCAAGCAAGCTCCGCCCGACGGCCACACGCTCGTGGTCCTCACCACCAGCACCCATGGCTCGATGCCGGCGCTCAAACGCAACCTGGCCTATGACCCGATCAAGGACTTCGCGCCGATCGTGCTGATGGCCGACGCCATGCTGGTGTTGCTGGTGCGCGACGACTTGCCGGTGCATAGCGTCGCGCAGTTGGTCGGGACGATGCGCGAGCAGCCGGGTCGGCTCAATTATTCGACCGGCGGCTATGGCTCGCCGCACCACCTGGCCACCATGACCTTGTTCCACCGCGCGGGATTGCCGCAGAACATTGCCGTGCACGTGCCGTTCGCAGGGCTTGCGCCGGCGCTGATGGCCCTCTTGGCCGGCAACGCGCAATTCATGATCACCAGCACCGGGGCGGCGATGCAGCACATCGCCAGCGGCAAGCTGCGGCCGCTCGCGACCACCGGCCTCAAGCGCTCGCCGCGGCTGCCCGCTGTGCCGACGATGGCGGAACTCGGCTATCCCGGATTTGAGGTCCTCGCCTGGTGTGGCTTGGCGGCGCCGGCGGGGACACCCGACGCCCTTGTCGCGCGCTGGAACGAGCTTGCCAACGCGGCCCTGCGCGATGCCAAGGTGCGCCAACAGATATCGGCGCTCGACTACGACATTCGCGGCGGCACGGCGGCCGAGTTCGCGGCGTTCGTCAGCCTCGATATCAGCCGATACAAGAGGCTCGCCGAGGACATGGGCTTGGCCGAGGAATGAGCGGTTGACGGCGCGGAGCATGACATCACCGCGACGCTGCATCGCGTGCGCGAT
>DASXBN010000002.1:0-15923 GCA_036491675.1 Pseudolabrys sp. | reverse complement strand
AAATGTTCTATCAAGACCATTATGACAACATACTGTCATATCGTAAACATGGAGTCCAATGCCATGCTGCAGATGAAGCCTTTTGACCCCTCCTGCCCGATCGACCGCCAGCTTGACGTGAGCCAGTCACCGATCATTCCTGTAAACACTTTCGCCGTCGATCCCGCCGGCGTCGCCCGGCTTTTGTCGGCCTGGGAAGCCGACGCCAACTGGATGAAGCAGCAGCCGGGTTTCATCTCGACGCAGTTGCATCGCGGGATTGGCGAGAGCGCGATGTTCCTCAACTACGCCGTCTGGGAATCGGTCGAGCACTTCCGCCGGGCGTTCTCGCACCCCGACTTCCGCGCCAGGCTTGCAGCCTATCCGGAGAGCACGGTAGCCTCGCCGCATTTGTTCGCGCGCATGAGCGTACCGAACCTCTGCGCCGCGTGACGGCGATAAGCAGGGCGAAAATTGCTTTGGCCGCCCTGCCTCACGCCGGCGCCAGCCGCGAGCGCGCACGCAGCAATAGCCCGACCATGATGGTGATGTTGAGCGCGTTCCAGGCGAGCCCGTTGATGAACGCAGCACCGTAGGAACCCGTCGCGTCGAAGATCACGCCGGACACCCAGCCGCCGAAGGACATGCCGACCACCGACGCCAGGATCACGATGCCGACGCGGGTTGCGGCCTCGCGCGCGGGCATCGATTCGCGCACGATGATGGCGTAGCTCGGCACGATGCCGCCCTGGAACAGACCGAACAGCGCCGAGATCACGTAGAGCGACGTGAGCCCGTCGAAGAACAAATAGAGGAACAGCGCGGTCCCCTGCAGCACCGAACCGAGCAGCAGCGTGCGCACGCCGCCGATGCGGTCGGCAATAAAACCGGATGCGATGCGGCTGACGATGCCGAAGCCGAGCATCAGCGAGAGCATCTCGGCGCCGCGCGCAGCGCCATAGCCGAGGTCGCCGCAATAGGCGACCAGGTGCACCTGCGGCATCGACATCGCCACGCAACAGGCGACCCCGGCGATGCACAGCAGCCCCTGCAATGTCGCCGGCGAAAGCGGCAATGCGGCTTGCCGGCGCGCCGCCGACTCGCCCGCGGCCTCGGTATGATGCGCCTGCATGCGGCGGCGCAGGAGGTAGACGAGCGGCAGCATGCTGACGAGCAGGAACGCCCCGATGCTGGTATGGGTCGCGCGCCAGCCCGACGTGGCGATGAAATGCTGCACCAGCGGTGGCCAGATCGTGCCGGCGAGATAGTTACCGGACGCCGCGACCGCGACCGCGATGCCACGACGGCGCACGAACCAGTGCGACGTGTCGGCCATCAGCGGGCCGAAGCTCGCGGAACATCCGACCCCGATCAGCAAGCCATGCGCGATCGCGACTTGCCAAAGCGTGGACGACTGTCCAACCGCCAGATAGCCGAGGCCAAGCGCCAGCGTCCCGAGCGCCAGCGGCACGGCAATGCCGTAGCGGTCGGCAAGCCGGCCCATGATGATGCCGCCGCCGCCAAATCCGAGCATGGCGAGCGTATAGGGCAGCGTGGCGTCGGCGCGCGCGACGCCGAAATCGGCTTGGATGGCGGGCAACGCCACTACCACCGACCACATCCCGACACCGCCAATCGTGCTCAGCAATAAGGCAACGCTCAAGCGCAGCCAGGCTGCCGCGCTATCGGTCGGGTTCGACTCGGCCCGGCCTGAGGGTGTTGGCGTTGGAATCACGGTGAGGACGTATCCGGCTGCTGGCGTCAGGCGCTCGTAGCATCATGCAGGTGGCGCGGCCACCCGAAAACCCCGGTCCGCTTCCTTATAATTATTCTAAGCTACTGAAATAATTTGCCTTTTTACTTGATTTAGGTCATGGCAAGAGCCAGATGAGAGTGGCAATGATAATCATATGCAGGACGGGGCCATGGCGATGATCGACAGCGGTGCGGCGGCGAAGACGGCGCCTTTGGGTTTGGCGCGCAAGGGTTTCCGCGGCCGGATCAACACCATTGCCGGAGCCGACACCGCGTTGAACGGCAAGGCGGCGGAGCTTGAGCGGCGGCTGCTGGAACTCGGATTCGTCGAAGGCGCCCAGGTCGAAATCCTGCACGAAGGCCCGCTCGGCCGCGATCCGATCGCGGTGCGCGTCAACGACACCACAATCGCGCTCCGGCGCCGCGAAGCAATGGCCGTTCTGGTGGCCTGACTGGATCGAGCGCAGTGACGATCGCGGGCGAAACAAGCGCATGGCGTTTTGCCCTGGTGGGGACGCCGAATAGCGGCAAGACCGCGCTGTTCAACGCGCTCACCGGCAGCCGGCAGAAGGTCGCCAACTATCCCGGCGTCACCGTCGAACGCAAAGCCGGCATCATCCAGACGCCGGGCGGCCATCGCGTCGATCTGATCGACCTGCCCGGAACCTATTCGTTGCGCGGGCGCAGCCCCGACGAGGAGATCACGCGCGACATCGTGCTCGGGCGGCTTGCGACCGAAGCGGCGCCCGACCTGCTGCTTTGCGTTGCCGACGCCACCAACCTGCGCGTGGCTTTGCGCCTGGTGATCGAGCTCAAACAGGTCGGCCGCCCGCTGATGCTGGTGCTCAACATGATCGACATCGCGCGCCGGCGCGGCATCGAGATCGATCTCGTCAAGCTGTCGAAAGAGCTGGGCGCGCCGGTGGTCACCTCGATCGCCGTGCGCCGCGGCGGCACCGAGGACTTGATGCGGCGCATCGACGCCATGGCGACGGCCGCCGCCGGTACGACCATCCCAAGCACTTGGAAGCCGCCGACCGCGGCCGATCTGCGCGCCGCCCAACGCGAGGCCGACCGCATCATCCGCGTCGCCGTCAGCGAGGCGGCGCGGCCGGACACGCTGACCGGGCGGGTGGACGCCGTGCTGCTGCATCCGGTCGCCGGCCTGCTCGTTCTGCTGGCCCTGCTGTTTGTCCTGTTCCAGGCGGTGTTCACCGGGGCAAAGCCGGTGATGGATCTGATCTCTGGCGGCTTCGATGCGCTCGGCGGCATGGCGCACGATGCGCTGCCGGACGGCCTGTTGCAGAGTTTCATCCAGAACGGCGTGATATCCGGCGTCGGCAGCGTCATCGTTTTCCTGCCGCAGATCCTGATCCTGTTTTTGTTCATCCTGCTGCTCGAAGACTTGGGCTACATGGCGCGCGCCGCGTTTCTGATGGACCGCATCATGGGCGGCGCCGGCTTGCACGGCCGCGCCTTCATTCCGCTGCTGTCGAGTTTTGCCTGCGCCATTCCCGGCATCATGGCGACGCGGGTGATCGACGACCGGCGCGACCGGCTGACCACCATTCTGGTGGCGCCGCTGATGACCTGTTCGGCGCGCATTCCGGTCTACACGCTGATCATCTCCGCCTTCATTCCGGACAAGCAAATCTGGGGCTGGGTCGGCTTGCAGGGGCTGGTGATGTTCGGGCTTTACGCCGCCGGCATCTTCAGCGCGCTCGCCGTGTCGTTCGTCGCCAATCACTTCTTCTGGCGCGAGAACGCCACCCCGCCGTTCATGATCGAATTGCCGGACTACAAGATGCCGCGCCTGCCCAATATCGCGATGGGCCTGTACATGCGGGCGATGATGTTCCTCAAACGCGCCGGCACCACGATCTTCTCGATGATGGTGCTGATCTGGTTCCTGGCGTCGTTTCCGCGCCCGCCGGAGGGCGCGACGACCCCCGCGATCGAGTTCAGCCTCGCGGCAATTCTCGGCCATTGGATCGAGCCGATCCTGGCGCCGGTCGGTTTCAACTGGCAGATCAGCGTCGCCTTGATCCCCGGCATGGCGGCGCGCGAGGTGGCGGTGGCTTCGCTCGGCACGGTCTACGCCATCGAGGGCGGCAAGGACGTCGCGGCCCAGATCGGCCAGACGCTGGCCACCCAATGGAGCCTCGCCACCGCACTGTCATTATTGGTCTGGTACATTTTCGCGCCGCAATGCGCCTCGACGCTGGCGGTCATCAAGCGCGAGACCGGCAGCTGGCGCTGGATGGCGATCACCTTCGGCTACATGCTGGCGCTGGCCTACACGGCGTCCCTTATTACCTACAACGTCGCCGTGGCGCTGGGCGCGGGATAGCTGTGGCTTTCTGCCCCTCGCGCCCGACTGGCGCCGGGAGTATAGGTCTAGGCCCGCGAACCAGTCGGCCAAGCATCCCCATGAACGCCCTCAATCTGCCGCCTCCGGCCTGGATGACCGAGGACCTCGTGCTGCTCGAGGAACAGGCACGGCGCTTCATCGGCGACGAATTCGTGCCGCATCTCGATAAGTGGCACGAAAAGGGCATGTACGAGCGCGAGGTCTGGACCAAGTCGGGCGAGGCCGGTCTACTGTGCGCCTCGATGCCGGAAGAATATGGTGGCGCCGGCGGCAGTTTCGCGCACGAGGCGGTGATCAACCGCGAATTCTCGCTCGCCGGCTTCGACACCTTCGGCGCTCCGCTGCATTCCGGGATCGTGGCGCCCTATATCCTGCATTACGGCACCGAGGAGCAGAAGAAGCGCTGGCTGCCGAAGCTCGCCACCGGCGAACTCATCGGCGCCATCGCCATGACCGAGCCCGGCACCGGGTCCGACCTGCAAGGCGTGCGCGCCACGGCAAAAAAATCCGGCAACGGCTACGTGCTCAACGGCTCCAAGACCTTCATCACCAACGGCCAGCACGCCAACCTCATCATCGTGGTCGCCAAGACCGATCCCAAGGCCGGTGCCAAGGGTACCTCGCTCATGGTGGTGGAGACCGACGACGCGCCGGGCTTCCGCCGCGGCCGCAAGCTCAAGAAGCTCGGCATGGATTCCGCCGACACCTCGGAATTGTTCTTCGAGGACGTCAAGCTACCGGCGGAAGGCCTGCTCGGCGCCGAAGAAGGGCAGGGCTTCTATCAGCTCATGAAGGAACTGCCGCAG
Source organism: Pseudolabrys sp. (assembly GCA_036491675.1). Classification (GTDB taxonomy): domain Bacteria; phylum Pseudomonadota; class Alphaproteobacteria; order Rhizobiales; family Xanthobacteraceae; genus Pseudolabrys. The sequence goes on along the minus strand of DASXBN010000002.1, from coordinate 11,012 downwards.
GAGCGGCTGATCGTCGCGGTGCACGCGGTGGCGATGATGGAGCGGGCGATCGCGCTCACTGTCGATTACGTCAAGCAGCGCAAGGCCTTCGGCAAAACCATCCTAGAATTCCAGAACACCCAGTTCGAGCTCGCCGCCTGCAAGACCGACACCACCATTGCCAAGGTCTTCCTCGACCACTGCATCGGCCAGCATGTCGAGGGCAAGCTCGACACCGTCACCGCCTCGATGGCCAAATACCGCCTGACCGACACGCTCGGCGAAGTGATCGACCGCTGCCTACAAATGTTCGGCGGCTATGGCTATATGGACGAATACCCGATCTCGCGCCTCTACCGCGACGCGCGCGTGCTGCGTATCTACGCGGGGACGAACGAGATCATGAAGCTGTTGATCGCGCGGAGTTTGTAATTTTCTTTACCTCTCCCCGCTGCGCGGGGAGGGGAAGAAAGGGAGGCATCATGCCGGACGCATTCATCTATGATCACGTGCGCACGCCGCGCGGCCGCGGCAAGGCCGATGGCGCGTTGCACGAGGTGACTGCGCTCAATCTCGCCGCGCAGACGCTGGCCGCGGTCAAGGACCGCAACAAGCTCGATCCGAAGATGATCGACGACGTCGTCTTGGGCTGCGTCGATCCGGTGGGCGAGGCGGGCGGCGACATCGCGCGCGCCGCCGCCCTGGTGGCGGGCTTCGGCGACGGCGTGCCGGGCGTGCAAATCAACCGCTTCTGCGCCTCGGGACTCGACGCGGTGAATTTCGCCGCTGCCGAAGTCATGTCGGGCCAGCACCAGATGACCATCGGCGGCGGCGCCGAATCCATGAGCCGCGTCGGCATCGGCGCCTCGGGCGGCGCTTGGCCGGTCGATCCGGCGATCGCGGTCAAGACCTATTTCCTGCCGCAAGGCATTTCCGCCGACCTGATCGCCACCAAATACGGTTTCTCGCGCGACGACGTCGACGCTTACGCGGTCGAGAGCCAGAAGCGCGCCGGCAAGTCCTGGGACGAGGGCCGTTTCAAGAATTCGGTGATGACGGTGCGCGATCCCAACGGCCTGCCGATCCTGTCCAAGGACGAGCACATGCGGCCGTCGACCACCATGCAGACGCTCGCTGCATTGCAGCCGTCCTTCGTGCAGATGGGCGAGATGGGCGGCTTCGACGCGGTCGCGATCCAGCGCTATCCGGAAGTCGAGACGATCAACCACGTGCACACGCCCGGCAATTCCTCCGGCATCGTCGACGGCGCCGCCGCCGTGCTGATCGGCAGCAAGGAAGCGGGCATGGCGGCGGGCTTGAAGCCGCGCGCGCGCATCAAGGCCTTCGCCAACATCGGCTCCGAGCCCGCAATCATGCTCACCGGTCCGATCCCGGTGACCGAGAAGGTGCTCAAGAAGGCCGGCATGGCGATCGGCGACATCGATCTTTACGAGCTCAACGAGGCTTTCGCCTCGGTGGTGCTGCGCTACATGCAGGCCTTCGACATTCCGCACGACAAGATGAACGTCAACGGCGGCGCCATCGCCATGGGCCATCCGCTCGGCGCCACCGGCGCCATGATCCTCGGCACCGTGCTCGACGAACTGGAGCGGCGCGATCTGTCGACCGCGCTGGTCACGCTCTGCATCGGCATCGGCATGGGCACGGCGACGATCATCGAACGCGTTTAGTCGGGGCTGGCAATGCCAAAAGTCGATATCGCCAAGGTGCCGGTGAAGAGCGGCAGCTTTTATCCAGCGCCGTTCCAGGCCGAGCATAAAGGTCGCCACAAGCAGGCCTTGGGCGACGTGGTGGGTCTGACGCAATTCGGCGTCAACATTTCGCGCATCGAGCCGGGCGCCTCCACCGCGCTGCGGCACTGGCATGAGCAGGAAGACGAATTCATCTACATGCTGGAAGGCGAGCTGGTGCTGATCGAGAACGACGGCGAGACCGTGCTCAAGCCCGGCGACGCCGCCGGCTTCAAGGCCGGCAGCGGCATCGCTCACAAGCTGATCAACCGCGGCAAGCACGACGCCGTCTATTTCGAGGTTGGCACCCGCGCCAAATCCGAACGCGTGCATTATCCGGATGTCGATCTGGTGATGGAACGCGACGAAAAAGGTCGCCGCTATCTGCACAGGAACGGCGAACCGTATCCGCCATAGGAGCTCTAGGTCATGCCGAATTTCAAATTCGACGTCGATGCCGGCGGCATCGCGCTGGTCACCTGGGACATGGCCGACCGCTCGATGAACGTCATCACCATGGACGCCATCGCCGAGCTCGACTCGATCGTCGAGAAGGTCACCGCCGACGCCGCCATCAAGGGTGCCGTCATCACTTCCGGCAAGGATGCTTTCTGCGGCGGCGCCGATCTCACCATGCTGGAGCGCATGGGTGCGATCTATGCCGACCTGGTGCGCAAGCAGGGCGCGGAAGCCGCCGCGCAATACGTGTTCGACGAGAGCCGCAAGCTGTCGCAGCTCTACCGCCGCATCGAGACCGGCGGCAAGCCCTGGGTTTGCGCGCTCAACGGCACCGCCATGGGCGGCGGCTTCGAGCTCGCGCTCGCCTGCCATCAGCGCATCGCCGCCGACAATCCGAAGACGCGGCTCGGCCTGCCCGAGATCAAGATCGGCCTGTTCCCCGGTGCTGGCGGCACCCAGCGCGTCGCGCGCATGCTCGCTCCCGCCGACGCGCTGCATTTTTTGCTCAAGGGCGACCAGCTCAAGACCGACCGCGCCAAGGCCATGAAGCTCATCGACGCGGTGGTGTCGCAAGCCGACCTGATCAAGGCGGCGAAGGACTGGATCAAGGCCGGCGGCAAGCCGGTCAAGCCGTGGGATGAGAAGGGCTTCAAGCTGCCGGGCGGACCGGTCTATTCCAAGGCCGGCATGATGACCTTCCCGCCGGCCAACGCGATCTATCGGCGCGAGACCTACGACAACTATCCGGCCGCGCGCGCCATCCTGCAGGTGGTCTATGAGGGCCTGCAATTGGACATGGACACCGGGCTGCGTGTCGAATCGCGCTGGTTCGCCAAGATCCTGCGCTCGCCGGAAGCGGCCAGCATGATCCGCTCGCTGTTCGTCTCCATGCAGGAGCTCAACAAGGGCGCGCGGCGGCCAGCCGGGGCGCCCGCCTCGACGCTCAAGAAGATCGGCGTCGTCGGTGCCGGCTTCATGGGCGCCGGCATCGCGCAAGTGAGCGCGGCCGCCGGCTTGCAGGTGGTGCTGATCGACCGCGACCAGGAGACCGCCGACAAGGGCAAGGCGAACTTGCACAAGGCTTTGACCGACCGCGTCAACAAGGGCCGCATGAAATCGGCCGAGCGCGACGGGCTGCTGTCGCTCATCACGCCGACGCCGGACTACGGCGCGCTGAAGGATTGCGATCTCGTCATCGAGGCGGTGTTCGAAGACCGCAAAGTGAAGTCCGAGGTGATCGCCAAGATCCAGGCGGTGATCGGCGCCGACACGGTGTTCGCCTCCAACACCTCGACGCTGCCGATCACTTCGCTCGCCGCCGAATTCAAGGACCCGCCGCGCTTCATCGGCGTCCACTTCTTCTCGCCGGTCGACCGCATGATGCTGGTCGAGCTCATCCTCGGCAAGGAAACCGGCGACAAGGCGCTCGCCGCCGCGCTCGACTACGTGCGCGCCATCCGCAAGACGCCGATCGTCGTCAACGATTCGCGCGGCTTCTACACCTCGCGCGTGGTCGGCACTTATATCCGCGAAGGCCACCTGATGCTCACCGAAGGCGTGCCGGCGGCGATGATCGAGAATGTCGGCCGCATGGCCGGCATGCCCGTCGGCCCGCTCTCGCTCAACGACGAGGTGGCGGTCGATCTCGCCTGGAAGATCCTTAAAGCCACCGAAGCCGATCTCGGACCCAAGGCCATCGATCCGCGCCAGAAATCGCTGCTGGAAGAGATGGTCGAGAAGCGGCAGCGTTTTGGCCGCAAGAACGGCAAGGGCTTCTACGATTATCCGGCGAGCGGGCCGAAGAAGCTGTGGCCGGGGCTGGCCGAGTTGCAGGAAAAAAAGCTCGATCCCGACACCATCGACGTCGAGGAATTGAAGCTGCGCCTGCTCGGCATGCAGGCGCTGGAGACCGCGCGCTGCTTTGAGGAAAAGGTGCTCACCGACGTGCGCGAGGCCGACGTCGGCTCGATCCTCGGCTTCGGGTTCGCGCCGTTCTCCGGCGGGACGCTGTCGTGGATCGACATGATGGGGACGAAAAAATTCGTCGAGCTCTGCCGCAGGCTGGAGAAGAAATACGGCGCGCGTTTTGCGCCCTCGAAGCTGCTCATCGACATGGCCGAGAAGAACGAGAGCTTCTACGGCCGTTTCGCACCGGAAAAGAAGAAAGAGGCGGCGTAATCTTTTTTCCCTCTCCCATAGGGAGAGGGAGGCATCACATCACCACCGTCAGCTTCTTCGCGGCGCGCGTGACGCCGGTATAGAGCCAGCGCTCGCGGCTGTCGGGGAACGCGAAGCTCTCGTCGAACAGCACCACGTCGTCCCATTGCGAGCCTTGCGCCTTGTGCACGGTGAGCACGTAGCCGTAATCGAATTCGTCGTAGGGCTTGCGGCGCGCCCAGTCGATCTGCTCGATGCCGCCGGAAAAACATTCCGGCCGCACCGACACCTTCACGCCGCGCAGGCCGCTGTCGTCGTCCGGCATGAGCCGCATGGTCATGATGCCGCTCTTGCGCCCGCCGCGTTCCTTCACCGACCAGAGCGAGCCGTTGAACAGACCCTTCTTGCGGTTGTTGCGCAGGCACACGAGCTTGTCGCCGGCCGAGGGCATCTTGTCCTCGAAGCCGCGGCGCTCGCGCATCCTGATGTTGTAGGCGCGCCGCGTGGCGTTGCGCCCGACCAGCACCTGGTCGGCCTCGAGCACGCGCTGCGGATCGAGATCGTCTTTGCGCACCACTTCGGTCTCGCCGTAGCGGCCGGGCTCGAGATACTCGCCGGCGCGGATGTCCATCGACAGCCGCACGATCGGATCGTCGATCGCCTGCCGGTGCACCTCGGTGAGCATCGCGTCCGGCTCGGCCTCGGTGAAGAAGCCGCCGCCCTGGATCGGCGGCAATTGCGCGGGATCGCCCAGCACCAGCACCGGCACGCCGAACGACAACAGATCGCGGCCGAGTTCGGCGTCCACCATCGAGCATTCGTCGATGATGATCAGCTTGGCCTTGGAGGCGGGCGCCTCGTCCCACAGATCGAAAGAGGGGATTTCCTCGCCGCTCTCGCGCGCCCGGTAGATGAGAGAGTGGATGGTGGAGGCGCCCTTGCAGCCCTTGCCGCGCATCACCGAGGCCGCCTTGCCGGTGAAGGCGGCGAACTTCACCTCGCCGTCGGCATGCTCCGCCAGATGCCGCGCGAGCGTGGTCTTGCCGGTGCCGGCATAGCCGAACAGGCGGAACACCTGCGGCGTGCCGTTCGATCCGGGCTTGTCCTTCAGCCAATTGGCGACGGCGTTGAGTGCATCGTTCTGGTGCGGCGAGAATTGCGGCATGGGGAAATCAATAGAGGAGCGGGGGCGAATGGAAAAGAACAAACCGCGTTCCATCGGCACGCGGCCTGTTGTTAAAACTGCAACCCGCCCCACATTGCCCTTTGGCGCGCCCCATGTTTAAGGTCGCGGCCCTTTTTGCCCCCGCCGGAAGCTTGCATGGCCCGTGACCAGATCGACATGACTCCGATCGAGACGCGCGACGAACTCGTCGCCTGGCTCGCAGCGGGCTGCAAGCCGAAGCAGCAATTCCGCGTCGGCACCGAGCACGAGAAATTCGCCTTCACCCTGCAGGACCACCGGCCGGTGCCCTATGCCGGCCGGCGCAGCATTCGCGCGCTGCTCGACGGCATGCAGCATCTGCTCGGCTGGGAGCCGATCATGGAGGGCGACAATATCATCGGCATGTTCGACGTCACCCACGGCGGCGCCATTTCGCTGGAGCCGGGCGGCCAGTTCGAACTTTCCGGCGCGCCTCTGGAAAACGTGCACCAGACCGCCTCCGAGCTGATGGCGCATCTGGCACAAGTGCGCGAGGTGGCCAAGCCCTTAGGGATCGGCTTTCTCGGCATGGGCATGACTCCCAATTGGAGCCGCGCCGACATGCCGATGATGCCGAAAGGCCGCTACAAGATCATGACGAACTACATGCCGAAGGTCGGTCAACTCGGTCTCGACATGATGTACCGCACCTGCACGGTGCAGGCGAACCTCGACTTCTCCTCGGAAGCCGACATGGTGAAAAAGCTGCGCGTGTCGCTCGCGCTGCAGCCGGTCGCCACCGCGCTGTTCGCCAATTCGCCGTTCACCGAAGGCAAGCCGAACGGATTTCTCTCGTTCCGCTCGCAGATCTGGACCGATACCGACAACGATCGCGCCGGCACGCTGCCCTGGGCCTTCGAGGACGGCATGGGCTTCGAGGCTTACGTCGACTACGCGCTCGGCGTGCCGATGTATTTCATCAAGCGCGGCGACAAATATATCGACGTCGCCGGCAAGTCGTTCCGCGATTTCTTCGCCGGCAAGCTCGCCGCGCTGCCGGGCGAGCGGCCGACCATTTCCGACTGGGCCAATCATCTGAGCACGATCTTCCCCGAGGTGCGGCTCAAGCGGTATCTGGAAATGCGCGGCGCCGACGGCGGCCCCTGGCGGCGGCTGCCGTCGCTCACCGCCTACTGGGTCGGGTTGTTGTACGACGACGACGCGCTCGATGCCTGCTGGGACATGGTCAAGGATTGGACCGCCGAGCAGCGTCAGAAATTGCGCGACGAGGTGCCGCGGCGCGGCTTCCGCGCCGAGATCGCCAATACCAACGTGTTCACGCTGGCGCAGGAGACGCTGCGCTTTGCCACGCGCGGACTGGCGCGCCGCAAATATCTCGACCGCAACGGCCGCGACGAGACGCGCTATCTGCGGCCTTTGGAAGAGAGCATTGCCCGCGGCATCACGCCGGCGGAGGAATTGCTGGAGAAATATTTCAACGACTGGAATCAGTCGGTGGAGCCGATTTTCGAGGAGTATGTGTACTAATTCAGTTGTCGTCCCGGCCGAGCCAACGGGTCCGCGCAAAGCGCGGCCCGATGACAGGCTCCGCGAGGGCCGGGACCCATACTCCGCAGTCTCTCGATTGGGCACGGCGTATGGGTCCCCGCCTTCGCGGGGACGACGCCACAGTCATTCCGCCGCCTGCGCTTCCGAAAGGTTATCGAGCGACGAGACGATGTGCTCGGCCAGTGCGTCGGCGAGCGTCGAGCTTTCATGCGCGCTGCGCACCAGCCCGATGCGGCAGCTCGGCAACTCGGGAAAACCTTCCGCCGCGGTTAGCACGCGCATGCCGGGACGCAAGCCCGACTCCGGCAAGACCGACACCGCAAGGCCGGCGAGCACGGCGGCGGCGACCGCGCCGGCGTTCGAGCTCGAATAGAGCACGCGATAGGGGCGGCCGACCTTTTCCATCCGCTCGACGGCGATGCGCCGCCATGAGCAGGTCGGGCGGCCGAGCGCCAGCGGCAGGCGATCCTCCAGATGGGTCGGATGCCGGTTCGACGTCACCCACAGCAGCCGCTCGCGCCGGAAGGTCTCCGAGGCGCGCTTATTTTCGCAATTGGTGACGATGGCGAGATCGATCTCGTTGGCGTCGATGCGCTCGAGCAGATCGACGCTCGGCTCACAGATCACGGTGAGCTCGACGCCCGGATAGACGCGCGAGAAGCGGGCCATGATCTCGGGCAGATAGCGGTCGGCGTAATCGTCGGGCACGCCGAGGCGCACGCGGCCGGACAATTCGGCATCGGAGAAGGCCGCGAGCGTCTCGACGTTGAGCTTGACGATGCGGCGCGCGTAATCGAGCAGGCGCTGCCCGTCCTCGGTGAGCTTGGAGGCGCGCCCGTCGCGCGCGAAGATCGGCCGCTCAAGCCGTTCCTCCAGCCGCTTCATCTGCATGGAGACCGCCGACTGGGTCTTGTTCACGACCTCGGCCGCCTTGGTGAAGCTGCCGGTCTCGGCGATGGCGATGAAGGTGCGCAGTTGGTCGACGTCGATCAGCGCGGTCATGAATTTGATCCTTGGGCTCGATCCTGGATGGGCGCGGGCGATTTGGACTATTGGCACTATATCACCAACGCTGATCGGTTGGATGAAAAACATTCGTTTCACTAATCAATCTTTTGGGAGCATGGTGGCGGCAATTCCAAAGGTTTCGGGTGGGGGTTTCGGGTGGTTCCGGCACGTGGCCGGGGCGAATTTGGCGTCTCAACCACGCGCCAAAAGGAGACTGAAAATGAACATGAATATCCCCGTTTTGCCCATTGCCGGCGGCGCCCTGGTGCGCGCCTTTGCGTCAGTGCTGGCTTTGCTGACGCATTGGCTGAAGCAACTCGCCCGCGCGCAGCGCCACCGCCGTGAAGCCAGCGTGCTGGCCGGGCTCGACCGCCACATGCTGGCCGACATCGGCATCACGCGCTCCGACCTGCGCGACGCCTTCTCGGAACCGTTCTGGGACGATCCGACCGCGCTGTTGCGCGAGCGCGCCATCGAGCGGCGCCTGGCTGCGCCACGTCGTGGGCGAAGGATTGTCATCGAAAACGGCTTCCGCCGTCCGGCGACCGATCGTCCTGCGCGTCAGGCGATGTAACGAATAACCAAACGGCCGACCCCTCTCATCGGCCGCGCGATCCGACACCCGCGATCATCCCCTCTCGCGGCCGGATCTCAGCGCCCGCCGGCCCCTCCGGCGGGCGCCTTCATTTAGCGAAGAATTTCTGCGCGAACACCGCATAAGGTGCGCTAGCATGGCGGCGAGGCCAGGGTTCACGGCAAATCCAAAGCCGAGCGGGCGCGCATGCGGTATCCGGTCAGTCTATGGGGCGTGCTCGCGTTGATCGCCGTGGCGGCGGCGGGCCCGGCGCAGGCGCAGACCGGTTACGACCGCCGCGGCGGCGACTACCTCAACTTCCAGATCCGCAACGGCGATCCGGCCGACTGCGCCGCGCGCTGCGAACGCGATGCGCGCTGCCGCGCCTGGGCCTTCTCCTATCCGCGCACGAACAGTACGCTCGCGACCTGCTGGCTGAAGAACAGGGTGCCGCCGCCGCTGGAGGATAAATGCTGCGTGTCGGGCGTGCGCGGGGCCGGCGTGATCGAGCCGCGCAAGGAGCCGATTGAATACTCCATCGACCGCACGGGCGGCGACTATCGCAACTTCGACACCGCGGCCGACGCCGAGGGCGCGGCCTGCAAGACGGCCTGCGAAGGCGACAACAAATGCCGGGCCTGGACCTATGTGCGGCCCGGCTACATCGGGCCGACCGCGCGTTGCTTTCTCAAGGACAAGCTCAAGCCGCCGCGGCACAAGCCGTGCTGCATTTCGGGGGTGGTGCGGTAAGTTGTCTCCGTTCATTCCCGCGCAAGCGGGAATCCAGCGTGCTTGGCTCTCGGTCCCCGCTTTGGCAGGGAGGAACGAGTTTGAATTACTTTACCGCGCTGAAAAACCGCGACAGCCGCAAACCTTGCGGCCAGGTCCAGACCGGCTGGCGTTTGACGCCGAGGTCCCAAGACCCGACGATGCCGTCCACGCGTCCGACCAGATTTTCCACCGGCAGCAAACCGACGCCGCCTTCGCGCAGCGGCACGCGGCTGTCGGCCGAGTTGTCGCGGTTGTCGCCCATGACGAACAGATGGCCGGGCGGCACCACGACTTCCGCCATGGTGTCGCGCGGATTGTCGGGCGTGAGCTTGAAGATCAGATGCTTGCGATCGCCCGGCAGCGTCTCGATGAAACGCGCGGCCTTAACGTGTGAGCCGTCCTCGTCTTCGAGTTCGCCGGTGCCGTCCGGTTGAATGCTCACTGGCGTCCCGTTGATCGATACCACGCCGTCGCGCAGCGCGATGCGGTCGCCCGGCAGGCCGATGACGCGCTTGACCCAGGTCTGGCTCCAGTCGCCCGGATAGCGGAACACGACGATGTCGCCGCGTTGCGGCAGCGCGCCCATGATGCGCGCCGTGTTGGGCAGTGTGACAAAGACCGGCAGCGAGGCGGTGCCGTAGCCGTAAGCATATTTGGTCGCCAGCAATTCGTCGCCGATCAGCAGCGTCGGCTCCATCGAGCCGGATGGGACGTAATACGGCTCCGCGATTGCGGTCTTGGCGGCCGTCACCATCAGCAGAATGACGGCGATATCGACGATGCTCCGGGTCCAACCACGCGGAACGGATTTGTCCTGTGCCATTTGTCTGCCCTCCGATTACGCGGTGCCACCGACCGTAATGCGATCCAACCGCAGGCTCGGCTGGCCGACGCCGACCGGCACGCCCTGGCCGTTCTTGCCGCAGGTGCCGATGCCGGGATCGAGCGCGAAGTCGTTGCCGATCATCGAGATGCGATGCAGGTCGGTCGGTCCGTTGCCGATCAGCATGGCGCCCTTCACCGGCGCGGTGACTTTGCCGTTCTCGATTTTATACGCCTCGGTGCATTGGAACACGTATTTGCCCGAGGTGATGTCGACCTGGCCGCCGCCGAAGCTGACCGCATAGAGACCGTTCTTCACCGAAGCGATGATTTCTTTCGGGTCATGTTTGCCCGCGAGCATGTAGGTATTGGTCATGCGCGGCATCGGCATATAAGCGTGGCTCTCGCGCCTTCCGTTGCCGGTCGGCTTCATGCCCATGAGCCGCGCATTCTGCCGGTCCTGCATGTAGCCGACCAGGATGCCGTCCTCGATCAGCACGGTGCGGTTGGTCGGCGTGCCTTCGTCATCAACGGACAATGACCCGCGCCGCTGCTGCATGGTGCCGTCGTCGACCACGGTGACGCCCTTGGCCGCGACCTGCTGGCCCATCAGCCCGGCAAACGCCGAGGTCTTCTTGCGGTTGAAATCGCCTTCCAGGCCATGGCCGACGGCCTCGTGCAGCATCACGCCGGGCCAGCCCGCGCCCAGCACCACGTCCATTTCGCCGGCGGGCGCGGGAACCGATTCCAGATTGACCAGGGCCTCGCGGATCGCGCC
>DASXBN010000001.1:0-47105 GCA_036491675.1 Pseudolabrys sp. | reverse complement strand
GCCGACGCTCGCGCCCGCCGCCTCGTAATCCGCATCCAGGATCCCCGACGCAAGCCCGGCGCCGCGCGCAACCGCGACCTCCGCCCCCAGCGCCTTCAACTTCTTTACGGTCTCCGGTGTCCCGGATACCCGCGGTTCCGCGGGGTCTGCTTCCGCAACAATAACGATTCTCATTCGGCCTCAACTCGCTGCATCGGATTTCGATAATGGTGAAAAGGAAGGAGGAAGCGGATCGGTCTACAAGAACGGCTCCGCTCGTTTCATCAACTCATCGAGCCCGGACTCGTTCGGGTTGCGCGGCTTGCCAGGGTGAATGATCGAGAGCTGGCAACTCTCCGCGGCTTCCACAAGCTGACGATAGGTTCCGGCATCCGGATTGAGAATGAATGCCTGTTTGTTGGCGTCGTAGCCGAACATCTTGTCGTTGATCTGCGTGCACTCGTTGCAGGTGCTGCAGCGCGCAGTCTCGATATAGGGGTCGTCCGAGAGTTTTTCCGGCGCCGCTTCGGCGGCGGGCGCAGCGACAACGGCAGCAGCCGGTGCGGCCGCTGCTGCGGCCGGCGCGGCCGCCGGTGTTTGCTGGCTCACGGCGGCAGCCGCCGCCTTTGCCTGTTCGGCCCAGACTTTGCGTTCCTGTTCGAGCAGCCGTGCCGCATGCGAGTTGTGCACGCCGCCGAGCTCCTGCAGGCTGCGCCACGCGTCGACGCAACGGCGCGCTTCCTGCACCAGCGTATCGTTGACGATGACTTTTTGCAGGCGATTGTCACGGTCGACCATCAACAGGCACGGCACCTTTTCCGTGAGGTCCTTGTGTTCGCGCGTCAGGAATTCGGATACCGGCAGCATGTCGGCGGTCCATTTGGCGCGCGAGACCTTGGCGAAATACTTGGCGCAGCGCGGGTCGGTAGCCGCGAAGTCGACCAGCGTGAAGGCCACGGTTTCCGACACCAGCTGTTGTTCCGCGTCCTCATAATCGAGACGTTGCGAGGGCCAATCGCGATCGGCCTGGCTGTTGCCGTTAAGCGAGAAACGCGATGCCCAGTCGGCGCCCGCCGACGGATCGTAAGTGAAAGCCGGGAAGGCCCGGGATTCCGCGGCTGCCGCCGCCGCCAGGTAGGATGGAAGGCTGCTGGCGTTGGCGCCGGAATAAACGCTGAACAGAGCCGGCCCGCGATAGGCCAGTCCGCGCAGCACCTGCTCGCGCAGCTGGATCAGGCCGGCACTGCTTGATTGCAACACATACGTTGCACCAGCTCCAATCGCCGTACTGGCGAGTTGCCTGCCGCGCAGGCCGGCGATCAGGAAATCGTCCCGGATCGGCGACTGCTCGAGCAGATCGTCGGTCTGCACCACCAGTTTGGCCGGCATGCCCGCGACGAAGGCCCGCAGGATCAAATCGGACTCTGCCGCCCGGAAATCGGCGGCGCGCACGCAAATCAGATAATCCGGAAATGCCGCGATGTCGTCCGCATCGAGACCGTTGTCGCCGAAGCTCGCGAAGAATGCGTCGTGCCGCGCTTCGCTGTAGTTGCCGTCGGTCTCGAGCTTGGCCATCGCCATCGCCTTGGCGAGTTCGGTCATCTTCGGCAGCCGCTCGCGATAGGCCGCGACCGCTTCGGAGCAGGTCTCGAACATGAAAGAATACGGTTCGCCGACGCCGACCCACTTCTCGCTTTCGGCTGTCGCCGGGAAGAAACGTTGTGTCCGCAGCGTCGTGAGCAGCGCGCGCACGCGCTGGCGGCGGCTTTCCGCCATCGGCACGTTGACCGTGGCCGCGGTCAGCAGCCGCGACATGGCGGCGAAGTCGAAAGCGTCCCGATGCGCCGAGCCGATCGAAGCCTGCAATCTTTCCGCGCTCATGCCTTCCTTCGAGTGACCGAAATCCGCGCTCAGGATGTCGGACAGCTTCATGATCAGCTTGTTGATCTCGGCGCGGAACTTCTTCGCCTTCTGATCCTGCAATGCCTGCCAGGCATGCTGAAACAGGCGGAACGGCATCGCCTTGTCGCAGTCGATGACTTCGCCATCAGTCTTTAGAGCGGAGCGCAGACGGCTAAGGCTTTTCTGCAAGAGTTCGTCATTCTTGGCGCCGATCCGGCCGGCGCCAAGGTCGCAAAGCTTCGACAGCGTTCCGGGCGTGCCTTCCGCGACCAGCTTGCGGATTTCCCGTTCGAGCCGGCCGGCATGCTTTCTGATGCGCTCGCCCTCGCCGTTGGCCGCGGCTTCGTTCAGTGCGGTATCGAACAAAGCCGAAAGCGATTGCACCGATTGTCCGTCGCCGCCCTTGGTAAGAAGTACGAGCGGAAAATCGTAGCGCAGCGCCGTGAGATCGCGGTAGCCAGCGAGAAGCGCAGGCCGCAGGTCGCTGCGAGCCAGCGCATCGCCCTCGCCCTGCGGCATCCGGCCCGTGAGATGAAACGCGATTTGCGCTTGAAGTTCCACTTGCATGCTGAAATCGCCTTAGTCGTTTTCGTCTGATCCGCCGGATCCTCAGGCGCCTGGTTGAACTTTGGTGTCTGCGTCCTGCGGCCAGACCGTGAACTTGTCGAGTTCCGATTCAAAGCCCGCCTTGACGTATTTCGCGGACCGCTGCTGTCCGGCATCGCGCAGCACTTCGTAGCAAGGCACATCCGGATTGCGATAAAGAATGCCGACCGGGATCGGATCGGCGAGCGAAGCGATCTCGCGCGCGCGGTTGATGTTGGAAGGATCGTGCTGTTCCTGGGTCTTGTAGACCTTGGCCATGGCCGGGCTCAGCGTAATGCCGTTCTCATGGGTCAGCAGCATGGTCCGGAGCGGATCATGAACCCACGGATCGAGCATTTTCGGCAGCCATTCCGGGCAGCGCTGCAGGATGCGCACGAACGACAGGCCCTTGTGGTGGTAGGCTGCCTTGATGACGTCGTACAGCACTTCCGGTATCCAATCGACCGCTTGCGCGACGAAGGACACGTTCTGCACGCCGAGCGTCACCGTCAAAGGATTGAGCCCGTCGAGATGGCTGCCGCGTGGCGTGGTGTTGCTCTTGGTTCCGCGCGGCGAGGTCGGCGAGGCCTGCATCTTGGTCAGACCGTAGATCTGATTGTCGTGCAGCATCACCGTCATGTTCATGTTGTAGCGGATGGCGTGGATCCAATGCGCCGCGCCGATCGAGCAGCAATCGCCGTCGCCGGTATTCACGAACACGTTTAGATCCGGCCGCGCCATCTTGATGCCTTCGGCCACCGGCAGCGCACGCCCGTGGATGCCGTGGAAGCCGTAGGTCTTCATGTAATGCGGGAAACGGCTGGAGCAGCCGATGCCCGAAACGAACATGGTCTTTTCGGGCCGCAGGTCCTCGTCGCGGCATAGCCGCTGCACCGCCGCCAGAATGGCGTTGTCGCCGCAGCCGGTGCACCAGCGCGGAACGCCGCTCTGATAATCCTCCAGCTCGTATTGCTGATCGTGCAGCCGCAAGAGGCATTCGGTGGCATGAATGGTCATGGTTCTCGCCTATTACTTCTGCTTCAGTTTTTCGAGGATGACGCGCTCGATGGTCGCCGGCTTGATTGGCTGGCCGCGCACTTCGCTCCAGCAATCGACGTCGATGAGGTAACGCGAGCGCAACAGCATCGCGAGCGCCGAATAACGGCGATTGGTCTCGTCGATGATCTCGTCCTTCGGATCGTCGCTCCAATTGCCTTCGATGGTGATGACCTTCTTGAACCGCTGCATGATTTCTTTGATGCCGGGCGCCATCGGCTGCAGGAAGGTGAGATGCAGCGACGAAACCTTGCGGCCCTCGGCACGAAGTTTCTCGATCGCCTCCTCGATCGCACCCTTGGTGCTGCCCCAGCAGACGACCAGAAGATCGCCTTTGTCGCCGCCGAACACCGACGGCGTCTTGAGGGTGCGCTGCAGCGCGGCGAGTTTGCGGCTACGCGCGTGAATGCCCGTTTGGTTGCTGTCGGGGTCATAGGCCACGTGGCTCAGCCGGTCATGCGCAAGACCGGTCAACGTGTGCATGCCACCGGGCTGGCCCGGGATGAAGCGGCGCGCCAAGCCGGTCGTGGCATTCCAGTCGTAGGGCTTAAGTCCTTCGGGGATCTCGCTCTGATCGATCGGCGGCGCCAGCCAGGCCTCGCTGAATTGCGGCCGCGGGAACGGCTGTTGCGATGAGGCGAGGCTGGTGTCGGTGAGAACGACCACCACCATGTTGAAGGTCTCGGCGATCTTGCGGGCGGTGATCACCGAATAGAAACAGTCCTCGATGGTACCGGGCGCGAGTACTACCTTCGGCGCATCGCCGTGACTGCCGAAGATCGTGGTCATCAAATCGCCCTGCTCAACCTTGGTCGGCTGTCCGGTGCTGGGGCCGCCGCGCTGCACGTTGATGACGACGAGCGGAATTTCACCCATTACCGCGAGCCCGATCCCCTCTTGCTTGAGCGAATAGCCTGGGCCAGAGGTGACGGTGACGGCGCATTTACCGGCATAAGAGGCGCCGATCGCGAAGGTGCAAGCCGCGATCTCGTCCTCGGCTTGATGGACGATGCCGCCGACCTTCTCAAACACGCTGCTCAGATAATGCGAGACGGAGGTGGCCGGCGTGATCGGGTACATGGCGCAGATTTCCATCCCCGAAGCGAGCACGCCGAGCGCCAGCGCGGTATTGCCGTTGACGACGATCTGCGGCTCGGTCGAACGCGTTGCCGGAATGCGATATTTGAAGTCGAGGTTCGCTTCGGCCCAATCGTAGCCCGCGTCCAGCAGCTTCACGTTCGATTCGACGACGCTGGCGTCTTTCTTGCCGAAAGTGACGGCGATCTGCTTGTGGCCGTGCGCGCGATCGAAGCTGAAAATATTGCAGAGGATACCGAGCGCGAACATGTTCTTGCCGCGCTTGGCGTCGGCCACGAGCTTACGGCATTCCTGCTCCATCGGAATTTCGATGACCTTGTAGCCCGCCTTCACGAGCTGGTCGTAGGTCTCGGTGTAGGACGAGACGATTTTCGGATCCCTGCTCTCGCGCCACATGCTTTCCAGCATAATGGTGCAGCCGTCTTTGAGTTCGCCGGTGCGTACGCGGCCGAGCAGCACCTGCTCGTTGAAAGCAATCACCAGATCGGTTTCGTTGCCGGCGTTGGTGATGCGGCCTGCGCCGATGCGGATGCGATTGCCGCTGCCGCCGGCCACGCTGCGCGCGGGCGGACGGATTTCCGCGGGAATGATCTCCTCGGTCCACACGCCGTTGCCCATCTGCGAGGCAATCGCCCCGAAGGTCTGGCCGCAGCGCTGCGCGCCTTCGCCCGAGTCGCTGACGATCTCGACGATATGCTCGCTCAGGGTGACGGCCGGTTTCCCGCTTTTCTCGGAGCGAGCGACTTTGCTCGCGCGCGGGCGAGATTTTACGGCGGTGTCCATGGTCTCGGTCATCTTGCTACCTTAGGCGGCGCGAATACGCGCGAAGTTGCGTTCACGAAGATCGATACCGAAGAAGCTTTCGACCGGGGATTGGACCGCCGTGTCGTCGCCGGTATCGCGGATTTTCAAGTAGGCCTTCATGCTGCGCGCAGCCTTGCGGCCGGCACCCATTGCCTCGATCACGGTCGCCGCGCCGGTGACGATATCGCCGCCGGCAAACACGCCCGCCATCGAGGTCGCCAGCGACTCGTCGGCGGCGATGTAGCCGCGCTTGTTGAGATTGAGATGCGAGGTCTGGCCGATGATCGGGTTGGCGTTGGTGCCGATCGCGAACACGATCTGATCGCATTCGAATTCAAATTCGCTGTCCTTGACCGGAACCGGGCGCCGCCGCCCGGAATCGTCCGGCTCGCCGAGCTCCATGCGGATGCAGCGCATTCCGCGCACGCTGCCCTTGCCGTCGTCGAGCACCTCGACCGGGGCGGTGAGCCAGTGGAATTCGACGCCCTCCTGCTCAGCGTGATGCACCTCCTCGACGCGCGCCGGGCATTCCGCCCGCGAGCGGCGATAGATGCAGTAGACCTTTTCGGCGCCAAGCCGCAGGCTGACGCGCGTGGCGTCCATCGCGGTGTTGCCCGCGCCGATCACGGCGACGCGCTTGCCGAGCGGGATCGGGGTGTCGAAGCTCGGGAATTCCTTGGCCCGCATCAGGTTACAGCGGGTCAGCAGCTCGTTGGCGGACAACACGCCGTTGAGCGAGTCGCCGGGGATGCCGAGCATCGAGGGATAGCCGGCGCCGGTGCCGATGAAGACGGCGTCGTAGCCAAGCTCATTGCGCATCTGCTCGATGGTGAACAGGCGCCCGACCAGCGTATTGCATTCGAACTTGACGCCGAGCCGGCGCAGGCTCTCGATCTCGGCGTCGACCACCGAATTGGGCAGGCGAAAATCGGGGATGCCGTATTTGAGCACGCCGCCGGCCTGGTGGAAGGCTTCGAAAACCGTCACGTCGCATCCGGCTTTGGCCATGTCCGCCGCACAGGCCATGCCGGCCGGACCCGAACCGACGATCCCGATCTTGTAGCCGGTCGGCTCGATATAGGGGACGTTGACCCACTTCTCCTTGATCGCGGTGTCGCCGACAAAACGTTCCAGGCGGCCGATCGCGACCGGCTCAAGCGATTCGCCGACGATGCAGACGCCTTCGCATTGCGTTTCCTGCGGGCATACGCGGCCACAGACCGAGGCCAGCAGATTGCTCGCGGTGATAACGTCATAGGCGCCACGGATATCTTTTGCGCTGATGGCCTCGATGAATTTCGGGATATTGATGTTGACGGGGCAACCGGCGATGCAGCCCGGCTCCGGGCACAACAGGCAGCGCTCGGCTTCATTGAGCGCCTCATTCAGCGAATAGCCGCAGTTTACCTCTTCAAAATTCTTCACCCGCACTTTCGCATCAAGCTCGCGCACAGGGGTGCGCTCTTGAGGAATGCTTCGGATGGTTTTTTTCTTTTTTGCCGCTTTAGCCATTTTGCAATTCCCGTGCGCCTGACAAATCGTTTAGCCGCCCATCGCTTCTTCAAACGGATCGGGCAGGCCCAGCGTCGATTCACCCGCCCCGTTGCCCGGCATGACCGTCGGCTTCTGCTGCATCATCCGGCAGCTTTCGGACCAGCGATCCATTGCCGCCTTTTCCTCTTCTTTGTAGCGACGCAGGCGCATCATCAGATCGTTGAAGTCGACCTTGTGACCGTCGAAATCGGGACCGTCGACGCAGGCGAACTTTACCTCGCTGCCGATCTTGACGCGGCAGCCGCCGCACATCCCGGTGCCATCGACCATGATGGGGTTGAGACTGACGATCGTCTTGATCGCATGCGGACGCGTCGTGTCGGCGCAGGCCTTCATCATGATGGGCGGGCCGATCGCCACGACTTCGTCGATATCCTTATGGCCTTCGATGGCGACCTTGATGCCGTCGCTGACGAAGCCCTTCATGCCGACCGACCCGTCGTCGGTGCACAGGATCAACTCGTCGCAACAGGCCCGAAACTTGTCGGCCCAGAACACCAGGTCCTTGGTGCGGAAACCGAGCACGCCGATCACGTAGGCGCCGTTTTCTTTAAATCCGCGCGCTTGCGGGTAAATCGGCGCGACACCCAGGCCGCCGCCGACGCAGACGACCTTCTTCTTGCCGGTCAACGGGCTCGGGACGCCCATAGGCCCGACGATTCCATAGAGCGTGGTCCCCACCTGGCAATTCTGCTGCATCTCCTTGGTCGACTTGCCGACCGCCTGCACGACCAGGGTCACGGTGCCTTTTTTTCGGTCAAAGTCCGCGATGGTGAGCGGAATGCGCTCGCCCGACTCATGCGACATCACAATGACGAATTGACCCGGTTGCGCGGCTTTCGCCATCAGCGGGTGATGGATCACCAGGGAATAGGTCACGTCGGAAAAATCTTCGCGCGCTAGTATTTTGAAACCTGCCGCGGGACTTGTTTCAGTCATCGATTCGGCTCGCGCAAACGATTGGAAAATTGCGAGTAAACTATTAGGTGATCGGCGCAATCGCCGTTTTGACATAGCGCAAAGACCTGCGACGATTTGACCTTAATCTTTAGTGCAAGTGGCGCGAATGCCGCCGGGGCGGGGATTATTGTGCCCGCCACGATCTTTTTCGATAAACACGCGGCCGAGATCGGGCGATGTCAAACATCATTCAGATTCTGCTCGAGGAACATCGCAACATCGATAAATTGCTGCTCGTTCTCGAGCGAGAACTGCAAGTCTTCGACCGCAGCGAGGAGCCGGATTACGAGATTTTGCAGGCCGTCATCGAGTATTTCCAGGACTATCCCGAGAATTGCCACCATCCGAAAGAGGATGTGGTTTTCGAAAAACTAAAATTACGCGACCCGGCCGCCGCCGAACGCGTCGGCGACGCGGAAGCCGAGCACAAAGTCGAGACCATGCGCTTGCGCCGGCTGGTCGCAGCAGTCGAAGAAATTTTGGCCGGCCGCGAGTTCCTGCGGCAAACTTTCCATGATGTCGTGCAAGACTTCATCGACCATCAGCGCAAGCACATGGACAAAGAAGAGCGGCTCTTGTTTCCGGCCGCCGTAGAAAGCCTGCAGCCGGAGGATTGGGCGGACATCGATGCGCGATTGAACGACCGCAAAGATCCGCTGTTCAACGGCGTCATTGAAACGAAATTTCAGGTCCTGCAACGCACGATCCTGCGCTGGCAGCGCGAGACCGAAACCAGCCGCGTGAAAACCGCTCGCGCTTGAATTTGATGCGGCTGCGGCTTTCGCGCCGCGAGCCAAAATAACCGCCGCATTTTGCAATCGCGCGGCGGCTCATCCGATTTGGATAGGGCCTGGATTTAGCGAAAAGCCCTGGTCTACAATTGTCGTCCCGTAAAACGAATTCATGCCGGCTGGTACATCCCCCGACTTATCATCATTAAGAACGCTGGCGGCGGCATGACGGACCAGCCCATGGTTGCCGTTCGCGTAGGTCCCGGAGACCGATAATTATGCGGGTCCCCCCGCCGATCGCCAACGCACTATTGGTTATTGCTTCGGCGTTGATCTGTTACGTCGCGATGGAATATGCAATTTTTCGGGTTGCCCTTCCGATCATGCCGCTCGATATCTGGCCGCAGCTTCCTTCCATCGCCGACGTCCTGACGCAGAATTCCAAGGCCGCCTATCTGCCCCACGACTATGTCGCGCTGCTCGGCGATTCGAATGCCGAAGGATTAGGCGACTGGCTGCTGGAGACTAAGGGCGACCGCACCAAGCCGTTTCATAGCGCCAATGTCATTCATAATATGACCGGGCGGAACGTCGTGACCTTCGGCAAGGGCGGCGCCGGGAGCGCAGAAGGCATCGTGTTGCGACCGGCTCAGGTATTCCCCTCGTCCCCCTGCTCGGTGTTCCCTGCGATCGATCCGCCGCGGCAAATGTTTGTCTATTTCTATGAGGGCAACGACGTCGAGGATAACCTCAGTTTCCTCGGCAAAGTGAAGGACCGCTACGGCCGCGCCGATGCCGAAGCGATCGATCGCTTTCTCGCCGAAAAATACGCCGGCGGCTCCCCGTGGGACTGCCACCTGGAGCTGGCGGACACGACGATAAGAATGGCTCAGTTCCTCTTTCAGTATTACGTCGCCGGCGCCGCCGTAGTTTATTGCGGCGCCGCGACGCCGCATGCGAACCGGATCGTCGTCGACGATGGGACCATCGAGGTGCCCACACTTCAGGGGGCCGCGCTAGGCATCTCGGAGGAAAACATCCGCCGTAGTATGAATACTCTTGCGCACTCGCTGTCGTGGCTGCGCAAGCGTTTCAGCGGCGTCCCCATCAGCGTCATTTATGTTCCCTCGCCGCTCGCCGTTTATCGCCATGCCGGCGACTCGGTTTCCCATTGCATAACCATCCCCAACGCCAATGTCTTCGCTCCGACGGCAGAATTGGAATGGCACCACGACTTGATGCGCAATCTCGTCGCCAAGATCAGCGCCGACCAAGGCATGGATTTCGCCGACGCGACGCCGGCGCTGCGCGCGGCGGCGTCTACACACGTCATTCACGGGCCGCGGGATTGGGATCATCTGAACGAAAGCGGCTATCGCGTTCTCGGTGCGCTCGTCAGCTCTCGGGTGCAGACCGTCGCACCCGCAAAATGAAGCGGCCAAGTCGGTCCAAGCATCCTGGACCGCTAACGGGCGCCGGCGTCGCACGAACGACGTTGTCCATATGCCGAACAGCGTCCGGTCGTCTCACTTGCGCGGCAGCGATAGCTGGCGCGGGCATCCGCTCTCAACTAACATGATCGGCGACACGCGATCCACGCCGTGACCGATCGGCGGCTCACCGCGTAAATTTAACGATGCGCCAAAACTGTCGAAGCGGAGGAACCCCATGACGGAATCGACGACGGAACAACTCGCCCGCTTCGCGGCCTCGCTTGCTTACGAAGACATCCCCGCCCAGGCCCGTGACTATTGCAAGGACATCCTGCTCGACACGTTGGCTTGCGCTTTTGCCGGACATGCCGGCGAGGAAACCGAGCAGGTGGCGCGCTTCGCCAAGAGTCTTGCCACGTCCACCGAGAGCACGGTGATCGGCGGCGGCAATCTTTCGTTGGCCGGCGCAACGCTGCTTAACGGCTATCTCATCACCGCGGTGACGATGTGCGACATCCACCGCTCGACGCTCACCCATGTGACGCCGGAGGTCGTTCCGCCGGCCTTGCTGATCGGCGAGCGCGACAATGTGTCGGGCCGCGATCTGCTGGTCGCTTTGGCGGCCGGTTTCGAGGTCACGACCAGAGTCGGCGTCGCCTCGGACTATCCGGCGGTGCGCGCACGCGGGTATCACGGGCCGGGAGTGTTCGGACCGTTCGGCGCCGCGGCGGCAGCGGGGCGTTTGCGCGGTCTGTCGCCGGAAGCCATGGCGCGTGCGTTCGGACTGGCCGGCAGCCAGGCCGGCGGCACCTTCGCGGCCTGGGGCACGCCGACGGTCAAATTCCACCAGTGCCGCGGCGCCCTCTCCGGCCTGATGGCCACCTTGCTCGCCGAGCAGAATTTCCTGGCGACCCGCGAATTCCTGACCGCCAAGGACGGCGGGCTGTTCAACACCTTCTCCAATGGCGGGCACCCCGAGCAGGTCACAGCCGACCTCGGCAAACGCTGGGAGTTCGAACAAATCGCGCTCCGGCTCTGGCCGTCAGCCTCGTCGATCCAAGGCATGAACACCGCGCTGTTCGACGCGCTGGAGGAACATCCCTTCAAGTTGATGGACATCAAGCGCGCGCATATCCGCCTCACCCCGACGGTCTTCAATCTTCACGGCAAGCTTGCGAAGTACAAGGCGAAGTTCGATGCGCTCATTTCCGCGCATTACACCGCCGCGGTGATCATCCAGGATCACGCCTTGACGCTCGATCAATTCACATCGGCGCGTTACGACGACCCCGCGCTGCGCAGCGCCGCGGCGGACCTCATCGACATTCAGCCGGATGAAAGCCTGGCCGACGTTCAAGCCGTGGTCGAGTTCGAACTCAACGACGGCAGGAAGATCGTCAAACGCTGCAATTCGCCGCGTGGTTCGGCCGATAACCGGCTGACGCGAGCCCAGATCGAGAGCAAGTTCAGGGCCTATGCGCAAAAACGCCTCGGCAAACCGACGGTCGAAAGAATTATCGGCGCGGTCTGGGCGCTGGAGACCGTCGGCTCGGTGCGCGAGTTGATGCAGACAATGCGCGCGGAGATCCGCGCCGCCGCTTGAGCCTGCGCGGCCCAAAAAAACACCATAAGGGGAGGAAAAAGATGAACGCCAGATTTGCGGTCGCGGCCTTGGCCGCGACGATCCTGCTATCGCCGCCATCAAGCGTCGCGCCGCGCGCCGAGGTAGCCGAATTGCACATGGCCACCCAATACGGCATCGGCACGCTGCCGATGGTGTTGGTCGAGAAAAATCAATTGCTCGAGAAACATCTCGCGCTCGCGGGCTTGCAGTCGACCAAGGTGACCTGGCGCCAGTTCCCGGCCGGCAATCCCATGAACGACGGACTGCTGTCCGGCAGGCTCGACATCGTCAGCGGCGGCACCACCGTCTTCGTGACGCTTTGGGCGAAAGCCGCCGGCACCAACTCCGCCGTGCGCGGCATCGGCGCGGTGTCCGGCTTGCCGCTTTATCTGCTCACGCGCGATCCGAAAGTGCAGAAAATCGAGGACCTCGGCGCGCAGGATAAGATCGCGGTGACGACACTGAAGGTCTCGGTGCACGCCATTCTGCTGCAGATGGCGGCGGAGAAGATCTGGGGCGCGGGCAGCACGCGTCTCGACCCGTTGGTGGTGCAGATTCCGCACGGTGACGCCGCCACGGCGATGATCTCCGGCGCGGGCGAGATCAACAATCATTTCTCGGCGCCGCCATTCCAGGAACTGGAAATGCGCACGCCCGGCATACGCCGTATTTCATCGCAGGACGAAATCCTCGGCGCCCCGGCAAGCTATATGGTGGCGTACACCACCGAGCATTTCCGCAAAGATAACCCGAAGACCTACCAGGCCTTCGTCGAAGCGCTCAGGGAAGCGCACCAGTTGATCAAGAGCGATCCGGCGGGCTGTGCGAAAATCTATCTCGACCACTCCAAGGACAAGATCAGCCTCGATGACACGGTGGCGATCATCAAGGGTCCGGGCGCAAGCTTCGAGATGACGCCGCAGAACGTTCTGACCTTCACGAAATTCATGGCGCAGCGCGGCATCATCAAGAGCGCGCCGAATTCCTGGCAGGACATGTTCTTCCCGGAGGTGCAGAACCTGTCGGGAAGTTAAGCGGAGCATCAGGTGACCAGCGCGCCACCATCGAGATAGACGATCGATCCGCTGGCAAATCCGACGGTCATGAAGGTGAGGATTTGCCGCGCGATATCCTCACCCAGGCCGACGCGCCCGACCGGCAACGCGGCCGCCGCTTTGGCAAGCATGTCGCGGCGGGCGGCTTCCGGCATCGCGGCGCGGATCGGCGTGTCGATAATTCCGGGCGAGACGGCATTCACCCGGACGGGGGCGAGCTCGAGCGCCAGGCTGCGCGCCAGCGACTCGAGGGCGCCGTTGGCCGCGCCGACGATCGCAGCGGCCGGCCGCGGACGAATGCTCAGGAAACCGGACACCAGCGTTAGCGAACCGCCGGCGCGGATATCGGCCGCGCGGGCGACGCGCCAGGCGCCCCAGAATTTGCTTTCCATGGTCGCGCGCACGTCTTCCATGGACACGGTTTTGAACGGGCCCGAGCGGAGCTGCGCGGCGGTGACCACCACGTGATCGACAGTGCCGCATTGGCGGAAAAGCTGGGCGACGCTTTCATCGCTGGTGACGTCGGTCGGGATCGCCGTCACCCCTAATTTTTCCGCGGCCGCCTTCAGGCGGTCGGCGTTGCGCGAAGCAATAACGACTTCGGCACCTTCGCTCTTGGCCAGTTCGGCGGTCGCCAGACCGATGCCGGAAGAGCCCCCAACGACGACGACTTTGTTACCTGCCAGCATCATGCGATGTCCTCCGATTTTTCGCGTTGGGTAGAATTTGTTGCAAGCGTGCGCGCTCCCGTTCGCCGGGACGGGTCACGACGTGGCGAAGGCTTTTTTGAACGCGTCGGGAATGGCAGCGGGCGCCGGCTGGCCGTTGCCGGCGCGAGCGAGCCAGACGCGCGCTTCGAAGCCTTCGAAGATCGGCCGATCGCCGCAGAACCCCTTGTACTCGGCACGCAGGCTCGTCTTGCCCCAATGGCCAACGTTCGCTTCGATCCTCAGAATCTCTTCGTGCGAAGCCGACGAGGCGAAACGGGCATTGGCCTCGACGATCGGTATGCCCACAATGCCGAAGTTCTCGCGCATTGACCGCAGGCTCTGACCGGCGTCGCGCAGCAGCGCCTGAAAGGCGCTGTCCATCCAATAGAAATATTTCGGATAGAAGACGATCCCTTGTTCGTCGCAGTCGCCCCATACGATCCGTACATCAAATTGCGATCTCATACTTTTCATCCCGCACGCCGGACAATCGGCGCTTGATTGTGGCGACGATCAAGTCGGTTGATAGCGGGTGCCAATTCCCGGCTTGCTTTGTCCGAGGCCGGGAAGCTCCCAGACCCCGGCGCCGGCAGGATTGATGTCGGCGGCAATGTCGACGTCGATGAGATAAGGCTTGTTGGCCGCGATGCCCCTGCGAACCGCCTCGGCCAGATCCCCGGCCCGGTCGACGCGCACACCCTCGACACCGGCCGAGCGCGCCATGGCGGCAAAGTCGGGGTTATAGCGTTCGCCCGTCAACGGATTATGGAAGTCGGTCGCCAGCTCGCGGCCTTTCAGATAGCCGCGCTGCAAGCCGCGGATCGACGCATAGGCGTAGTTATTCCAGACCACCCAGACGACCGGAAGATTGTATTCGACCGCGGTGCCGAGCACATTGGCGTGCATGAAGAACGCGCCGTCGCCGCAAACCGAAACGCAGGGACGGTCGGGCGCCGCGAACTTGGCGCCCAACACGCCGGCGACGCCGAAGCCCATCGGTCCGAAGCCCATCGAGCCGATCATTGAATCGGGGCGCCTCGGCTTGCAGAAGCCCAGCAGCCAATTGTGGTGCACGCCGATGTCGCTGACCAAAATCGCGTCCTCGGGCAAGCCTTTGTCAATCTCGAGAGCGGCGCGCTGCGGGTTGATCGGCGTGGTGTCGTCGGAAAAGCCGGGCGCGACGAGCTTGTCCCATTCCTTGCGGTAGCCATCGATCTGCGCCAGCCATTTCTTTCGCGCATCGGCGCGCTTGGTCGTATCGGCGCGACGGTCGAGTTCGGCCAGCACCTGGCGCAGGAAGGTGCGCACATCGGCCATCAGCCCGAGCGCCACCGGATAATTGCGGCCAATCTCTTCCGGATCGATGTCGACGTGGATCAGTTTGGTCGGCGGAATGGTGAAGGAATAGCCCGGGATCCACGAACTGGAGGTGCGGTCGTCGAAGCGCACGCCGAGCGCCAGCAACACGTCGGACTGCCTTGTGGCCTGGTTGGCCTGGTAGTGGCCGCCGCGCGCCACCAGACCGAGCGCGAGCGGATGATGGGCGTCGATGGCGCCGAGGCCGCTGGCCGATGCCGCGACCGGAATCTGCAGCCGCTCGGCGAGCCGCAAGAGATCGTCGCTGGCGCCGCCGTAACGCACGCCCTGCCCGACGATGATGCACGGGCGCTCGGCGGAAAGCAGCATATCGACCGCCTTCACCACGCCCTCCGGATCGGCGCCGCAACGGCTCGAGATGTTAGCGTTCCACGCCTGCGCGTTCGGCGCCTCCTCGGCCGCGGCTTCCATGAACACGTCGAAGGGAACGTCGAGCACCACCGGTCCGGGGCGTCCGGTCACCATGGTCTTCCACGCCTGGCGGACGGCGAGCGGCACCATCTCGCCGCGCGTCGGCTGGAACACCTTCTTGCAGATCGTGCGCACGGTCGACGGAAAGTCGGCCTGGTAGTGCCGATACATCTCCTGAAAGGCGCCGCGGTTGAACTGGCTGGTCGGCACGTTGCCGGTCACAGCCATGAACGGCACCGAATCGAGGAAGGCATTGGCGAGCGAAATCGGCAGGTTGGCCGAGCCCGGCCCGCACGAGGTGAAGGTCGCCGTCGGCCGCCCCGACACGCGGTAATAGACGTCGGCCATGAAACCGGCCACGCTTTCGTGATGCACCGAGACGGTCTTGATGTCGCTCTGGCGCTCGAACAACGCATCGATGAACTGGATGTTGCCGTGCCCGCACAGACCGAAGACGGTCGGTACTTTCTCCTGGATCAGATAGTCGACGATGACCTGCGCGCCGTTGAGCTTGTTCGTTGTCGACATCGGATCGTTCTCCTTCAGGTCCATTCGCAGGCAGGCCGCTCGAGGCCGCGCGCGAACCTATTTCTCACATTGCTGTACGTCAATTGATATTGTGGTATGCAGCGGCGAAACCAAGGAGACGACGCCATGACCACGACACGCAAATGGTTCATCCGCAACATCGCCGAGGTTCCGTGGCGCCAGTTTCCGAATCATTTCGGCGGCGCTCTGTCGAAGCCGCTGGTGATGCCGGAGACCGCGGGTTCGCGCTCAATCGACTACCGCATCTCGATGTATCAACCGATGGCCTATGTGAACGTGCACCAGCACAAGGTGCAGGAGCAGGTCTATCACGTGATCGAGGGCGAAGGCCTGATGCAGATCGACGGCAAGGACCATGTCGTGCGCAAGCACGACTACATCTTCCTGCCGCCGGGCGTCGATCACTCGATCTCTAACACTGGCCTAGTCGATCTTGTGTTCCTCGTGGTCACCTCGCCGGTAACGGACGACGCGAAGTAATTACGCGCCGGCGGCGCGCGCGGCGTTGCGGCCCGCGCGGCGGCCGGACGCGAAGGCCCAGCCGAGATGGTGACCGTGGCCCTTGAGCAGCAGCCCGCCCTGCCCGGTCGAACCGGCGGCATATAGTCCCGCGATCGGCTTCTCGCCCGCGCCCAGCACGCGATGCTCGTGATCGACCGCGAGCCCGCCTTCCGCATGCACGAACACCGCACTGAGCGGCCCGAGCGCCACATAGGGTCCCTCGCCGATGGGCGGCCGGTTGCCGGTGCTCGCATTATGCGCGCGCACGGTAGCGGCGAGCGCCGCCGCCGGCATCGCCAGTCTGCCGGCGAGTTCCTCGATCGTCGCGCCGGCATTGAAAATATCGCGCCGGTTGCGCCGGTAGTCGGCAACATAAGCGTAGGCGACGCCGGGCGCGGTCGAGATGAAATGCGGCCAGCCGCTGAACAACGCAGCCAAACGACGGTCGAGCAGAATATAGGCAACTTTGTCGGGTTGATCCGGCAGCGCGTAAGCCGGCTTTTCGAGTTCGTCGGTGAAGCGTTGCCCAAGCTTGTTGATCAGGATGGCGCCCTCGGCGAACAGATCGGGCGAAGGCGCCAGCGCCGTGGTCACAAAGCTCATCACGAAGGGCCGCAGTAGCGCACTCGGCATATTTTCCAGCGACCACGCCATCAGGTTGGCCAGCACACGCCACGGCGGTAGGCTCAACAGGATGTTGCGCCGTTGCGGCGCCACGAAACGCAACTCCGGACCGAGCGCGAGATCGCCGTTGATGATGCGGGCGCCTGCGGCCAAGGCCAGCTTCTGTCCGTCGCCGGTCGCGGTCACGTTGACGCCGTCGATCTTGGCCTCCTGCGGCCCCATGAAGCGTGCCTTGAGTTGCGGATCGCTGGTGAAGTCGCCAGCCGCTAGCACGACGCCGCCGCGCGCGCGATAGCGCCGCGGACCATCCGCCGTCTCGCAGTCGATCGCGACCACGCGGCCGTCTTCGACGACAAGCGCATTGGCGCGCACGCCGCACTCGATCGTGACGTCGGCGCGCCGCGCGGCTTTGGCGAGATGCGTGATGAAGGCGCGCGAATTGGGCAGCACATTGTGCATGCGCGGCTTGCTGTGCGGCGGCTCGGGCATCGGGCCGTAGAAGCGGATGCCGTGCTTGAGCAGCCAACGGAACGTGTCGGGCATCTCATCGGCCAGCACGCGGCGCAATTCGGGATTATCGCGCGCATCGAGATCGCCGTTGAAGCCGGCCATGTCGCGCCAGTGATCGGCGGGGCTGTCGACAATACCCTTGCGCGCCTGGTGCGGCGTGCCGCTGGCGGTCACCGAGCCGACCGACCAGGCGGTTGAGCCTCCGAGCTGCAGGTTTTTTTCGAGCAGCACCACGTCGCGCGCAAGACTGCGCGCCTCGATCGCCGCCGCGAGCCCGCTACCGCCGCCACCGACGACCACGACGTCGAAAGTGGCTTCAGGCGTCACGGCGCCTGCTTGGCGCGCTGGCCGGCGGTGGCGCCGGCGATGCGGCCGAACACCGAGCCGTTCATCAGCCCGGTGCCGCCGGGATAGTTGAACCAGAAGATGCCGCCGACCAGTTCGCCGGTGGCGAACAGTCCGGGGATGGTGCCGCCGTCTGAATCCATCACGCGCGCGTTGGTATCGATGCGCAGGCCGCCGAAGGTGAAGGTGAGCCCGCAGGTCACGGCGTAGGCTTCGAACGGCGGCTCATCGACGGTGTTCGCCCAGTTCGATTTCGGAATCGCGAGCCCCCTAGTGCCACGGCCGTCCTTCACGTTCGGATCGAACGGCACCTCGGTCATTACCGCCTTGTTGTATTCCTTGATGGTGGCGAGCGCCTTCTCGGCGTTGACGTCCTCCATCTTGGCGCACAGTTCCTCGAGCGTGTTGGCGCGGATCTTGGTCACCCGCTTGATGCGGTACTCATCGCGCAGCATCGGAATGATCTTGTTGTCGAACACCTGGTAGGCGAACTGCTTGGGCTGCATCAGGATGATGCGGCCGTTCTTGGCATAGGTGTAGTTGCGGAAGTCTGAGCCTTCGTCGAGGAAGCGCTCGCCGTTGGCATTGATCATGATACCCCACGGATAGGAGTGCTTCTGGAAATTGTCGCCGACAGTGAGATCGCCGGTTTCCGGCGCGTTGCGGTCCCAGGCGACGGCGTGGCCGCCCGACCAGTTGCCGATCGGTTGCGCGCCGATGGCCAGCGCCATCTTGATGCCGTCGCCGGTGTTGAAGCGGGTGCCACGGATCTTGGCGAGCTCCCAGCCGGGCCCGAGGTAGCGCGTGCGCATCTCGGCGTCGGCCTGGAAGCCGCCGGAGGCCAGCACCACGCATTTGGATTTCACTTCGTGGGTCTTGCCTTGATGCTTGACCTTGACGCCGTGCACGCCGTCGTCGTCGGCAATCAGCTCAAACGCGCGGGCGCCGTAGACGACTGCGACATTGTTCTTGCGCGCGATCTTGGTGAGCGCGTCAACGAGGCCCGGGCCGCCGCCGACCGCCTCGACCGTGAGGCCGCCCCAGAACTTGAACATGCCGCCGATCTTGTAGGCCTGGCGGCCCCAGATCGGCATGAAGCGCACGCCTTTGTCGCGCATCCACAACATGGTCTCTTTGCTTTTCTTGATCAGAACTTCGCAAAGGTCAGGATCGGTGCGGTATTCGGTGACGCGCCCCATGTCGTCGAAGAATTTTTCCTCGGTGTAGGTGCCGAAGTCGGACTTGGCGACCTCCTCATCGGAAAGATCGGGCATCAGCCTGCGCAGGTCCTCGACGCCGTCATAGACGCAGCGGAAGGCGCCAGCGGTGAAACGGCTGTTGCCGCCGGACTCGTCTTCCGGCGCGCGTTCCAGCACCAGCACCGAAACGCCCTGCTCGGCCGCGGCGAGCGCCGCGCAAAACGCGGCATTGCCGCCGCCAACGACGATGACATCCGTGGACTTGGGTAACGCTGTGGTCATGACCGGCTCTTGAACCTCGATTATTGGATTTGATCGGTGACGGTGAAGCCTAGTAGCGCAAGTTGACGGGCGCTGGCAAAAATTTCGCGGTCGGGATCGCGCGAGATGATCTCCAGCATCGGCCGCGCCCGGTAGCCGACGGCCTCAAGCGCCGCCGGCACCTGCGCAAACGGCACCGTGCCCTGGCCGACCGGATCGTGACGATAAAGCTGCCGGCCGGTGTCGGAAAGATGCACCAATGCCAGCCGCTCGCGGCACTGCCGCAGGCCTTCGGCGAAATCCTCGCCGATGAAATAGGCGTTGGCGATGTCGTAAACGATACGCACGGCGGGATTGCCATAGCGCGCCAGTACGTCGAGCAGCGGGCCGATCGCCGGCAGGAACGCGAATGGCATGTTCTCCACCCATAGCGCGGTGCCGGACGCTGCGGCGACCGGGCAGAGCCGGTCGAGCGCGGCAAAGAAATGTTCGGCCAGTTCGGAGGCATCGGCGGGGAACAGCGGGTTGGCTTTGCCGGGGCCGATCACGACGCCGCACGTTCCGAGTTCGCCGGCGAGCCGCACCGTGTCAGTCAACAAATTGAGGGAATAGGACCGCATCTCGGCCGCGGCGCCGGCAACATTGATGTCGATGTTCGGCATGTTGAGCGCGGTGAGCCGCAGGCCGCGCGCTTCGATCAGGCGGCGGAGCGACCGGCGCTCCTCGGCCGACAGTTCCGCCGGCCACAAATGGCCGGGATGCACCATCAACTCGAATTCCTGGAAGCCCCGGTCCGCGAGCCGCTCGAGGCAGACCGCAGCGCTGTGCGAACGCATATACGAGTAGGTATTGCACCCAAACATCGACGCCGGGACAGTCGTCTCGCGGTTCACTGCTACCCGCCCTGTTGAACGCCCACTCATAATAGCGGCCCCGGATGAGTCAACCTCTATCCGACAATGTGAGTTGGCATTTGTCATTCCCGCATGCGGGGTGTAATTGATCCAGCCGGACGGCCGCGCACGCGGGTCCGACGATTGTCATGCTCGCGCCTGTTCGGAGCCGAGGTTCGCCGCTTCTAAGAGCATGAAATGTCAATTTCAAAGCCCGGGAGGTCACAAATGACGCCAGTTTCCGCAGCAATACTCCCCGCCTCCGGAGACCGCCCCACCGAAATCCCGATGCTGATCGGCGGCGAATGGCGCACCGCCGTCGACAGCTATGAGGTGCGCGATCCTTATCGCGGTGCGGTGGTGGCGCATGCACCGCGCTCGTCCCTGACCGATCTCAATGATGCGCTCGATGCGGCGGTGGCCGCCAAGGCGAAGGCCGCGGCCACGCCGGCCTACGAGCGCGCCGCGCTGTTGCGCCGCGCCGGCAAGCTGCTGGTCGAACGGGCGGACAGCATCGCCGAGACAATGGCGCGCGAGACCGGCAAAGCGGTCAGAGATGCCAAAGCCGAGATCGTACGGTCGCAGGATACGCTCTCGCTCTCGGCCGAAGAGGCGGTGCGCATCGAAGGCGAGCACATTCCGCTCGATGCCAGCGCCATGGGTGCTGGAAAAATCTGCTTCATGCTTCGCTTTCCGGTTGGCGTCGTGGCGGGGATAACCCCCTTTAACGCGCCGGTGAACCTCGCCTGCCACAAGATCGCGCCTTCAATCGCGGCCGGGAATACACTGGTGCTCAAGGCACCGCCGCAATCGCCGGGCGTTATTCACGCGTTGGCAAAGATTTTTGTCGATGCCGGCACCCCGGCCGGCGCGCTCAATGTTTTATACGGCGATACCGTTGGTCCCGCTTTGGTGCGCGATCCGCGCGTCGATTTCATCACGTTTACCGGCTCGCCGCGG
Source organism: Pseudolabrys sp. (assembly GCA_036491675.1). Taxonomy (GTDB): domain Bacteria; phylum Pseudomonadota; class Alphaproteobacteria; order Rhizobiales; family Xanthobacteraceae; genus Pseudolabrys. The sequence goes on along the minus strand of DASXBN010000001.1, from coordinate 25,984 downwards.
GCCGGCGCGCAAATCAAAGCCGCTTCCGGTCTGCGCCGTGTCGCCCTCGAATTGGGTGGCAATGGCGTCACGATCGTGCATTCCGACGCCAATATCGGCGAAGCCGCGCCGATTTGCGCCCGCAATGCCATGCGGCTCTCCGGTCAAAGCTGCATTTCGGTGCAGTCGGTATTTGTCCACCGCAGCCTGTACGAAAAGTTCATCGATCTGGTTGTCGCCGAGGTGAAAAAGCTGAAGCTCGGTGACCCGCTCGATCCCGCGACCGAAGTCGGCACGCTGATCGACGAAAGCGCAGCGTTACGCGTTGAATCCTGGATCAGCGAGGCGGCGGCTGCTGGCGCCAGGGTCCTCACCGGCGGCAAGCGTCATGGTGCACAGATCGAGCCGACCGTGATCGCCGACGTTAAGCCGACCATGAAAGTTGCCTGTGATGAAGTGTTCGGGCCGGTCATCAGCCTGTTGCCCTATGACGACATCGAGGACGTTTTCCGCTTTGTCAGCGAAAGCCGATTTGGACTGCAAACCGGTATTTTCACGGCGTCGATGGCGCTGGCTATCCAAGCGGTGCGCTGCATTCGCACCGGCGGCGTCATCCTCAATGGCTCCTCCACCTGGCGTACCGACCAGCTTGCCTATGGCGGCGTGAAGGACAGCGGTATCGGCCGCGAGGGCCCGCGTTATTCCATCCGCGACATGACCGAACAGCGAATGGTGCTGTTCAACTACTAGCCGCGTCCCGCGCCGGCGGTCGCTTTTGACGTTGACAGCGGCGCGGCGCTCCGGAAAGATCGTTCAACAATAAAAAACGGTCTCTCACATGCTCGCATATGGCCAAATGTGAGCGACAGCGCCCAAGCATCCATTCGGGAGGTTAGCCTCGATGAGCAACTACAATCGAAGAAAAATTTTGCAAGCCAGCGCCGCCTTCGCGGGCGCTTCCGCCATCGGTTTTCCCGCGATCGTGCGGGCGCAGACCGACAAGATCAAAATCGGCCATCTCACGCCGCTCACCGGCTTCCTAGGCGCGCTCGGCGCCTACGCGCAGCTCGGCATCAAGATGGCCCAGGAAGAAATCAACGGAGCGGGCGGCGTGCTCGGCCGTCAGCTCGATATCGTGTCGGAAGACTCGGTCAACCCCGCAACCGCCGCCACCAAGGCGCAGCGCATGCTCGAGCAGGACGGCGCGGCCTTCCTGATGGGCGAAATCAATTCGGCATCCGCGGTGACGATCATGCAGGTCGCCGCGCGCAACAAGCGCTTCTATTTGCAGATCGGCGCGCGCTCCGACGCGCTGCGCGGCAAGAACTGCAACCGCTACACCTTCCACGTCGACATCCCCAGCCACGTGATGGTCTATGCCGTCGGCAAGGCGCTGGTGCGCGACAATCTGATGAAGGGCAAGAAGTTCTACACCCTGACCGCCGACTACATCTTCGGTCATGACCTGGCCGGCGCGGCCAAGACCTTCTTCAACGAGAATGGCGGGCAACTCGTTGGCGACGAACTGGTGGCGACCGACGTCACCGAGTTCAGCCCCTATCTCTTGAAGATCCGTCAGGCCAAACCGGACGTGGTCTGCTCGAACCTCGCCGGCAATCAGGTCACCAACCTGATCAAGCAATATGCCGAATTCGGCCTGCCCTATCCGATCGTCGGCTTCAACCTCAACACCGCCGACGCCTGGGCGGCCGGCGAAGGCAACCTGAGCGGCACCTGGCCGACGGTCTGGCACCACGATCTCGATGTGCCGTCGTCGAAGACCTTCGTCGCCAACTTCATCAAGAAGTACGGTAAACCGCCGGAAAACCACGCCTGGATCGAATACGTCTCGCTCAAGATCATGGCGCAGGCCATCGCCGAGACGAAGTCGACCGATACCGAGCAGCTGATCGCCTATTTCGAGAAGGAGCCGCAGTTCGATATCCTGAAGGCGCGCAAGGGCTACTTCCGCAAGTGGGATCATCAACTGATGCAGGAAGCCTATCCCTTCACCGTCAAGGCGAAGGGCAAAGCCAAGGATCAGTATGACACGCTGGCGCTCGGGCCGGCCGTTCCCGGGGCCGATGAATCGCTCGAGGTCCTCTCGGTCACGAAAGAGCAGAACAACTGCGTGATGTGACCGGCTTCGCCGGTTGACTGCGCGTTGGCGGTCGGGCTGCCGTCGCCAACGCGTGCTCCCCTCCTGGATTTAGAATGCAATTCACTTTCCTGCTCGAACAGGTGGTAAACGGCCTCGTGCTCGGGGGCTACTACCTGCTCATCGCGCTCGGCCTCTCGCTCATCTTCAGCGTCGGCGGCGTGGTGAACCTGGCGCACGGCGCATTCTATGCGCTCGGCGCCTATATCTCGGTCACGATCGGAAAATATCTCGGCTTCGGTCCGGCTGCGGTCCTGTCGCCAATCACCGTAGCTTTGCTCGGCATTCTGTTCGAGCGCTTTTTGCTGCGCCGGTTCTATGCCGCCGATCCGATCCTCAGCCTGCTGGTGACATTCGGCCTGGCGATGATCGCCGAACAATTCATCCGCATTCTATGGGGTTCCGCCCCGCTGTCGGTGAATATGCCACCTGAATTCAAGGGATCGGTCTTCCTCGGCGATTTCTTATTCTCGCGGTATCGCCTGTTCCTGCTCGCGGTCGTGATTGCGGTGCTCGGAAGCATCTGGCTGCTCCTGAACAAGGCCTCGTTCGGCCGCGTGGTACGCGCCGGCATCCAGAAGCCCGATATGGTGGCCGCGCTCGGCATCCGCCTGCAGCCCTACATGACCGCGATCGTCATGCTCGGCGTCGGCATGGCCGCGCTCGGCGGCTCCTTGTTCGCACCGATCACCATCGTGCATCCGGCGATGGGCGCGGAAGTGATCACCGTCGCCTTCGTGGTGGTGGTGATCGGCGGGCTTGGCAGCTTCTGGGGCGTCGTGATTTCGGCACTGCTGGTCGGCGTCGTCCGCGGCATGACGATCCATTTCATCCCGGCCGCCGGTGAAGCGTCGATGTACATCCTGATGTTCCTGGTCCTGCTCTTTCGCCCGCGCGGGCTGCTTGGCGAGCGCATCGAGAAATTCGAAACATGAAAAAGACGGGCGCCCGCCGGTATTCGACGTTGCAGCCGTTGATCATCGCAGCGGTCGCGCTGGTCGCGCTGCCATTCGCCATGCGCCTGTTCGGCTTGGCGATCGATACCGCCGCGACAGTGGTGATTCTGGCCATCGCCGCGATGGGGCTCAACCTCTGTGTCGGCTACGCCGGGATGGTTTCATTCGGTCACAGCGTGTGGTTCGGCATCGGCGGCTATGCCGCCGCTATCATCCAGAAAAACTGGTTTCCCGATCAGATCGTGCTGCCGATCCTGTTGTCGCTGGTGATCGTCGCCGGGCTGTCGACTTTTGCCGGCGCGATCATCCTGCGCAGGCGCGGCGTCTATTTTTCGCTGCTGACGCTGGCGCTCGCCGCCCTGACCTACACGGTTGCTTTCCGCTGGACCGACGTCACCGGCGGCGAGAACGGTCTTGGCGATCTCCAACGCGGCCATTTCGGACCGATCGTTCTCGAGAATCCGCTCACCTATTACTGCGTGGTCGCGTTGATCGCGCTCGGCGTGCTCTATGTTCTGCAGCGCGTGCTACGCTCGCCTTTCGGCCATGTCGTGGTAGCAATCCGCGAGAACCAGCTACGCGCGACATTCCAGGGCTATCAGGTCGAGCGCTATAGGCTCGCGGTTTTTGTGCTCTCGGCGGTGGTCACCGGCTTGGCCGGCACGCTGCTCGGCTTCCTCACCTACCTGGTCTCCGCTGAGGGTGTCTCGGTCCCCTTCTCCGGCGAATTGCTGGCCATGGTCGTGATCGGCGGCATGCGTAGCTTCCTCGGCCCGGCTTTCGGCGCTCTGTTCTTCATCCTGTTCCGCGAGCTGTTCTCGATCTGGACCGCCAATTGGCTGCTCTGGTTCGGACTGATCTTCGTCTGCTTCGTGATCTTCTCGCCGAGCGGTCTGGTGGGCATCTGGGCGCAGTTACAGCGTCGCTGGCGGTCCGCTCCGGAAGAGAGCGCGGCGATGAGCGAGCGCAAGGTCTACGACGGACTGGCGTTGCCCGACTTCCTGCGCCCGAAGGCAAAGCAGGGCACCGTGCTGAGCGTCGAGAGCGTCTCCAAGCACTTCGAAGGCATCCGCGCCGTCGAGAATGCCAGCCTCACGGTAGGCGCCGGCGAAATCCACGCCCTGATCGGCCCGAACGGTGCCGGCAAGACGACCGTGTTCAATCTCGTGTCAGGCCTCTACCAGCCGAACGGCGGCGCGATCCGCCTCTACGACAAAGAAATCCAAGGCGCGTCGCCCTACCAGATCTGCAATAAAGGTCTGGTCCGCTCGTTCCAGATCACCAACCTGTTCCGCGGATTGCCGATTTACGAGAATTTGCGCCTGTCGGTGCAAGCGCAGCATCCCAAGCGCTTCAACTTCTGGACCGACATCGACAACCTGCTCGACGTCCACGCCGAAACCGCCGAACTGATCCGTTACCTCGGTCTCGAAGGCATCGAGCAGATGGAAGCCGGCGAACTGTCCTATGGCGGGCAGCGGCTGGTGGACCTCGGCATCGCGCTCGGCTGCAAGCCGCAGGTGCTGCTGCTCGACGAGCCGCTCGCCGGTCTGCCGGCGGCGGAACGTGAGCGCGTCTCCAACCTGGTCAAGAACGTCGCCGCCAATATCCCGGTATTGATCGTCGAGCACGACATCGATCGCGTGCTGGGCTTCTCGCATCGCGTCACCGTGATGAACCAGGGCGAGATCCTGATGACCGGCACGCCCGATCAGGTGCGCAACGACCAGCGCGTGCAGGAAATCTACACCGGTACCGGTGTCAGCGACGTCGTGCACACCCATGCCAGCGCCGCGACGGCCAAGTCGAGGCAGGTCCTGCGCTTCGAGGGAGTGAACGCCTTCTACGGCAAGAGCCATATCCTGCACGGTGCATGTCTCGATGTGCGCGAAGGCGAGATCGTGGCCCTCGTCGGCCGCAACGGCGCCGGCAAGACGACGCTGCTGAAGACGTTGAACGGGCTGTTGACCCCGGCGTCAGGTACGATCGAATATGAAGGATGCAATATCGCCGGCATGCCGGCGCCGGACATCGCGCGCATGGGTGTGGGGTACGTGCCGCAAGGGCGCCAGCTCTTCGCCGGCATGTCGGTGACGGAGAACCTTGCGTTGGGCCGCCTGGCGCGCGCGACCGACGGCAAAGACAGCATCGTCTGGAGCGACGACAAGATCTTCGAGTATTTCCCGCGCCTGAAGGAACGCGTCAACGTCGCAGCCGATTTCCTCTCCGGCGGCGAGCAACAGATGCTGGCGGTGGCGCGCGCGCTATCGGGCAATGTCAAGCTATTGCTGCTCGACGAACCGTTCGAAGGCCTCGCACCCAATATTATCAAAGACCTGTTCAAGGTCTTCGACCAACTGCGCGGCCGCGCATCGATCATCATCGTGGAACACAATCTGGATCTGGTGCTGGCGCTCGCCGATCGCGTATTCGCGCTGGAGCGCGGTGCGGTCGTCCATCAAGGCCCGGCGGCGCCGCTGCTCACCGATCTCGCCTATCGCAAGAAGATTTTGTGGGTGTAACTCCGCAATAGGGAGGCAGCCGATGAACCATCTCGCAACGGCGGCGGCGGTCGCTTTGGCGGCCTTCGTCGTGGACCATACACAGGCAGCGGAGCGCAATATCATCGCGGTATTCACGAAGAACTCGACCAATCCAGCGTACGAAGCGTTCCGCATCGGCGCCGACCAGATCGCCCGCGCCAATGGCGCGACGACGGTGCATTTCGTCCCCAAGAAGCCCGACAATATCGACGAGCAGAAGGCCTTCGTCGAGCAGGTCCTGAAAGACAAGCCGGACGTCGTCATCTTTATTCCGGTCGACGATGTCGCCATGATCGACTCGGTGAAGAAGCTCAACGAGGCGAAGATCCCGATCGTGCTGGCCTCCAATCCGCTGCCCGGCCAGTTCGTCACCTATGTCGGCGCCGACGACTACGAGATCGGTTACCGCGAGGCGAAATATCTGTTCGACAAGATGGGCGGTAAGGGCCGGATCGTGGTGATCGAAGGCACCCCGGCGGCGCCGACCAATCGCGAGCGCGTGCGCGGCTACAAGCGCGCCTTTGCCGAAACCCCGGGCATCGAAGTGCTCGCCTCCGGCATCGGCAATTATCAGCAGCCTGACGCCAAGCGCGTGATGGCGAAGTTTCTGACCGAGCATGCGCAGATTGACGCCGTGCTGTCCGCCAATGACAGCATGTCCCTGGGCGCGCTTGAGGCGCTGAAGGAAGCGAACCGCACGGCTACCGTAATGAGCATCAACGGTATTCTTCCGGCCGTGAAAAAGATCGAAACGGGCGAAATCCTCGCCACCGTCGATTTCAACATGTTCAAGATCGGCTGCGTCGCCACCACCGCGGCGGTGCGCCATCTCAAGCATGAGCCGTTGCCCGAAAAGGTGATGCTGCCGGCCGAAGTCATCGACAAGACCAACTACCAGGCCTGGTTGACGCCGGTGAATCAGCGTGCCTGCCCGCCATGGGCGGAAGTCGCGCGGTGAGCGCGGCGCGAAATATCATTGTCGCCGGTCAGGGCGCTGCCGGGCTTGCCGCCGCGTTAACGGCGGCGGAAGCGGCGTGCGGCGCCGGCACATCCGTCCGCATCACACTGGTCGACAAAGCCGCAGAAGCGGACGCCGGCGGCAACACGGTGTGGTCGCCGTCGAACATGCGCATGGCCGCCCCTGACCGCATGGAGCCGAGCTTCGTGCATGACATGCTCAGCGCGACACAATTCCACGGCGACGAAACCTATTTTGCCCGCCTCGCGCAAGAGGCGCCGGCGACCGTGGCCTGGATCAGATCGCATGGCATCGAATTCACTCAGCCGCCCTATTATCTCGCGAAGGGTCCACCGCGCATTCAGCCGGTCGGCGGCGGGCCGGCAATCTTGCAGGCCTTGAAGCAGGCGGCCACGCAAACGGGCGTGACATTTCGTTACGGCTGCGCGGCGCACCATTTGGTCGCCGACAGCGGCCGCATCAGCGGGCTGGTCGTGGCGCAAAACGACAAGCGCGAGACATTGCCGGCCGATGCCGTCGTGCTCGCCTGCGGCGGTTTTCAGGGCAACGGCGAGATGATGCGCGCCCATTTAGGCGATGGCGGCGAAACCATGCGGCTGATTTCGCCCGGCACGCGTTTCAATACCGGCGACGGCATCAAAATGGCCATCGAGCTCGGCGCCGATAAAGCGGGCGATTGGAACGGCATGCACTGCGAGCCGGTCGATGCGCGCAGCAAGAACTCTGCGCCGGTTGTGCTGGTCTACCCTTACGGCATTGTGGTCGACAGGAACGGCCGCCGTTTCTTCGACGAAGGCGGCGGCCTCATGCATGAGACCTGGGAATGGCTCGCGCGCAATATCCATTTCAACACACCGGGCTCGGTGGCTTACGCGATCCTCGACCGCCGGCTGCTCGACATCGAGGATTATCAGCGCGCCATCCGTTCCGAAGTACCGCCGGTGCAAGCGGACACGCTGACCGAACTGGCGAAACGCATCGACGTGGACGCCGACAATCTGGCAACGACCGTCGCGTCCTATAATGCCGCCTGCACAGGCGATCCGGCGAAGTTCGACGCCACGCGCCGCGACGGCCTTGCCGCCCTCCGCACATTGCAGCCGCCGAAGTCGAACTGGGCGCGCGCCATCAGCGCGCCGCCATTCCTCGCCTACCCGCTGGTCGGCGCCGTGGCCTACACGTTCGGCGGCATCGCCACCGACGCCAACGCGCGCGTGCTGCGTGACGGCATCGCGATCCCCGGCCTCTACGCGGCCGGCGAGATGACCGGGCATTTCTTTGCGACGGCGCCGAACGCCGTATCAGTGCTGCGCGCGCTCGTGTTCGGCCGCATCGCCGGACGCGAGGCGGTTCAAACCTTGGCAACTCGGTAAGTCGGGCTGGCTGACGAGCCAGTCACATTTGAACCGGTCTCTCGCTGCAAATTTAGGAGATGCAGGGTGATTTTAGCGAAATGCAGGGTCGCGATCCGCTTAACCCACCCAAAAGCTCCGGGATTTCATAAGCTTGGAGGTAATTCTCCCTACGCGAGGAGCAGCGAGCCTATCCTTGTCCCTGTCGAAAACTAAATCAGGACATATCGGTGGTGCAATCCGCCCAAGTTTGGCACCGGCAGAATGCGGCCGACAGTCTCTACGGCGCGGCCGGCTGACGAATCCTTATTCAATGCCAGGTACGTCCGGGTTTGATTGTAGTAGTTCGCGTAAGATCGAAGCACGCGGCGAAGATGCCGCTCGCCAAAAACGACAACATGGTCAAGGCAATCCCGTCGGATGGAACTGATCAGCCTTTCACAATAGCCATTCTGCCATGGTGATCGCGGCGCGGTTGGCCAATCCCGAATGCCCTCAAAGATTCTGCCCATTGACTTTAGCGTCAAGAAAGCCGCATCGCACGACCGAGTTTATTCGCAGTCACATCGGTCGCGCGATGTCCGCTTTGGGCGACAAGTAGACATTCGGTTTTCTGCACCCGCAACGTTCCTCTAATTGGCCTTGTCAAGCAACAGCGTCGCCTGATTCTCGACCACCTATCGGCCGGGTACACACAAACCCCATGATCACTTTTTCTTGCCGTCGGCGCCGAACTGCTTGAGATAGGCCCACAGGTCCTTCGCTTCGGTTTCGTTCTTGATGCCGGGGAATATCATCTTGGTGCCCGGAATCTTCGCCCGAGGGTCCTTGATGTATTCCAGGAACGTCGCCTCGTTCCAGGTGATGCCCGACTTCTTGTTCGCGTCGGAATAATTATAACCTGGCGCCGAGCCGGACGAGCGACCGTCGATGCCATTCAATAGCGGACCTACTTTGTTTTTCGCCGTCTCGCCTATGTCGTGACAAATGGCGCATTTCTTGAACGTCGTCGCACCGGCGGCGAGATCCTGCGCGAATGCCATTCCCGTCGATACGGTGACCAAGGCGGTGGCAACGAAGAGCTTTTTCATCATTGTGACTGATCCTTCTGGTGAATGATTCAACGGCTTAACAAACCTATTTCGGTGGCGCTCACCGAATCCGGCGGTCACGACAGCTAGCGCGCTCAGTCATGATGCGGACCGAGTGCTTTGTGCAGACGTGCATCGTGAGTCTCGAAGTGGCGTGAGAACCAAGCATCGAGGCGGCTACCGAGCTCGGCACTGGCCGCCTCATCGTGGTCCTCGAAATCGTCCATGATGTCGCGAATCTCGTCGAGCAGCCGCTCATGGTCGGCCTTGTGCTGGGCCAGTTGATCGTAGCCGCGCTCGCGCATGAACCTTTCCTCGAGTGCGAAATGCGCGGAGATGCCCTTGTATAAATCGCCGAAGAACGCCTCTGCCGACAGTTTCTCGCCCGTTGCCGTCAGCTCGGCGTGCAGCCTATTGATCAATTCGAGCAGTTCCTTGTGCTCGTGATCGACGGCATCGATCCCGACGCTGTAGTGATCCTTCCATTGCAAGAGTGCCATGACCATCACCCCCTAGCGGAACACGAACTCGCCGCTCTCGGCACGGTAATCGATGACGAACATCTGATCCGGACCGAGCGTGACGGTTCCTGTACGCGTATGATCGAACCCTTCCGTCCGCGCCGTATCGCGCATGCGCACCGAAACATCGTAGGTGCCTGCCGGCAGCACGAAGCGCCGGTAGACGCGCGAGGGCCCATCGCCGGCGATCCCGGTCGGCGGTAACTCGGCCCGGTAGGTCGGACGCCCGCCGAAATCAAGCTCGACATAGAGCGGGCGGCGACCGCGCGGACAAGCCGTCACACGCCGCATATTGGGCGGCAGCTTGGCGATTTCTTCCGACGTCAGGCGTCGGCATTCGGACGATCGGTCGGCGCCGTGCACGAAGGTCAGCACCACAATGGCCGACCCTTGAGGAATCTGACGATAGACCGGCCGGTTGGCAAAGGCGGCAACGGCGCCGAACAATGCCGCGATGACGAGGAATTGGCCGGCATATCGAAGCTGTTTCGTCATGACCCGCTTCCAAGTTCGGCCGCGGTTTGTTCAACACGCTTCGATGCAGTCATTGTGGTTGGCTGCAAGGGCGAGCGCAGCTTGGCGCGCGGAAGTCCGGCAATCCTGACGGCAAAAGCGGCAATTTCCGCCGCAGCACGGCGCGTGGCGAGCGCCGAGGTCCAGATCATGGTCAAGCGTTCGCGCGGCACCCGGGCGCGCAGATAGGGATCACGTGTTCCGGCGACGCGCTGCTCGGTCCAGGCGATGCCGAGACGATTGAAGCAGGCGCTCTCGGCGCAGCCAACGATGGCCACGCCGTCGGCGAGATCGCGGCTGAGCGCGAAATCGATTAGCGAGGGCGGCACCATGGCAACGCAAGGCAGACGAACGACGCCGTCGAGCTTGTGGGCGCCCCCATGCTCGCAGGCAAAGACCAGCACGCGGGCCGGCCCCTGTAGCAACTGGGCCGCCGCGATGGTGCGTTCACGCAGCTCCTTGAGGCTGAAATCGGGCAGATCGATGCCGGTCTTGAGCTCCTCGCTGCGCCGAAATGGCGTCGAGGACGGGCATGCTCCGACGCAGATGCCGCAGGAGGTGCACAAGGCAGCGTTGACCTGGGCCTGGGTCGGAAACGGCAGGCTGTCGGTGCGCCGGACCATGCGGATCGCCTCGTAGGCACAGTCCTCGGCGCAACGAGCGCAACCGTTGCAATGCGCGAGATCGACCTCGGCGGCGCGGGTGCGGCGCAAGGGCGGCAACCAGGGCATAAAGCCGATCATCAGCGAGAAGGCGCCGAGAAACAGCCACACCCCACCCCGGCCCCAGATGTCGGACAACGGATAAAGCGGCAGATAGAACCAGTCGAGCCCGACCTCAACCGCCGCCTTAGCGAGATCGACATGACCTTGCGACAACGCCGGCTTCCACAGCGCCACGCCGATCAACGCCACAAGCGACATCGCCGCCAGCGAGCGCGGCGGATTAATCTTCGGCCGTGAAATGCGCAAAATATGGATCCACATGACGAACAGCAGGAACAGTGGAACCGCGATATGCATGAACACCATGAGCGTGAAAAAGCGGCTGGTGAGCGTGCCGGTGGAAATGAAATTGCGCGCGATCGGCTCGCCAAAGATCGGCAGACGATCGAGCAGCTCCGAGGTGGTAATAGCGACGTATTGCGCCAGTCGGTCCCACACCAGCCAGTAGCCGGTGATGCCGGAGCCGTAGAGCAGCCAAATCATCGGCAGGCCGGTGAACCAGGAGAACCAGCGCACGCCGCGATATTGGTCGTAGGCAAACTGGCGCAGCAGGTGGACCGCGACCATCACGACCATCAAGTCGGATGCGTAACGGTGCAGGCTGCGCATCACGCCGGCGTGGTACCAATGCGCGCGGCTGATGTGTTCGACCGATTCGTAGGCGCGCTCGATTCCGGTATCGAAGAAAATAAAGAGGTAGATACCGCTAACCGTAACGATCCAGAAAAAGAAGAATCCGAGCGCACCGAGTTGCGCCAGCGGATTGAGCGCCGGCCCGAATAATCGTTCGAACGGCCGCTCAATCAGTTCGAAGCCGTACCTGAGCGCGCTGCGAACTGCGCCGATCACCACTTCCTCCAAAATTATCCAACTTGCCGATCAAGCGTGTCCGGTACGAACCCACTCGCGGTATAGCAGTCCGCCAAATACCAGAAGTGACAACGCAGCAATGACGCTGCCGAATGCCAATCCATAATCTATGCGATAGCGGCCCGTGCCTGGATCGTAGACCGTGCAAATAAATTTGACGCGGTCGAGAAACCCGCTCACCGAGAACGAACTCGATGTGCCGTATACGACGTCCTTCAGCGGCTCAATGAACATCTGGAGTGGGAAATCATCGCCATAGACTTGCCGATAGACCTTGCCGTCACGATCGACAATTATCGTTTGCGTGACGTGATCGAAGCCGCCGGCAACCGCAACATAACTGAAGCCAAGATCGTGCAGCAGCGCTTCGATGGTGGCAGGATCGGCGCTGGCGATCCGCCAGTTTTTAACCTTCACCCCTTGCGTCGACGCAAACTGCGCCATACGGGCGGGCGTATCATTGCGCGAGTCGAAACCGACGGTAAGCACATTGAAGCCGTCAGGCCCGAAAATACGGCCAGCCTCGTTGACCGCGCCGATCAAATGTTGCGTCGTCGGCGGGCATACCGAGCTGCAGGCGGTATAAATGACACTTATGACGAGCGGCTTGCCACGGTAATCCCGCAGCGGCAGCGGTGCTCCCGTCGAATCGGTGAGCCGGTAATTTCCGACGTTACGTCCGATCGCCTGTTCGCTCTGCGCGATTACCTTGTGCGGGTCGAGCCTTGCTATCTGTGCGTCAGACGCGGCCGCAAACGCAATCTCCGCCACAATACTCGCGAACCCGATCCCAACGGCAGCGACCAGCACGCCGCGCGTCATAACCAAGATCCGATCGCGCCGTCGAGCAAGACGCCGGCAATCAGCAGCGTCAGCTGCAGCAGAGAAGCGAGAAAGTTGGCGATCGCCGCCTTTTTGGTGGGCTGGCGGTAGAGTGCGACACTCTTCCAAAGGAAGATCGCCCCACCTGCTCCCGCGCCGAGACCATAGAACAGACCCATGCCGTACCAGAGCGGCACCAGCGAGATGCCGACAAGAACGACGGTATGAGAAACGATTGCGAGCGTCCAAGCATGCGCCGGCGCCACGATCGGCAGCATCGGCACACCCGCATCGGCGTAATCCTGCCCCTTCGCTGCCGCCAGACTCCAGAAATGCGGCGGTGTCCAAAGGAAGAGCACGACCGCGAGCACGGTCGGTACGACTTGCGGCATTGGATCGACGGCGGCGGCGCCGGCGAGCACGGCGAAGCTCCCGGCGAGCCCGCCGATGACGATGTTCCAGACGCTGCGCCGCTTCAGCCACACTGTATAGACAACGCCATAGGTGAAGGCGCCGAAAAAGACGAAAACGGCGGCGAGGCTCCCGCCCGCCGTCTTAGCGAGGGCCAGCGAGGCGACGAGCAACGCCAGGAAGCCAACGAGCCAATAGGGGCTCGCGCGAAATGCCCCGCTCGCGAATGGACGCGACCGCGTACGCCGCATCAGTTGATCGAGATCGCGTTCATAGTACTGATTGAAGGCGCCGGCCGCGCCCGATGCGCCGAGCACGGCGAGAACCAGGCACGCCGACTGCCACCACGACAGCGCCGGCCCGCTCGCCGCCGCCATCCCGGCGAGCGCGCTCGCCGCGACCGCAACCCCGATCCTGAGCTTCAGGAGCGAGATGGTCATGCGTATCGCAGCGAGCATTAGTGAATCTCCATCCTCAAATCACGCATCAGCGGAACAGCCACAGCTCCGACAGATATTTCCAGTTGATGAAGTAGTAGGGGACGAAGCAGGTGAAAAACAAAGTAACCAGAACAACCGTGCCAGGTAACTTCGCGGTGGCGTGGCTGCCGTAATGCGATGCTGCCGCACCTCCGCCTGAATGCAGCGGGAAGGTGAGCTTGTGGCCGCCAGTGATCTTCTTGCCGAACAGCACCGTCCCAACGACGACGATGATGAAGATGGCGCCGCCGAGCGCGGCAAGGATGGCGGACACCCCGTTAAGACCCATCATCAGAAACGCGCCGGCCGAATGTGCGAAACCCAATGGCGCGTCGCTGAAGGTGATGTCCCAATGCCGACGCGGAACGCCGAGCATACCTGCGCCCATCATGAACAGCGAGATTCCCGCCGCGCCTAGACCGAACAGGTAGGGCTGGATCTTGGCGAGCTTTGGCCACACGATTTCCCGCTCGAAAATCAGCGGCAGCACGAGGTAGGTCGCCGCCATGAAGGCGAGCGTTGTGCCGGTCACCACCGTCCCGTGGAAGTGACCCGGCACATAAAGAGTGTTGTGCATCAGAACGTTGAGTTGCTCGGTACCGAGCACCACGCCGGAAATGCCCCCGATGAATCCGAACATGACCAGCGACAGGAACATGCCGGCGAAGGCGGGATTGCCCCACGGCGCTTTGCGCAGCCATTCGAAGACGCCCTTGGTGTAGCCGTTCTTGCGCTGCGCCGCCTCGATCGCGCCGGGCACCGTGAGCCCGTGGATCATCGAGCCCAATACCGCGGAGCCCAAAGGCGTTGCCGATCGAACCGCACGTGCCAGCTCCAAACAGGCTGTCGTTATTGCCGAGCTGACACGGCCCATGGGTACGACGATTTCCGCGATCATGAAGGCAACTGGCTGGCAGCAGCACTCGATCCGTGGTTTCTTGGCCGGTGTCGTCCGGAAGAAGCTTGGACTGACACTCGAGTCCGTCAAGACCGACGGCGTGCGCATTTATCGCATCGTCTCGGCTAGACAACCAAAATCGAACCCCAACGCCAACAAAGCCGAACATCAGGCTGCGTAGCCGTGGCTCCGCGGTTTGTGGACCATGTTGCGATTGAGGCAGAGATCGATCGCGTGCGGTCGCTCGGCCTCGATGAGCTTCGCACCCTGTGGCGCACAACATTGCAGTCGTCCCCGCCGTCTGCCTTCACCAAGGACCTCATGGCGCGGTTCATCTGTTGGCACATCCAGGAGCAGGCGCTCGGTGGGCTTGATGCGGACACCGCCAAGCTCCTGGATCGCCTCGCACGTGGCGACAGGCCTGGAACGGACGGCCCAAGGCGCCTCAGGCCCGGCACCGTGCTGGTGCGCGAATACCAGGGCGAGCGTCACACGGTCACCGTCGTTACAGGTGGCTACTTATGGCGCGAGGCTACCTACGCGAGCCTCTCAGCCATCGCCTGCGCCATCACCGGCACGGCCTGGAGTGGTCCGCGCTTCTTTGGGCTACGCGTTGACGTCAATCGTCCGGAAGGCATCGAGGGTGATGGCGCGGGGACACATGCTGGCGTTGCTGATGCTGGCCATTCGCCGCAGCGTCGCGGCAGCGTTTCGCCTCTTCGCACGAAGGCGCAACGATGAAGCCAGCCGAACGAAAGGTCTTCCGCTGTGCGATCTACACCCGCAAATCGACCGAGCATAATCTCGATCTTGAGTTCAACTCGCTCGATGCCCAGCGCGAGGCCTGCGAGGCCTACATCAAGAGCCACGCACATGAGGGCTGGCGGCTCGTTCCCGACCGCTACGATGACGGCGGCCTCTCGGGCGCCTCGCTCGACCGTCCTGCCCTGCAGACCCTGCTGGCCGATGTCAGGACTGGCAAGATCAACACCGTGGTGGTCTATAAGGTCGACCGGCTCACCCGCTCGCTTGCCGACTTCGCCAAGATGGTCGAGTTGTTCGACCAATATGGGGTGTCGTTCGTTTCCATCACCCAGTCGTTCAACACCACCTCCAGTATGGGCCGGCTCACGCTTAATGTGCTGCTCTCCTTTGCCCAGTTTGAGCGCGAGGTGATCGGGGAGCGTGTGCGCGACAAGATCGCGGCCTCCAAGCGCAAGGGCATCTGGGTTGGGGGACCTGTTCCGCTCGGCTATCGCTGCATCAACAAGAAGCTGGTCGTGGTGCCTGAAGAGGCCGAGGTAGTTCGCACCATCTTCACACGTTATTTGGAGCTGGGCTCGATCGGGGCCGTGATCGAGGACCTCGATCAGCGCGGTGTTAGGACCAAGACCAATAGCCATCCTGATGGCCGCCAGAGGGGCGGTATCCGTTTCGGCATGGGGTCCCTCGCCCATCTGCTCAAGAACCAGTTCTACATCGGCGAGGTCGTCTACCGGAGCGAAGTGCATCGCGGCGAGCACGAACCGATCCTCGACCGCGATCTGTTCGAGGCCGTGCAGACCCAGCTCGCCGCCAACGCCGTCGAGCGGCAGGTTAGGCTAAAGGGGTCTCCGGCCGTTCTGACCGGTCGCATCTTTGACGACCGCGGTAATCGCATGAGCCCGACGCATTCCAACAAGCTCGGCGTGCGCTATCGGTATTATGTGTCGCACGCGATCGTGCAGAAGCGAAAGGCCGAAGCCGGCAGCATCGCGCGCGTACCGGCTCCCGAGATCGAAAGACTCGTACTCGACGGGGTCCGCAAACACCTCGCGTCAATGGGCGAAGCGAAACCCCCGATCACCACGGCGGACCGCGACCTGATCGAACAGCATGTCGAGCGCATCATCGTCAAAGCCCAAGCTTTGGAAGTCCGACTCATTCCCACCAACGTAACATCAAGCGAAACGGGTGAGTCCGGCACCACCGATCCGGCACCCAGCGAGTTGCCAACCACCACGATCACGCTTGAATGGACCGCACCAACCTTCGCTGCCGTGAAAGGCATCGCTCATTCGCCCTCCGCAAGACCGACGCTGAAGCCTGAGAGCCGAGATGCTCTGCTCACCGCAATCGCCAAGGCCCGGGAATGGATCGACAGCATTAGACTTGGTCGAATTGCCGCCTTCGCCGAGATTGCCCAACATGAAGCTCAGGGCGAACGGCACATCCGCCTGCTGGCACCTCTCGCCTTCGTGTCGCCGCGCATCATCGCGGCGATAATCGACGGCACTGCGCCTGCGGATCTCACGGTCACCGGTCTCGCCAAGGCGCTGCCGTATTCCTGGGCCGAGCAGGAGCGGAGCATCGGGCTCCCACAATGATAGCCCTCTGCGGCTCGGCGATTTGACGCCAGCATCGTACTCGACACCCGATATGCGGCTCTCGAACTGGTCTCCGTCCGATATCGAACCGGTTTCGGGCGCGCCGAAACGGAAATTGGAAAATCGCGAGCAGAGACTGGCGCCGTAAAACACCCGCGCCAGGGCTGAAGATCCGGAATCTGCCGACCAGAGACTCGGGCCCACTGGCCTAACCCGCCGGAATGGCGGCACTTCTCACACACCCGGAAATCGCACCACAGAGACCCAACTGGCTGGCTGGGGCGGGAGGAATCGAACCTCCGAATGGCGGAATCAAAATCCGCTGCCTTACCGCTTGGCTACGCCCCAATACCCGCTGAGAAGCCGCGCCGAAGCATGAACTCGCGCGCCGCGCGGACCATAGCGGCGGTGCCCTTCCCGATCAACGCCTGCCTCGCTCCAATATAAGGATTAAGGACGGCATTTCCGCACTTGCGTTGACCCACAGCCGGCCCCCGCTAGGATGAACCATGGCCTACCGCGCCCCGCTCGCCGACATCGCTTTTGCGCTCAAACATGCCGCCGGCCTGAAAGCCGCGCTGGCCGAAGGCCTTTACGGCGATCTCGACGAGGCCATGGTGGATCAGGTGCTCGAAGAAGCCGGCCGCTTCGCGGCCGAAGTGATCGCGCCGCTCAACCGCGCGGGCGACAAATCCGGTACCCCGTTCAAGGATGGCGCCGTAACCACGGCGCCCGGTTGGAAAGAAGCCTACACCGCTTGGGCCGCCGCCGGCTGGAACGGCGTGGCCGCGCCCGCCGATTTCGGTGGCCAGGACCTCCCCCACGCGGTGAATGCCGCCTGCATCGAGATGTGGAACTCCGGCTCCATGGCCTTCGGCATTGGCCCGGCGCTGACCATGGCGGCGATCGACGCGCTCGCCGCCTACGGCAGCGACGATCTCAAAAGCCGTTACCTCGGCCAGCTGATCAGCGGCGAATGGATGGGCACCATGCAGCTCACCGAGCCGCAGGCGGGCTCCGATGTCGGCGCTCTGCGCACGCGCGCGGTGCGCGCAAGCGACGGAACCTATCGCATCACCGGCTCGAAAATCTTCATCACCTATGGCGAGCACGACCTGACCTCCAACATCATCCATTTCGTGCTGGCGCGGTTGCCCGATGCGCCGCCCGGCACCAAGGGCGTCTCGCTGTTCCTGGTGCCGAAGGTGATGCCTGACGGTACGCGCAATGACGTCCGTGCGCATTCGGTCGAACACAAACTCGGCATCCATGGCTCGCCCACCTGCACCATGGTCTACGGCGACAAAGGCGGCGCGGTCGGTTTTCTCATTGGCGAAGAGCATAAGGGCATGCACTGCATGTTCACGATGATGAACCGCACGCGGCTGGCGGTCGGTCTGCAAGGCGTCGCGGTCGCCGAGCTCGCGACGCAACAGGCGTTGAGTTATGCGCGCGAGCGCAGGCAAGGCGCCAGCGGCACGATCATCCATTACCCCGACGTGAAACGCATGCTGCTGACCATGCGCGCGCTCACCGGCGCGGCGCGTGCGATCTGCTACGCGACCGGCGTGGCGATTGACCGCTCGCAGCGCGGCAAGACCGAGGCCGCGCGCAAGGCCGGGCATGAACGCGCTTCGCTGCTGACGCCAGTCGCCAAGGCATTCTCCACCGACATCGGCATCGAGGTCGCCTCCCTCGGCGTGCAGGTGTATGGCGGCATGGGCTATATCGAGGAGACCGGCGCGGCACAGCATTATCGCGACGCCCGCATCGCCGCGATCTACGAGGGCACCAACGGCATTCAGGCGATCGACCTGGTGACGCGGAAAATTCCGCTCGACGGCGGCAAGACGGTCGCGCTTTATCTCGACGAATTGCGCCGCACGGTATCGGCCGTGAAGGCCAGTAACACGCCGGCCTTCGGGGATACGGCGACGCGCCTAAGCGAAGCGGTCGACAGCCTGGAGCGCGCCACGCGCTGGCTGCTGGCGCAGAAATCGTCCGACACGGCGCTCGCCGGCGCGACGCCTTACTTGCGGCTGTTCGGCAATACCGCCGGCGGCTGCATGCTGGCCGAGCAGGCGCTGATAGCTTTGCGCGAGAGCGGCGATGGCGCCGCGCGCACGGCGCTGGCCCGGTTCTTTGCCGAGAACGTCGCAGTGCAGGCCTCCGGCCTCGAGCGCAGCGTCACCGAAGGCTCCGACAGCATTACCCAGGCGCAAGCCGCCCTCGCCGAATGACCGAATTCGTCATCACCACCGACGACGGAGCGGTCCGCACCGTGCGGATGAACCGGCCGGAAAAGAAAAACGCCCTGACCATGGCGATGTACGAGGCCATGGCGGACGCGATCGAAAGCGCAGGCAAGACTCCGGCTTTGCGCTGCCTGCTGATCGCAGGCGCGCCGACTGCCTTCTGCGCCGGTAACGACATCGGCGATTTCCTGCAGATGGCGATGGGTAGTGGCGCGCTCGGGGCGCCGATCCTGCGCTTCCTTTATGCGCTGGCGCGTTGCGAATTGCCTTTGGTCGCGGCCGTGCGGGGCAACGCGGTCGGCGTCGGCACCACCATGCTGATGCACTGCGATCACGTGGTGGCGGCAAGCGATGCGCGTTTTTCGACGCCCTTTGTCGGGCTCGGCCTGGTGCCGGAAGCCGCCTCCAGCCTGATCGCGCCGCGGCTGATGGGTCAGGCGCGCGCCTTCTCGCTACTGGTGATGGGAAGGCCGCTCGGTGCCGAGGCGGCGAAAGCCGCTGGTCTCGTGAACACCGTCGTTGCGTCCGACATGGTTGAAGCGGAGGCGATGAAGGCCGCGCGCGAGATCGCCGCACTGCCGCAGCAGGGCGTGCTGGCCTCGCGCCGTCTCATGCGTGGCAAGCCCGACGAGATCGTCGAGCGCATCGACGAGGAAGCGGAACTGTTCAAGACCCGCCTGCAATCGGCGGAGGCGCGCGCTGCGTTCGAAGCGTTCATGATGAGGAAAAAGTAGCCATGTCGCTTATGGGCAAGACGCTCTTTGTCACCGGCGGCTCGCGCGGCATAGGGCTTGCGATCGCGCTCAAAGCCGCCGCCGACGGCGCCAACATCGCCATCGCCGCCAAGACGGTCGACCCGCATCCCAAGCTCGAAGGCACCATCCACAGCGCCGCGGCCGAGATCGAGAAGGCCGGTGGCAAAGCGCTGCCGCTCGCCGTCGACGTGCGCGAGGAAGCGGCGGTGAAGGCGGCGATCGACGAGACCGCGGCGAAATTCGGCGGCATCGACATCGTGGTGAACAACGCCAGCGCCATTCAATTGACGCCGGTCGGAGCGACCGACATGCGCCGCTATGACCTGATGATGGGAATTAATGCGCGCGGCACTTTCATGGTGTCGAAATACGCCCTCCCGTATCTCGCCAAGGCGGGAAACCCGCACATCCTGATGCTGTCGCCGCCGCTCGACATGCAGACCAAGTGGTTCGCGCCGCACACCGCCTATTCGATGGCCAAGTTCGGCATGAGCTTGGTCGTGCTGGGCTTGTCTGGCGAGCAGCGCGGCAAGATCGCGGTCAACGCGTTGTGGCCGCGCACCACCATCGCCACCGCCGCAATCAAAAACCTGCTCGGCGGCGACGCCATCATGCGCATGTCGCGCAAGCCGGACATCCTGGCGGAAGCGGCCTATCGCATCTTCCACAAACCGAAGAGCTTCAGCGGGAATTTTCTGATCGACGACACGTTCCTCGCCGGCGAAGGCGTTGCCGACTTCGATCCATACCGCGTCGATCCGAGCCAGCCGCTGCAGGTGGATTTCTTCGTGCCCGACACTAGCCCGCCACCACCCGGCGTGAGTTTGAAGGCAAAGGTCTAGCGCGCGGCGACCAAGCCGCGTTAAAATCCATTCAATGTCAACCCTGCTCCTCACGCATCCGGCCTGCCTCGACCACCTCACGCCCGGCGGTCATCCCGAGCGGCCGGACCGCTTGCGCGCCATCGAGCAGGCGCTGGAGGACGAGCGGTTCCACATGCTGGCGCGCGAGCAGGCGCCGCAAGCGCCGCTCGAGATCATCGCCCTCGCCCACCCGATGGATTACATCGAGGCGATCCGCGATGCTTCGCCGGCCGACGGCATGGTGCGGCTCGATGCCGACACCTCGATGTCGCCGGGCAGCTTCGAGGCGGCCTTGCGCGGCGCCGGCGGCGCCATGCGCGCGGTCGACGAGGTGATGAACCAGAGGGCGGCCAATGCCTTTGTCGCCATCCGGCCGCCCGGGCATCACGCCGAGGTGGCGCGGCCGATGGGTTTCTGCCTGTTCAACAACGCGGCAATTGCGGCGCGCTACGCGCAGAACCGTTATGAGGTCGAGCGCGCGGCCATTGTCGATTTCGACGTGCATCACGGCAACGGCTCACAGGATATTTTCTGGGCGGATAAAAGCGTCATGTATTGCTCGACCCACGAGATGCCGCTTTATCCCGGCACCGGTGCAATCAGCGAGCGCGGCGAGCACAACACCGTCGTCAACGCGCCGCTGTCGGCGGGCGACGGAGGCGATGTTTTCCGCGAGGCCTTCGAGACCGTCATTCTGCCGCGGCTGCGCGAGTTCAAGCCCGAGATTCTGGTGATCTCGGCCGGCTTCGACGCGCACACCCGCGATCCGCTCGCCAATCTCAATCTTGTGGAGGCGGACTACAGTTGGGTCACCAAGAAACTGATGGACATCGCCGACTCAAGTGCGCAAGGGCGCATCGTTTCATTGCTGGAAGGCGGCTACGATTTACAGGGCCTGTCGCGCTCGGTTGCCGCCCATGTCACCGCGCTAATGGGTGCCTGACCGTGATTGACACTCCGCCGCAAGTGACGCGCGAGCGCCTGGCGGCCCTGATCGACGCGGTGCTGACCGGCCGCGAAACCGATGAGGAATGGTTCGAGTGTATCGTCAACCATTACCACGACGAAGCGATGGAAAGCGCCCGACGGTTCTGCGCCAAAGTGTTGATTGCAGCCGACTGCAAAATCGAACACGTGAGCGCAGAGGATCGCGCGCGATTGCTTGACCTCGCCGCCGGTCTCCGCAAGAGCGAACCAAACTCTTAGGTCATCCCGCCGTCAAGCCGCCGTCGATCGGCAAATCGGCGCCCGTGATGAAGCTCGCCTCGTCCGACAACAGATAGATGCAGAGATCGGCGATCTCGGCCGGCCGGCCGAGACGGCCAAGCGGGATGTCGCGGCTCATCTTCTGTATGGCGGTTTCCGGATCGCGCGCGCCTTGCGCGATGGCATCGACCATCGGCCCCTCGACGAAAGCGGGACACACGGCGTTGCAGCGGACCGGCGGCTTGAGCCGTGCGCCATGCAGCGCAACCGATTTCGTCAGCAGCGATAGCCCGCCCTTCGATGCATTGTAGGCGGCTAGATTATGCCCGCCGACCAGGCCCGACACCGACGACAGATTGACGATCGAACCGCCCTGCTTGCGTAGGAGCGGCAACGAATATTTGCAACTGAGAAAAGCGCCGTCGAGATTGACGCCGAGCACGCGCCGCCAGGTGGCGAAATCGAGGTGCTCGACGCTGCCCAGTGCAACGACGCCGGCGGCATTGACCAGTCCGTCGAGCCGGCCATGTTGCTGCTCGATCTCGGCCGCGACGCGCTGCCAATCGGCTTCCGTGATCACGTCGAGCGCGACATCGATACCGACGCTACGCCCAAGATCAGTGGCGATCGCGATCCCGCCGGCGCGCTTGACCGCGGCGGTGACGGCGGAGCCGATAGCGCCCGCGGCGCCGGTCACCAAGATAATCTTGTCCTTAAGATCGGCCATCGCGCTAGGCGCTCCTTGCGAACTGCGCTATCGTCATAATCGAATTCTCAGCAAGATGACATCAAATGGCCGACTCCACCAATACCGATATAAAGAAAATGCCCTTCGAGCGGGCGATCGAGGAACTGGAATCGATCGTCAAGCGGCTGGAGGAAGGCAAGGTGCCGCTCGAGGAATCGGTGGCGATCTACGAGCGCGGCGAAGCGCTCAAGAAAAGATGCGATGAACTGCTGCGGCAGGCGGAAGCGCGGGTGGAAAAGATCACGCTCGATAGTTCCGGCAAGCCGGCCGGCAGCGAACCGCTCGACGTGGATTGATCGCGCGTGCAGGTCCACCGTCGGCTGCTGATCCATGTGCAGGGCTACGATCCGGCGGGCCTTGCCGAAAATTTCGAGCACTTCCGCCGCGAGTATCGCCGCACCTGCGAGCTCTACGGGTTGACTGGCGAGATCAGCGCCGCCGCGGCGATGGCGGGCGGCTTTTCCGGCAGCTGGGATGTGACCACCCACGGCGCCGGCTGGCAGGTCGAGACCCGTTACCAAGTGTTGCGCTGGGATGATCTCGTGCAGAGCGATTTTGCGCGCCCGCCCTGGTGGAAGATCGTGCAGATGTACCGCACCACCGGGATCGCGCTGCTCAACGGCGCCTTCGGCCGCATGCTGCGGACGAATTGGCGCTTCGCGCTCATCAGCTTCGCTCCGATCGTGCTGATCACCGCCTGGCTGTTGCTCGGCTCGTTCGTCGGCATCCTGTGCATGAATCTGGTCGCTGCGCTCGGAGCGCCGGAGTTGGTTGCGAAAATCGTCGGCAGCGTCACCGGCCTCGGCGGCTTCGCCTCCGTGCTATGGTTGAGCGAACCGGTCACCGGATTGCTGCGGCGTTGCGACCAGGCTGCCTCCATCGATGAGTTCATCAACGGCAAACGGAAGGATTGGAGTGGGCGGCTGGACGCGTTCGCCGGCGACGTCGCCGATGCCGTGCGCGAGAGTAAGGCCGACGAAGTCGTGATCGTTGGCCACGGTTTCGGCGCGGTGCTCGCCATCAACGTGCTCGGCCGCGCGCTCGCCCGCGATGGCGCGCTCGGGCGCCATGGCGCGCGCGTGGCGCTGCTCACTTTGGGCGCCAGTCTGCCGGCGGTCGGCTTCAACCCGGAGGCCAAGGGGTTCCGCAACCGGCTCCGCCAGCTCGCGACCGCGCCCGACATCGACTGGATCGACGTCCAGTCGCGCGACGATATCCTGAGTTTCGGCGCGTTCGACCCGATCGCCGGCCACGACATCGTGCTGGGTCCCGAGCGGCGCAACCCACGGGTGGTCGCCATCGACATCCGCGATCTATGGGGCCAGGGCTCTTCGGCCCTTCGGCGCTGGCGCGTCTTCAAGACGCACGCCCAGTTCCTGATGGCGAATGAACGGCGTGGCGCAGCCTACGATTACACCTTGATCTGCTGCGGGCCGCTCGACTTGGTGTCCCGGGCCACCGAACCGCAGCAGGCAGAGCCCGCAATGACGGGCAAATTCGGGCCGGACCCTGGTACAGCGCCTTGAATTGCCGGGAACCTTATATCTGGTGTAAGTCTTTAGTTTCCGGGGGGCCGGTCCCGCCCCATCGACCGGCATGTTCATTGTGGAGTTGCGTTTGCCAGAAGCCTCCCTGACCCCCCTGCTCGATCGCATCAAGCTGCCCCGCGACCTGAAGAACCTGTCGGCGGAGCAACTGAGCGAGCTGGCGCATGAGTTGCGATTTGAGACGATCAACGCGGTGGCCTCGACCGGCGGGCATCTGGGTGCGGGCTTGGGCGTTGTGGAACTGACGGTGGCGTTGCATTACGTGTTCGACACGCCGGTCGACCGGCTGATCTGGGACGTCGGCCACCAGGCCTATCCGCATAAGATCTTGACCGGGCGGCGCGACCGCATCCGGACGCTGCGGCAGGGCGGCGGACTGTCCGGCTTCACCAAGCGGGCGGAGAGCGAATACGACCCGTTCGGGGCGGCGCATTCCTCCACCTCGATCTCGGCCGGGCTCGGCATGGCGGTGGCGCGCGATCTCGCCGGCAAGAAGAACAACGTGATCGCGGTGATCGGCGACGGGGCGATGTCGGCGGGCATGGCCTATGAGGCGATGAACAATGCCGGCGCGCGCAGCGAGCGGCTGATCGTGATCTTGAACGACAACGACATGTCGATCGCGCCGCCGGTCGGCGCCATGTCGGCTTATCTCGCCAGGCTCGGCTCCGGGCACACGTATCTGAAGCTGCGCGACGTCGGCAAACAGCTCACCCATCATCTGCCCAAGGCGCTCGACCGCGCCATCACACGGGCGATCGAGCATGCGCGCACTTATGTGACCGGCGGCACGCTGTTCGAGGAGCTTGGCTTCTACTATGTCGGGCCGATCGACGGGCACAATCTCGACCATCTGTTGCCGGTGCTGCGCAACGTGCGCGACGCCGAGATCGGGCCGATCCTGGTCCATATCGTCACGCAGAAGGGCAAGGGCTACGCGCCGGCGGAGACGAGCGCGGACAAGTACCACGGGGTGGTCAAGTTCGACGTGGCGACCGGGACGCAGGCCAAATCGAAGGGCGGCGCGCCGCAATATACCAAGGTGTTCGGCGAGAGCCTGATCAAGGAGGCGCGCAAGGACGACAAGATTGTCGCCATTACCGCGGCGATGCCGTCGGGCACCGGGCTCGATCTGTTCGAGAAGGAGTTCCCCAAGCGCTGCTTCGACGTGGGCATCGCCGAGCAGCATGCGGTGACGTTTGCCGGCGGCCTGGCGACGGAAGGCTTCAAGCCGTTCGCCACCATCTATTCGACCTTCCTGCAGCGCGCCTACGACCAGGTGGTGCACGACATCGCGATCCAGCGGCTGCCGGTGCGCTTTGCGCTCGACCGCGCCGGCCTGGTGGGGGCCGACGGGCCGACCCATGCCGGCGCCTTCGATGTGACCTATCTCGGCTGCCTGCCGGGCTTTGTGCTGATGGCGGCGGCGGACGAAGCCGAACTGGTGCACATGGTGGCGACGCAAGTGGCCATCGACGACCGGCCCTCGGCCTTGCGCTATCCGCGCGGCGAGGGGCTGGGCGTGCCGCTGCCGGCGGAGGGCATCCCCTTGGAGGTGGGCAAGGGCCGAATCTTACGCGAGGGCCACAAGGTGGCGATCTTCTCCTATGGCGCGCGGCTGGGCGATTGCTTGAAGGCGGCCGACGAGCTGGCCGCGCTGGGGCTCTCGACCACCGTTGCCGACGCGCGCTTTGCCAAGCCCTTGGACACCGACCTGCTGCTGCGGCTGGCGCGCGAGCACGAGGTGCTGCTGACCATCGAGGAGGGCGCCATTGGCGGCTTCGGCTCGCACGTGCTGCAAACGCTTGCCGACCATGGCGTGCTCGACAACGGGCTTAAAGTTCGCACCATGGTGCTGCCCGATCTGTTCCTCGACCAGGACACCCCGGCCGCCATGTACGCCAAGGCCGGTCTCGACGCCCGCGGCATCGTCGCCAAGGCCTTCGA